>JBGAID010000083.1:0-51290 GCA_044225865.1 Polyangiaceae bacterium | reverse complement strand
CTTGGCTCACGAAGGTCACCGCGCCGTAGGCGCCCTCGACCGTCTCGAGCACGCCTCCGTTGGCGCGCGCGGCGGCGTCGATCGCGGCTCGCTCCGCCGCGCGCACCGTCTTCGATCCCTCGACGAGCACCACGCTCAAGAGCTGCCGCTCTCGCTCCCCGATCGCGCCGGGCCGAACGGCCGCGATCGGAGCCTCGCTCTCGACGGGCGGAGGGGCGGGAGAGGCCGCGGGTGCGGGAGACGGCGGGGGAGCGGGAGCGGGAGCGGGCTCGGGAGCGGAGCTGGATGGCGCCACCGCGGCCGGCTTTGGCGCGACGGAGGCCACCGTCGCCGGGAGCACGGGCGCGAAGCCATCCATCTTGCCGAGGGCGTCGAGGACGGCGCGCGCGCTCGGACGGCTCTTCGGATCCTTCGCCACCATCGCGTCCACGAGCGCGGCCAGCGCGGGAGAGGTCTCTCTCTCCGCGGCGGCGATCTTGGGCGCCGGATCGAGGATCACCTTCGTCATGACCGCGAGCGCCGTCTCGGCGGTGTACGCGGCGCGGCCGGTGAGGCATCGGAAGAGAAGGCAGCCGAGGGAGAACACGTCGCTCCGCGCGTCGACTCGAAGGCCCTTCGCCGCCTCCGGCGCCATGTACGAGGACGCGATCGCGCCCTCCACCTCGAGGGCGGCGGGGGTGTCTCCGTCGAGCATCGCGATGAAGAACCGATCGAGCTTCGCCGCTTCGAGCGAGCCGCCCGAGAGCCGGATCGAGCTCGGCTTCACGTTGCGGTGAACGACCCCCGCCCCCTGAATCGCCTCCAGCGCGCTCGCGACACGGCTCGCGAGGGTGACCGCTTCGCGCGGCTCGAGCGAGGCGCGCTTCGCGAGCACGTCTGCGAGCGTAGGCTCGTCCTCGAGCCACTCCGTGACGACGTAGAGCGCGCCGTCCGCGTCCGAGCCGTGCGCGACGTGGCCCACGATCGCCTCGTGACGGAGGCGCTCGAGCGGCTCCGTCTCTCGCGCGAAGCGCGCCGCGCGAACGGCGTCGAGCTTCAGCGGCTCGCGCGTCGCGCGAACGAGGACAGGCTCGTCTCGAAGCCCGTCGCGACCTCGGAAGGTGGCGAAGATTCCATCGCCGCCCATCTCCGCCTCGAGGACGAAGCGGCCTTGAAGGACGTCTTCGCGCTTCAAGCGAGCGTTACCGCGTCTTCTTCGTCTTGGCGCGCGCCTTGGCCGCCCGCGCCTCGGGCGTCGCCGCCTTGTTCTTCGCCCGGCGCTGGAGGTTGTCCGAAGGGAGCCCGCGGTTCTTGCTCGCGCGGGTCGAGCGACGCGAGGGCTTGCCGGTCTCGGAGTCCTCGAGCGCGGTGGGGGCCTTGCGCCCCGCGTGCTTGCTCACGTTGCGCTCGGCGGTGTGCTCCGATCCCTCGACGCGCCGCGCGGCCGGCTCGGCCTTCTTCGCGGTCGCCTTCTTCGCGGGTGCCTTCTTCGCGGTCGCCTTCTTCTTCGCGGCCGGCTCCTTCGGTGCCGGCTCGCTCGCGCTCGACGCCGCCGACTTCTTGGGCTTGCGCGTGGGGGTGGCGGGCTTCTTCGGCCCAGAACGCTCGACGGTCGCCTTGAATCGCTCAGCGCGGGTGGCCATGGACTTGGGACTATATCGTTTGCGAGCGCGTTTGACAGCACGCGCCACCACGTCTCGTCAGAGAAGGAGCGCGGGCGGATCCAAGATCTGCCGCACGCGGTCCAGGAGCGCCTCGCGCGTGAAAGGCTTGCCGAGGAACGACGTCCCCTCGTCGAGCTTCTCCGGCTGACCGCCCATGGCGCCGGTGTAACCGGACATGAAGATCACGCGCGCGTCGGGCCGCGCCTCCAAGATCTTCGCGGCCGCGACCTTGCCGTTCATGTGCGGCATCACCACGTCCGTCAGCACGAGGTGGATGGGGCCCTCGTGCGCCTCGGAGAGGCGGATCGCTTCGGGCCCGCTCTCGGCGGTGAGGACCCGGTAGCCCTCCTCGTTCAGCACCTCCGAGGTGATCGACCGAAGGAGCGGCTCGTCCTCGATGAGGAGGATCGTCTCGTGGCCGGCGCTGCGCGGAGGTTGCGTCGTCGGTCGCGGCCGCGGCCGCTCCATCTCCGTCCGCGGCAAGTAAATCTCGAAGCTCGTGCCCTCCCCCGGGTCGCTCTCCACCGTGATGTGACCGCCCGCCTGCTTGACGATGCCGTAGCAGGTGGCGAGGCCGAGCCCCGTCCCGTTGCCGACCGCCTTCGTGGTGAAGAACGGATCGAAGATGTCGCCGAGGATCTCGCGCGGGATCCCGGTGCCGGTGTCGCTCACCGCGAGCCGCACGTACGCGCCCGGCGGCAGGTCCGCGGGCAAGAAGCCGGAGGACTCGGAGAGATCGAGGGTCGAGGTCGCGATCACGAGCTTGCCTCCGCCCGGCATCGCGTCGCGCGCGTTGGCGGCGAGGTTGAGGAGGATCCGCTCGAACTGGCCCGGGTCGACCTTCACCGGGCACGTCTCGGAGCACGGCAGGGTCACGACCTCGATGTCCGATCCGAGGAGCGGTCGCAGGAGGCCGTCGGTGGAGAGGACCAGCTCGTTGAGGTCGATCACGCGCGGCTCGATCGGCTGCTTGCGGGCGAACGCGAGGAGCTGCCGCGTGAGCTCGGACGCGCGCTGCGCCGCCGTCACCATCTCCGTCACGTAGGCGCGCCCTTGGGTGGGCAGCTCGACCTTGGTCAGCGTCTGGTGGCCGTACGCGAGGATGATCGTGAGCAGGTTGTTGAAGTCGTGGGCGATCCCTCCCGCGAGGCGGCCCACGCCCTCGAGCTTCTGCGACTGGAGGAGCTCTTGCTCGAGGCGGGTGCGCTCCTCTTCGGCGCGCTTGCGGGCTTCGATGTCGCTCCGGAGCTCTTCGGTGCGCTGGGCGACGAGGGCCTCGAGGTCGGCGTGCGATCGGCGCAGGACCTCCTCCGAAGCGCGCCGCTCCGAGATGTCGCGCGCCAGCCCCGCCGTACCGATGACGACCCCGTCGTCGTTGAGGATGGGGACCTTGACCGTCTCGATGATCGATCGCCGACCGGCGCGGTCGACGAACGGCTCCTCGAAGCGCTGGATGGTGCGGGTCGCCATGACCCGCTGGTCGTCGGCCCGATAGCGAGCCGCGAGCTCCTCGCTCCAGATGTCGAAATCCGTGGTGCCGACGAGCGACTCCGGGTCGACCCCCGCCGCCTCCGCGAACTTGCGATTCACGGCGAGGAAGCGCCCGCGCTCGTCCTTGAGCCAGGCGATGTCGCGGATGCTGTCGAGGATGCCGCGCTGCCGCCGCTGCTCTTCGCGAAGCCGCTCGTTCGCGAGCTCCAGATCGATCGTCCGCTGGGTCGAGGTCTCGTGACCGTCCGCGTTCAAATCGGGCAGCTTGGGACGATGGGTGACGAGCAGGCCCGCGCCGAGCTCCCCCGCGACGCGCGTGAACCGAAGGACGAAGGCGTCGGCCTGGAGGACGGAGCCGTCTCTCCCGATCTCTCCCGGGATGCTCGCGTAGACCACGGAGAGCTCCTCCGCGCGTCCATCCAACACCGCGTGCATCGCGTCGCGCACCGAAGCGAGCAGGCGCGGCTCTTCTCGACGGCGGGCCGTGCAGTGGCCGATGAAGTCGGCGTCGATCCCGAAGGACGCGCCCGCCAAGAGGCCGCCGCTCGAGCACAAGTCGCCCCAAGCGCGGTTGTGCGCGCGGACGCGCCCGCCCTCATCGATCAGCGCCGCGGGAACACGGAGATGGTCGACGACGACTTGGATCGGATGCGTCTGGGTCTGCGACCGGGCGCTCCCTTCCATCTCGCGCCCGAGCATACCTATTCGCACGCGTCACCGACACGCCCCGCAGAGGGGACGGTCGGAGGGGGGGCCCCCGCCGCCGCGCCGGACTTCAGACCGGCGAGAAAACAGGCGTATGCATGCTTTGGTGGCTCGGTTTGAAACACCACCTCGTGCCCGTCCTCGATGCCGTCCTCCGCGTTTTGGGTGACGATCGCGGTCGCCGGCCGTCCGTCCTCGGACGCCGCGTTGCCGGAGACAGGGAGCGAGACCACCCCCCGCCCCGCGAGCGGCAAGAGCTCCCCGAGGGGATGGAGCCCGCTCAGCTCGGGCGCCTTCGCGTCGAGCTCCTCACCCGCGAGGTCGAGGCCGAACGCGAGGCTCGTCGCGTTGGCGATGGGCGGCATGATGTAGTGATCGACGATCCCTTGCATCATGAGGACGTGCCGCGGCTCGCCTGTGATCGGCTCGCGGATCGCGTAGCGCGCGTAGAGCGGGTTGTCGGCGGGCTCGCCCGCCCACTGCAGCATGGAAAGGATCGGGTCGTCGGTGGCGAGCGTCTCGTGCGCGCTCGTCATCCCGAGGATCAGCTCCGCGAGCGGCTTCACCGCGAGCGGCTGCTCTTTGTAGACCATGTTCTCGAGGAAGCTGCCCCCCGCGCCGCTCAGGAGAGCGGCGCGATAGCGAGGCTCGTAGACGAGGGCGAGGGGCGCGATCGCCGCCCCCATCGAGTGGCCCATGATCGCCATCGTCCCGTCGTCGAACGTCGCCGGTCCTCCCCCCGTATCCGCCCCCGCGCAGTCGGAGACGTCGAGCTGCATGGAGACGAGGATCGAGGGCATGAGCGCGAGCTCGAGCGCGGACTGTCGGACGTTGTCCCGCAGCGCGAGCGGGTTCTGGAAGTTGAAGACCAAGAACTGCTCGTCGGCGTGGGTGATGTTGCGCAGCCCGCCGTGGGGCCCGTCGACGCTCGCGCCCGCGAAACCAGCGCGCGCGTACTCGAGCGCGGGGCCGGTCCCGGGCTCGATCGGCTCCCCGTGGGCGACCGCGTGGGCGCCTCGATCCACGAGGGGGCGGTCTCCGCCTGCCCCCGTCCGCGAGAGCACGACGATCGGGTAGCCCCCGCTCGGCATCGGCTGCTTCGGGATCGAGAGGACGAACCTCGCCGTCTCGGCGTGATCGAGCACGGGCTCGCCCGCGTCGTCGAGCACCCACCCGCCCCCCTCGTCGAGGTAGGGAGGCTCGCCGGCCTGGAACACCGGCATGTCGATGGTGCCCTCGTAGACGCAGTAGGTCGGAAAATCCTCCGTCTTCACGAAGTCGTCGTGGGGAGAAGGCACGTGCGATCGCAGCGCCGCCTCGATCGCGGTCTGCATCGTCGCCGTCGGATCATCGGTCGTGTAGACGGTCATCCCCACCACCGAGGTCGCGTCGACGCCGGCCTCCGCGAGCGCATCGAGGGCGCTCGTGTAGCTCGCGAACACGTCGTCACCGAGGGCGTCCGGCTTCGTCCCGGCGGCGATCTGCTTCATCGTCGAAGACGAAACGAGCGGAGCCCCCGCGGCGTCGCGCACCGCGCTCGTCACGACGGCGGCGTACCGCGCGCCCGGCCGCAGCGGCACCCCTTGGAGGGGCAGGATCGAGACGAGGTGGGCGGAGCCATAGAGGCTCGCGTCCTCGCGCACCGTGACCTCGACCGGGTAGCGCTCCAGGTAGTCGGGGGCGCTCGGATCGATCCCGACGAGGAACACGGACGCCCCGTCCTTCACGCTGTCCTCGAGGCTGGGGAGGCTCGTCGCGTCGAGGGCGGCCGTCGCCTCGAAGAACACGCCGCTCGAGACGCCGAACCCCTTCGCGTCCGCGCGGATCACGTCGAGCACGCGGTCCACGAGGACGATCGCGGACGGGTTCGGAAAGCCCGCGATGTCGGGCCGCCCGTCGGGGCCGCGCCGCGCGTCGCTCGGGAACGGCGAGGAGAAGAAGTCGTCGCTGGCGGGATCCATGCGGATCGTCGTCTGCGCCTCGCAGCCGACCTCGCAGATCGTCTCCTCGGTGCAGCCCGTGATCGCGATCGCGAGCAGCGCGATGCCCGCGATCGGTCCTTGCGCGCGTCTCATCGCGCGAGCCTATCAGGCGGCCAAACGCTTCGTGGCTCTCAGCGTGACCTCGGTGATCTCGGCGGGGGCCCCGACGCGCATCGGCGGCCCCCAATAGCCAGTGCCGCAGCTCGTGTAGACCTGCAGATCGCCGAGCCGATCCAATCCCCGCACGAATTTCTGGTCCAGGCGCACCATGAAGCCCCAGGGGAAGATCTGCCCTCCGTGGGTGTGCCCCGAGAGCTGGAGGCCCACCCCCGCCTTCTCCGCCTCGAACGCGTGCTTCGGCTGATGGGCGAGCAGCACGAGCTCGCGCTCTTCGTCGCGCCCCGCGACCGCCTTGCCCAAGTCCGCGCCGTGACCGCGGCCGAAGTCCTTCGCCCGATAGTCGTCGATCCCGGCGAGATCGAAGCTCTCGCCGCCGCGCCCGATCTCCACCCGCTCGTTGCGGAGCACGCGCACCCCGAGCCGCTCGAGCTCGGCGATCCACGCGTCCGGGCCGGAGTAGTACTCGTGGTTGCCGGTCACGAAGAACACCCCGTGCTTCGCCTTCAGATCGGCGAGGGGCGCCACGTGCTCGCGGAGCTCGTCCACGCTGCCGTCCACGAGATCGCCGGTGATGGCGACGAGGTCGGGCTCGAGGGCGTTCACCCGATCGACGACGTCGCGAAGGAACGTGCCGTCGATCGTCGGCCCGACGTGGACGTCGGTGAGCTGCACGATGCGGAAGCCATCGAGCGAAGCGGGCAGCCTTCGCAGCGAGACCTCCACCGGCTTCACCTGCACGGGGGCCTTCACCGAGGCGTAGCCGATGCCCCCCAGGCCGGCCGCCGCGATCCCGACCCCGCCCGAGAGGACCCGCGCGATGAACGTTCGCCGCTCGGGATCCTCCGGCAGCACCCTCGTCACATCGAGCAGCGCCACCGCGCCCCTCACCACCTCCGAAGCGAGCGTCAGGAAGAAGGCGAGGATCAAGAACCCCATCCACGTGAACGTCACCGTCGCCACGACGTTGCCGACCGCCCGCGGGGCGAATCGCGACGCGAACATGCCGAGCGGCAGCGCCACGAAGCTCGACGCGAAGAGGATGAGCCCCGCCCGCTGCCAGGCCTCGATCCCCGGCGCCCGCGCGAGCCGCGCGTACAGGTAATAGTGGACCCCTCCGAGGACGAGCAGGACGACGGCTAAAAACACGGCGATCTGGATCCAGGACCGCATGGTCCGGGCCAACCTACCCACGCCCGCCCCCCTGTCGAGCGTGGTTCACGATTCTTAGCAGGGTGGAGAAAGAGGAACCGTCGTTGTGCTCGATGAGGGAGGTGCTGCTCTTTTTCAGCAGCCTGTTAGCGCGGTCAACCCCTCCCGCGACGGAGCTCCGTCGCGGGGAGGGGCTCGGATCAGGTCGCGTCTGGCTTCGGCGTGCTCTCCGTGGTCTTCGGCAGCTCCGGCGGCTTCACCATCTCCGGCGGCGGCTCGGCCGTCAGCGACTGCAAGAACGCCACGATCGAGGCGGTCTCCTGCGCCGTCAGCTCCCGCCCCCGCTGGTGGAGCGCCATCTTCTGAACCGCGACCGAGAGATCCGCGATCGACCCGTCGTGGAAGTAAGGGCCCGTCTTCGCGATGTTCCGCAGGCTGGGCACCTTGAACATCATCTTGTCGGCCTCGCTCTTGGTCAGGTCGTAGCGGCCCTGATCCTTGGACTCGCCCCACGCCTTCACGAGGCCGAGCTTCTGATAGGTCGAGCCCCCCACCGCGGGCCCCATATGGCAAGTCTGGCAGCCCACGTCGAGGAAGGTCGCGAGCCCCGCTCGCTCCGCCTCCGACAGCGCGCCCTCGTCGCCAGCCAGGTACTTGTCGAATCGACTGCTCACGAGCAGCGTCCGCTCGAACGCGCCAATGGCCTTTCCGACATTGGCGAGGGTGACGGCCTCCGCGTCTCCAGGGAACACCGCTTTGAACGCCGCCTCGTACTCGGGGATGCTCTTCAAGACGGCGACGACGGCCGCCTCGTTCGGCATCGCCATCTCGACCGGATTCATGATGGGACCGGTCGCTTGCTCCTCGACGTCCTCCGCGCGCCCGTCCCAGAACTGTCGGAAGTGGAGGGCGGCGCCATAGACGGTCGGCGCGTTGCGGCCGCCGAGCTGTTTCTTGTGGCCCTCCGAGAATGGCTTGTTGTCGACCCCGAACGTCGCGAGCCCGTGGCAGGAGTTGCACGACAGGTCGTGGTTCTTGGATAGTCGAGTTTCGAAGTAGAGCTTTCGCCCCAGCGCGACCTTCTCGGGGGTCGAAGGGTTCTTCGGGTTCTCGGCGCTGGTAGGCATCGGAGCAAACACGCCGAGCATACCGCGGTCGACCTTCTTGGGGCCGGCCGCGCTCGCCGTGGTCGATCCGTTTGCGCCATTGCGCTTCTCGTCGCCGCACCCCCCGAGCACGACTGCGAAACCAATGGCTGCTCCGAGCAGGGGATTGGTCCAGCGGTAGGTCTCGTTGTTCATGCCCCGCGTTTAATCACGCGACGCTCGTCTGACCATCATAAATCATGATGTGCAAAAGCCGCGTGCGAACCCTTTTGGATGGTCGATGGCTCCAATCGCTCACCATGAGCTATTCAATCTGGGCGCGCCGAGGCGCGTGGTTTGCGACTGTCGCGCTGGCCGCGTGCCGCAGCGAGGAGCGGCCGCAGCCCGCAGAGGCGCCTCTACCAACTTCGACAAGCCAGTCTCCCAGCGCCGATGGTGCGGAGGAAATGGGGATGGGACCCGGCCGAGGGATGGGGCCCGGCCGCGGGATGGGGCCCGGCCGCGGGATGGGCCCGGGTCGCGGGATGGGCCCCGGGATGGGCCCCGGTCCAGGCATGGGCGCCGTGGACGGACACCCCCATTTGAATTGCCGTTTCGATACGACCCCGCTCGCCGGTGAGGTGGAGCGCGGCGTTCGTGAGGCCCTCGTCGACGAATGGAAGGCAGAGGCGACATACGAAGTCTTTGCCGCCAAAGTCGGCCAGCCGTTCACCCGCTTGAAGCGCGCCGAGGACCGGCACGCCGACCTGCTCGTCCAGCTGTTGTCGGCCCACAAGGTCGGCGCTCCCTCCAAGCCTCCGACGAGCGTCGCCGACGTCGCGTCGCCTGCGGAGGCCTGCAAGGTCGCGCTCGACGCAGAGAAGGCCAACGTCGCCCTCTACGACAAGCTCCTCGCCACGAGCCCACCCGAGGATGTCCGCTGCGTGTATGAGCACCTTCGCTCGCTCTCCGCCCAGAGGCACATCCCCGCCCTCGAGCGGTGTGGCGGCGGCCCTCCGTGACGGCGAATCGAGTGCTTTACAAAGGCACAGCCCTCGCATTAGCTCTCCGCCGTGACGAAAGCGGGGGTCCTCACACACGTCGTCGAGCTGCACTGCAACGAGGCCTGCTTCAATTGGACGCTGCGGGACGCCGCCGCCTCGAGCCCCGCGTATGATCTCTTCGAGCTGAGCGAGCTCGACGACAGGCTGGAGAGCAACCTCGAAGGGCTGCGCCTCGCCGGCGCGATCGGCGTGGACGCCGTCTCTGCTTCGCTCGAGGAGGGCGAGCCGGGGGCGAGCTTCGTGGCCGCGCTGCTCGCGATCGAGCGCGCCGATTGGACGCGGTTCGCGGCCGTGCTCGACGCGGCAGCGGAGGAGCCGGAGGCGTCGGGCGGGGTCGCCGCCGCGCTGGGGTTCGCGCCTCCCGACCCGCTCGACACGGTCCTTCGCGGCCTGCTCGGCCCCGAGGCGCCGGCGGCCCTCCTGCGCCTCGGGGTGGCCGGCTACGCCATTGCGCGGCGCTCGGGGGCAGAGCCGTTCCTCGCGAGGGCGATGGAGTCTTCGGACCCGACCACCCGGGCGCGCGCCTATCGCGCGATGGGGGAGCTCAAAATCGACTCGCACCGGGCGGAGATCGATCGCGGCCTCGCCGACGACGACGAGGCGGTCCGCTATGGGTCCGCTTGGGCGGGCACGCTGCTCCACGTCGAGGCCGCGCGAGAGGCCCTCGAAGAGATCGCCCGCACCAGCGAGCGCTTCGGCGATCGGGCCTGCGATCTGCTCGTCCGCTCCCTCGAGCCGGGGCGCGCGCGCGCCGCGCGCCTTCCTCCAGAGCCTGATCGGCCTCTCGCCGAAGCCCCCGCGCGCCGCCATCGTCGGCGCCGGCGCGCTCGGCGACCCGAGCTTCGCGGGATGGCTGTTGTCGCTCCTTTCGGACGAAGAGCTGCGCCGGCCCGCCGCTTGGTCCCTAGCGACGATGTTCAACGCCGACGTCGCGAACGGGCTCCGCGGTCGGAGGCCGAAGGGCTTCGTCTCCGGCCCCAATGACGATCCGGACGACGAGGACGTCGAGATGGACCCGGACGAAGACCTGCCCTGGCCCGATCCGGAGAAGCTCGCGGCATGGATCCGAGAGCGGATCCCCGCGCTCGAGCCCGGGTCTCGCTACCTCTTGGGCCGCCCCGTCGAGCCTAATTGGCTCAGGCAGGTCCTCGTCCAAGGCAATCAAATGGCGCGGGCGGCGGCGGCCCTCGAGCTCGCCCTCTCGCGACGATCGGAGCCGCTCTACGAGGTCCGCGCCCCCGCGTATCGCCAGCTCGCGGAGCTCTGCCCGTGAGACAGAACCTCGAGAACCTGACCTCCTACGCGGCGGCGATCGTGCCCTCGATGTCGAAGGAAGGCGTCGATCTGCTGATGGTCGTCGTCTCCGGTCGCTTCTCCCTCCCGCGTCCCGGCGCCCGCTCGGAAGAGCCGTGCCCGCCGACCGACGAGCAGCCACCCGTTCGATTGGCGGACGAATACCGAGGCGAGCCGGACCGCTCGAGCCTCCGCTATGAAGGTCAGTCTGCGCCGGGACGCCTCGCGACCGACGTCGTATTGGAGGGGCACGCGTGGGCGCCGCGGGCCACCGCGACGACGCGGGTGGACGTGACCCTCACCGTGCACCAGCGATTCCAGAAGACGGTCGCCGTCATCGGCGAGCGCGAATATGGAATGGGCATCGGGGTCGCCGCTCCCGGGGCGCCCCAGGCGTTCGTGAAGATGCCGCTCGTCTGGGAGCGCGCGTTCGGTGGAGCCGAGGAGGGAGACGCCACCCCGCGCGCGTTCGAGCCTCGGAACCCGGTAGGGCGCGGCTTCTTCGGCTCCGTCATTCGAGCGATCGGGGCCCCCGCTCCGAACCTCGAAGATCCCGCCGACCTGGTGGCGACCCACCTATCGCGCCCGCGTCCGATGGGCTTCGGCCCCGTGGCTCGCCATTGGCAGCCGCGCCTCGGCTTCGCCGGGACGTACGACCAGCGCTGGATCGAAGAGCTCGCCCCGAATTGGCCACCCGATTTCGACCGGCGCTTCTTTCAATCCGCCCCCGCCGATCAGCAGGTCACCCCTCACCTCGAAGGGGGCGAATGGGTCGGCGTGAGCGGGGTCTCCCCGGAGGGCCCGATTCGATTTCGCGTACCCGCGGATCGGATCGTGCTGAAGAGCTATTTCCGCGACGGACCGAAGCGGAAGCGAATGACCATAGACCAGCTCTTGATCGAGCCGGACGAGGGCACGTTCACCGTCACGTGGCGCGCGCTGTTTCCCCTCTCCACATCCATGTTCGAGCACCAATACAGCATCGTTCGCCCCCTCGAGAAATGGGAGGACGCGCCCCGATGACGAGCGTCGTCCTCTCCAAGCTGGCGCTCGCGACCCCGCTCGGCCTCACCGTGGAGACGACCCAAGCCGCGATCTTCGGGTCCATCACCGGCTTCGCCGAGACCGAGGTGGTCCATGACGATCAGCCGGTGCGGGCGAGCCTCCTCCCCACCCTCCCCCCCGCCGCCTCGCGAGAGGATCGCATGCTCTTCCTCGGCCGCCGCGCGCCGCCGACTGTGCGGAGGGGCTCGGCGAGCGCGGACGGATCCGGGGCTACCTGGTGCTCCCTGAGCGCGACGGATGCCCACTCGAAGAGGGCCTCGTGGCGCGCGGGATCGCTCAATCCGCTCCCCGCGAGGCCTCCATCGATTGGACGCCACCCTATCGATTGGGGCGGGCCGGCTTCTTCCACGCCTTGAACGACGCGCGCGCCGCCGTCGCGTCGGGGCAGATCTCGATGGCCCTCGTGGGAGGGGTGGACTCCCATTGCGATCCCGCCTCGCTCCACGCGCTCGCCCACGCCGGCCGGACCCTCGGCCCGCGAAACTTCGACGGCCTCCTCCCCGGGGAAGCGGCCGGCTTCGTCCGCGTCACCCTCCGCGACGGCGCCTCTTATGGCGAAGACCGGCCCTTCGCGAGCGTCGTTGCCCTCGCTTGCGCCCGCGACGACGAGCCGTTCCCGGAGCGGAGCCCCATGAAGGCCCACGCCCTCACCGCCGTGTTCCGCGACCTCCGCCGCGCCCACCCCGGGCCGCGCCCCCAACACCTCTATTCATGCCAATCCAATGAGGGCCGCTGGGGCCGCGAGCTCTCCAACGCCTACCTGCGGAACGTCGCCCTCATGCCCGAGCCGTTTCGCCAATCCCTCACCGCCGCCTTCCTCGGGGACACGGGCGCCGCCGCCCCCTTCGTCGCCCTCGCCATGGCCGCCCGCACCATGAAGCTCGGCCACCGCACGAACCGCAAAGTCGACACGGTCGTCATCTACGGCGCCGCCGACGAAGGCGCGGTCGGCGGGGCCGTCGTCACGCGGGCCTGATCACTCGAAGAAGAACGGGTCGTCTTCGACGTCGACCACGTCCATGTTGTCGCGAAAGAGCTCGACGAGCCTCACGAGCGCGCCGCGCTCGTCCGACCCGATGAACACCATGGTGGGGGCTTTCTTCCCCGCGTCTCGCACCACGACCGAGGTTCCTTGCCCAACCCCGAACCAAAGCCGCTCTGTGTTCGTGAGCGGCGTGAAGAGCCCGAGATTCCCGACGAGCGCCATGACCTCGCGCCACCAGTGCCGCTCGTCCTCCCAGATGGGCTTGTTCGCGTCGGTGAGATTGGAGGTGACGCTCAGAAGAACCTTGTGCGGGGATGGATTGAACCGAAACTGAAAGAAGGCCTGGTGCTGGATGAATTCGCCGAACGTGAAGCGGCTATCTCGAGGTGCTCTCGGCGGCGTTCGGTCGCGAGGGGAGAGATCCTCGTGGTCCTCGAAGAGCACCATCTCCGCATCGTCGGCCTCGATCGTCGCGAGATCCAGGAAGCGGTCCAGGAACATTCCGTCCCCGTCTTCCAAGAGCGCGATTCCAATCTTCATGTACCTGCTCGTGTCGAAGGTCGCGCGCGCGTGAGGCTGGGCCACGAGCTGGTCGGAGGCGAAGACGATCCCTGAGAGCACGCGGAGCGCGCCCGTGTTACGGCCCATTCGCTCCAGAAATCCGGAATAGGATCCCGGAAGAGGAGCTGGGCAGCGTCGCCGCAGCTCCGTCAGCTCTGCTGGCGCCGCAGGGGTCAGCGTCGCGCTGAACCCGGGCTGGTGCGCCTCGATGAACTGAATCAGGAGTGTCCAGTCCATCGCGCCTCACTCACAGGGGTTCTCGTCACGATCGCACTGCGTCATATACAAGAGCCGCTGGCAAGTGTGACAGGAGGCGACGGATTGGCCGGCCTGATATTCCTGTTCCTCCGGGACATCGGCCAACGTCGCGGCGCGCACGGCATGTCGATTGGCGATCGAGCCGGCCCAGTCGTTGGGCGGCTGCTGATCCGTGCGATAGACACGGTACCTCTGAGACCAGCTTCGGCCTCCCGGGGGAGCCCAGAAGAACTCCGTAATGAACTGGGGTTTGTGCCCCGATTGAGCCACTAGCTTCGCCCCCGCGCAGGATCCAGGGATGTTCCAACCAGAGCCAGGCGGCGTCGTGTAGTACTTGTATTCGAACTTGGCGAAGCGCGCCCGAAACCGATTGCGCCTCCGGGTGGAGGCGCGGTCGTTGCCTTGCAGCATGGTGTTGGAGTCGATGAAGTCGTCCGCGGTCGCACCGTCGCTGACGATGACGGTGTAGCCTTCGCCCTCCGCGACTTGCTGGAACGACTCGCGATGCGCCCCCGACATCGCGGCGAAGTCGCGGCGCGCGGGTCCGCGGCACTCCATCGTACCCACCATGTACCCGGAGGTGCCGCCGCGAGCGATGTGATCGTCGCTCTTCTTCGAGGGCCGGGGCACCCGAGCGTTGACCGCGTTCTGCGCCGCGGTCAGGGCGTCACGGAGCACGAATGCTCGGTTCTGCCAATCCCGACTCTCCAGGGCCCGGTGCTCCTCCGGTCCTTTGCCGCAGACCTGACATTGACCTTTGAAGTCGTCCAGATAGGCGAGCCCGGTGCCCCCCATCTCTTGAAACACTGTATTGAAAGAGTTTCCGTTGTGCTGGGCGACGTCCATGAAGCGGGTGACGCCTTTGCCCTCCGCCTTCACGTCGGAGCTCGAGGTCCCCCAGGTGAGCTTGCCTTTGAACTTCGACGAGACGACGCCGCCCCCGGCGGTGCCCGCTTCGTCGCCGGAGCTCGTGCTCAAATTGGAGCTCTCGAGCCCGACGGGGTTGCCCTCGATCTTGACCTTCTTGGCGCCTTTGGCGAGGTCGCTGTCGTTCGCGATGTTCACATACGGTATGGGAACGGGGCCTCCCGGGGACGGGGTCTTGCAGACGTCGGGCGGAGCGGCCGTGTTCACGGAGCCGTCCCCAGAGTGGACGATGGATCTCGAGTTGGCAGTGACTCCCATTGAATTGTCCTCAGTTCATGGCGATGTCACTGCCCTTGACGGTGACCTTCCCAGAGGCGTTCACGTCGACCTTCCCGTCACTGTCTACCTTGACGTTCTTGGCGGTGACCTTCACGTCGCCCTTACCGGTCACGACGATGTCGTGGCCTTCGACGTCGATGTTCCCATCTTTGGAGATGCTGATGACGGCCTTGCCGCACGTGACCTTGATCTTCTCGCCGACGACGATCGAGAGGTTCTTTCCGACGTCCTCCGAGCGGTCCTTGCCGATCTTGGTGACGGAGTTTTCCTTGATGTTGATGTCCTGATCCTTGCCGACGTCGACGGTGAGGCCCTTCGATACGGTGACCGACTTGCCGCCGCCGACGCTCTCGTTGCTGGAGCCCTTCACCGCCTCCGTCTTGCTACCACCAACGCTCAGCGCCATCGCCGCGCCGACCGATTTGGTGAAGGCGCCCCCGATCGTGCTGACCTGGGCGAGCTTCACGTTCTCGGAGTGGGCCTTGCTGACGGTGGTCGAGCGCATGCCCTTCACGCTGAGGGTCTCGTTGCCTTTGACGGTGATCGTCTCGTCCTTGTCGATCGTCTCGGTGTGGTTCTTCTCGACCTTGATCGTCTTGTTGCCGCCGATGCTCTCGCTCTGATCGTTGTCGACGCGCTTGTCGCGATCGTGGCCGACGTGGATGGCCTGATCGTGGTGGATGTCGATCTCCTCGTCGTGGCCGACGTCGAGGCTCTTGTCGTTCCCGATCTGCTCCGTCTTGTCGTGCTTGATGACGATGTTCCAGTCCTTCTCGCCGTGGATGAAGATCTCCTCCGAGCCGGCCCGGTCCTCGAAGCGCAGCTCGTTGAAGCCGCCGCCGCCGGGGAGGAGTTGCTCTTGATGGTGCTCTTCGTCTTCTCGCCGGGGAGGGCGTAGGGAGGGACGTTGGCGCCGTGATAGACGCGGCCCACGATGAGGGGCCGGTCCGGATCTCCTTCGATGAAGTCGACGACGACCTCGTGGCCGATCCTCGGGATCCACATCGCGCCCCAGCCCGCGCCCGCCCAGAGCTGGCTGACGCGGATCCAGCACGAGCTCTTGTCGTCCTTGGTCCCGTTGCGATCCCAATGAAAGTGGACCTTCACCCGACCGTGCTCGTCGGTGTGGATCTCTTCTCCCCCCGGGCCGGTGACGATGGCGGTCTGAACGCCCTTGATCGTGGGGCGGGGGGTCTTCCGGGCCGGCCGATAGGGCACCTCGGCGGGGATGCATTGGAAGGTATTTTGGTATCCCTCGTTCCCCTCCATTCCGTGTCCCTCGCCCGCCACTTGGCTGGCCCGGTGTTGGACCTTGGTCACGAGGTACTTGATGTTGAGCTCGTCGCGCGGGTGCTCCCCCATCGAGAAGGTGAAGCCGGGGGTGAGCCGCATCGACGTGCTCTGTCCGTCTCCGATCTTCCGGAGGGCCTGGAGCTCCTCGAGGCGGACCTTCGAGAGGGCGGTGCCGTCGCCGGGGACGTCGTATTCGCCGGGGTAGTCGTAGATTTCGTGGTCCGCCCCTTCGCTCGCCTGAGAGCTCACGAGCAAGGAGAGGCTCGGCTTCTTGAAGTTGAAGTCGGAGAGGGAGAGCTTCCCGGGCTGGAGCTCCTCGGTGTGGGAGAAGCGCATGATGCTCTCGGCGGCCTGGGTGAGCGCGCCGTGCCCGGGGCGGAAGAGCAGCGTCGCGTCGCCCGCGATGGCGGTGGGGGCGCTCGGCGCGTCGGCGAGGACGAGCACGTGCTTGCCCGCCTCGTGCTCGAAGAAATAGAAGATGCCCTCCTCTTCCATGAGCCGACTGACGAAGGCGAAATCCGTCTCCCGATATTGAACGCAGTACTCCCGGGTGGCGTAGCTCGCGGAGAGGGCGACGCGGATATCGGTGATGCCGGCCCCCTTCAGGACCTTCTGGATGATCGAAGGAGCCGTCTGCTCCTGGAAGATCCTCGACTCCTGACGGTGCTGGAGGCGCCAGAGCTTCGGCACGAGGGTGGCGTGATACACCGCCACCCGGTGGCTCTCCTCCGCTTGGCGGAAGCGGCTGATGATGCCGTGGACGAAGCGCGTCTCGCCCTTGCCGGGCTCCATCGAGAGGGCCGCGCTCTTCCCGATCACGTCCGCGAACGGGATGAGCTTGTCGTCGCTGGTGAGGACGAGGTCGAAGTGGAAGAGCTCCGACACCCCCTCGGCGCCCTCCATTCGCGCGACCGCGAAGGTCGCGGAGAGGCCCTGTACCTCGAGCTTGATTGCCGTGTCGGAGTGAATGTCAGCCATCGAATGATCCCCTCCCCGAAGCGTTCGGCCCCATCAGCTCTTCACGAGCGTGTCGAGGTGGGACGCGAACAGTTGCATGTAACGACCGGAGAGGCCGAGCTCGGCCACCCGCTTGTTCCATTGATTGGCGACGACACAGTATTGTTCGACGTCGCGGATCGAATATCGCGCGAAGATGTCGTCGCGGTCGTCCGGCTTGAAGGTGAGCTCGGCCGCGATCTTCGCGTAGATCTCCATGGTGATGCCCTCGACGGGGCGGGTGTCGAAGGGCAAGGCCGCGCCCCCGACCGCGTCCGGCGCGAACATCGTCCCCGTAGAGAGGCGCTTCTCGGGGGCGGTCGTGGACGATGACGCCATCATGTTCGCGTAGACGTGGGCGGGCATCGGGAGCTTCTCCCTCGCGAACGGGAGCGCGGCGCGGACCGCCCGCACGAGGTCCTCCGTGGGCTGGGTGGTGCTGGAGCCATCCCGTTTGGGCTTCGGCGCTGGATCCTGCCCGGAGGAGACCGCGGGGAACGAGCCGCTCGAGCTCGAGCGCCGCGCCTTCTCCATGGCGGCGCGGTACCGATTGACGAGCTCCTCCACCCGCGTCGCGACCTGGACGTCTTTGGCGACGCGGTCCGACCAATAGGCCGTTGCTTGAACGATATCGAAGGGCGAGAGGCCGTGCTTCGTCGCCAGGTCCGACTCGGACATCCCGAAGAGCTGCCGGTCCGCGAACATGACCGCGTAGCGCTCGAGCGCGATCGGTGGAGAGGAAGGGACAGCCGACGCAACGGGGGGAGGGGGCGCGGCAGGCGGAGGCGAGGGTGAGGGCCGAAATGGCGTGGCGATCTCCCCCGAGCCCTGGGGCGGGTCCTGGGTGGCGGGCGGGTCCGACGCCGTCTCCTCGGCGAGCATGAAGCTCGGCTTCTCGACGGGGCGCTCGGGAGGGGGCGCCTCGAGGGCGACGAGGGGCGGCGGAGGAACGGAGGGAGCGGTCGCCTCGGGCTCGATCGCCCATGGCGAGGGCACCGCGCGCACCGCTGGGCACTCCGAGAGGGGCCGCGCGGCGGCCTCGCGGAGCTCGCGGGCGGCGGCTTCGTCGCCGTCCGCGACGTCCGTCCAATGGCTCTCCAAGCGGGCGAACGCGGCCGGGTCGAGCCCGCGCGAGCGCAGGAACTCGACGGGATCGTCGTCGGCGATGAAGTGGCCGCGAAACGTGATCCACGCCCGGGGGTCGGAGGCGATCGGCTCCCACGTCGGCTGGTACCTCTCGCGCGCGGCGCGGAGGGCCCGCTCGAACGCGGACACCTGGGCGCGGTCGGCCTCTTTCCCCTCGAGCCGGGGGACCCAGACCGCCTCTGCGTCCTCCCAATCCGACATCGTGACGCTCGCGTTGGCGACGGCCCGCCCGAGGGAGACGCCAGCTTCGAGCCCGGCGTGCACCATCGCGTACGCCTCCAAGGAGACGTTCACCTCTTCAGCCATCGTCGCGCCACCCCGGCCCCACGGAGGCGTTGTAGCGGGGACCTCGGGGGAGCGCCATACGGTGCTGGGCCGGCGACGAATTCACCCCCGGCGCGCTGACGCGCTCGCCGACCCCTCGCAGGCGGCTTCGCTCCAGGAGGAGCCGCGCCGCGCGAGGGGTTGAATTCGGGGGGAGGGTGATGCCGCACCATCTCAGGTGGCGGGATCGTCGCGACCGTGCTTGGACCGTAAGGCGGGGCCGCGATGGTTTGAGCACCAACGTTCTCGGGGGTGGTGTGAGCAAAGGAGTGTGCAGCGCGTAGCACAGGACTCGGACCCATTGCATAGCTCGCTCCACGGCGGGCCCGCGATTCGGCGCGGATTCGCGGGCGGACAATCGACTCCGCGGTGGCCAAGCGATTGCACCGCAACGCGGCATGCAACCTTCCTTTCCGATGATGGGCCGACGCTTCGCGGAGGCCGGCGCCGGCGCGTGCGTCGCCATCCTGCTCACCGCCTCCGCCTGTGACGAGGGCCCCGTCAGCGACGGCGTCTCGGGCGTCTGTCTCGAGCTCCCCGATCCCGAGGCGGAGTGCCCTTCCGCGAGCCGCGCGTCGGAGATCATCGGCCGTGATCTCGTCGGCTTTCGCGAACGCTTCGAGGCGCACGAATACCGGGTGGACGGCTCGGTCTACGCGCAGCCGGCGCAATGTTGCTACGACACGGCGCTCTCGAGCGCGATCGAGACCGACGACGAGGAGCTCGGATCATGAGCGCATCGAGAGCCGCTGTCGTCACGGTCTTCGCGGTCGCAGCCTTGCTCGACGCCTCGATCGCGCGCGCCGACGGCGGCGCCGTACCGGTGAAGTCCCAAGGGACGGTCGCGGTGGCGAAGAACCAGCCCCCCGAGACAGACGAGCTCGATCCGGCATGGGCCTTCGGGGTGGCGGGCACGCTGGGGGTGGACGCCATCAGCGAGCGTGGGCCCTTCGATCGGGAGCTCACCTCCTTCGGCCGCGCCCCCGTGCCCGTCGTCGCGGTGGAGATGGGAGGACGCTTCTCCGCATTCGTTCACGGCCTCGAGCTCTCCGTCGCGCCGAGCGCTGTGCTCACCCCCGAGCCTCGCGACCGAGGTCAGACCTACTATCGCGCGTTCCGATTCTTCGGCGACCTCTCCTACGACCTCTGGCGCGCGCAAGTCTTCACCATCGGCCCTTCTCTCGGCGTCGGCTGGATGCACTCCGACGTTTGCTTCCCGGGCGATCCGGCGTCGGCGTCCTCGACGGACGGGCCCCTGTTCCATCAGGTCGTCGCGAACCCCGGCGCGGGCGCCTGCCTCGCCACGAGCTCGTGGATCGTGCGCACCGGCGCGGTCGTCGGCTTCATGGTGCCCACCCCGATGCGTCTCGGGAGCGCGACCATGTACACCAACGCGAGACCCATGTTCGAGTGGCCGTTCGTGGCGAAGGACTCCCCCTACGCGCTCGGTCCGACATACACGCGCGAGGGCTCCTCACTGCCGCCGTTCGAGGGGCCCACCGCTCCGCATCCGAGCTTCACGTTCATGCTCGAGCTCGGCTTCCTCTACGGCGCGGGGGCGCGCTGAACGCCTTCAGTTGAGGCGGAGCATGCGCCCGACGAGCCGAAACAGCCCGCGGGAGGCGGCGCTGATCCGGCTCCCGACGAGCTCGATCTCGCCGTCTTCGCGGATGCGCATCGCCCCGCGCCCGGAGCGGATCGTCACCTCGCGATCGGCGTCGATCTCCACGACCTCCGCGCTGAGGGTGATCTTCTCGGGCTTGCGCGAGCGGAGGATGCCGACGACCACCCACGCGCCCTCCTCGTCGGCCTCGACCATCACGCGCTCGCCCGTCACGAGGGCCTCGCTGACGACGGCCGCGTCGCAGTCCGGATCCAGATCGATCTCCCTCGCTTCATCCTCGCCGCGAACCACCACCGTGGCCTTGCGGCCGTGCGCGTCGACGAGCCGCGCCGATCGGATCCCCTGCGCGCTCGGCGCGGCGGGGGCGGGCGGGGCAGAGGCCGGCTCTACCGCTCGATCGCTCGCGGGCAGGTAGGCCTCGAGGTGCGAGCCGTCGCGCTCCTCCTCCGGGAGGGGCTCCTCGAGCGGCGCCTTCTCCACGATCGGCTGCGGCTTGGGGGCGGGGACGGGGCGTCGGCTGTCGCTCATCGCTGATCGCGGATCGTACCAGCCTCGATAGAATGTCGGCGTGAAAGCTCTCGCCGCCGGCGCGCTCGCCCTCCTCTTCTCCTGCGGCGTCGCGCGCTCCGTGAGCGCCGAGCCCATCCTCCAAGGCAGCGAAAACGGCCTCGAGCCGCTCCGCGTCGGCTACGAGCGCCTCGAGCGGACCTTCGCCACCCGCGAGAGCGGCCTCTTCCTCGATCCGATCGCGAAGCCCGACGAGGTCGCCACCATCACCGCGTTCTTCGCCCAGGCGGCGGAGCCCGACTTCGAAGCGTTCTCGGGCAAGCATCCCTTCGAAGCGCTCGCCAGCTACGACGAGCACGGCGACGAGGGGAACTTCGCTGGTATCGCGTCGGTCGGGATCGCGGCGCGGCTCATCGTGCTGCGCGAGACGGGCGCGCCCGCGGATCAGGTCGCGCTCGCTCGCGACGCCGCCGTTCGCGCGGCGAAGGCGTGGCACGTCTACGGAGCCATCGGCGGCCCCGGGGTCGTGGCGCGCGGGGTTCGGCGCGTCGTCCCGCTCGAAGGAGAGACGGGCACGCTGCCCGGCGAGCTCCCGGAGCTCGTCCCCCTCGCGGACGGCGCCGGCAACCCGCTGCCGGCCGAGAAGGGCGCGGTGTGGCGCGCCCCCGTCGCCCCCGGCTTCGAGGACTGGATCTGGTTCGACGACACCAGCAAGGACCAGGTCTCCGGTTATGCCCTCGCCGCCGCTTGGCTGTGGGACGCCCTCCACGACGACCCCGAGGTCGACCCCCAGGTGGCCCAGGATCTCGCCGACGATCTCGCGGCCTTCGCGCGCGCGCTCATGGTCGTCGCGCCCGAGAAGGGGATCGATCTCTGCCTGCGCGACGCGGACGGGAGGCTCACGTCGTTCCATGATCTGAACCCGCGCGAGATCACCCCCGACGGCGATCCGCTCCCCGCCGACAACCCCTTTCGCAATGGCTTCAACGCCCTCCTCGCCCTGGGGATCGTGCGCGCCGCGTATCACGTCACCGGCGACGAGGAGATCGGTCGCTACTACTACGAGGAGCTCATCGGGCGGCGGAACATGGCCGCCGATCCCACGACGACGGTCGCCCTGATGTACCTCGGGGCGAAGACGAACTACTCGAACGTGAACATGGCCGCGATCGGCCTCGCCTCGCTGGGGCGCTTCGAAACCGACGGCTACGTCCTCGAGAAGCTCGCGACCACCCTCGACACCCAGTTCTGGGACGTGGGCTCGGATCGCGACGCGAAGACGGTCGCGCAGCCCTGGTTCGACGCCGTCTACGGCGCGTACTCCGCCTCCGCTCCCGCCGACGTCCCCGCGCGCGTCGCCGGCGTCCTCGCGGGGTTTCCTCCCGCCCCCTGCGTCGAGCGCGACGTGATCAACTGCGACGAAGGGGAGCTCGCCCAAAAGACCTGCGTGGCCGTCGACGGCGTGACGACGCTGCACATCCTCGACGGGACCGGCCACAACGGTCAGCCCGTGTCCGCCGAGGTCGTGCCGATAGCGGCGCGCCCCGACTCCGATTTCGTGTGGCGCTCCGATCCTCACTCGGTGAACGGCAACGCCAGCACCAAGCTCGATCCGCGCGGCGACTGGCTCGCCGCCTACTGGCTCGCGCGCGCGTCCGAGCTCGCCGATCCGCCCGCCAACCGCTCGCCGTTCGCGCGGCCGGCCCTCCCCTACGAGCTCGGCCCCGGTGATGGTGGCGGTGGGGCGGGGGCCGGCGACGACGACGGTCCTCAGCCCGCCGACCTCGACAGCTCGTGCGGGTGCCGCCTCGATCGCAGCGCGAGCTCGGCCGAGGTGTGGTCCCTCGCGGTGGGCCTCGCGCTGCTCGCCCCTCTCCGCTCGCGGCGCCGCGCCCGCCGTGACAAGTAGCGCTCGCATGCGGAGCCTCTCCGATATCGACTGGTCCACCTGGCGCGCCGACGACACCGCGACCCTCCTCTTCGTGATCACCGCGGGAGAGGTCCTCCTCATCCGCAAGCTCCGCGGCCTCGGCGCCGGGAAGATCAACGCCCCCGGAGGCCGGCTCGAGCCCGGCGAGACCCCGGCCGAGGCCGCCGTGCGCGAGACGATCGAAGAGGTCGGCGTGCGCCCGCTCGCCCCGCGCCCGCGCGGCGAGGTCCGCTTCCAGTTCACGAGCGGCTACAAGCTCCACGCCCACGTCTTCACCGCCGACGGCTGCGAAGGCGAGCCTCACGAGACGCCGGAGGCGATCCCGATCTGGACCCCGCTCGCGAAGATCCCGTTCGAGGAGATGTGGGCCGACGATCGGCTGTGGATCCCCCTCATGCTGGCGGGCCGCACGCCCTTCTCGGGTCGCTTCGTCTTCGACGAAGAGGCGATGCTCGATCACCAGATCGAGGCCCACGATCCCGCGGAGGCCCTCTTCGCGAAGCTCGACGCCCTCTCCATTCCCCACGAGACCGTCGCCCACCCGCCCGTCTTCACCGTCGAGCAGGCGAAGGCGCATCGCGTCCACCACGACGAGGCCCACGTGAAGAACCTCTTCTTGCGGAACAAGAAGGGCAAGATGTGGCTCGTCACCGTCCCCGAGGACGAGCCCGTCGACATCAAGGCCCTCGCGGCGAAGCTCGGCGCCGGCCACTTCTCGTTCGGCTCACCGGAGCGGCTCCGCACCCACCTCGGGGTCGAGCCCGGGTCGGTCACCCCGTTCGCCGCCATCGCCGACACCGGCGGCGCGGTGACGTCCGTCCTCGACGCGCGCCTCGCGTCCGCTCCGCGCGTGGGGTGCCATCCCCTCACCAACGACCGCACGACCTCGATCCGCGGCGCGGACCTCGTCGCATTCCTCGAGTCGATAGGGCACGCGCCCACCTTGATCTGATCGGCGGCGGGCATTCGACGCGGCGGCGCGCCGATAAATGCGGCGCGCCTTGACGCCCTCCACCTCCCCGCCGAAGACCCGGCGCGGGAGGTCGTTCATGGTTCTGTTGCACAAGCTCGGCTTGTTCGCCGGGTTCTTCGCGCTCGTCGCTCTCTTCGTGGCGTGCGGTCCGCCCAAGCCCGAAGACATGGAGAAGGCCTGGCACACGAACGAGGAGAACGCCCAGAAGTACGCCGCGAAATACCCCGGCTTCAAGGGTGCCATCGACGACCTGCTCTCCAAGACCAAGGCCGAGTTCGACGAGGCGAAGAAGGCCGACGAGAAGAAGCGCGGCGAGCAGATGAAGGTCGCCGTCGACAAGCTCCAGAGCTCCATCAAGCCGTTCGAGACCTACGAGTCCGAGCGCGACAAGCTCGACAAGCTCATGAAGGATCCCGACGTCCTCGCCCAGCCCGCGAGCAAGGTCCTCCCCGCGATGGACGCCGCCAAGACCGCCACCAAGAACGCGGACGACATGCTCAAGAACGGCAAGCTCGCGAACATGGGCGAGGGCAAGGCCAAGCTCGAGGAGGCGACGAAGAGCATCCAAGACGCCTCCAAAGCCCTCGAGGCGCTCAAGCCCGCCAAGCCCACCGGCGGCAACACGTCGTCCCCCGCCGGGACCACCCAATCGACGGCCTCCCCCGGCAGCACCTCCAAACCCTGACGAGCTGCCCACCCCCGTCTCGCTCCGCTCGACGACCCCTCCCTTGCTCGTCGCTCCGCTCCTCGCGGGAGGGGTACCCCGGGGCGCTATTGAAAAGATAGCGCGCCCGGCCGCGCGTCAAGCGGGCGGCTTCAACCGCGCGAACGTCTCCGCCTCCGTCCAGCGCTCGTGCTCGCCCGCCAGCGCGTAGCACGCCGGCTTTCGGTCGATGAAGATCTCGCGCGACAGCTCGAACGGGCTCGGGTCGTCGAACGCCCCGAGGCTCATCACGTGCGCGCTCATCGGCTTCAAGAAATAGAAGAGCGAAGTCCCGCACCGATCGCAGAAGCCCCGCGACGCCCAATCCGAGGAGTCGAAGCGCTTGATGTGCTCCTCGCCTTGGAACGTCACTGTCTTCGCCGGGACGGCGAGGAACGGCCCGCCCCCGCCCCAGCGCCGACACATCGAGCAGTGGCAGGCGCTGAACCGATCGGAGACGTCGGTCGCTTCGAAGCGAACGGCACCGCAGAGACAACCACCGGTATGGCTCATCCGGTGATGCTTATCAGCTCGAGGCCCAGATCCGATAGGCGCCCGAGGCAGGCTCCCAATCGAGGACGCGCCGCCCGTCCAGCGCGATGAGCTGGTGCCCCTCGCGGATGGAGCTCCAGTTGCCCGCCGCGACCTCGCGCGGGAACGGATCGGCGCTGCCGCGCGCGTTGCGGTCGTATCCCCAGAGCCGATAGTTGCCGGAGTGAGGGGTCCAATCGAGGACGAGATCCGACCCGAGGTAGACGAGCTCGTGGGCCTCTCGGATCGACTGCCATGTCCCCTCCGTGACCGGGCTGCCGGGGAGCGGATCCCCGCCGTGCGCGCTGCGGTCATAGTGCCAGATGCGATACGCGCCCGTCGAAGGCTCCCAATCGAGGAGGCGATCCCCACCGAGCGAGACGAGCCGCTTCGACCGCGCGATCGAGGACCAGGTGCCCTTGGTCACGATGGAAGGAAAGACGTCCCGTGAGGCGTGCGCGCCTGCGTCGTAGAACCAGACGCGATAGGCGCCGGAGTCGCTCTCCCAATCGAGCACGTGATCGCCGCCCAGCGCGATGAGCTCGTGCCCCGCGCCGATGGAAGACCACGCTCCCTCCGCGGCCGCGTTCGGGAGCGGGTCCCCGTTCGAACGCGTCCGGTCGTACTCCCAGACGTGATAACGCCCGCTCCCCGGCTCCCAGTCGAGGAGCCGATCGCGCCCGGGCAGATAGACGAGCTGGTGCCCGGTGCGGATCGTTCCCCATATCCCCTTCACGACGAGGCCTTCGAGCGGGTCGCGCCCCTTCTTCGGGATCGGCTCGTCGCCGGCGGTGACGGCCCCCGCTCCCGCAGCCGGCGCGGATGGAGCGCCGGGGACTTCGAACGCGGTGCGGCAGTAGCGGCAGGTGATCCGCGCGCCCGGCCGGGAGACGGGGGCGGCCGCGCCGCAGCTCGGGCATTCGATAGCGCCGGTCGACATGAGCAGAGATTACCTGGTGCCAGCCGGCACGCGGAGAGAACGGGGCCGCTCAGCCGTAGCGGGCCTCCCACGAGTACCCCCGGCGCTTGCGGACGTAGAGGGTCTTCTCGACCTCCGCGACGACCTCGCCGCTCTCGTCGAGCACGCGCGCGGTGAGCTTGGGCGACGTGCTCCGGGCGCGCTCCGCCCCCGCTCGGATCTCCTCGACCTCCGCGTCGGAGACCTCGAAGCGGGCCCGCACCGAGCCCTTGCCGAGCTTCTTGAACTGGATCGTCGCTCCTTGATCGATCACGAAGTATCCGGGGCCGAGCCGCTCCGCGAGGATGAGCACGAAGAACGGATCGCACATCGCGTAGAGCGATCCTCCGAAGTGCGCGCCCACGAAGTTCTTGTTCCACCGCCGGAGGGTCATCTCGCTGACGATGGCGATCCCGCCCGCGCTCGATCGCTCCGCGCGGACGCGAACGCCCGCGCCCACGAAGGGCGGGTACACGTTCATCATCCGGACGAGCGGCGCGAGCCCCACGCGCTCCACCACCTTCGCCCAAGTCAGACCTCGAAGCCACGCGCGCGCGCCCATGCGCCCGTACGAGTGCCCGAGAAGCGCGCCGCCGTCTCGAAGAAAACCCACGCGCGCGCCGGAGCTCCTCGCGCATCCCCCTCGACACGCCCCCGAACTCGTGTCATTCGCCCACGTCCGTTTTTTTCGATCGACGCGTCGCCAAGATGAAGCAGAAAGCCCCGCCCGCTCCGCGCAAAGTCGCCCCGAAGCCCGCTGCGTCGGACGACGTCGCGCAAAAGCGCGCCCCCGCCGCGCCCGCCTCCTCCAAGGGGTCCTCGAACGGCTCGTCGAACGGGCACCCCGAGAGCGCCGCTCCCGCGGACGGCATCGATCGCGAGGGCCGAACGATCGTCGATGAAGAGGAGAAGATCCTCCGGCGCGTGAACGACTTCCTCTCGACGTACCGGCCGTCGAAGCCGCCGCCCATCCAGGACTACGAGCAGGACATGATCTCGCTCCGCGATCAGATCGCGGTCGCGCGCCTCGAGGATGTCCCCGCCCTCGTCCAGCAGATGGAGCGGATCGCCGGCATCGCCGCGCGCCGCGCGGAGAGCGTGAGCGAAGCGGTGGATCCCAAGTCGCCCTACTTCGGGCACGTGCGCCTGGACGAAGAGGGCAAGCCGGTCCGCGACGTGCTCATCGGCAAGACGACGCTCGTCGACGCGAAGGCGGGGGTGCGCATCGTCGACTGGCGCCACGCCCCCGTGAGCCAGATCTATTACAAGTACGAAGAAGGCGCGGAGTACGAGGAGAACATCGGAGAGCGCGACGTGGTCGGCACCGTCCTCGCGCGCCGCACCGTGACGATCCAGAACGCGGAGCTGCGCCGCGTGACGGCGCCGCAAGGGGTCTTCGTTCGGAGCAAGACGGGTTGGCGCGGCCTCTCCACCGCGTCGACGGAGCTCTCGGGCGGGCAAGGCAAGGCGGTGCGCCCCGCCGACATGCGCGGCGTGCTCGGCATCGATGACTCCGGCAACCAGCGCGAAGACCGCCACCTGCCCGAGATCGCCGCCCTCCTCGATCCGCGCCAGTTCGAGCTGATCAGCAAGCCCGACACCGGCCTCGTCGTGATCCAAGGCGGCGCCGGCTCCGGCAAGACGACGATCGGCGTCCACCGCCTCGCGTACCTCGCCTACCAAAACAAACAGCGCTTCTCGCCCGACAAGATGCTCGTCGTCGTCGGCAGCCCCGCCCTCCGCGCGTACATCAGCGAGATGCTGCCCGCCCTCGGCATCGACGACCTGCCGATCGAGACCTACGGCGAGTGGGCGGCGATGCAGCGGAAGAAGCACTTCCCCTGGCTCGACGTGGAGATCGAGGACGCGACCCCGAGCGTGGTCACCCGCCTCAAGACCCATCGCGTGCTCCTCCACCTCTTGGAGCGGCGCGCCGAGGCCTTCATCGCCGATCCGCGCACGCGCAAGGACTCCCACGGCATCCTCTGGTTCTGGGCAGATCTGCTCACCAACCTCGATCTCATCCTCGAGGCGTTCCGCGCCAACCCCGATCCGGAGTTCTCCGAGAACGACATCCGGCGCGCGTGGCGCTGGTGCTCGGATCGCTGCCCCGCCGTCGTCGATCTCGATCCGGGCGATCGGGCCGAGCGCAAGGCGGCCGCGTCGGAAGACGGCGAGGCGAAGGACGCCGACGACATCGACGAGGATCGCAAGCGCGGCGTCGACAACCGCGACATCGAAGAGGACGATCGCGCCCGCCTCGATCCGGAGGACGACGCCCTGCTCCTGCGCGCCTACCAGAAGATCAAGCTCGAGCTGAAGAAGAGCGTGAAGCAGCCGCTCCAGTACGAGCACCTCTTCGTCGACGAGGCCCAAGACCTCTCCCCCATCGATCTCGCCGTGCTCCTCGACTGCGTGCGGCCCGTCGCGGCCAAGGGGGAAGACACCGGCGTCGTGCATCGCTCTGCGACCCTCGCCGGCGACACCGCCCAGCGCATCCACATGGACGCCGGCTTCAAGGATTGGCGTGAGGTCCTCGACGATCTCGGCCTCTCGCGCGTCGATATCGAGCCGCTCCGCATCGCCTACCGATCGACGAAGCAGGTCCTCGAGCTCGCCCGGCACGTCCTCGGGCCGCTGGCCGATCCGACGCCGCCGGTCGCCCATCGCAGCGGCGCGCCCGTCGAGCTCCACGAGTTCCCGAGCGCGGGCGCGGCGGTGGCGTTCCTCGCCGACGCCCTGCGGCCCCTCGCCGTGCGCGAGCCCAACGCGACGGTGGCGATCCTCGCGCGCTTCCCGGAGCAGGCCGACAACTACTACAGCGCCCTGCGCATGGCCGATATCCCCAACCTCCGCCGCATCCGCGCGTTCGAGTTCTCGTTCCGCCCCGGCGTCGAGGTGACGGACGTGAAGCAGGTCAAAGGGCTCGAGTACGACTACATCGTGCTCGTCGACGTCAACGCGTCCACTTATCCGGAGGACGACGAGGCGCGCCACCTGCTGCACATCGGGGCCACGCGCGCTGCCCACCAGCTCTGGCTCGTCACGACCGCGGAGCCGAGCCCCCTGATTCCCTCGAGCCTTCGGGCGTAGAGGGGACCTCCTCGAGCTCCGCCGTCCAAGCGCAGACCCGGTTTCGACCGGCGTGCTTGGCCGCGTAGAGCGCGCGATCGGCCCTCGCGAGGAGCGCCTGTACGGTGAGGGTGTCGCGTCGATCGGAGCGTGGCTCTGCGCCGGCCACGCCGACGCTGACGGTGGCGCGGAAGGTCGTGCCATCGTCCGCGGTGTGGGGGAGGGCCTCGATCCCCACGCGGAGCCGCTCGGCGAGCGTCAGCGCCCCCGAGAGCGGCGTGCTCGCGAGGACGACGCAGATCTCTTCTCCACCGTAGCGGGCGACCACGTCCGCCGTCCGGCACAAGGGCTGGACGGAGCTCGCGATGCGCCGGAGCACGTCGTCGCCGACGGTGTGGCCGTACGTGTCGTTGATCGTTTTGAAGTGGTCCACGTCCACGAGCGCGACGCTCAGCGCGAGGTTGTAGCGGTTGTGGCGCGACACCTCCGACTCGAGGATCCGATCGAGGTGACGACGGTTGAAGAGGCCGGTGAGCCCGTCCGTGCAGGAGAGGGTGAAGAGCCTCGCGTTCGCGCGCTCGAGCTCTTCCTGGAGGGCTCTCAGGCGGTAGTGGATGCGGACCCGCGCGAGGAGCTCGCGCGGGTGAAACGGCTTCGTGATGTAGTCGGCCGCGCCGCGCTCGAGGATCTCGATCTTGCGCTCTTGGTCCGCGTTGCTCGTCAGCATGATCACGGGGATGCTCGCCAGCTCCGGCTTCGCGGCCCGCAATCTCAGGAGGGTGATCCCGTCGCATCCCGGCATCGTGAGGTCGCACACGACGGCGTCCGGCTTCAGCTCCGCCATCGCCGCGAGCGCGCTGAATCCGTCGGCGCGCTCGTGCACCTCCTCGAACTCGCCCGAAGCCTCCAAGGTCTCCCGGACCTGTTTCCGGATGGCCGGGCTGTCGTCGACGACGAGGACGCGACCGCGAGGTGTCACTCCAATCCCTTGATCCGGTTCGCCACTTCCTCGTCCTTGAGCTTGCCGTCCCGGGCGTCCCGCGCGAGCGCCTCGATCTCGGAGCGCTTCTCGAGGGCCTTCTTCGCGATCTCGTCCTTCGCGGCCTCGTACTCCTCCTTGGCCGCGCCCTTCTTGATCTCCTCGTAGGCGCGCCGAGCCTCCTTGCGGGTGAGGCTCGCGAAATCCCCTCCGGCCGCGAAGTGCCGGCGCACCGCTTCCCCGAGGGCGAACGTCGTCGTGAACGCGGCCGCGCCGCCGACCACGCTCCCCCAGACGGGCACGAACTTCACGAGCTGCACGACCATCACCCGCGCGACGCCGAGGCCGAACGTCGTGGCCATCATCGCCCCGACCTCCTTCATGGAGACCTCGTGGCCGTAGTACCAGGCGAGGTTTCGCACGAGGCGGCCCTGCAGGTAGAACACCCCGACCTCGGTGAAGAAGCTCACGATCGGGAGCGGGTTCGCGCCCAGCGCGCCCGCCATGATCGCGGTCCCCAGCACCTCGCGCTTCGACTCCGACTCGCGCTTCTGCTCGTCCTTCTCGACGGGGGCGAGCGGCTCTTTGTGCTCGAGCACCTCCACCACCGAGTGGCCGTCGTCGTGGATGTCGAAGGCCTCGCGCAGCTTCGCGAGGAGCTTCGACTCCTCGGCGTGGCTCTCTCCATCCGCCATCGAGAGGACGAGGGCGGCGCGATAGGTCGCGCGCTGCACGTCCGGCTCGATGATCTTCGCGATCTCTTCGTCGAGATCGAATCGCTCCGCGAACACTTCGTCGGGGGAGAGATCGGGGGCGAGCTCTGCGAGCGCGTCCGTGATCTGCCGCTTCTCCTCCTCCGCGATCCTTCCGTCGGCACGCGCGACCGCGACCATCACTCTGAGGCCGGCCAACGCTTGGGACTGCTCCGCCATGGTGTCCTCCCGGTACAACGGCAAAGTACCGGGTTTGCGTAACCTGCGCATCCGGCACCGGCGCGGCGGTGCTCCGCGGATTGCCGAATCCCGGGTGGGCTGCAACACTAGGTGGCCGAGGAAGTCGTGGCGGAAAGCGACGCGGACCGAGACGAAAAGCACAGGCGCGCCCTCCGTCGCGGCGCCGTCGCGGGCGCGATCGCGCTCGTCTTGCTCGCGCCCCTCGCGTCCGGCACCGTGCGCTCGAAGCTCGCCGGCGCTTGGAGAGGCTTCCTCGATCCGGCGTCGACGGAGGCGCAAGCGCCGCGCTCCAGCGAAGGTGGCCCGAGCGACCTCGAGCCGGGCGGCTCCGAGCAGCCGGAGATCGAAGGGGACTTCTCGCTCTTCGACGCGGACGCGACGGAGGCGTACGGCGTGGCCGGCGTCGTCACGTCGCTGAGCGACCTGCCGATTCCCATGACCCAGCGCACGATGCGCTACGTCGAGCACTTCGGCCAAGACCCGGACGGCCGCGAGTCGTTCTACACGCGGCTCCGAAGGGCCGGACGCTACCGCGAGCACATCGAAGAGTCCCTGCGGTACGCCGGCCTGCCGGAGGATTTGCTCTGGCTCGCCGCGATCGAGAGCGGCTTCGTTCCCCAGGCGACGTCTCCCAAAGGGGCGGTCGGGCTCTTCCAGTTCATGCCGGAGACGGCGCAGCGCTTCGGCCTCGCCATCGACTCGGAGATCGACGAGCGCAGGAGCATCACCCGCGCCACGGAGGCGGCCATCCTTTACCTCTCGTTCCTGCACGAGAAGTTCGGCGCCTGGGATCTCGCCCTCGCGGCGTACAACTGCGGCGAGGGCCGCCTCGACACCGCCATCGGCAAGGCGCGCGAGAGGCTCGGCCTCCAGGACGACGACGCGGTCGAGTTTCACGAGCTCGCTCAGCTGAAGCTCCTCCCCAAGGAGACGGCCGACTTCGTCCCCAAGATCCACGCCTTCGCGATCGTCGCCCACAACGCAGAGGCGCTCGCCCTCGACGATCTCGATCCGTTGCCGTCGATGCGGTTCGCCCAGATCGCCGTGCCCGGGGGGACGCGCCTCTCTACCATCGCCGCCGCTGCCGATCTCTCCATTGCCGCGATCCGCGATTTGAACCCGGACTTGCTCACCGACCGCATGCCGGGGAGCAAGGGGGACGTCCTCGTGAACGTCCCGCCCGATCAGCTCGCCCAGACGCTCGCCGCGCTGCCGAGCTACCTCGTCAAGGAGGCGAGCGCGGTCGCCGCCTCCGAGCCCGAGCCTCCGAAGACTCCGGGCTCCCGGGAGAAGCGGATCGCTTCCAAGAAGTCCAAAGGCGCGGCGAAGGGCGGCAGCGACTCGAGCCGCGAAGCCGCGAGCCACGCGGACGAGCCCGCCGCCGCCGGCCGGACCGAGCACCCGAAGGCATCGGCGCCCCGCGCGGCGAAGGTCGTCCTCAAGCCGGCGCCTCTCCGGCCCGGCGCGTTCCTGCTCGCGAGCGGCGTCGTCGTCGAGATCAAGAAGGAGGACCGCTCCGACATCGCCCTCGGCGCGCGCGTCGACGTGCTGGACCCGCTGAAGAACCGCGGGTCGCTCGGCGCTTCGTTCAAGCTCGACGAGCGCACCACCAGCCCCGCGAGCCTCGCGACCGCCCTCTTGGACGAGAAGAAGGCGCTGCGCGATCTCGTCCTCGGCGCCCCCGCGACGAAGCTGCGCGAGCACCTCGCCGCTCGTCGCGCCCCCATGCACGAGAAGCTCACGACGAGCGGTCCCTTCGGCGCGCTCTCCGAGATCGTCTTCCCGAAGGGGAGCCCGATGGCGGGCGCGCTCCTCGTCGGCCCCACCGAGCCCGCCGACGACATGTTCCTCGAGCCGGAGCCCACGTCGGCCCTCGACACCGTCGTCACCCTCCGCGGCCCCGTCGACGCGGACGCGCTCGCGTCCGATCTCGAGAGCGCCTTCGCGGACACGTTCGTCCCGCTGAAGGCGGCCGCCCTCGCGAAGTCGACCCGCACCCGCGTCGGCAAAGGAGAGCGGCGCCTGCTCGTCGGCTGGACGTCACCCCCGCCGCGCGCTTCCGGTCAGACGGCCCTCCACATGGCCTTCATGCTGGCGTGCCACAACCGGCTCGGCCGCTTTCACCGGGCCCTCCGCCTCGACAAGGCGATCACGGGGCGCCTCAACTGCTCGCTCGAGACGGCGCCGTTCCAGTCGGTGGCGTGGGTCTTCGCGACGCCGAGCGCCCCCTACTCGATCGCGGACGCGGAGCGGGAGATCGACGCCGCCGTCGCCTCCCTCACCAGCGAAGGGCCGACCGATCAGGAGCTCGCCGCGGTGCGCGGCCTGCTCCGGGCCGAGCTCGCGCGCGAGCGCGACACGGCGACGATGCGCGGCATGCCCAAGAGCTGGGTCGTCGCTCACAACGACGCGATCCTCTCGGGGATGGACAAAGTCACGAAGTCCGAGATCGTCGATGCGGCGAGGATCCTCTTCGCGAAGGATCGCCGCATCGCCGTCCTCTCGGACTGATCAACCCCTCCGCGACGGAGCGCGGAGGCGGGGGGGCGGTGAGCGGGCCGAGCGCTACTGCTCGACGCGGCCGGTGAGCTGGAACGCCGCGCTCGTGCCTTCCATGTCCTCGTAGCCGTGCACCATCACGTTCACGACGGTGTCCTTCGTGAGCGTGAAGTGGACCTCTTCGTTCGAGCCGTCGAGCCAGGGGCGATAGTCGTAGCTCGTGAGCGTCGGCTTCTTCCCGAGGCCGATGTAGAGGTCCGCGTCGCCGCCGGGGTGGGCCTGGTCCTCGTGGATCGCGATGACGTACTTGCCGGCCTTGAGCGTGCCGAGCGTGTACTCCTGCTTCTGATCCTTTCCGACGACGCCCGCCTCCGTGACCTCCCACGGCTTTTCGACGCCATCGGGCGTGAACACGTTGTCCTCTTCGCCCGTCACGACAACGACCTGCGAGCTGTCGACGCCCGCGAAGATGTCTTGGTAGGTCTTGGGGTGGGCCTTGTCGGCGAGGCTCTTGATGAGGGCGATGGAAGCGGTCGGCATCGAAGAGAAGAACGCCGGCATCGCGTTGGTCACCATGTCCATGTACTTGGTGCCGGTCGGATCGTCGGGGTTGAGCAGGGCCCGCGTCTTCGCGAGGGAGCCGTCGACGTAGGCGAACGTGTCGCAGCCGTTCATGAAGACGATCTGGTACTTGCCGGCCTTGAACTTCCCCTTCTTGGCGAGGGCGCGGACGTTCTGACCGAGCCCGGCGTGGCCGTTGTAGAAGATCATGTCCGCCTCGGTGCTGAGGCCCTCGTAGCGCGAGTAGAACGAGGCAGGGGCGCTCGAGATCTCGTCCGTGAGGAGCGCGTTCACGACGATCTTCCGACCGCCGTCGAGGTTCGCCTCGATCGTCACGTCCGGGTTCGCGACCCCGGGCGAGCCGCTGATGGCGGGCGTCGTGGTCGCCCCCGAGAACGTCGACTTGATCGTCGAGACGAACTTGTTGAACGCGGCGATGCCGGCGTCGCTCTCCGTCGTCCCGCCCTTCTCGTACTTGCCGAAGATCGCGACGACCCGGAGCTGGTTGTCTTCCCAGACTTTGTGGAACTCGGGGTACTTCCCGTCCGTGTTCTCGAGGCTCTTCGTGACCGTCGCCTTCACCTTCACGACGTCGGTGTCCGCGAGCTTGCAGCCCGAGCGATTCGGCCGGTAGTAGTACCACATGCTGCCGGAGCTGACGTCATGGGCCCCGAGCTCGACGCAGCTGCCCTTGTACGCGGTCGTGAAGGCCTCGAGCCCGTCGTAGTCGACGCGGCGAGGAAGTTTGAGGTCATACGATTTCGGCAGGTTCGACTTGCTGCCCCACGCGACGGGCAAGACGGCGTGGTACTTCACCGTCGTCGAACCGTCGTCCGCGCGCGACGAGGTGATGTTCGTGATCTGGACGGTGTCGAGGCGCCCCACCGCGCGGTCGCCGTTCAGGTGCCCGATGGTGTAGAGCAGCTGGTCCTGGATCGTCTGGCGGAGGTCCCACGTGTTCGTCGTGGACAGCTCGCCGTCGAACTCGAACGAGAGGAGCGTCGCCTGCGCGCTCGTGAAGTCGTCTTCGTTCGACTCCGCGCCGTCGTCACAGCCGACCGACATCGTTCCGCAACCGAGCAGCGCCGCCGCGAGCCCCAAGGACCGGATCTTCATGCCGGCGCCCATAGCAACCGGTGTGCCCATCGAAACCACCCAATCCGCCATGGTCCTACATGGGCAGAATGGGATCTTCGGATCCTTTGGGATCCACCTTCGCCGACCACCCCCCCCTCTTATTGGCAGGGGTTTCCCGCGACCGTGCCCCCGCCGTCGACCAGCCCCTTGGCGGCCGGCTTCCCCTCGATCATCGCCACGAAGAGATCCGTTCGGCGATTCTTCTTCTTGTTGTCGGGAGAGTCGTTCGGGACGAGCGGCCTCGTCTCGCCGAAGCCGACCGGGAGCAAGCGGTGGCAGTCGACGCGCTTCCGGACGAGCGCCCTCGCGACCGTCATCGCGCGCGCGACCGAGAGCTGGAGGTTGGCTTCGTCCATCCCGTCGCTGTCGGTGTGGTTCTCGATCCGAACCAGCGTCACCTCGGGGTGCTTCGTGAGGAACGAGGCGATCGCCTCGACGACCGCCTCCGACTCCGGCTTGAGGTGCGGGCCTCCCACTTCGAACACGATCGGGGCAGAGAGCTCGAGCTTCTGCGCGGAGCGCGTGACGGAGACGGCCGGACCGGGCGGGACGGGAGGGATCGTCGGCGCGGTGCTCGCGATCCCGGTTGGCGCGGAGGAAGCTCCCGGCCCGGGCGAGGTCGGGCCTGAGGTCGAAGACGTGGGCAGCTCGCCGCTCGACGCGCTCGGCGTGGCGGGGACCTCCACCACCGTCGAGTCCGACGAGGCCCGAGGGCCGTCACCGATGGGCGCCTCGGGAGCGGGCGCGGAGCAGCTCGCGAGGAGCAGCAGCCCGATCTGCGTGAGCATCCTCCGACCGATCACGGACCCGGTTGTACCTCAACGAGCGCGGCGAGGTCGCGATCGAAGTGCGCCGCCTCCTCTCGGAAGCCGTGGTCCCGGCAGAACGAACCCGTTTCGCGCAGACGCTCGCGCGGATCCGTCCGGGTCGCGAAGGCGATCTTCGGCAGGCACTGCGGGCAGAGCCAAAGCGGCGATCGGTCCGTCTCCTCCAAGCTGTTCGTTCCCGCCTGCACGCACGGGTACTCGGTGCAATGGGGGAGCGAGAACATGTGCCCCGTCTCATGCACCGCGAGCTTCATCGTTCGGAGTAGACAGAGCTGGGCGGCCGCGGCGCTCGCGCCCGGATCGCCGAAGCGCGCCATCGACCACACCCCCACGCGCCCCTCGAGCGACGCCTCTCCGAAGCAGTAGTTCCAAGCGGGGTCGGGGTAGAGGTCCGTCCCCGTGAAGGCCACGAGCACGGCCGCGTCGCTCGGGATCTGCTTCGGCAGGACTTTCTCGAGCAGCCACCGCGTGAGGATCTGCTCCGCGCCTCCGTTCTCCCGGTGAGCCCACTTCGGCGGGGTCGCTTCGAGCCGCTCCGCGATCCTCACCGGCAGCCCGAAGTGCCGGCGCATGTACTCCGCGGTCGCGTCGACGACCTTCTGGCGCGCCTCCGAGAGGCCCGCCATCGGGAGCACCACGATCGTCCTCCTCGCCTCCGTCGTGACGGTCGGGTCGGACGCGAGGTAGCCCTCGAAGCTCTGGCCGGGCTCCGGATGATCCCGCAGCCAATCGCCCGGCTCGCTGGGAGGCCGGCGCGCGTGGAGCGGCGCGATGGCGGCTCGCGCCTTCTTCAACGCCGCCTCGGTGAAGGGCAGCTCCGCGGCCTGGGCCAGCGCGCGAGCCCGCGCCTTGATGCCGCGCCGCGCGCTCGCGATTTGAGAGCCGCGACCCTCCGTGCACCCGAGCGCGAGGGAGCCGGCCGCGGCGAGCCAGTGTCTTCGGAGCACGGTCGGCATGGACATCGACCCGCGAGCGTAGTTCCGTCCCGCCATGCACCGCACGTTCGTCGCCGTGGGCGTCTCGTGGGCCATCTCCGCGTGCGCTCCACCTCCCCGAGCCGAGCCCGTTCGGGCGTCGCCTCCCCCGCCTCGATCCGCCGAGCCCCCCGCCGCCCTCGCATCCGGGCCCACCGCGACGTTCGTGAAGGCCACGCCCGAGAGGGGCTCGCGCCTGCTCGTCTCGTCGAAGAGCACGGTCTCCTCCCACGTCGACATGCTGCTCTCGGAGCGCCCGATGTCCATCGACGTCGCCTCCACGAGTCGCTTCGAATACGCCCGGGTGTGCGTCGAGCCGCGCGGGACGGGGTGCGCGAGCGCGCGCGCGGAGATCCTCCACGACGAGGTCGAGACGAGCGGCCCTCCCGTGGGCCAGCCGAAGCACGAGAGCCTGATCGGTCAGGCCTTCCTCATCGACGCCGCCCGGCCTCTCCGCGTCAGCAAGCCCGATCCTCCGCCGGCGAAGGATCGCGATCTCGACCGGGTTCGTGAGCGCCTGACCACGGATGATCCGGACCGCATCGTGGCCGCCCTGCCCGACCGCCCGCTCCACGTCGGAGACGTCCTCGACGAGCTCGATCGCGTCCTGATGGGCGAGCTCCCCGGTGATCGCCCCGCCGAGGCGAAGATCCGCCGCGCGACCAGCCGCTCCATCGTCACCGCCATTCGGCAAGAAGGCGGCTCGACGGTCGTCGTCGTGCGGACCGACTTCGGCGCCGACCTGGACATCCCGACCGCCGGCGCCGACCTGACCGCCGGCCGCGCTCACCTCGACGGCCGAACGCTCCTCGTCCTCCGCGTGAGCCCCGCCTCCCCCGTCTCGCGCCAGACGCACACTCACATCGAGACGTCGATGCGTCAGAAGGAGGTCCCCTCCAACATCATCCTCGAGACCGACGAGACGACGACCTGGAAGTGAGCGTGGCGACCGAGCGATCGGGGAGGCGTGCCGCACCCCCGCGAGCGAAGACGCGCGCGATCTCGTCGAGGCATCCGGGCCGGTCTTCGGGGTCGACCGCGAGCATGCGCCGAACCATCGCCCTCACCTCGCGCGGCACCGTGAGGGGCAGGGCGGGCGGCGGTCGAGTCAGCAGCGGCGCGAGGATGGCGTGGGTGGTGTCCCCCGGGACGGGCCTCACCCCCGCCAGCGCTTCGAACGCGATGACCCCGAGGCTGAAGACGTCGGCGCGATGGTCGAGCGCGGGCTCTCCGAAGAACTGCTCCGGCGCCATGTAGCTCGGGCTCCCCGCCGTCTCGACGAAGGCCTCGGTCCCGAGTCGCGAGAGCCGCTTCGCGATCCCGAGATCGAGCAGGCGCACGCGCTGCTCCGGCGGGTCGCCTCGCGTCAGATAGATGTTGGCGGGCTTCAGATCTCTGTGCACCACGCCCGCGGCGTGCACCGCGGACAGGACCCTCAGGAGCGGGGCCATCCACTCCGCGACCTCGTCGATCGTCTGCGCGCCGGTGCGCTCGAGACGACGCGCGAGCGTCTCGCCCCTGAGCAGCTCGAAGCGCATCATCGGAGTGCCGTCGCCGAGCTCCAGGGCCTCGCGGATGGGCACGACGTGCGGGTGTCGAACCTGTCGATGGGCCTGCACCTCGCACTCGAACCGTCGCCGCCGGAGCTCCTCGTCCGGCGTGGAGCGGAGAAACTTCAGCGCGCTCCGCTGTCGCGTCGAGACCTCCGTCGCGGCCCACACGACGCCCATGGTCCCTTCCCCGACAGGAGCATCGAGCCGAAAGCGGCCGTCGACGACCACACCCGCGGTGAGCCTCAGCGTGTCGGCGTGCATTGGGGCGCCCTCGAGCAGCGCGCGTGCCAGCGCACGCCCCGCGGTTCGATCGACGCGGACCGTGTGCACCCGAGCGCTGCACATGGCCTGCACATGAGCGGGTCGCTCACTCGAGGCGGGGAGGCGTATGCTCGCGCCACGCGATGGGGGACGCCTCCGAGGACGCAGATGATCGCCCATCGATCTCCGCTACCCAGCCCGTAACGCTGAGCCGGGAGGGGCCGGCCGCGATCGAGCCCTTCGATTCGGAGACACGCCTCGCGCCGTCTGCGCTCGTCGGCCGGTACAGGATTCGCAGGCTCGTCGGCGAGGGGGGCATGGGTCGGGTCTACCTCGCGCGGGACACCGCGCTCGGCCGCTCCGTCGCCCTCAAGATCGTTCGCAGAGCGGCCATGGGTCAGGCCGAAGTCGAGAGGTTCTTGATCGAAGCCCGCACCACCGCGCAGCTCAATCACCCTCACATCGTCGCGATCCACGACGTCGGCGAGCACCAGGGGATGCCCTACCTCGCGCTCGAGTATCTGGAGGGCCAATCGCTCGCCGAACGAGCGCGCCGAGAACGACTCAGTCGTGACGAGGTGCTTCGAATCGGTCGAGACATCGCCGACGCCCTCGCCCACGCCCACGCGGCGGGCGTGCGCCATTGTGATCTCAAGCCCAGCAACGTCGTGCTGCCGAAGGACGGGCGCTTGCGGGTCGTCGACTTCGGCCTCGCGCTCACCGCCGAGAGCGCGGATTCGCGCGTCGTCGCCGGGACGCCGGATTGGATGGCGCCGGAGCAATGGCTCGGCGAGCCCATCAGCGACAAGACGGACGTCTTTGCCCTCGGCGTCATGCTCTACGAGCTCTTCGAAGGCGCGCACCCCTTCGGGATGGCGGCCGACGCGCGCGCGCGCCGAGCTTCGGTGCTGAGCCCCCCTCGCCCGCCGGAGCGGCCGACCGCAGCCCCGCGGGCCATCGCCGATCTCGTCCAGCAGTCCCTCGCTCGAGATCCGGAGGTGCGACCCACCGCCTCCGCCTTTCGGGCTCGCCTCGAAGGCGCCATTCACCGCCCCGCCGCGCGTGGGGACGCGAGCCCATACCGCGGCCTCTCCGCGTTCGCGGAGGAGCACGCGGCCTTCTTCTTCGGTCGAGACGCGGAGGTCGACGTGTTCCTGGAGCGCCTGCGGGAGGCCCCGATCCTGCCCGTCGTCGGCCCCACCGGCGCGGGGAAGACTTCGTTCCTTTATGCGGGGGTCGTCGCGCGCCTCCGCGCCACCGAGCGGTGGAAGGTCTTTGCGATGCGGCCGGGGGCCGATCCGTTCCTCGAGCTCGCGCGGGCCATCGATCGCGAAGGCGACGCCCACGCCCTCGCCGCAGACCTCCACGAGACGCCGACCCTCCTCGCCCTCCGCCTCGCGACCCTCGCCGCCGAGGGCGCGCGCGTGCTTCTCGTCGTCGATCAGCTCGAAGAGCTCTTCAACCACGACCTCCCCGAGGCGACGGTGCAGCGGTTCCTCGACGTGTTGACCTCCGCCGCCGACGACGGCCGAGATCCGGTGCGCGTGGTCATGACCATCCGGGACGACTTCATCGGTCGCGTCCCGGCGTTTCAGGAGATGTTCGTCCTGAAGAGGCTGGGCATCGAGCAGCTCTCCAGCGCCATCGCGGAGCCCCTCGCGCGGTGCGATTACGCCTTCGAGGATCCGCGAATGCTCGAGGAGATCCTCGCCGAGATCGGGGAGGCGAGCGCGAGCCTGCCCCTCCTCCAGTTCGCGTGCGACGCCCTCTGGCAGGCGCGCGACGAGGGGAGGCGCCTCCTCGTTCGAGCGGCATTCGAGAGGCTCGGTCGCGTCGCGGGCGCGCTCGCTCGCCATGCCGACGGCGTCATCGCCGAGCTCGATCCGGAGAGCCAGCGCACCGCCCGTCACCTGCTCCTCCGCCTCGTCGCGGGCGCGCAGGCGCGTCGGATCATCGAGCGCGAGGCGCTCCTCGCGGATCGCCCCGCGGGTACGGCCGCCGTCCTCGACCGCCTCGTGCGCGCGCGGCTCCTCGTCCAGCGCCGCGCCCCCGGCGAGCCCGCGACCTTCGTCGAGCTCGCCCACGAGTCGATGATCCGCAGCTGGGGCACCCTCGCCCGCTGGATCGACGAGTCGCGCGAGGAGCGACGCCTGCTCGACGAGCTGGAGGAGGCGACGCGGCTATGGGCGCGCCGCGGGCGCAGAGCGGAGGAGACCTGGAGCGCCAGCGATATCGCGGTCGCGCGCCGGCGCGGCGAGGAGCTCGCCCTGGAGCTCCCGCCATCGGTGGAGACGTTCCTCGCGGAGGGAGAGAAGCGTCACGCGATGCTGCGAAGGCGGTCTCGCAATCGCGCCATCGCCGGCATCGCCGCGGCCGCGGTGGTGACCATTGCATCTCTCGCCGTCGCCAATGAATTCCGAAAGCAGAAGCTCACCGCGGAAGATCAGGCCAAGACCCTCCGCCTCGCCGGCGGCAACCTCGGCCAGATCGATCTCGTCCTGTCGCCCTACGATTGGGTGGACGGCGCGATGACCCCGGTCGCTGCGTCGTCGTTGCCGTCTCTGTCGTGGCGCTTCTACGGCGCCCGAGAGGGGGACGTGCACGCGCCGGGGGACCCTCTCCCCGCGAGCCTCGTCCACGTCATCCGGCCCCTCTCCGAGGCCTCGGCCGATCACGTCGAGCGCGTCGAGGTCCCGGGCGGCATGGCCTTTCTGCGCATCGACGGCCGCGGGCGAGAAGGGGAGGACTGCCCGCCCTCGTGGATACGCCTCCAATCCCTGCCCGGCTTCGTCTCGCGCGCGGACCCTCCCCGCGTCGTCATCCGCGTCCCCACCTGCCGCGCGAGCGCCGCGAACATGGTCGACGTCCCCGCGGGTCCGTTCGTCTATGGCGGGCCGGGAGAGCCACCCACCGCCTTCTCCGATTACGTCGAAGAAGAGCGCGTCGTCTCCTTGCCCGCGTTCGCCATCGATCGCACCGAGGTCTCCAACGCCGCCTTCGCGCCCTTCGCCGAAATGGCGAGCCTCACCGGTTATCCCGTGCCTCGCTACCCGACCGAAGGTGCGCTCGAGCACGCCGGCGATCCCGACCGGCCCGTCGCCGCGATCGACGCATTCGAGGCGCAAGCCTTCTGCAGATACATGGGCAAGCGTCTCCCCGGCGATTACGAATGGACGAAGGCCGCCCGCGGAGGCGCCGATCTCCCGAGCGGACCCAACCCCCACCCCAAGCGGCTGTTCCCGTGGGGGGCGGCGTGGGACCCCCATTGCGCCAACGCGGGCGGCGCCGTGGACGGCTTCGAATGGGCCGCGCCCGTCGGCGCCTTCCCATGCGGCGCGAGCCCCTACGGTGTGTTGAACCTCGCCGGCAATGTCTCGGAGTGGATCTCCAAAGAGGGCCAAGTGGAGGGATCCCTCCGCGTGGTGCGCGGCGGCGACTTCGAGTCCCCCGTCGAGCTGCAGCACACCACCACCGTGTTTCGAAACGCGCGAGAAGACCGCTTCTTTATGTTCAATGTCGGAGTACGCTGCGTGCGAGAGAGGGAGGGCACATGAGCCACGTCACGATCGTAGAGACGGATCCGGATCCTGCGAACCCGGGCGGACCCGACGCGGTCATCGAAGACATTCTCACCGCGCTGCCTCATCCGGTTCATCGCGCCGGGTTCGTCGGCCAGCTCGGCAGCGTCATGGCCGCGCATCCGCCGGCGCCCAACCCTCCCCCTCCCCTCGGCCAGAAGCCGAAGCCGCGCATCATCCAAGTCATCGGACACGGCCGCCCCGGCCAGGTCTCGATAGGCGAGACATACACGGGGAGATACGCCACGAGCGACTTCAAGAGGTACTACTCGCTCGACTCCAATCCCATCAATTACGGCGCGCTCTATGGCGCCGTCACCCAGGACATGGAGGTTTGGATCATCGGCTGCTCCGCCGGGGAAACCCCCCCGGAGTCGAAGGGCTTCTCCGTCAATGGTCCCACCCTCCTCTTCGACCTCGCCCAGATGTGGAACTGCACCGTCCGCGCGTCGACGGGGCTCGTCGACAAGACAGACTTCGATGCGAGCGGCCTCTTCCGGCACCCGGATCGCTTGCTGAGCGTGGAGAAGGTCTCGTCGCCGCCCGGTCCACAGCCACCTCTTCCAGAGAAGTACGCGTGGCGCGTCACCCGGCCTCCGCCCGTCGCGGCGCTGCGCGACGGAGCGCCCTCGACTCAGCGCGTGGAGCTGCTGACGCTCCACCAGGTGCCCATTGCCAGGCTATCGGCGCCGCACTTCAAGCCAATCGATCTATCCACGGGAGCGAGCAACGCGCTCGGCAAGGCCTACCGCAACCGGCTCATCCCTGATCTCGGGCCGATCCTCGCAACCCCGGAGTACGTCTTCGACGCGCGCTTTCAGCGGATCTCGGGCAAGGCCGAGATCCTCCTCAACGCCAAGCTGCTGCGCTTTCGGGCGGGGAACGAGATCAAGGATTTCGTGACGACGCCGTTCGATGTGGATCCGCATCAGCGTGTGGATCCACACCACGAGCTGAACAAGCTGCTCCGGGCCGGCCTCCCCATTTGATCGTCCGGCGTCGACCTTCCGCCGCCGAGCTAAGTTAGAAGTCCGGAATGACCTGCTTGATGAGGGGAAGCAGCAGGTTCACGGCTGGTCCGTGATCTCGGCGGAGGGTCGCCACTGCGGTCGCGACCACCGCCCACGCCCGCGCCATCGCCGCCGCGTCGGTCGGCGGGGCCTGAATGATAGCCACCGCCGCTGTCAGATCGTCCTCGAGCGTCTTGGTGGGCGGAAAGGGCTGGCCGAACGCCGTGAACCCCTTCGCGCTGAGCCTCAATTTCGTACCGCTGGGCTCGACCACGAGCGCGTGATGGACGTCGGCGAGCTTGGGATCCAGCAAATCTACGGCGCCCTCTTTGTTCTGACCATCTTCGAGCTCGATACCGCTGAAGAGGATGCTCGAAGGCATCACGGTGATTTCGGCATAGGGCCCATCGCCGGCCGCTGACCCGGGCCACTTGGGCGTGCCGTGCTTCATCACGGGCGTGACCGCGTCGGTGAAGCTCTTCTCGAGGTAGAGGTCGCCGCGCACCCCGACGGCGGGCGGTCTGGACGCGTTGGTCGGATCGTCCGGATCGTTGCACGTGGAAGGCAGGCTGCTCGGGCAGCACACCCACATCTTCGTCTCGTCGGCCCAAGGAATGTCTTTGTATTCGTAGATCGTGCCGTCGACCCTCGCCGCCTTGAAGCTGAAGGTCCTTTGGGCGGCATTGCTCGCGGTCACCACGACGGCGACCGGCGCGAAATGCCGTTGGGGATTCCAGTTTCTGTTGAGCGCGGTCGTGCGATTTGCTTCGGAAGTCGGTCTGTCGCAATTGCCCGGAGATCTCAAACCCATGGTTCATCCGTCCTTTCTGTACGCATCCGCGTCGACTCCTAGCCGCTCGCAGAGTCGATAGAGCTTTCGCCGGTCGACGCCGAGCATTTCGGCGGTTGCACGCATCGTTCCGCGCGTGCTGGCGAGGGCGCGCTCGATGTCCTCGCGCGACGGGTCCTCACCGAGGGGCGTGCCAGTGGGGGCGGGAGCGACGGCGCGGCTCTCACGCCGGAACGATTGAATGCGCGCGGGCAGCGCCGTCGCGGGGAGCGGAAAGGGGTCCATACCCGAAGCGAGCGCGCGCACGGTGCCACGCAGCTCGCGGAGGTTCTCCGGCCACGGATAGAGCAGGAGACACTCCGCGAGGCCCGCCGACCACGGCGCGGCGGGGGTCTCGTCATCGAGCAATTCACGGAGGAAAGTCTCTGCCCACCCGAGGATGTCTTCTCGCCGATCGCGCAACGCCGGGAGCTCGAGCGGCGCATTGGCGGCCCGCAACCTGGCCAGCAGATCACGCCGGAAGCGACCTTCGCGCACGGCGTCGTCCAGGACGACGTTGGTCGCCGCCACGACTCGCGCGCGGCTCGTTCGAAGCTCCGTCGAGCCGACGGCGCGGTAGCCGCCGTCCTCCATGAAGCGGAGAAGGTCGGCTTGCACCTCGAGGGAGAGCTCACCGATCTCGTCCAGGAAGATCGCCCCGTCGCGCGCGCGGTCGATCAGCCCCTCTCTTGCCGTCGCCGCCCCGCTGAAGGCGCCGCGCGCATGCCCGAAGAGCTCCGCCCGCGCGAGATCGCTCGAGAGCTCGGCGCAATTGACGGCCACGATCCGCTCCGGGTCTGCCGCTGCCCCGATGAACCGAGCCGCCCTCTCCTTCCCGGTCCCCGTCTCCCCCATCAGCAGGACATGGCCCGTCGCGCTCGCGAGCGCGCGCAGCCTCCGCCGCACCACCGTCGCCGCCGCTGAACGCCCAGGGAAGGCGGAGAGCGTCTCGTCGCCATCCGTGACGGCGCGCCCCTCTCGAAAGACGAGGATCGAGTTGCCGATGCGAATGACCGCCCCATCCGAGAGGGCCACGTCCGCTCCCGGCGCGAAGGCGGCCCCGTCCACGAAGCCGCCATTGCGACTGCCCAAGTCCACCAGCTTGAACGAGGCCCCGCTCCGACGGATCGCGGCGTGGCGCCGCGACGCGCGCGCGTCCGCGAGCTGCACGCCCTTCTCCTGCGAGGCGAGCTCCCGGCCGAGGACGATCCCCTCCTGGTCCACCGGCTGGACCAGCCCCGTCGGATCCCCGAACACGAGGTGCACGTGCGCTGCCGCGACCGGCGTGTCCGGGCTCGACTGGGCGGAGTCGTCGTGCCGCTCCGTGCGATCCATGCCCCTCTCCTCGGGCCGGACCGTATCAGCGTTCTGCGCTCAGCGCGACTCGTACACGTTGCCGGCGGGGAGCTCGAACGCCGTCAAGAAGCCGCCTTTGCCTGCACCCGTGTCGAGCCCGATGGCGCACGGTCCCGCCCACAGGTCGGTCGGGTCGTCGGTGGTGTACGTGCTCAGCTCGTTCGGCAGCTGCTCGGTGGTGGTGTGCCCGAACACGACGAGCTTGCCCTGATAGTGGCGAAAGAAGTCGATGTCCCGCACCCACAAGAGCGATCGCTGATTGTCTACCTCGCGGGGGTGAGGGAACGGGCTGTCTTTGTCCTTTCGCTTGAGACCGGCGTGCACGTAAATGGCGTGCTCGTCCTCATAGAAGAAGGGCAGAGACTCCATCCACTCGACGACGTCCTTCGGAAAGAAGGAGCCGGAGAGGAGCTCTTTGAACTCCTCGACCGAAGGGATGTCGTCCTCCTTGGGAATGGGCAGTCCCCGGAACGAGCAGAGCGCCTCGTAGCAGCCGTTCTTTCGCGGCATGACGAACTCGGGCCACCCGCTCTTCACGACTTGGAGCCAGGCGTCTTCGTGGTTGCCGCGCAGGGCCACGACGCGGGCGCTCGTCTTTCGGGGCAGCTCGCGGATGCGCTCCACCACCTCCTTCGATTTGGGCCCGCGATCGATGTAGTCGCCAATGAAGAGGAGCGTGTCGTCGCTCTTCAGCTTCGGCAAGCGCCGGAGCAGCTTGTTGAGAGCGTCGATGTCTCCGTGGATGTCTCCGACGGCGAACGTGCGCGACATGACTCGATTACTTCTTTTCCTTCAGGTAGCGGCTCATATACGCGGCCTCTTTCTCCCAGCTCTCGCGGACTTCTTTCTCCGCGGTGCTCTCGAGGAGGCCGCCGACCGCGAACACCTTTGCTTCGATGTTCGCCTCGCTCGTGCGCTTCACCTTGCCGTCGCCGGCCTGCTCGATCTTGGCGAAGCCGGTCGTCGTCATTTTGTCGGCGAGCGTGTTCGGCACCATCTTCCAACGATAGATGTTGCCCGCCTTGTCGAAGGTGCCCTGCTCCTCGTAGCCGAAGTTGTCCCCGAGGATCTTCGCCACCGGGCCGGGCACGTTCATCTTCGGCGTCACCTTCATGCGCCGCTTCGACTCCGAGTTCTCCAACATCTCGTAATGGGGGAACCCGAGCCCCTCGAGGTACAGCTTCTTGTTGTACTCGGGGTCGAAGAACGTCTTCCAATAGGTCTCGACGTCCGTCTCGAAGACGTGCGTCACGGTGAGCTTGCGCATGCGGGGAGGTTACGCCAACCGCGCGCGGCCGACTACCTCGCCACCGCCGCCGGCCGCGTCCGCTCGCGCGCCAGCCGCAGCTTGCCGTGCTCCACGAGCTTTACCCCGCTCGGCGCGGCGATCTCCACCACCCGCGTCTCTTCGTCGAGGGCCTCGAAGCCACGCGGGACCTCCACGACCAGCTTTCCTTGCGCGGTGATCTTCACCGGCCACCCCTGGTCCGTCTTTCCTTCGAGCTCGATCGCGTAGTCGACGCGAGCGCCATTCCCTTCGCGTCCCACCAGCACGAACCGCGAAGAGCGGATCGCCAGGTCCCATCCTCGAGCGATGTGCTCGCGCATGACGGGGGCGAGCTCCGGCATCGACGCCCCCGGCGCGTACGATCGCCCATCGAGGGCCTCACCGAATGCGTCCTTCTTGCCGAGCGACCAGTAGGTCGCGAAGTAGCGCTGCTCACGTTCCGTCAGCGCCGCCCCCGAGGCCTCGCGCACGGACTTCGACGACCCCACGAGCTCCACGACGTAGCTCCGACCAAGGACCGGCGTCGGGCGCTCCGGATCGCTCGGATCGAGCGCGTACTTCTCGTACCGGACGCGCTCCTTCGTGGAGACCCCTCCGTGCGCCTCGAGCACCTCATAGACCGAGCGCAGCTCCTTCTTCTCCGCCCACGCCGAGGCCATGTCGTCCTCGGTTCGCACGCCGCGCGTGGAGAGCGACAGGCTCTCCTCGCAGCGCTCCCCCACGACCTCCGGCGCGTACGCGAACGAGATCGTCCCCTCCGGCGCGGCCGCCACGCGCGGACCCTCGACCGGCGCCCCCGCGCAGCCCACGACCCCGATCCAAGCGAGCAACACCGCCCTCCGCATCGCGGCAATCCTAGGCCGAACCAGCCTCGATCGAGCCTCCGATCACGAAGTCGTTGACAAGCAGGGCCCGATAGCTAGAGTGCCCTCGCGCGGTGGAGCAGCCTGGTAGCTCGTCGGGCTCATAACCCGAAGGTCGTAGGTTCAAATCCTGCCCGCGCAACCAAAGCAGGACAGCAGGGCGATCTCGAAACTCTCGAGATCGCCCTTCGCGTTTTTGCGGACGTCCTCCCGTCGATCCGGGGGGCGTCGGTCGAAAGTTGAGCCCTTTCTCAGCGGCCCGAGGTCCTAACGGCAAGGAGCGACCGATGGCACTTCGATGGGATGGGTGGGGGCCGTGGCTCGTCGTGGGGGCGCTCGTGGCTTGTGATGCCACCATCACGGGTGAGCCCATTCGTGATGGGAAGGCGGCCTCCGAAGGGAGCGGCGAAGGCGGCGCGGGTGGCTCCCTCGAAGGTCCGGGGCGCGGCGGCGGCTCCGGCGCTGAGGCGCCCACGGGGGCAACCATCATGACGGCAGAGGAAGCCGCCTCGTGGTGCGAGAGCTACGTCCTCTACAGATATCCTTTCGCCGACGGAAACCCACCCCAGACCTCCCATTACGAGCAGGCCGGCGTCGTCCACGGATACGGGTGCCTCACTTGTTATGACGGACCGTGGGGCGGACGAGTCGATCTCGTGCAGCCGACCGTCGCCGACTGCGTTCGGAACATCCTCCACGCTCCCTGCTCCGCTTCGGTAGAGGCGCTCGACCGATGCGTCGATGGGCTCATCGAAGGGAACCTCACCGGATCTGCGTCTTGCCCGATGCCCGGCATGTGCGAGGACTTCGCGGCCGCCGACTGCGACAACGTCGTCGTCATGAACGCGTCGTACGAAGGGTCGGGCGGGGCCGACTGCGCGTTCGAGGTGGAATGAGCAGAGCGTCGACCTCACGAGAACGCGGCCGCCTCGAGGAGCCCCCGACGGAACGAAAACCCCCCGAGGGGGCGCGCTTGGGCGGCGCGGTGATCGCACTTCCGTTCGTCGGTGACGACCGCGCCTTGCTCGACGGGATGGCTCGCGGACACGTCGCCGCCATTGCCGCGTTCTGTGACCGCTACGGCATCCATGTCCTGCGTCTCCTGACGCGCCTCCTCGGCTCCGATAGCGAAATCGAGGATCTGCATCACGAGGTGCTTCTGCGGGCTCTTCGCGCAGCGCGAACCGTGAAAGAGCCAGCGCTGCTGCAAGCGTGGCTCTCGGCCCTCACGGTGAACGTCGTTCGGACAGAGCTCAAGCGACGTGCCCGGCGTCGATGGTTCACGCCGCTCTCGATGAACGAAGAGCCCGATGTAGAGGCGCCCATTGCCACGGAGGACGACGTCGAAGCGGTGCGACGAACGTATTCGCTGCTGGAACGCATGCCGGTGGACCTCCGGATCCCGCTCACCCTCAGGGTGATCGAAGGAATGGATTTACGTCAGGTCGCCGACTGCTGCGGCATCTCTCTCTCGACGGCAAAGCGGCGCCTTGCGAGCGCAGAGGAGCGGTTCGGCGCGATGGCGTCGAAGGACAGCGTGCTTGCCCCGTGGCTCGCGAGGGGGCGCCGATGGAGCCGCTGACGCCGCTCGAGGAGCTCGGTCGCCACATCGCCGCCGGCCAAGACCGACGTCTCTCCACCGCGGCTGTTGCGAGGACGAAGCAGCGCCTCCTGGCGCGCTCATCTCAGCGCGCCCGAAGAACCTGGCGGTGGATCGCCTCGGGGGCGCTGGCCGCGACGCTCGTCTTGGCGGTGCTGGTCGTACGGCTTCATCGTCCGCCGCCGGTCCTCGGCGTGACGCTTTCCAACGGTCAGCGGCTGGACGTCGGTACGTGGGTGGGGGCTCAGACGGCGGAGACCCTTCACTTCACCGACGGCACGGAGGTCGTGCTCGAAAAAGGCTCGAGCGCGCGCATTGCGAGCATCGACGACGCGGGAGCGCGCATCGTCGTCGAGCATGGAAACGTCGACGCCACGGTGAAGCACCACCCCGGCGCGCGGTGGTTGTTCGACGTCGGACCATTCACGGTGCGCGTGACCGGTACGCGATTTCGCGCTGACTGGGACTCGGAGAGAAGCCAATTCACGCTCGAGCTGATCGAAGGTTCGGTCTCGGTCAGCGGACCGGTCGTCGGCGACGGGCGCACCGTCACCTCGGGTCAGACAGTCCACGTTTCGGTCGAGACGCAGCGACTCGAGCTCGGCGCTCTGCCGTCGAGCCAGCCCGCTACTGCGCCGACGGCGAGCGGAGCCGATGCCGCACCGATGACTCCGACGCCGAGCACGAGGCCCGCGCCGCCATCCCAGTCCGCCCCGTCCGCGGTGCCCGAAGCCACGCCGCACTCCGTTGCGAGCACAGCCGAGAGCGCAACTGCGCCTCGTGAGCCCTCGACAGATTGGAGAACGCTCGCGCGAGAAGGCCAATTCAAAAAGGCCCTCGTCGCGGCGAAGCGCGCTGGCGTCGAGGAAATCCTCGATAGCGGAACCGCGGACGACGTCGCCCAGCTCGCCGACGTTGCCCGACTCGCTGGCGACGCTGCCCTCGCCAAGCGTGCCCTATCTATCCTGCGCCGCCGGTTTGCCGGTGACTCGCGTGCGGCGCTCTCGGCATTCATGCTGGGGCGCATCGCATTCGATGATCAGCGGTCTTACGCGAAAGCCGCGGAATGGTTTGCCTTGTATCTGAAGGAGCAGCCCAATGGCACGCTCGCCCGAGAAGCATTGGGCCGGTTGATGGAAGCGCTCCACCTCGCTGGCGACGACGAGGCGGCGCGGAGCGCCGCACAAAGGTACGTGCGACGCTATCCAAAGGGACCGCTCGCCGACGAAGCCAGGAGCATCGCCGGCCCGTGATTCGCTCCGCCTTCATCGGGTCATGCGTCTTCGCTGCGGTCGCTGCATTCGCGCTGGACGCGCTAGGCGAGCCGCCGCAGATCGCGGTCGCGAATGCGGCGAGTCGCGGTAACCTCGCGATGCGACTCCACGCCGAGCTCGAGGCATCCGGCTTCAGGGTCGTCGACGTGGACGCGTGGTCCGCCGACGCATCCAGGCAGGCGGTCGGCGACAAGCTGGCAGACCTCGGGTTGGTGGCGGCGCTCAAGGTGACCGATGACGGAACCGAGGTGTGGATACCCGGGGCGCTAGGCGGAGCGACACTCCGCGACGTCGTGCGTGGGGAGCGTGCCGAGGAAGCGATCGACGCCGTACGCACCGTCGAGGTCGTGCGCGCGGAGCTGCGCCCCCATCGAGCTTCCAAGCGGCGGCTCTCACCTGCCGTCGACCTCAGGTGGACCGAGTCCCCGACGCATCACTACGCGTTCGAGCGTCGTTCCTTCGCATTCGATCTGGGCGTAGGCCTCGTTGCAAGCCCAGGCGGAGTCCCAACGGCCGCGTCCGCGACCGCGGGAATGAGCTGGTTCCCGTCTCCCTATTACGGCGTCGCGGTCGTGGCCGCGGCGAGCCCATTCCCTTCGACGGTGGTGGCGGCGGAGGGGAGCAGTGCCGTCTGGACGGGGATGGTAGGGCTGGGCTTCGCCGTCAACGCCACCGATCCGCACGCGGCTTTGGGTCTGCGAATCGAAACCGGATTGGGGATCTCCTGGATGCACATGGAGGGGCACGCAATCGCCCCTTTCGAGGGCGGGGAGGCGAACATCCTATTTGCGCTTCCCTATGCGCGGCCGTCTCTTCGACTGCGTCTCTTTCCGGCCATGGCAATCCGGCTCGATGTGTTGGCGGGGCTCGCCTTCCCTCGACCCGTGATCGCATTCGCTGGGGAAGAGGTGGCGAAGTGGGGGCAGCCAGTCGTCGTTCCATCACTGGGTATCGAGATCTCGCCCTAACAGGCATCTTACGGGGGTGGCGTTGTTGGCCCAACCGCTCCCTTATGACGCGCGTCGACGAACGCCTCGCTGCTTGCCTGGCTTCGACGACGCGCGCCTCCGCGCCCTCTCGTGGG
>JBGAID010000082.1:0-51912 GCA_044225865.1 Polyangiaceae bacterium | reverse complement strand
TTCGAGGGCGAAGCCGGTGCCGCGCCACGAGGACATCGGCGGGCGTCATGGCAGCCCTGGCAATGTGGTGCTCCCGCGGTGATCCAGAACCCTGAAGAACGCGGCGCTGCGCCACATGATCGTGTGCGTGATCATTGTAATTGCTACTTCAACATGGGTTCAAAAAGATGGTGCTTCCGCCGCTCGATGGGGGACAGACCTCCCGCAGGGCCGAAGACGGCATGGGACCCGCACTTCTCGGGCATCTACATCGAGACTACGTTCAAAAACGGTGAAGTCGTGTACGGGGGTACGAGCAGCCGCTGGACCGATTCGCGGGGTGAGCCGCTGCCTCTGCCCTATTCCGAGCGTATGCCCAGGATGGATCGGCTTCCGACGTGGTCATCGCACGATCCGCGAAGCACTGACGCAGTATAACGTCGCCGCGATCTATGAGGTCAAGTTCCCGGCACAATGAGGACGACGAACAGAATGATAGGTACAAAAAGCTCCTCCCCGCGGGTGCGCCGCCATATCCAGTGTACTCCCGAGGGCTGCGGATGTAAGCGGAAGATCTCCGACCTCGTGCTCAAAGCCCTCCCCAAGGTTACGGGTGAGCTGAAGGCCCCCGGTTTCGAGCCGCTCCCATGGCTTCCACTGGGGCCGGGCTTGAAGCCGGCGCCGACGCGGCAGCCCGTCTTCGGGCCCGGCTTTCTCCCATCATTCTGGAGCCCGAAGACGGGTGGGTCGGCGACAAGCCAACGAAGGAGGCGTAGCGTGAAGCTGCCCAAAGCACCCCGAAAACATAGCCTCGTGCCCGGCGTCACCCTGTTCTTCCCACGAACGTTGGCGGCGACGGAGCCGGTGATCACGCAATACGAGCGGTTCGTCGATCGGTACGCAGACGAGCTGACTCACTTCTGGGACCAAAGAACGCGACGGTTCCGGGCTTACCGTCCGAACTGTCGCCAATACGGTAGGGACAACGCGCATGAGGGCGCCAGTCTCGGTAAATGGTGCAGCTGGACCGCTTACGTCGCGAAGGACAGTCTCGAGCCGGCGTCGCAACTCTTCAAAGCGGCCTTCCCCAGTGCCGACTCCCAGAACTTGTACTACGCGGAGTGGTCCGATCGGGATTGGCAGCGCATCCTAGTCGAGTCACTCGAGCTTGCCCGTGCGACAGAGGTCGAGCACGGGCTCGGGGGCTTTGTCTTGTGGCCGATTCGCGCTGCCAGTCACGCAATGTCCCATAAACACTTCGCGCTGCCATTCTGCATGCGCTACCAAGGTGTCGACCTGGCGACCGGCGGAGACACAGCCGCGAGCTGCCACACCACGATCAAAGGCGTGAACTGGTGACGTTCGTCTCAACGCGATCCTCGGGGAGAGAAGAAGTCGCGTTGTGCTCGAAGTGAGCGCATCATCTTCCACGGGTCGGGGGAGAGAAGAAGCTCCGCAAGCAGCTCAGCGAGCGCATCATCTTCCACAAGATCAAGAAGGGGGTCTGCTTCCAGGCGGGCCCGGAGCCGCTGCTCGGGGACATCAAGAAGGGCGAGGATCTCTCCGTCTACCATGAGCTCGGCAAGGCGCTCGCCCCGATCCGGGAGCGCAACCACCGCCGCATCAATGGCCCAGTGGAGCCCGGCAACTTCACGATTGACGAGTTGCACGCGTGGTTGGCCCGGTTCGACACCGACGAGGTCTGGCGCCCGGACGTGCCCAAGGCGCCGAAGCAGGAGACGGTCTGGGACGCGCGCTTCAAGGATCCGCTCGGGCCGAAGCTGCTGCGGGAAATGGAGCTCGGACACCTGCCGCTGGATCTCTTCGCCGACCTTCACGAGCTCGCGTTCCACGAGCCGCCGTACATGCCGCCCGCCCTCGCGATGTCGCTGCACGGCGTGGACGAGCAGCTATGGGCGCGGCTCAGACAGTACTTGCACGAGCGCACCAGCTCGAGTGACAGCATGCGGGCCGCTTGGGAGGCGGCGAAATCGCGCGCGCGGGAGCGCTTGAATGCTCAGTCATAGATCGCCCGTTCTGCCGTTGCGCCTGGTGGAGGAGCACCTCGATTGTCTGGAGGGGCTCCTCGAGCGCCGTCGCGTGTTGGGCTACTCGAAGCGCCCCGTTCACGATGAGGAGGTGGCGCTCGATCGCCGAATCGCTGCCCACGTGCGCGGGCTCGAGCTTCGGAGGGACGAGGCGCTGCGCGAGGCGACGCTTCGAATGGCGTCGGCGCTCGCGGCGGAGAGCTCCGCCGCGCTTTGGGTCGCGCTGATGCTCGACCCGACCGCGACGCCAGGTGACGCGCTGCGGGATCCTCTCGTCGCGGCCGGGGTGCTGGCGCGGCTGCCCGGAGCCGTCGTCTCGCGGCTGGAGCCGGACCGGGTGGAGATCGCCTTGGCGCAAGGGTCGGAGCGGACCGTGGAGACGGGCACGCTCGAGAGCTGGTTGAACAGTGAGCGGAGCGGCGTGAGGAAGGCCGCGCTGCTGCTGTTTGCGATGCAGCCGGCGCCTCGCCTCATGGGCCTGGTCGCCGAGCGCGCGCTGGGCGGGGCAGCGCCGGCCGAGCGGCCCTTCGCGATCGTGGCAATGGCGTGCGCGCTCCGAGAGCGCGCCGAGGACGCCGCCGCCGCTGCATTCCTGGACCGCCTATTGGGTGACGCGTGCTGGGTGGATCGGCAGTGTGCGTTGGCCGCCTGTCTGCTCGGGCACGCTTCTACGGCCAGGAGGCTATTGGATACGGGGACGCCGTTGGACCTAAGGACGCGCGCATTCGGGTTGGGTCTCTTGGGCATGCCCATGTCGGTCGGGTGGCTCGTCGAGCAGATCGAAGGTCCTGGCTCCGACCCCGCGATACGTGCCCTTCACACGATCACGGGACATTGGTTCGTTCGAGGCGAGCAGGAGATGATGCGGGACGATGGCCGAGAGCTGCGACCGGACGCCGACGCCGCTCGACGCTGGATCGACGAATACGCAGGACCCTCGAATGAGCGGCTTCACCTCGGGTTGCCGCTTCGCGGCGAGCCATCGCCGAGCTCACCGCCGTCCTATCGGGCGCTTCGTGCTCTGTTGGAGCCACGGCCCTCTCGGTCGCCAATGGTGTTCCCCGACGGCGTTCTCTCCCCATCCCGTCGCGAGGTAGGCCTCTGGGAGCTCGCAGCACCGAGGCCCTCGTGAACCTCATCAACATGACCCCGTACCCCGCCTCTTTCAGCGTGCTCTCGGATGCGCGCGGCGGTGACGTGCTGGTCGTCGCGGTGAAGGTCACGGTGGACGGCAGAGGGAGCCCGTCGACAGACCCATCGCCTGTAGTCACGGCGGACCGATTCGACGATCGAGGGATGCTCGTGGCGCCGGGCGACATCGCGGTGACGCGCACGGGGACCAGCGTGGCGGTCCGCGGAGCGATAACGGATGGCGCGAGCGTGACGCGGGGCCCCGTGAACGCAAGGGTGCAGATCGGGACGATCGCCGCGGACCTGCTCGGCTTTGCGCCGCGCCGCTGGCGGAGGAGCGGCAGCGCCTTCGAGGCTGTCGCGATCGAGGACTATCGTCCGGTCGTGCCCACGTTCGACGTCGCGTTCGGCGGGTCGAGCGGCGCCATGCGATTCCAAGACAATCCGGTTGGGCGCGGCTATTGGGAGGAGAGCTCGGGCGTGGATCCTACGGAGGTCGACCTTCCCCTGGTCGAATATTCGGGAGGCCGGCTCGGGTCCCCCGGGGATCGCGTCGCGCCAGCTGCGTTCGGCTGGGTCCCGCCTTCTTGGTCGCCGCGTCGCGAGTACGCGGGCACCTACGACGCTGCCTGGCTCGAGCGCGAGGCGCCCTTGCTCCCGCGCGACTTCGACGAGCGCTTCTACGACGTCGCGCCTCGCCCATGGGTCCTGCGGCCACCCCTGCGTGGCGGTGAGACGATCGAGACGACCCACATGGGTGTCCCCGGGACCTATCGCGCCCAGGTCCCGAGGGTGCGTGTTCGCATCAAGCTGCCGGGCCTGATTTGCGTCCCTCAGATTGACATGTTGGAGATCGACCCCCTTCGAGACCGTCTCACCCTGACGTTGCGCTCCAGCGTTCCGGTCCGGTTCTCGGGCGCAGCCTCGTTCCCCATCCTCGTTCGCGAGCTTCGCGTGATCGGGAGGAGCTCGACGACATGGGCGTGACCATTCGCGCCGCGTTCGCGCGCACCTCGATCGGCGAATCGCTCGCGGAGACGGCGGTCAGCCTCGCGGCGAGGATCAGGCGCTACCGCCGCGCTCCATTCGCCGACGGCCGGGGCCAGCCCTTCGTGGTCGCGCCGGTGCTGGAGGTCTCCCCTCACCTGGAAGGCCGCGACCGCGGTGAGCTTTTGTTGGCACCGGTCTTGGAGCAGCTGGGGTCGGCGCTGGGGCGCCTTTTGCCGCTTGGCCGCGTGGGGTTGGTGTTGGGGTTGGAGCGCCGCGGCCTGGGCCTCCCTCCCCAACCGGAGGAGCTCGAACCGCTCGTGGAGGATCTCGCGAGGCTCGATAGCGAGTGGCTCGGGCTCGGGCGCCGAGTGTTCGAGCGTCTGCAGGTGATATGCGGCGGTCAGCTCGTCCCGGCCTTCGCTCGAATCTGCTGCAATGGCTCGGTGTCGATGCTCGGCGCGCTCGACATGGCTGGCTCGTGGCTCGAAGCCGGCGAGGTCGACACAGTCCTGTTCGCTGCTCTGGGAAGCGGTTGCGAGGCTCCGACGCTCTCGTGGCTGGACGGGTTGGGCTTGACCAAATCCCTGGATCGGCTCAATTCGCTCGTGCCGGGCGAGGCGTCGGTCCTCCTAGTGTTGGGGCGAGCCGATGGCGCGCCCGGGCTGGTCGATATGGGCAGGAACGCCACCGAGGAGCAGCGGATGGACGATGCCCCCGGCGGGGCGCTCACGCGGGCCATCGACGCCGTGCTGACGAATACGTCGGCTCCTGTCGGTGACGTGCTTCTGGACTACAACGGCATCGAAGACGCAAAGAAGGACTGGGTCTATGCGTCGATGCGAACATTCGGTCGTCGCGGAATCGTCGTCGACCCGATCGAGCCGGCGCAGTACCTCGGAGACGTCGGGATCGTTACGCTGCCCCTCTACATGGCGCTGTGCGCCGAAGAGCGACGCTCGGCGGTGATCGTGCTCGCGCACGGCGTCGGCGCGGAGCGAGGGGCGATCGCGGTCTCGAGGAGGGAAACGTGACAGATTATTACATCGTGAAATCGTTGCCCGTCGAGCGCCCTATCGCGATCGAGGCCTCGTTTCGCGGAGGGCTCGTCCAGCGCAACATCGCCATCACCGTCGAGGTGGACGCGTCGAGCCGCCCAGAGGAGCTCGTGCCGTTCATCCAACCCGGCGGCGTTCAGGTATGGCCCGACCCGATGGAGCCAGACGCCGCGCTGAGAGCGTTCATCTCCTCTGTCGAGGAGGGCTTCTTTGGAAGACCCGAGGGCTCCCCCGCGGCGCGCGCGGACATCCAATGGCAAGGGCCTGGACGCGACCTGCGCGCGGCTGTGCAGCTTCCGCCCGTGCGCTCCTCCGCGGTGGTGTCGCTCGCCAGGGTCTTGTGGTGCGCTGGCCTCCAGAACGGGACATCACGGATCGTCTTGGCGGAGGAGGCGCGCGAGGACGCACCGCCGGTGAGCACGTCGGGGCTCGTCTCCCTGGAGCAAGCCGATCCCATGAGGTTGCCCGAGGTGCCGTTCCCCTGTGAAGTCGACCCGCAAGGCGATGATGCGCTCGTCATCTGCGTGACCTTCTCCGATCCGCTCCGTCCCGAGACGTCGTCCCGCATGAGGCGCCTCTCGGAGGCTTACGAGCGACTCGTGCGTATCGGCGGCTTCGCCCGATCGAGTGGCGAGCATATGAACCGAACCAGCCTCGAGCTGGCCGGTACCGCGCTCGCGGACGAATGGGTCACGCGACTGGAAGGCTTCGAGCCAGAACCCGAGCTGCTCGAGCCGTTTCTCGATGCACTGACGATTATCCATCGGGACGCGCGGATTGAGGAGGTTTGGGTCCGGTGAGCCCGGCGAGAGCGTCGCCACCTCATTCCCGTTCGGCGATCGCACATACCTCGGGCCACTCGGTCGATCTGCTGACAGACAGTCGTCACTGGCTGGGCGCACGCTCCAGCTCATGAAGACCATCGAGGAAGTCCTCACTCTGTAATCTCCGCGCCTGGAACTGCGCTCATCCAGCCCAGACCGGTCCCGGCTCGAGGGTCCCAATTCCGCCGCTGCGCGTCCCCCGCGTATACTCGCGCTATGGATTGGCAAAGCGCTCCGTGGATCCACGGTCGGCTGCGGGTGACGCGGGCGGCGCTCGAGGCGGTGGAGAAGGACGCGGTGGCTGGGTACCTCGCCGATCAGGAGGCTTGCGGGTACCTCGCGGGGCCGGCGGACGACGCGCTCTTGTGCGATCGGGCGGTGGCGATCGAGAACATGGCCAAGCTGCTCCACGAGCGGGACCCGAAGACGTACTTCCGGAGCGCGCGCACGTTCTTCGCGTTCAGGGAGCGGGTGCTGGAGCAGGCGATTCGGGCTGGGCGAGCGGCGGGCTCGCCGGTGAAGATCTTCTATCACTCGCACCTCGACATGGGCGCTTCCTTGAGCGGGACCGATCAGGCGGTGCTCTCGGGCGGGGTGGCCCCGCACTTCGAGGGCGGGCCGGCGACGCTCGGGCCGGGGCCGTCGTGGCCGCTCGCGTTCCTGGTGACGAGCGTGCGCGGGGGCGAGGGCGGGCCGCGCTGCGACGACCATAAGCTCTTCATCTGGCGCGAGCGCGGCGCTACGCGAGCTTTCGAGGAGTCTCCCCTCGAAATCACATAAGAGCTGCTGCGCTTCTCGCGCACTCAATGGGCTTCGCTTCGTGCGCAAACGGGCCACGTCTTATGCGGATTTTCCCGCGTTTGTCGCTGGCACGCTGGATGTAAGGGCGGCGGCCGGAGGTCCCGGGTGCAGATCAGCGAGGCGTCGATCCAGCTCATCATCGCGTGGGAGGTCGCCGGTGGGGAGGTGACCCGCAGCCGCTCCGAGTACGAGCGCAAGTACCACCACCCGCACTGGCCCGGGAACAGCGCCTCCGGCCTGACCATCGGCATCGGCTACGACCTGGCCTTCGCGCGCAAGTGGTTCGAGGGCGACTGGAAGACGCGGCTCGAGCACCTCGCTGCCCCACGGGACGCGTACACGCGGCTCGCCGGGTACATCGGGCGGGGGGGCTCGCGCGCGGCGGTGCGGGCCACGAGCGACATCTCCATTCCGTGGGAGGACGCGGTCTCGGTGTTCCGCGTTCGACGCCTCCCTCACTTCATCGAGGAGACGATGACGGCGTTCCCGGGCGTGGAGGCGATGAGCCCGGACGTCCGCGGCGCTTTGACGTCGCTCGTCTTCAACTGCGGTCGAGGCACCGGCAAGCCGTACCAGCGGCTCAAGCGCGTGGCCTTCGACGCGATCCGAGCCGCCGTCGCGGCGCAGGACGTCGCCGGGGTCGCCGCCGGCATTCGCGCGATGAAGGTCTATCACGACCGCGACCCCTCGGTCGCCACGGGCTTGAAGCGCCGCCGCGAAGCAGAGGCGGTCATGGTCGAGCATTCCTTGCAGCAGTCCGCCGCGTGAAGACCGGGGAGAACCTCATGATCGATCTGCTCAATCCCAAGGCCATCTCGGTCGAGGTCGCCAATGGCGAGTCGCTCGACGTCCGCACCTTCGCGATCCGGCAGCGCATGAACGAGCTGTCGCGGATCGATCTGCGGGTCGTGTCGAAGAACGGCGCGGTCGCCCTCTCCGACATCATCGGGATGCCGGCCTCGGTGCGCATCGAGTCGGGCCCGTGGAATCGCTGTTACACCGGGGTGTGCATCGAGATGGATCAGGTCCGCGTCGATCGCGACAACCTGGCCACGTACACGTTGGCCATCGCCCCTCGCGCGTGGCTCGCCACCCAGCGGAAGAACTACCGCATCTTCCAATATCTCTCCGAGCTCGACATCGCTCAACAGTTGCTCGGGGAGTGGAACATCGAAGCCGAGACGCGCGTCTCTCGTTCGCACAAGGCGCGAAAGTACCGGGTGCAATACGCCGAGACGGACTGGGCGTTCGTGTGCCGCATGCTCGAGGACGCCGGCATCTCGTTCTTCTTCGAGACGTCGGCGGACGGAACGACGCTCGTGCTCGACGACGAGCCACAGGCGGGGCAGCTGGGCTTCCCCGACCTCGCCTTTCACGATAGCCCGGGGGTCTCCGATACCTCCTTCGTGACGCGGGTGTCGGTGGTGCAATCGGTGAAGCCGGGCAAGATGACGATTGGCGATCTCGACTATCGCTCGGCGAGCGCGAACCAGCCCCGGCTCACCAAGTCGGGAGGCCTGCCTCGGGAAGCTCGACTCGAGCAGTTCGACTATGAGCCCGGGGCGTTCCTGTTCCGCGCCGGCGGCGGCGGTCACACCCCCGCCGCCGACGATCGGGGCGCGGCCCGGACCGACAGCGCCGCCGGCGCCGAGCGCACGGAAGGACGGCTCCTCGCGCGGCGGCAAGGAGACAAGCGCGTCCGCTTGCAGTCGGACATGCTGGATCTCTCCCCAGGGTCGATCCTCAGCGTGACCGGCCACCCCCACCGCGTCGTCTCGTCCACGGCGGGGTTGCTCGTCACCGGCACCGCGCTCTTGGGGGATCATGACAGCGATTGGCGGGTAGAGGTGGAGGCGGTCTCTGCGCTCGTCCCCTATCGCCCCGCGCAGATCACGCCCAAGCCGCGCGTGCCCGGCCTCGAGAGCGCCACCGTCGTCGGTCCCGCCGCCGACGAGATCCACACCGATGAATATGGTCGCGTCCGCGTCCACTTTCATTGGGACCGCGAGAGCAAGCGGAACGAGACGAGCTCGTGCTGGCTTCCCTCCAGCCAGCCTTGGGCCGGCACCGGCTTCGGCGACGTCAGCCTCCCCCGCATTGGTCAGGAGGTCTTGGTGCAGTTCCTCGGGGGCGATCCGGACCGGCCGGTGGTCATCGGTCGCGTCTACACCGAGACCAACCCGCCCCCCGACAAGCTGCCCAAGTACAAAGAGGTCACCGGGCTGTTCAGCGAGACGACCCCGCGTATGGTCATGGGCGCGGCCGACGGCGGCGCGGCCGGCGGCGGGTCGAGCTTGCTCGGCGGCGGGACGCCGATGTCTCCCTCGGAGATCAATGGGGTGGTCTCGCAGTCCGGTCCGTTCCAGGCCGCCTCCCCCACGGGCGTCAACCACTCGTGGAATGGGAGCGGGGTGAAGATGAACGACCGGACCTTCGAGGAGAATGTCTATTTCCAGGCCCAGCGCGACCTGAACATCGTGGTGAAGAACTGCTGGCGGACGGTGGTGCGCAACAACCGTGCGTGCCTCGTCGGCACCGATGATCAGCTGCGGGTGGGCCACCGCTCCAACACCCAGATCAAAGAGAACCAACGCGTGAAGATCGGCACCGACCAATACCTCGTGGTGAAGGGCAAGCGCCTCGAGGACGTCGGAACGCTCGAGCAAGAGGTGGGCGCCGACGGCATCCAGGTCAAGTCGACCGGGAAGGGGATCACCATCGCGAACCGGAGCGCGAACAAGGTCCTCCTGGTGGAGAGCGAAGAGAAGATCGAGCTCGTCGTCGGGGAGAGCAAGATCACGATCGAGCCGGACCTGATCAAGATCCAATCGAAGAAGACGGGGCTGCAGCCCGCGGAAGGCTCGGGAGCGTAGAGGACATGCGTATTCGCTACTTTTCTTTCCAGGGTGTTCGGGGCCTCGACGGGCTCCACAAGGATCTGCCGCGAACGCACGATCTCGACCTCGTCGTCGTCCACGGACGATTCGCGCGCGGCAAGACGACGGTGCTCGACGCCATCGCGGCCGCCAAGGAGTCCATCGCCCAATACGGGTCGCCCGACGCGCGGTGGGAGGCGCTCGTAACCGCGGCCGGCGGCGCGGCGAAGGTGCGCATCGACTGGGAGCCGAGCGACGACGAGCGAGCTCGCTCCGGCTTCGGCGAGTCGTTGATCGGCAGCGAGTGCATCTTGGGAAGGCCCCTGATCCCGCCCGAGCATCCGAAGCTCTTGCAGGCCCTGCTGAGCCAGCGCGGCGATGGGGAGCGCGGCTCGATCCACTACCTGCACGACAAGCGGGATTTGACGGGTCCGCTGAGCTTCGGCGCCGCCGAGACGAGCGCGTCCGAGCGGCTCACCACCCGGAACACGAAGTTCTCCGATCTGTACGACGTCCTCGACGAGCCGCAGTACGCGGCGGCAAAGGCGCTCGGGGGCCAGCGGTTCGCGGAGCTCTTTCCGGAGCTCGAGATCATGGGCCTGCGACGCACTGGCGTCTCGTTCACGCCCTCGCTGCGGCATCGCCGAACAGGTGAGGAGCGCCTCTACAGCAGCCTGTCCCCCTCCGAGCGGAATGGGTTTCTCGCCGCGCTCTACACGTCCAAGTCTCCCATCGTCGACTCGGTGTTCATGCTGGACGGCCCCGAGCTGGGCTTCGGCGACGAGGGGGCGGTCGAGCTCGTGCGGGCCCTGTTGCGTTGGACGACCCGCACGCAGATCATCGTCGCCACCGCCTCCGCGGCCGTCCGCTCGATGGCCGAGGTCGCTCACGTCGTGGAGCTCGGATGAGCTGGTTCTCCACTTCCAGGTTCCGGTTCGAGCTCCCGGGCGATATTTGGGAGGAGCGGACGCTCCACGTCTTCCGCCCGCCCGACGACACGCGATCCGTGTTCATGGTGGGTCGCGCGAAGCCCCCGCCGGGGAAGCGGCCCACGGTCGAGGAGCTGATGGCGGCGATGCCGGAGGGCCCCTACGACGAGCGGCAGGTCGTCCGGCGCGAGTGGCGTCAGGTCGGCCCGCTGGAAGGCGAGGACGTGACCATCGCCGCGCGGGGAGGGGCCGCCGCCGACTATTACCGGTTCATCAGCGTCGATTACTACGAGCTCGAGCTGACCTTCCAGTTCGCGGGGCCGATCTCGGAGCGCGACCGGGTGGACGCCCGGGCGGAGGCCACGCTGCAATCGGTCGCGTTTCGGAGGCGTCAATGACCATCTGCGAAGCGACGGAGTGCGTATTCGAATATCCCAACGGGTGGATCGACGACACCGGCTACCAATACGACGCGGGGGAGGTGAACGTCGTGGCCGGGCCGTTCGCCACGCGCGATACGTGGCAGCGCAAGGTGGACGAAGCCCTCGAGAAATTCCGCCTCTCCGTCGCCGGCTACGAGCTCGTCGAGCGGCGCCGGATCGACCTTCCCACCCCGAGCGCGGAGATCGTCGTGCTGAGGGTGGGGGGCACGACCGACGTGTTCGAGCTCAGCATCTTCTGGCCTATCGGCGAGGTGGTCTGGGTGTTCCGCTCGAGGGGGCCCCAGTCCTTCGAAGTGTTCTGTCGAGAGACGGCGCAGCGGTTCCTTCAGACATACGAGCCCGTCCCGCGACTGGAGGAGGCATGAGCGAGGTCAAAGGAGCGGCCCGGCGGACGGACCTCATCGAGCACGGCGCGATGAAGGGGATCTTGGCGGGGAAGATCGCCAAGGCATTGTTCAACACCGCCTCCACGGCGTACACGATCTATCGGGTCGCCAAGCTGGCCGCGCTCGGGGCGCCGGGGCCGGGGTGGGCATTCACGGGGGCCTCGTTCGTCGTCGAGTGGGCGGTCGGCAAGGCGATCGACAAAGGTGTCGAGTGGTACAACGCGAGGAACAAGAACGGCGTCCCTGGTGTGGCGACCGGCTCCCCCAACGTCTTCATCAACCAGCTCGAAGGCGTCCGCGGCCAGGAAGCCGACAAGACCCTCTGCCATACGACCGTCATGCAGGGCAGCAAGTGGGTCACGTACAACCAGAAGCCGGCCACCCGGCTCGATGACCTCACCAAGTGCCCCGGCAGCATCGCGACCGCGTCGCAGAACGTGGCGATCGGCGGGCCCCCCACCGAATACAACCCGTATCAGGCCCTCGATAACGCCCTCCTCGTGCTGCGGGCTTACAACTCGTTCAAATCGGGCGCGTTCAAGGCGGCCGTGCAGGCGGGGGCCACCGCCACCAGCGTCTTGGGGAAGGGCGCCATGGGGGCGGGCCTGACGACCGGCGCCGAGCTCGGCTGGAACCGCACCGCGCGGCCGTGGATGAAGGAGCAGGGGTTGTGGCCATGGTGAACAAGGCACATGTGAGCGTCGCGACCGGCGACGCTCTGGACGTCCGATCGTTCCACGTCACGCAGGCGATGAGCCGGCTCTTCCGGATCGAGGTGGAGGCGGTCTCGCGCAACCCGGATATCGACTTCGACGCGATCATCGGGCTCCCCGCCGAGCTCTCCCTGACGACGGCGCACGCGAGCCCCTCGTGGAGCGGCCTGTGCGTGGAGATGGACCAGCTCCGGGTCGACCCGGGCAACCTCGCGACGTACACGCTGGTGCTCGCGCCGCAGGCGTATCTGCTCACCCAGCGGAAGAACTACCGCATCTTCCAGTACATGAGCGAGCTCGAGATCGTGCGGCAGATCTTGGGCGAGTGGGGGGTGCCCCACGAGGCTCGGGTGGACGAGGCCGCGCACATCGCCCGCAAGTTCAGGGTCCAATATGGAGAGAGCGATTTCGACTTCGTCTGCCGAATGCTGGAGGACGCGGGGATCAGCTTCCACTTCGGCGGCTCGGGGGAGGGGACGACGATGGTCCTCGACGACGAGCCGCACGGGCGGGACGCGGAGGCCCCGCCCCTCACGTTCCAGGACCGGCCAGGCACCACCTCGGGGACGTTCGCGACGCAGCTCTCGCTGACGCAGAGGACACGGCCGGGGAAGGCGACCATTGGAGATCTCGAGTACCGCCGCGCGAGCACCCAACAGCCGCTCCTCTCCGCCAAGGGCGGCCTCGAGCAGGAGAGCGCGCTCGAGCAGTTCCACTACGAGCCGGGGGCGTTCCTCTACGTGGCCCCGGCGGGAGGCAACACCCCGGCCGCGGACGATCGCGGCACGGCGAGGACCGACGAGTCTTCGGGCGCGCGCAAGGCGAATGACCGCTTGCTCGGCGCGCGGCAGGACGCGACGCGCATCACGTTCGAGTCGAACGTGATCTCGATCGCGCCCGGCACCATCCTATCCATCACGGACCATCCTCACGCGACCGTCACCGAATCACCCCTGCTCGCGACGAGCGCTTCGATCGCGGGCGACCACGACGACGACTGGCGCGTCGAGGTCGAGAGCGTGGCCACGAGCACACCATTCAAGCCCGAGCACGTCGCGCCTCGTCCCCGCGTTCGTGGCCTCGAGAGCGCGACCGTGGTCGGCCCCGGGGACGAAGAGATCTACACCGACGAGTACGGCCGCGTCCGCGTCCACTTTCATTGGGATCGAGAGAGCCAGCGGGACGAGAAGAGCTCGTGCTGGCTGCCGGTCAATCAGCCCTGGGCGGGGGCGGGCTTCGGGGGCGTGGCGATCCCGCGCATCGGTCAGGAGGTGCTCGTCGAGTTCCTGAACGGCGACCCGGATCGGCCTGTCGTGCTCGGCCGCGTGTTCACCAAGTCCAACAAGCCGGCCTACCCGATGCCGGAGGGCAAGAAGGTCACCGGGATCATCGGCAAGTCGTCCCCGGCCATGGTCACCGGCGCGGCGGAGCCGATGCCCAACTATCAGTTCAGCGACATGTTCGGGGACCGCTCATTCGGCCCGTTCTCGGCCCAGCCCCCCAAGCCAGTGTCTCCGTACCTCCGTGAGAACGCGTTCCTCCTCGGCGACGCCCAAGGACAGGACATCACGTTCATTCAATCGGGGAAGGACCTCAATTTCCTCGCGAAGAACAACTGGACGAGCGTGGTCGGCAACTACCGCGCGACCTTCGTCGGAGGAGACGACATGTTGAAGGTGCGGAACAAGCAGCGCATCGACGTCGTCGACAACCAGGAGCTCGAGGTGCTCCGAGACCAGTACGTCGAGGTCGGCAAGCTGCGAGACGAGCGAGTGGACGGCACCCTGGTGCTCTCGGTCCTGCAAGACGCGGGCATCAAGACGGAGGGCGGGATCGAGTACAAAGCGCCGAACGCGATCATCGTGCAGAGCGACGAGGCGATCGTGTTCAAGGTGAAAGACTCGTCGATCACGATCACACGACCCGAGATCGTCATCAAGTCGGCCAAGGTCGACATCAACCCGGAGTCGTGAGGAGAGCCATGCCTGAAAGCGCCATGTCCAGGACCGCGAACGCGGAGGCTCGAGTCGCTTCCGGTGACCCGCTCGACGTGCGGAGCTTCTCGGTCAAGCAGGGCATCAATCAGCTGTTCGCGATCGAGCTCTCGGTCGTCTCCAAGAGCCTCGATATCGACTTCGACCAGGTCATCGGCGACGAGGCGAGCTTCAGCCTCGCGACCCGCCGCTCCACGATGTCGTGGAGCGGGATCTGCCGGGAGATGGAGCAGCATCGCGTCGACGAGAAGGGGCTCGCGAGCTACCGGCTCGTCATCGTGCCCGCCTTCTGGCTTCTCACCCAGCGCAAGAACTATCGCGTCTTTCAGTATCTCTCGGAGATCGAGATCGTCCAGAAGATCCTCGGAGAGTGGGGCGTCGAGCACGAGGTGCGCGTCGACTCCGCCGCCCACGGAAAGCGGAAGTTCCGCGTCCAATACGGCGAGAGCGACTTCGCGTTCGTCAGTCGCCTGCTCGAGGACGCCGGCATCAGCTACTACTTCGCCGCCTCCGAGGGGGGGACGAAGCTCGTGCTAGCGGATGAGCCGCAATCCGGCGAGCTCGCGCACGCGGCCATCCCTTACGTCGACGACGCGAACACCACCGTCGAGGGGTACGTCACGCGCGTCGCCGTGCACACGAAGCTGCGGCCGGGCAAGATGACGATCGGGGATCTCGATTATCGTCTCGAGAGCACGGCCCAGCCGCGCGCGAGCGTCAGCGCCGGCCTGCCTCAGGAGGCGAAGCTCGAGCAGTTCGACTACGAGCCGGGAGCGTTCTTGTACCAGTCGACCTCGGACGGCAGCTCGCCGGCGGCGGACGACCGCGGCGCCGCCCGCACCGACGCCGATAGAGGCGCGCGCAAGACGACGAACCGGATGCACGGGCGCCGCAATGGCGCGAAGGTGGTGACGTTCGACTCGAGCCTCTTGGAGCTCGCCCCCGGGGCGATCGCGAGCGTCGCTGGTCATCCGCACCGCGCCCTCGGATCGACGCTGCTCGTGACGAACGCGGATCTGGAAGGGACCCACGACGGTGAATGGGTCACTACGGTCGAGTGCGTCCACACCGACGCTCCGTATCGGCCGGACCCCATCACGCCAAAGCCCGAGGTCCTCGGCCTCGAGAGCGCGACGGTCGTGGGGCCTGGAGGCGAAGAGATCCACACCGACGAGTGGGCCCGCGTCCGCGTGCATTTCCACTGGGACCGCGAGAGCAACCGCGACGACAAGAGCTCGTGCTGGCTGCCGACGAACCAGCCCTGGGCGGGGAAGGAGCTCGGCACCGTCAACGTCCCGCGCATTGGCCAAGAAGTGCTCGTGGCGTTCCTCGGAGGCGATCCGGACCGGCCCGTCGTCGTAGGCCGCGTGTACACCGAGGAGAACCCGGTCCCCGACCCGCTGCCCAAGTACAAGAACGTGTCTGGCATCTTCAGCGAGTCCACGCCGCGTCTCGTGATGGGGGCGGCCGGCGGCGCCGACGCGACGGGTGGGGGGACGAGCCCTTATGGCGGCACGCCCATGTCGAGCCAGCAGATCGCCGACACGGTGACCCAACCGGGGCCGTTCCAGGCCCAGTCTCCCACGGGCACGAACCACGCGTGGAAGGGCAGCGGCATGAAGCTCGACGACACGAGCGGGGCCGAGAACTGCTACATCCAGGCGAACAAAGATCTGCACATGATCGTCTGGAACAACTGGACGACCGTCGTGGGCAACCATCGCGCGACGAAGATCGGCACCGACGACATCACCTGCGTCCGCGGCAGCCAATACATGGAGATCGGGGACGAGCAGCGAACCGAAGTGACCAAAGACGTCGCCACGCGCGTCCGGTTCGACCGCAAGGAGAGGATCGGCAAGCAGCTCAAGCAGGAGTCGAAGGACGACATCGTCCTGGAGGCGAAATCCGGCAACCTCGCGATCGTCGCCAAGAAGGCCATCAAGCTCGACTGCGACACGACAATCGAGCTCAAGGTCAAGGGCTCGATCGTGAAGCTGACGCCGGGGGACATCACCGTGCTCGCCGGCGACAACAAGCTCCACATCAATCCCGACAAGTGACCCGCACTGGCACTGCCGGCCCGAAATTCGTGCCTGGATCTGCTTCGTCCCCGCCGATCAGAGGTCGTCTGCGCGAGGCGGCGTGGGAGGCTTCGCAGGCTTGGCCGGCGCGCTGCGCGGGCCCTTGCTCGGCGCGCCCACCGGGCCTTTGACGTCCGCGGGCGCCGCCGAGCCCGAGGCGGGGGCCGCCGAGGGAGCTGCGCCTGCCCCATCCCCCGTGACCTTGAATGACTCGATGAAGGCGCTCGCCTCCTCCGGCCGGCCCTTGTTGCCGGCGACGATCTTGTAGACGCGCCTTCCTACGATGACGAAGCGCAGCCACATCGTCAGGGTGGGGTTGAGCGCCACCTCCATGTCGCGCCCCTCGTACGCGCCGACCTTGATCTTCTTGTCGACCTTGATCTTCTCCTTCTCGCGCGTGGGCATGAACACCATCACGGTGCCCTCGGCCTCACCGCTGTTGACGAAGTCCGACCATTGGACGGCGTACTTGCCAGTGGGAGTGTCGGCGGAGACGTCGTGCCAGTCCACGCCATTGGGGTCCGCCTTCGTCGACTCGATGGGGTTGCCCGTGGGGAACTTCACCTCGAAGCGGCCCTCGGTCGAGGTGTACGCGGGCGCGGCGGCCGGCGCCTCAGGCGCGCCGGAGCTCCCGCTCGCCGTCGTCGCCGCCGACGACGAGACCGCGCTGGGAGGAGACGAGGCCGTGGCCTTGGCCGACTTCGCAGGGTTGGCTTCGCTCTTCGCCGACGCCGAGCCCTCCGATGAGGACTTGTCGCCGCAGGCGACGAGCGATCCGAAGACGAGGCACGCTGAAAGGAGGAGGGGGGCTCGGTTCACGGAGCGTGAGCGTGCGCTTCGTCCACGCCTCGCGTCAAGCCGGCCCGCCCCATTGCCTGGCCGGGCGAGCCCTCACGGCGTCGGTAGATATCCGTCGCGCGAGTACTGCTCTCGGTTCGTCCCTTCGTAGGGATACTCCGCGTTCGAGTACCAGCGCTCCGTCTTCGGCTTCGGATAGGTGAACGGCCCGTACACGGCGACGGCGTCGCTCCCCACGCACCGACAGGGAGCCTTCTCGTGCAGCTCCCGGTGCGATCTCTCGCACCTCTGCTGAGCCTGCTCCGGCGTCTTGCCGATGATGGCCATGTCGCGCGAGTCGCGGCAGACGAAGTAGGCGAGCGGCGCCGTCCCATGGCCTCCGAAGATCGAACGCCGCCGCGACGGGAAGCGCGACTTCTTCTTCTTCGCCGCTCGCGCGGTGGTCTTCTTCTGAGCGCGCGACTTCTTCGCGGGATGCGCGCCCTCCGCCTTGGCGACGCTCTCCACCGGCAGAGCCGGCACGAGCATCGTCGCGGCGACGATGAAGCCCCAGCCCATGCGACCGAACATGCCCGGACCCTACCCGCGCCGCCCGACTCGGTCAAAACTTCGGACGCCTCCCGCGGGCTCGCCGTCGCCATCGGTGAACAGAGGGGCACGCCATCCGCTCACGCCCGCCCCGAGAGCTCGCGGGCCCAAGCCGAGAGGGCAACGGCGAGGAGGCTCCGGTGATGGGTGGTGGACGAAGTCGCCAGGAACACGCCAGCGAAAGGGCGGACTGACGAATGCAAATAGAGGCCAATGGTAGATGGCCGCGGGTGAGCTCATACGGCTCACAAAAATGCGAGATGCCACGATGTGCAGTCGATTTGCGGGCTTTTGTGCTCGCTTTCGACGAATGCGACAATGATGTATTTCTGCTCGTGAGCAATGGCGCGAGCATTCGGTCGATGTTAGGAGTCAGGGATGACTCGCCAGAGAAGATCTTGTGCGTTGGGGCCGAGGCTCGCCCTCGCATTCGCCCTTGTTGTGCTGGTTGCCTGTGGTGATGGGAGTGACGTGGGCGGCGGGGGAGGAGGGGGCTCGACCCCGTCGGACGGCGGAGCCGCGGGCGCGACGATGTCGACCGGCGGTACGGCGACAGGCGGCAACTCGACAGGCGGCAACTCGACCGGCGGCTCGACAACCCTTTCATCCGGCGGTGGAGGCTCTTCTGGGATGTGCACTCCGACCGGCGAGGAGACGTGTGCTGGGGTTGCTGATGAGGACTGCGACGGAACGGAGTGCGGCCTTTGGGGTCGCCTCTACGGCGACGCTTCGAACCAGATGGGGAACGCGCTCGAGGTCGCCCCCAATGGCGACGTCTACATCACGGGGAGGATCGGTGATCCCGGCGCCAGCATCCAGTTCGACGGCGAGACAGTCCTGGCCGACGCCGCGAACCAGCACTTCATCGCCAAGCTCTCCGCGGACGGGCAAGAGAGGTGGATTCGAAGACTGCCGTCGCAGGTCGCGACGATACAGAGCGGCACCAGCCACTACCGAATCATGGGAGCAACGGACTCCAGCGTGATCATCAGCACGCCTCTCACGGAGGTCATCGATCTCGGCGGAGGCCCGCTGGCGTCAGATGGGTGGGGCGACACGGCGTTCGCTTCGCTCGACTCGGACGACGGCAGCTACGAGTGGGGAACGACCTTCACCGGTCCGGGCGACGGCGGGGTGACGTTCTCCGCTTATGGCCTCTCGCCCTTGGGCGAGATCGTCATTGCCGGTCACGCCGCGCCCGGCGCGGTTTATGACGGCCAAGTCATCGCCGATCCTTCGAGCCCAGATACCCGAGTCTGGTACGGGCTCGGATTCGACGCGGCCACCGGCAACCTCCTGTGGAGCCACACATGGCAGGTCGGGCCGCTCGAGAACAACGACACTTACCACAACCTCGCGTTCGGCAAGGAGGGCGATATCTACATCACCGGGTCGGTCTCGAGCCCGGTGAGCTTCGGCGGAGAGCCGATGGTCCCGGTCGACTGGACCCAGGGCTACCTGGCCCACCTCGATCCTCAGGGAGAGTGGGTGGACGGCGGGCTCTACTGCGACAGCTGCTATCCGGAGCAGATGGTGATTGGGCCCGGGGGCGAGGTCGTGATCTCGGGGTATGTCGATTTCTATGAGCTGGGGGACATCCCGCTACCTACCAATGGACAGTGGGCGATCTTCGGGCTCTCGACGCAGTACCAGCCGCTATGGGCGCGTCTCATGAGCGAGGCCCCGGCGATAGACCTCGACGAAAGCGGGGACATCGGCTTCGAGATCGGAGACACGGACATGATCGACATCGACGGCGCGAGCTTCCCCGCGATTGGTCTGGTCGATATCGTCGTCGGCAGGATTGCGCTCGACGGCACTCTGCAGTGGTATCGGCAGCTCGGGACACCGGGGGCGCGCACCGATGACATTAGCCCGCAGCAGACGTTCCGGCTTCAGCCCGGCGGGAAGGCGATCGTGATGCTCGAGGCCTCGGGGGCGCCCGCGGATTTCGGCTTCGGACCCCTCCCACCGGTGGGCGGACGCGACATCGGCGTCGTTCAGCTCGCGCTCTGACGCAACGAGTACTGCCGCCCGAAGTTGCGTCCAATCCGGGTCACTTCGTAGACCTCCTTGGACTCCGCAGCTCAGGTCACGTAGAAGATCTCGCGGTCCGTGTCGAGGTAGGCCGCGTGTAGCCAGGGCAACTCGCCGTAGCGTTGCTCGAGCTCGATGCCCTCGGGGCGTGAGAGCCAGCGGACGTTGCCCACTTCGTCGATCGCGGCCTCGTCAGTGGGATCCGGCGAATCGTTCAGGGCGAGGTTGACGTAGCGCAGGCCCAAGAGCCGCGGCGTGGCCTCGGCGAGCGCAGCATGGCCGGCGCGGCCGATCTCGTTCCGAGCCAGCCCCAGCCAGCGCAGCTGACCGAGGTGAGGGGAGGCGACAAGCGCACGTAGGTCGTCGTCGTCCAGCTGGCATCCGTCGAGGTCGAGCGAGCGGATGCGCGCCAGCAACGGATCCGAGGCGAGCGCCGTCACGCGCCCGTGCACGATGCCGACGATCTTCAAGTGGACGATCGGCGCCAGCGCGACCAGCTCGGGGCCTTGCTCGCGCCACGCGGCGAGCGGTAGGGTGACGCCCTCGACGAAGCCGCGGCCGACGTGTACCGCCTCGACGAGGGCGCTGATCGGTGCGGTCCACTCGAGATGTTTCCGCACCAGGACGAGCTGCTTGGCAGCGTGGCGGAACGCCGTGTTGTCGAGCCGCTCGCGACGCGCGTTGCGCGCACGGATCCCATGGTCGATCGCGCGGGCCCGGTCACCGCCGACGATCGCCGCCAGCGCGAGGCGAGGACCATCGAGCTCCGGCTCGCGTAGCACCCGCGCGACAGCCTCTGCTTCAGGCATCTCGTGCACGCTACCACGCGCTCGCGTGCGGCGCGGATCTGCCCCTCCTTGGCCGTCCGCGAGGCGGGGAAGACTTGAATTCCGCCGCGGACTGACGCACGAAGACGCGTGCCCGCCATCGACTGGTCCGACTGGGTGATCCTCTCGCCGACGATCATCGTCGTGTCGTCTCAGGTGTTCCTGCTCCTCGAGCGCCTCTTCCCCTACGACAAGGGGCAGAAGGTCTTCCGGAACGGGTGGTTCAACGACTTCGTGATGTACACGCTGGTCCAGAGCTACGTCCTCGGCCTGGTCATCAACGCGCTGATTCAGTGGCTGGACCACGCGTCGGCTTCCCGTCTTCACCTCGTCGGCAGCTGGCCGGTCTGGGCCCAGCTAGGGTTCTTCTTCGTCACGCACGACTTCTACATCTATTGGTTCCATCGCCTCCAGCACCGGAACAAGTGGCTGTGGCGGACCCACGAGGCGCACCACTCTCCGAAGGAGGTCGATTGGCTCTCCGGCTCGCGCTCGCACGCGGTCGAGATCTTGATCAATCAGACCGTCGAGTACGCGCCGATCGTGCTCTTGGGGGCGAAGCCGGAGGTCGCGCTGATGAAGGGCACGCTCGACGCGGTGTGGGGCATGTACATCCACTCGAACCTCAACGTGAAGGTCGGCCCCATTCAATGGATCATCAACGGGCCTGAGTTCCATCGCTGGCACCACGCCTTGGAGTGGGGGGCGTGGGGTGACGGCTATGGTCAGAACTATGGCACCAAGCTCGCCATTTGGGACTACCTCTTCGGTACGGTCTATCGCCCGAAAGACAAGCCCAAGGCCTACGGTCTCTACGTCGACTTCCCGGACAACGGCACGAACCTGGTGGGGTGGCTTCGCGACTATGTGAAGCAGCACACCTTCGCGTTTCGGCCCTTCGCAGACAAGGCCGCGACAGGCCCGAAGGCGAGCGGCTCCTTCGCGGCTCCGAGTGGCGATGCGCTCGAGGCCTCGGGCGCGCCCCGTGCGGATGGTGGCCCGAGCTGACGAGCCCAGCGAGCGCTCACGGGGTTGGTAGAGATCGAGCGCACGATCCGAGAGGCGAAGCTCTCCGATCACGTGTACTTCTTCCGCTCTCCCGACGAGCCCGATCCGGGGCGGGATGAGCGGTTGATCGAGCTGTTCGGGGTGAGACGACGCGCGAAGGAGCTCGCGCGCTTCAGGGCCGACCTCGAGTCCTTCCTCGACGAGCCGGGGCTCGACGGGCGCGAGCTTGCGCGTCGGTACGTCTATGCTGCGCCGACCCACTTCCGCATCACCTTCGTCGAGGAGCCGCCGCTCCCGCGGCGCTGCCTCCCCCCCGACTATCCGCTCGCAGCGCTCTCGACCTTCGGCGATCCGCCGCCCGGGAGGAGGAGAGCGATCCTCTCCTATCTCGGCGCGTTCTGAGGGGACGGCTATCGCTCGATCGCGGAGCCGGTGGCGGAATGACTTCGGCCGCTGTCACAGAGCTGGTCCTGCCTCGTCTGGGGGGTAGGAGGCGAACATGGCAACAGCACGAATCAATCTCATGACCGTCAACCCGGGCATCCGGCACGCGATGCTTGGTCTCGAAGCGCAGGTGAGCAAGTCGGGGCTCGACAGCCGGCTTTTGCACCTCGTCCGCATGCGCGCGTCACAAATCAACGGCTGCGCGTACTGCCTCGACATGCACAGCAAGGATGCGCGCGCCGAGGGCGAGACCGAGCAAAGGCTCTACGGTCTCAGCGCGTGGCGCGAGACACCGTACTATTCGCCGCGAGAGCAAGCGGCGCTCGATTGGACCGAGGCGCTCACCCTGGTGACGGATGGCCACGTCCCGGACGAGGTGTTCGAGCGAATGAAGAGGCACTTCTCCGATGACGAGATCGCGCATTTGAGCCTGGCGATCGTCGCCATCAACGGCTGGAACCGCCTCAACGTCGCCGCGCGCACCGTGCCCGGTGACTACGTCGCCGGCAGCCTCTCGCTCCATGCGGCGCGGTGATCGCAGCCCCAACCAAAGGTGGATGACGGCAATGGAATACCGGCGCATGGGTGGTTCGGGACTTCACGTCCCGGTGCTGAGCTTTGGCACTGGAACATTCGCTGGCGTCGGACCGCTGTTCAGCGAATGGGGCCACGTCGACGCCGGGGAGGCCAGACGATTGGTCGACATCTGCCTCGACGCCGGCGTGACCTTGTTCGATACCGCGGACGTGTACTCGAACGGCGAATCGGAGCGCGTGCTCGGAGCGGCCCTACATGGGCGCCGAGACCGCGTCATGGTCGCCACGAAGATCGGGCTCCCAACGGGGGAGGGGCCGAACGAGGCGGGGTCGTCCCGCGCGCGGCTCACTGCTGGGATTGAGAACGCCCTGCGTCGCCTCGGCACGGACTATGTCGATCTTCTACAGTTGCACGCGTTCGACGCTGGGACCCCGATCGAAGAGGTGCTCTCGACGTTGGACATGCTCGTTCGGGCGGGGAAGGTCCGCTACGTCGGGGTCTCCAACTTTGCCGGCTGGCAGCTGATGAAGTCGCTCGCTATCGCTGATCGGTACGGGTATCCGCGCTATGTGGCACACCAAGTGTACTACTCGCTCGTCGGCCGGGACTACGAGTGGGAGCTGATGCCCCTCGGGGCCGATCAGCGCGTCGGTGCACTGATCTGGAGCCCATTGGGCTGGGGTCGTCTCACGGGGAAAATCAGGCGCGGCTCCCCATTGCCCGCCGAGAGTCGCCTCCACCGCACGGCCCAGTACGGACCGAGCGTGGAGGACGAGCGGCTGTTCACGGTCGTCGACGCCCTCGAAGCGGTCGCAAGAGAGACCGGGGCGTCCATCCCGCAAGTGGCGATCAACTGGCTGATCGGCCGTCCGACCGTGGCGTCGGTCATCCTCGGGGCTCGCAATGAAGAGCAGCTCCGAGACAACCTCGGAGCGGTCGGTTTAAAGCTCTCCGCGGAGCACGTCGCTCGCCTCGATGCCGCGAGCGCGACGACTCCGCCTTACCCATATTCTCCGTACTATCGGCAGGAGGGCTTTGCTCGAGTGAACCCGCCGCTGGCGACTCCAATCATTGCCCGCTGACCGAGGCTGAGCCGCGCCGGCGGCCAACGTCATCGGACGGCAACTTGTCCGGGTTGGCCACCACCCACACGGCGAAGATTCGTGTGCCGTCGGTCTCCAAGGTCAGCAGCGACCGCAGCGCGCCGTCGACGCGAAAACACAGCCCCGCCTCACCATTGACCTCGACGAGGTGCAGCGTGGTGCCGGGCCCGTAGAATTTGCTCATCAGCCCGACGGCGAGCCTGGCAATGCGAGGCGCGCCGTCGATCGCTCGTGGGGCCGCGTGAACCCGGCCGCCCCCGTCGGCCGTCCACGTCACGTCCGGCGAGAGCAGCCTCAGCACGGCGTGCTCGTCTCGCGCCTCTACTGCCGCCTTGAACTGTCTGAGCAGACCGACCCGGGCGGCTTCGGTCGCGGGGAAGCGCCTCTCGTCGCGTCGGACACGGTCGCGCGCCCGATGGACGATCTGGCGGCACGCCGCTTCAGTCTTGTCCAGCACCATCGCGATGCGGTCGTAGTCGGCATCGAAGACATCGTGAAGAAGGAATGCCGCGCGCTCCTCTGGCGCGAGTCGTTCGAGCAAGACGAGAAAGGCAATCGAGAGGTCGGACGAGATCTCGAGCCTCAGGTCTTGGTACGAAGGCTCCTCGCTCAGGAGCGGCTCCGGGAGCCATGGACCCGGGTAGGTCTCTCGCTCCGTCTTCAATCTCCGCAGGCGATCAATCGAGAGGCGGGTCGTCGCGGCAACCAGCCACGCTTCGGGACTCTCGACGACGCTGCGGTCCGCTTGGTGCCAGCGAACGTAGGCGTCCTGCACGACGTCCTCCGCGTCCGCCCGTGAGCTCAGCATGCGGTAGGCGAGGCCGAACAGGCGGCTCTGCACCGCCTGAAAGGCCGGGTCTGCACCCTCTTGTTCGAGCATGATCCCTCCGAGCGGGTGGAGCGATCTCAGCTCTACTCCTCGGATGGTGCTCTCGCAAGCGGTGGTGTCCACGCGGAGCGGTCACGCGCTGAACCTGATCCATTGAGCGACGTGGCATAAAGGCACGCGCTCGCGCCGACCGAGGGGACCCAAGAACAGAGAAGTCCACGGCCGGCGGGACCTGGCCGACTCCGCGGCGCCGCGCAGACACAGAGCCCGTCGCTGGGTGTGGCGGCCGCGCTCGGGGAACGGATGGCGATGCGTAGGCGAGCCGTCGCTGCCGACGCGGGGACCATGCTCGTGCGCCGCCTGTCCAGTCACTTCACGACATCGGTCTGTCCGCACGCGGCGATGCAGGCGTTGTACTCAATCTCGCAGGACTTGGTGTCCTGGTGATTCGAGAGCTGCTGGAGGAAGCACCCGAGCTCGGCCGCGACACATAGGGCCTGACACTCCTTCTGGGCGGGGGTCCGCGTGTCCTTGGGGCCCTTCGGTTTCTCGAGGGTGGTCGGATCGCCAAGGGTGGGGTCGAGCTCGTCGGTGGGATCGCCGGCGACCGACGGATCGGCCGCGTCGATCGGAGAGCTCGCGGTGTCGACGTCGCTGTCGGTCTCGTCGCTCTCGGACTCGTCGAAGTCACCTTGGCAGGCAGGGAGGCTGAAGGCGGAGAGCAGGCACGAGAGGGTGAGCATGAATCGCAGTTGAGCTCGCATGATTGGCTTCCTTCGTTGGAGAGGCGTGCGGCGACGCGTTCCGCGGCGCGGCGCACGGCGGCGGCGGATTGCAGCCCGCGTGCCCGCTCGAAGGATGGGGAATCCGAGCGCCGCTTCGATGAACGTCCCAGCGCCGCACCTGCGCGCGCAACGAATCGAGGTGTTGCGGCGGGGGGCTCGGGGTCTGTTCGAGTTGGTGCAGCACCGGCCGCGCTTGCATGCCCAGTGGCAGCGGCGGGCGAGGTGCTGGAGATCGCGGGGGCGACGCAGGATCTCTCGGTGGCGCGTGGCTTGCCATGGGGTCGAGCGCGGCCGCTCGGCGGCCTTTGCCAGGAGAGCCATGAAAAATCTGGTCTTAGCTCGTGTTGTTGCTCCTTTCGCTGTGCTCTGTCTCGCGGCACGGGGTGCTTGTTGCTCGATGATGATGGGCCGGGCGGGGCGGGTGGGGATGCGGTCGGAGGTGAGGGCGCGGGGGCAGCGCCGACGGGCGCGAGCGGTCCGGGTGGGAATGGCTCCGGCGCGGGCGAGCAAGGTGGCAATGGCACGGGCGCTTCGAGCACCGGCGGCGGCAATGAGGGCGGCAGCGGCCTCGGCGGGAGCGCGGAGGGCGGGTCCGGGCCCGGCGCGGGGTGGACGATCGTGCCGCTGATCAACGACGACACCGATCCCGACTTCGGGACCCAGGTCCGCGTGGGCGTCGATCTGGTAGCGGGGATTCACTATGCGTCGCTCGACGACGGCTACCTGGTGACGCGCTCGACCCAGAACGGCGGGGCGGTGTTCAAGGCGACCGAGAGCGAGGTCACCGAGGTCGCGTTTGGGGGGCGCGTTCGACCCTATTGCTCGTGACTTCATCAATTATTGGGGGATCGAGCGGACCCAAGACGGCTTCATCGCGCTGAGCAATGCGTGCGGCCTGGTCTCGAGCTCGGACGGAGGGGCGAGCTTCGCGCTGGAGTCCAATGGCACGCCGTTGGCGCTCGAGACGCTCTTCGTGATGCGGCCCCACGGCGGCGAGTACCTGGCCATGTCGGATGACTATGTCGCGATCACGACGACGCCGCCGGGCCCGGGCGCGAGCTGGGAGTACGTATGGGCGCCGGAGGCCTCTCCTTCGATCCCCAACCCGGTTCCTGCCGGCCAATGCCATCAGACTCCCTACTTCACGGCCGCGGGGCTGACGTCGGCGATCGCGGTCGGGCCCGACGGTTCGCGGATCGCGTATGGCTCCATCGAGGACGGCCAGACGGTGATCTGCGTGAGCGACGACGCGGGTCGCTCGTTCTTCCCCTCGTATGTCCCGGTGAACGCCGACGCGCAGGGGAACGCTCCCGACGGGGTGATCTTCACGAGCGACCTCGAGGGGATCGCCTGGTATTCGAAGTACGTCGTGGCCGGCTCGCAATGGCTTTCGCGCACGACCGACGGGGGCGCTTCGTGGATCCCGGTGGACCTTCCGCCCGAGCTCGCGTCGACGAGCATGGAGCTGCGCAATGGCTTCTTCGCCCCCGACGGCCAGCACGGCTGGATCGTGGGATACGACTACGACGCGGGGGCGAGCTTGCTCTTGAAGACGAGCGACGGGGGAGCCTCGTTCCAGGTCTCGGGGGGTGATCTCGCCGACAAGGTCGCGGCGGCGGGCGGCGGCAAGCTCCACTCCGGCTTCGCCCTCGACGCCAATCACATCTGGGTCGGCGGCGAGCTCGGCATCTTCGCCGCCAACGCGTCGGGAGGAGAGTGACCCGAGCGCGTCGCGATCAGGCCTTCAAGCCGAAGCGCTTCACCCAACGCTGCACCTGCTGTCGAGCTTTGCCCATCTCGCGGGCGACGTGGCTGATGTTGCCGTGATGGACGGAGAGCAAGCGCTCGAGCTCCCGCTTGAGGGCGGATGTCTCCTCGGTGGCGACGGGGGCTTGATAGTCGCGGATCGCCTGCGGCAGGTCCTCGGCGCGGATCGTCCCGCCGCCGAGGACGTGGGCCGACTCGATGGCGTGGGCGAGCTCGCGGACGTTCATCGGGTAGTCATAGCGGAGCAGCGCCGCGACTGCGTCCGGGCGGAGCTGCAATGGGGCCGCGTCGGAGGCGCGCAGGGTGGAGAGGATCGCGCCGAGGTCGGTGCGGCGGTCGCGCAGGGGCGGGGCTTCGAAGGCGAAGCCGGAGAGCCGGCCCAGCAGATCGGAGCGAAACGCACCGCCCGCGGCGGCCGCCTTCAGATCCTTGTGGGTCGCGGAGACGACGCGGACATCCACCTTGAGGGGCTCGAACGCGCCCACCGGCGTGACCTCGCCCTCTTGCAGGACACGCAGGAGCGACACTTGGGACGAAAGCGGCAGATCTCCAATCTCGTCGAGGAAGAGGGTGCCGTGGTGGGCTGCGCGCACGAACCCGATCTCGTCCTTGACCGCGCCCGAGAACGCCCCGCGCTGGTGGCCGAAGAGGTGCGCCTCCACCAGGTTGGGGGGGAGGGCCCCGCAGTTGACGGCGACGAGCTTCCCGGGGCGCTGCGACCGCTCGTGGATGGCCCGCGCCAGCACCTCTTTCCCGGTGCCGGTCTCGCCTCCGATCAGGATCGGCAGCGAGGAGCTCGCGACGCGCTCGAGCTTGACGAGATCGGCGGCGAAGGAGGTCGAGAGCGTTCGGAACGGCCACGGCGGACCGAGCCGCTCGCGCTCGACGAGCACGGCGGAGTCCGAGATCAGGGTGGCGAAGGTGTGACCGAGGCGAAAGATGATCCCGGCTCCGACGAGCTGGCTCTCGATTCTGTCCTCGTCGTCGTCGGCGAGGACGAAGCTGCCGTTGCTCGAACCCACGTCGTTCAGGGTGACGGTGGCCCCGAGCTCGAGCGCGGCGTGGGGCTTCGACATGTGCTTGTCGGGGATCGAGACGACGAGCTCGCTGCCCTGGCGCTCGGCCCGGCGCTCCTTGCCGCGTTGCATGGTGACGCGCTTGATGCCGGCGAGGGAGAGGATCCACGCGCCCGCGTCGATGCGGTCGGCCTCGAGGACGATCGCGAGCGAGGTGACGGGGCGCGCGCGTGGAGCCGCCGGCGAGCTCGACAGCGTGGACGCGGTGTTGGTGACCGACGCGTCGGCGGACTCGATGGTGCGAGCCATGGCGCGTACTATACGCGGCTCGCGGTGCCGCTACATCCGCGGTCCAAGATGTTGAAGGACGGCTCCCTCACCGGCTCGACGCTCGACAATCGCTATCGCGTCGGAGAGCAGATCGGCGAGGGCGGTTTCGGGAGCGTCTACGTCGCGACCCACGTGCACCTCGGGGCCCGCGTCGCGATCAAGGTCCCGAGCGTCGCGCGGCTCGCCACCCCCGAGGCGATCTCGGACGCGGTCGGGCGCTTCATGACGGAGGGCCGCACCCTCGCGCGGCTGCGCCACCCGAACATCGGGGCCGCCCTCGACGTCGCGCTCCTGCCCGCGGACCAAGACGGTACGACGCTCCCTTATCTCGTGCTCGAGTGGTGCGGAGGCCTGAGCCTCAAGGCGTGGCGCGCCTCGCGACAAGGGCTGATCTCGCCCCGAGAGGTGTGGACGCTCTTGCGGCCCGCGTTCGACGCGATCGCCTACGCGCACCGCGAAGGGGTGGCCCATCGGGACCTCAAGCCCGCCAATGTGCTGCTCGAAGAGACGGAGGCGGGAGCGCTCGTCCCGCGCGTGATCGATTTCGGAATCGCCAAGCTCCTCGGCGGGGAGCAGGAGGGGAGCGGCGCGACCGAGACGCTCTCGACGAGCCGCGCCTTCACGCCGACGTACGCGGCCCCCGAGCAGCTGATGGGGCTCAAGTCGGGGCCGCGCAGCGACGTCTATTCGCTCTCGATCATCCTGCTCGAAATGGTGAGCGGCGAGCGGGTCTTCAATGGCGCGGACGAGGCGATGGCCGCGCTCTTGGACGCGGATCTCCCGACCCCCAAGAAGCTCGGGCTCGAGCTGGGGAGGTGGGACGCGGTGCTCACGCGCGCGCTCTCGGCGAAGCCCCAGGACCGGTATCCCGATGCGGGCGCCCTGATGGAAGCGCTGGAGCCAGCGCCGGAGTCGGTCTCGCGTCGCCAAGCAGAGACGGTGGCGACGCGCCCTCGAGCCGAGCCCGCGCCGACGGCGCCGACCGCGGTCCAGCCGGCTCCCAAGCGCCCGCGTCGGTGGGCGGCGGCGGCGATCGGCGCGGCCGCGACGGGCGCGGTGATCGCAGGGGCCCTCTCGCTCCGCTCCGCCCCCGCGGCCGCGCCCACACTTGCTACCACGTCGAACGAGGCCGCTACCGCGAGCGCGGCGAGCGCTCGCCCGAGCGTCGCATCCACACCGCCGAATGCCCCATCGTCGTTGTCGCCCCGGCCATTGTCGGCGCTTCGCGGGAGTGAGGCGGTGAGGAAGCTCGCCAGCGCGGGCCTCGATCTCTGTCAGGTCGACACGGACAACGACACGTTCGTGTTGGTGAGCTGCGGCCGGGCCCAGCTCCACGTGGGGCGCTACCTTGGCCTCACCGACGCACAGATCCGGGGGCGCCTCCGAGAGCTCGCTCGACGGCGCGTCGTGGGCGGTCTCGCGGGGCGCATCACGACGGACGGGGAATGGGGCGCGCTCCTCTTGGCCCCGCGAGGCGATGTCCAAGGGGTCCTCGCCGCGCTGTGCTCCGGCGTGCGCTGCGGCGAGGCCGACGTCGTGAACGACGCGGTCATGGTGGACATCCCGGCGAGGCTCGCCGATTGGCGCCCCGAGACGCTCGCGAGCGCAGCGATGCGCGCGGGCGGAACCGTCACGAGCGACATCACCGTCCGCGGACTCACCTCCGTCGGGTTCAGCGTCGAAGGCGGACTGGTCACGCTCGAGCTCCATCAGGGAGAGTCGGCACGGCACCTCATCGCGAGGGTCGTGGAGAAGCAGACGGCGGACGTGGGCGACCAGTTCACGTTCGCATACGACGGAGACACCCTCCTCAAGTGCCGTTCGACGCGGCCGCTCGATGACGAGTCCATGCTGACCCGCGTGCTCGGCGCCACGTCGTTCGCGGCCAGAGGGGCGCGCAAAGGACCATGAGCGCGGGGCCGCTCACCGGGCAGCTCGTGGACGGTCGCTATCGCGTCGGCGACGTCGTCGGCGAGGGAGGTTTCGGCGTCGTCTATTCGGCCATCCACGTCGGCTTGGATCGGCGGGTCGCGCTGAAGGTCCCGGTCTTCCGCGGGCGGACCGACGCGGTACGGACGGAGCAGCTCTTGGCGGAAGGCCGCACCCTCGAGCGGCTCCGCCATCCGAACATCGTGGCGATCCTCGATGTCGGCCTGCTCCCCGCCGAAGGTCCGGAGGGCCCGCTCCCCTATCTCGTCCTCGAGTGGTGTGAGGCGGTGACGCTCCACGCATGGCGGGCGGCGCGCGCAGGGCCGATGACGGCGAGCGAGGTCTCGGCCCTGATGCGGCCGGCGCTCGACGCGGTGGCCTCGGCCCACGCGCTCGCGGTCGTCCACCGCGACCTCAAGATGACCAACATCCTCGTCGAGACCGACAAGAGCGGCGCGCCCGTGCTCCGCGTGATCGATTTCGGAGCGGCGAAGGGGTGGAGCGTGCTCGACGCGGCGGAGGACGGGGTGACCCTCACCGATTCGACCGAGCGCGCCCTCTCCGCGCGATACGCCGCGCCCGAGCAGCTCGCGGGCCTTCGAACGAGCCCCGCGACCGACGTCTACAGCCTCGCCCTGATCTGGCTCGAGATGGTGCGCGGCACGCCGGTGCACCCGTCCACGGAGCACGCGCGTCAGGCCGTCGCGGAGTCGAGCTTCCCGACCCCGCGCAAGCTCGGCCTGGAGCTCGGACCCTACGACGCCGTGCTGGAGCGAGCCCTCGCTCCGCGCGCGCGTGATCGGTTCCCCGACGCGCGCGCCTTCGCGAGCGCGCTCGACCAGCTCCGAGAAAGGGCTCCTGCGGTCGCGCGCGAGGACACCATTCGGATCGCGCCTGTCGAGCCACCCTCGGACACCACCGTGGTCCCTTCGAGCCGGACGGTGCGAGAGCTGGGACCCCCCGCGCCCGCTCCCCGCGCGAGGTCGCGCGCGTCCGTGATCATGACGGTGGCGGCGGCGTCGCTCGCGATCGCGACCCTCTCGCTCGGCGCCTGGGCGCTGCGCGGGGAGAGGTCACGCCGGCCCCACGCCACCGCGAGCGGCCAGTCGCTCGAGAGTGCTCGCGCCGAGCCGACGCTGCCGGCGCCGACCTCACGCCCGCTCTCGTCGCTGACCCCCGCCGAGTTGTCCGCGCGCGCGGCCGCGGCGGGAATGGCAGGTTGCGTTCAGATGGGCCAGGGGGCTTATGTGATGCTCCGCTGCCAAGAGGGCTACCTGCTCCTCGCCGACAAGACGGGACAAGCCCCCATCACGGTGGCGGAGCTCCGGCGGAACCAGCGGCACGAGGCCGCCTTCGTGGCCAAGAGCTACGGCGCCGCCCGCTTCACGAACGACGGCGGCTTCACGCTGCTCGTCGCCGCGACGAGAGGCCCGCTCGCCGACGCGGTCATGGCCGGCCTCCTCGAAGGCATCCACCACGAGCCGATCGGAACCGAGCGCACCGAGCTCGAGGCCGTCGTCGTGCCCGCTCGGCTCCGCGACTGGACGGGGGCCGAGCTCAGCCAGCGCGTGATCGCTGCGGGCGGCGCCCCCACGTGGGAGGGAGCCACCGGCCACGGGCGGAAGGTCACGCTCTTCGTCGGGCCGAAGGCAGGCTCGGTTGAGCTCTACACCGGCGACCCCGCCACGTGGCTGGCGACATTGAAGGCCTCTGGCCCCTTCGCCTACGCCGTCGACGACAGTCAGCTCCTCGTGTGCTTCGGGGAGGAGATTGGCTCGATCGCGTTCCTGCAAAAGCTCCTGGGCGAGACCAGCGCGGCCCGCGTCGGGACCGGACCCTGACCGCCGCCGAGACCCCTCACCGCGGCGCGATCGGCGTGTTGGTCACTGTCCAGCCGCTCGGGCCGGGATGCAGGTACGGGGTCGGTGGCATCGACCCGGCTCGCTGGACCTCGCGGAGCACCGTGTCGGCTCCGACCTCATAGATGACGCCAGTCTTCGAGAGGATGCCGATGCACTTCTTGTCGGCGCAAGGCGCGCTCGCTTTATAGCCCTCCGCGATAGCGAGCGGGGCCTCTCTCACCTCGGTCGCATTGACGCGCACGAGCGTCGCCGTCTCGCCGACGACCAGAGCGAAGTCGGCCTCTCCGAGGGTCACCAGCTGTGCCACGACGCCTCGGGCCTGAAGCGGAGTCACGGCGGCGTGGATCGCTGAAGAGCGCCGCACGAAGAACGCCTGCATCGAGTCGAAGCTGCCGAACATCGCCACCCGCCCGACGGCGAAGAACGGCGTCGAGCGGTGTGTATCGCGAGCGAAGAGCGCTGCGTCCTGGGATGGATTCCAGCGCCCGAGCCGCCCGTTCATGGCAGTCAGGATCGTTCCCTCCTTACCGAGACTGACGTCGATGGGGTCGCTGAAGATCCGGTCCCCGAACGGTCCCAGGCGCGCGCCGCGAGGGGACTCCACAACCACGGCCTGCGAGTCCAATCCGGCGATGATCCGTCCTCCCCCTACCTTGGGCTGGAAGACAATCACGTCGACGTCTCCCGGATAGTCGTCGGAGCGACTCCAACGGACGGTGTCTCGCCAACCTTCGTACTTCCACACGGCGTTGTCCTCGCTGCCGCCGAACAAGGTGTCGCTCTCGGGGTCGTACGCCACGCCGTTCATGTCGCGCGTCGGATAGCCGGGCGGTTTCGCGTGGAGTGAGCTGAAGAGAACCGCGCCGTCGGTCATGCGCCGCACGAACACGTCATCCGAGTCGTCGGCGTAAGCCACCTCGCCCGGGTGGCCGTCCAACGGGATGGCGTCGTTGACTTCGTCGTTCACCTCGAAGCGCCATATCTTGTTGCTCCCGACATCGATCAAGGCGACGGCCTCGTCGCGCTGCGACGCGACCGCGACGGAGCCTCCCGAGGGAGACATGCGAATGCGATGCGGTCGCGGAATGGTGGCGCTCGCGACCGTCCTGAGACTCGGAAACTCGGCGACGGTGAGCCGCTGCCCGCTCGCGAAGGCGAAGCGCGAACCGTCCCGCGACGCCGTGAGCGCGTCGATGGGGGGCCGCGCGACCCGCGCGCGGCGCGCCAGCGTGCGCCCTTCATGAAGCCAGAGTCCCGTGCTCGTTTGGGCCAGGATCCACTCCTCACCGAGAACGAAGACGGCGCCTTTGACGTCATGCATCACGTAGCCTGGCTCGCCGAGCGGTCGGCCCAGCCAAGCCCCACGCACATCCTTCAGATCGGAAGGTATTTGGAGGGCGCCCACCTCGATCCGGAGCGGTTCGAGGCGCTCGTCGATGGTCTCGACCTCGAAGGCGCCGCGCCCCTTCCCTTCAATGGGCAGAGCGGGCGCCTCGCCGAGCTCGAAGGTCAATGGCTCGAGCAGGGATCCGGTCGACACGCTCGAAGCGCCGGCCGCCGACTGCGAAGTGCGTCCCTGCGAAGCGCCGTTCCCACAAGCAAGAAAAACAACGCAAAGAAGAGGAAGTCCGCCGCGCATGCTGGGGGCTGGCAATCCATATGCCACCTGGGCGAAGGTACGCCCGCGGCGTGCTCCTTCAAACCGGCGCGAGCTGGATCTCCCGCGTAAGCGCCACGATATCCTTCGGGGCCGTGTGGGGCGGGAGCTGCGACAGCTTCTCGATCGCAAGGTCTCGGCGCTCCGGCGCCTTCGCTCGATCGGCCAAGGAGAGCGCGCGCCGCACCCCGTCGGCGTCCAAGTCCGTGCAATAGACGGGCGTGCCGGGCTGCTGTCGCCACGACTCTTCGAGTCGTCCCGCGTCGACGCCGTCGAAGCCCAGCGTGTCAATCAGCTCCGTCAGCATCGCTTTGCCGCGCGGGTCGTCGCCGGCGATGGGGAGCGCGATGCGGTCCCTCGCGCCCGCGGGGCGGCCGCCCTCGACCAAGCTGTGGGTCATGATGTTGTTGAAGAGCTTGAAGACGGGCCGCCTCAGCTGCTTCGCGACCCACGCGCTCTCCGGGGTTCCGCTCTCGATGTCGGCGATGATCCCGTCGCGAATGGAAGGATAGTAGTTTCCGGTATCGACGACGACGACGCTGCTGGGAACATCCTCGAATAGACCCTTGGGAAGCTGTGGAACACTCTTCTGGGGAACGGCGACGATCACGAGATCGACACCTCTCACCGCCTCATGGGTGGTGACTGCGTGGGCGCCGGACCTCGCCGACAGCTCCTTCAATGTTTCGGGCCCGCGCGAGTTCGCGATCTCGACCAAGTGCCCGAGCGTGACCAGCTTCTGCGCCAGCGCGCCGCCAATGTTTCCGGCGCCGATGATCCCGATGTTCATCCCATCGCCGTACCCGACGCTCGCGGCATCCGCCAATGAGCTCGGGAGCGAAGCAAGTGAACGATACGTTTTCGCAAGCCTGCGAGCGTCAGGCGCGATGCTTCGCGCGGAATGTGCCCGGGCTCATCTCATAGCGGCGCTGGAACGCGGCGCCGAAATGGGCGGGGCTCCCATAACCGACCGACGCGGCGATCTCCGCGACGGTGCGCTCGGTGGAGGCGAGCATTCGGCGAGCGGCGCTCATGCGGAGCTGCACGAGGTAGGCGTGGGGGCTCATCCCCGTTCGCTCGCGGAAGAGGTGAGCGAAGTGGAACTTGCTCATCCCCGCTTCGCGGGCGAGACGCTGGAGATCGATGCGATCGGCGAAGTGTGTCGACATGTAGTCGAGGACCCGAGAGAGGCGCTGGTCGGTGATGACGCCTGGGCTTCGATCGGTCGAAGCGTGCGCGCCCCATGAGGTGTGCTTCGCGAGGAGGTGAATCGCGAGCCACTGCGCGACGGTCTCGGCGTACAGATCCGGTGCCCCGGCCGCCATGGCCTGCAGCAGCGACGCGATAGCCTGCGCCACGAGGGGATCGTGAAAGCCGATCGAGAAGAGCGGCTCATCGCGAAAGGGTTGCCCCGCACCCCGGTAATGGTCGGCAGCGTCCTCGATGAGCTGCGCGGGGATGAAGAGATTCGCAAGATCGATTGTTCGCGACGCCCCGCGCGCTTCGAGCCGAAACTCCGGCGCCATGCCGCCCGGCGTGAGCCCGGCGGATCCGACCTCATACGCGGTCTTGCTCCACCGCCCGCGGTGTCGCGCGGCGAAGTCCAACTGCCCGCGCGTCAGGATGAAGACGGACTGGTCGGGCGTGGGCCTGGGCCTGTAGTCCGCCAGGCTCTCGGTTCGATGGTGCTCGAGGAGCACCGAACTCCATCCGGCGTCGAGGCTCGTCGCGAGCCGGCTCGCGGTGCTCGAGCACATGCTCGCCTCGGCGAACCTGCGCTCGGGTCGGCTCATCCGGTCCACGTTAGCGCGCACTTCGACCCGTGGACGCGCTAAATCAGCGACCGTGATCCCGACATGCACGACGCGACAGCGAGGGGACGCATGACGAGCGGGACGACCAGGCAGCTGCGCATCTCTGCCGGGGATCTCGCGGCGCTCGTCGCGATCGCGCGGGCGGGGGCCGCCGCGCAGTCACGGCCCTACGTCCTGGCGATCGACGGGCGGAGCGGAGCGGGCAAGTCCACGCTTGCAAACCGGCTGGCCGCGGAGCTCGGGGCGTGCCTGGTCGACGGCGATTCCTTCTTCGCCGGTGGCGTCGAGGTGCGCCGCGATTCTCCAGAGGCCCGGACGCGCGCCTGCATCGATTGGCGTCGGCAACGTTCGGTGCTCGAGGTCCTTCGATTGGGGGGCCGGGCTCAGTACCACGCGTTCGACTGGGAGGCGTTCGATGGCAGCCTCGAGGCCCGACCGACGATGCTCGATCCGGCCCCGTTCGTGATCCTGGAGGGCGTGTACTCGGCGAGGGCCGAGCTCTCGGATCTCGTCGATCTGCGAGTGGTGCTCACGATCTGCGACGCCACCCGGGATGCCCGGCTCCTCGCGCGGGAAGGGGGCATTGGCCCATGGGAGCGACAGTGGCACGAGGCCGAGACGTGGTACTTCGAGAGCTCCTCCCTGCTCTCCGAGGCCGATGTGGTGGTGAACGGCGACGAGACCTGACGAGCGACTCGGACGCGCGTTGCCTCGTCGGCCTGGCTGCTCAGGGCGATCGCGCGAACGGGTCGGCGAAGCTCGGATCGTGGGTGAAGGCCTCGTCGGTCAGGCTCTCGAAGAAGGCGTGCATGTCGGCGCGCTCGCCGTCGTCGAGCTCGAAGCCGGCGATGAGCCCGCTCTTGTAGGGATTGTCCGCTCCGACGCCGGCGTAGGGACCGTCTTCGATCGTGCGACCGGCGGCGGCATAGTGATCCAAGACCTCGTCTAGAGTCGCCGCGCTACCGTCGTGCATATAGGGCGCGGTGAGCGCGATGTTCCGAAGCGTCGGCACGCGGAACCTCCCCATGTCCTCCGGTTTTCCGGTCATGGCGTAGAGCCCCTCGCCGCCGGGTGGATAAGCTCCAGTCCCGCCGATGTTGTAGAGCCCGGTGTTGTGGAACTCGATGGACGGGAACGCCTGACCTTCGAAGGTGACCGAGTCCTGGAAGTTGAAGCCCTGGTGGCAGTGGAAGCACTCCATCCTCTCCGAATTGAAGAGCGCGAGCCCCCGCTTCGCGGCTTCGGAGAGCGCGCTCTCGTCTCCGCCGTAGGCGTACCGGTCATAAGGTGACGAGCCGGAGATGACCGTCCTTTCGAAGCACGCGATCGCCTTGACGGCGTTGCCCACGGAGATTGGGTCGGCGTCGTCTGGGAACGCCGCTTGGAAGCGCTCGACGTAGTCCGGATCGGCGGCGAGCCGCGCTGTCAGCTCGTCCTCCATCCCGCTCATCCCGAGCTCGACCGGCATCGTCCCGAAGATGGGCACGGCGGCTTGGGACTCGAGGTGCAAGAGGACAGGGTTCGCCCAAGTCAGCGCCGTCGAATAGGCGACGTTGGCAATGGACATCGCGCTTCGCGGGTGGAGCTCCCCGGTCGATCCGAGCGCTTGCGCGCGCCCATCCGTGAACGCGAGCGCTTGGTCATGGCAGCTCGCGCAGGACTGCGTCTCGTTGCCGGACAATCGCGTGTCATAGAAGAGCCGGCGGCCGAGCTCCACCTTGGGCTGGCTCATCGGATTGTCGTCGGGCACCTTCGGGACGGGGAAACCTTTTGGCAGGTTCCACTCCCAACCGCTGCCGCCCGCGCCGCCTCCGCCTTCGGACGGGCCTCCGCCCGTCGTGGGGGCGACCCCGCCCGCGCCCCCCGCCGCGGCGCCTCCGGCACCCCCGCCCCCCGCCGGCAGCGACGGGTCCGCGCTGGCCACACCGCACAGGCCCATGACGAAGAAGACGGCCTCGAGCGGGCGCGCCCTCATCACTCCACCGTGAAGATCGACTGGGTCGGAGTCAGCTCGCCGGTCGAATAGTCGATGCCGAGAGCGTCGAAGGGCGCCTCGCAAGCGGGCGTGTCCGGGAACGAGTGACATCCGAGCTCGGTGAGCAGCTTCGACTGCGCGAGCAGGGGCTGAAGGTCGAGGACGATTGTCGAGGTGCCGACCTCGTAGCCCGTCAGTTCGAGCTCCGGCCGGTTCGGATTCGTGCAGCTCACCACCTCGCCGAGCTCTGGATCCCCGGTGCACCCGGTGCTGCCCAAGTGCACGAAGTGTTGATTGGCTTCCCCTCCGTCGATCGGCGTCGCCTCCGTCACCGCGGCGAAGAAGAGGTGCCCGAATCCCCAGGTCCAAAAGAGCGTCGTGATGTTCAGAGGTGACGGGGACGTCGCGACGTCCGCGTGATTGAGCTCGAAGGGGACCCCGAGCCGAAAGCGGATCTCCTGGTAATCACCGGCGGGGACGGTCCCCACCACCGAAGTGTTCGTCTCCGCCGTCCCGCCGCTGCACGCGTCCGTGCCGTCCTCGAAGTCGAGGAGAGCCACGTTCTCGACTTGCCAGATTCCGTCTTGTTCCAGCTCGACCGCGACCTCGTTGCCCTCGCCGTCGACGAGCCGGATGTCGTGCACATAGAACCGAAGGTCGTTCAGCTTCACGTCCGACGGCTCGAGCCCGAGGCCGGAGTACGTCGTGCCGCACGCCGCCAGCTCGTCCCCAACGCGAGCCTCGAACGCGATCGTCAAGGCTTGGGTCCCGGACCCTCCCGACCCGCCCTCCCCACCAGACCCGCCGCCGCCCGCAGACTCTCCGCCGCCCCCCGTTTGCCCGCCGGCGGCCGCCCCCGTGCCTCCCGAGCCCCCGTTCGCGCCCTCCCCACTAGAGCCGCCGCCGCCCGCCGACGTGCTGTCACCGCAACCGCCGACGAGCCCCACCAAGAAGAACGCGCCCCACGAGATCCATCGTCGCATCCGACCGCTTCTACCCGGCGCGGGAGCGCCGCGCGTGCGTCATAATGTCGCGCCACCGGGGTGCTCGTGATGTCCGCCGGAGGGTGAGCCTCGCGCTCGATGGTGCACCTCACGGGAGTGCGCGACGTCCTCCTGGTCAATTGCAGGCGGCGATCGGGCGGCGTGGCGCGCCTCCCGTGCGAAGATCCTCCCATGGTCTGGTCCGACGAGGTGCTCGTCATGGTGTCTCCGCTGCGCGCGTACGAGGCGCTCGCCGCGCGCGAGGAGCCTGCTCCGCGTCGGGCGCTCGCGAGGCGGGTGGCGACGTTCGTCGGTACCTTCGCCGTCGTCGGATCGCTCACGACCGCGGGGCGGTTCGTGGCGGGGCACCTCCTCGGGATTGCGCTGGCGTGGTCGTTCGTGCCGATGCTCCAGGCGGTGACCATTGCGATCACCTCGCGCTTGGCGCCGAAGCGCCTCTCCCTCGCGCGCGCGGTCGAGCTTCATATGGCCGGGAACGGGCCGTATCTTGCGTTCTTCATCGGCGTCGCCGCCGTCATCCTGGGTGCGCGCGACGTGTCGGCGACGTTCGCGTGGCTGGTGGACTCGTACGTCCTCGCCTCCGCGGGTGGCGCGATGATCTTCGGCGGCGCGGTGACGAGCTATGCGTTCTACCGATCATGCACCGGCGCGACCCGTCGACGCGCGCTCGGCTTGCTCGCGGTCGAGTGGGTGGTGAAGGTCGGCATCACCCTCGCGTGGTTCGCGGCGATGGATAACCTGGCCCCGCAGCTCCTCGGCCCGCGGGGGTCGGGATGACATTCCCGCGTGTCGCGCGGCTGCTCGCCGCCGTCATGATCGTGGTCGCGACGGCGGTCGGGACGTGGTCCGCCGCCGCTGTCTCGCCGGCGCGGCCCGTCGAGGTGCGGGCCGGCTACCGTGTCTTGCAGGGCGACTTCCACGCTCATACCCGCTTCTCGGACGGCGTCGTCTCGCCCTGCGATCTCGTGTTGCTCGGTCGCGAGCGCGGCCTCGACGTCATCGCCGTCACGGAGCACAACCGCGTCTTTCCCGCCTTCATCGCGCGCGCGTGCGCGGGCTTCATCCACGATCCACCCATTGTCGTGATTGGCGAGGAGATCACGCGGCGGGACCTCCATCTGCTCGCGCTCGGCGTCGGCCGGAGCGTCGACGCTCGCGTGCCCGCGAAGGACCTCGTCGCCGCCATTCACGCCCAGGGCGGCGTCGCGATCGCCGCCCACCCGACGCGCCGGTTCCGCCCCGCCGTCGAGCCCATCTGCGACGACCTCGACGGCATCGAGGTCGTTCACCCGCTCGCATACAGGAGCTCGAGCGTGATCGGCCCGTGGAGCGACATCGCCGAGCTCGCGCGGGGCGACTGCGGCGCAGACAAGGCGATGCTTGGAAACTCTGACTATCACGCGGGGAGCGTCCTCGGCGTCGTCCGCACCTATGTCTTCGTCCGCGAACCGACAGAAGCGGGCGTGATCGAGGCGATCCGCGACCGCAGAACCGTGACCATCGCCCCCGACGGCAGCGTCTTCGGTCCCGCGGATCTGGCGGCGAGCCTCCAGGCGGAGCCCCTCGCGCCGAGGCCGACCGACTATGGTTATGGCGGCGCGGGCCCGATCGACCGAATCACCCGCGCGCTCGGCCTCCTCGGCCTCGTCGTGTTGCTCGTGCTGTCGGGGGGTGGCCGGCGGACGCTGGCAGGCTGCTGAAAAAGTCGGCGTCATGCCTCTCGGCACCCGGAGTGGCTGCCAATTCACCCCCCTGCCCCCCTCGCTGTGCGAGGGGGGAGATCCGTCGGAGGACGATGGGGATTCTTTTGAGCACGCGCGTCCAATCCGGTTCGTGCATGGATCTGCTCTGCCCCTGCGCACGGCGCGGCAAGTGAAGGGTCCAGGCACGAAGGCTCGGTGTCTGGCCGTGGACTTCTGTGCTTCTGGGTACTGCCGAGTCCGGAAGCTTACTCCCGGCCGGCAGTACTGGGTACGACGCTGCCGCTGCTCAATACCGATTGCCGGCGACGCCCTGCTCGATGAGCGCGCCGAGTCGTTCGGCGTGGGCCGGGCTCAGCTCGATCTGCTGGGCGCCCCAGTTCTCCTCCAGCCGCTCGAGCTTGCGCGTCCCCGGGATCGTGGCGAGGTGAGCGTCGCGCGAGAGGACCCAGGCGAGCGCGACCTGCGCCGACGAGGCGCCGGTCTCTTTGGCGACCTCGTCCAGGGCGCGAGCGAGCCGGATATTGTTGGCGATCGCCTCGTCGCTGAAGCGTGGATTGTCGAGGCGCCAATCGCCGGGCTGCAGATCCGCACGCGAGCGGATGGCTCCCGACAAGAAGCCTCGACCAAGGGGACTGTACGCCACGAACCCGATATCGAGGCGCCGCACGGTCGGGAGGATTTCGTCTTCGACCTCGCGCGACCACAGCGAATACTCCGTCTGAAGGGCGCTCAAGGGGTGGACCTGGTGGGCGCGCGCGATGACGTCGGGAGCGGCCTCGGAGAGGCCGATGTAGCGGACCTTCCCCGCCTTCACGAGCTCCGACATGGCGCCGATCGTCTCCTCGATCGGGGTCTTGGGGTCCACGCGATGCTGATAGTAGAGATCGATGTACTCGGTCCCGAGCCGCTTCAGGGAGGCATCGCAGCAGGCCTTCACGTACGACGCGCCGCCCTTGATGCCGAGCCATGCGCCGCGCTCGTCGCGGGCGACGCCGAACTTCGTCGCCAGCGTGACGCGCTCGCGGCGCCCCTTGAGCGCCTTCGAAAGGAGGATCTCGTTCGTGAACGGGCCGTACGCATCGGAGGTATCCCAGAAGGTGCAGCCGATTTCGACGGCGCGATCGAGCACGCGGAGGTTCTGTTCCTCCGAAGAAGAGCCATAGAAGTCCGACATCCCCATGCAGCCCAAACCAATGGCAGGGACCCGAAGCCCTTGCGATCCGAGCGTGACTTGTTTCATGACGCAGACGCCTCTCTCGTGGAGCGAACGCGGGTCGCCGGCTCCCATCGATGACGAGCGCGCCGCCCGGCGCTCTCGCGTGACCCGCAGAGACCATAGCCGCCCGCCGGCCCAGGGGCGCGCCGGTTCCTCCGAACTGCTTGCCCGATCCTGCACGCCTCGACACAATGTCGCCCTCTCGTGCAAGCATCGTCGGAGGCCGGACATGCACCTCGATGAGATCGTCGCGATGGCTCGCCGTCACCTTCCCGATGGCCCAAATGGTAGCGCCGCGGAGGCTCGTCCCCTGGCAGGGCTCACCTTGCTCGGGCGCAGCAGGGCGAGCCCCCTCGAGGTATCGCTTTACGAGCCAGTGCTATGCCTGATCCTCCAAGGCCGAAAAGAGGTCTCGCTCGGAGAGCAGACGTTGTCGTTCGGTCCCGGGGAGTGCCTGCTCATCAGCCACGACGTGCCGGTGCGGTCGCGGATCACGAAGGCTCCGTACCTGGCGCTGGTCCTACAGGTCGACGTCGCCTCGATCAGGAGGCTCTATGACGAGGTCGCGGCCTCGATGCTCGACGCCGCGCCCGCGCGGCCGGCCGAGACCCGCCAAGCGGATCCCGGGCTCGTCGACGCGTTGGGACGCTACCTCGCCCTCGCGCGGGCGCCGGCAGACGCGAAGGTGCTCGGGCCGCTCGTGTCGAAGGAGATCCACTACCGCCTCCTGACCGCGCCCTTCGGCGGGATGCTCCGCAGTCTCCTGCGCCACGACAGCAACGCGAGCGCGGTCGCCCGCGCCATCGGCCACATCCGCGGCGACCTCCGCGCGTCCATTGCGATCCCCGAGCTCGCGCGGCAGGTCGGCATGAGCGCGTCGTCCTTCCACAAGCACTTTCGGACGATCACCTCGACCACGCCGCTTCAATATCAAAAGGAGCTTCGCCTGCTCGAAGCACGGCGCCTGCTGAGGAGCGGCGCCTCGTCGGTCACGGCCGCCGCGTTCGACGTCGGGTACGAGAGCTTGAGCCAATTCAGCCGCGAGTACGCTCGCAAATTCGGGGTCCCGCCCAGCCAAGAAGCTGGGGCCACGACGGGGCGGCGCCGCGAAGCGGTACGGGCGTCGTGACGGCGTGACGGCTTCCTGGACGCGCGCAAGATTCCGCGAATACGAGGGCTCCGTGCGGCGTCTGCGCAGACCATGCTCGGTTCCATCGCGCGGCTCGAGGCCCTCGCTCTCGACGCAGGCGGCAACCCCGCCCACCGGGCGTCTGCAGACCGATGAAGGGCGTCGTCTCTCTTGGACCGTTGCTTCTGCTGCTGGCATGCGCCGCGCCAGCGTCGGCGCCTCCGAAAGATCACGGGGGTGCTGATTCGTCGGCGGCCCCGACGAGCGAGCCGGCCGAGCACCCCCCGCCATCGAATCCGCATCCATCGAATCCGCGGCCGAACGCCTGCCGCCCGAAGCGACCGAGATCGAGAAGACCAGACTTCTCTATTTTGGTGGGACTGAGCTCGCGCGCAAGAGAGGCGACGGTCGCCGAGCTATACAATCGAGCGGGTACGTCGCTTCAGCGCATATGCCGCTCCCCCGGTCGCAAAGACGGCGAGTCCTCGAAGGATCGACTCGAAGGGGAGGGTCGCCGCCAAGACCACGCAGCCGGCGAGGCCGAGGACGGAGACCCATCGGGGGGAGTGGCGCTGGTGGGGGGCGAGGGTGAAGGCGGATGCGTTGGCGATGCCGTAATAGAGGAGCACGGCGAAGGAGCTGAACCCGATGGCGGAGCGGAGGTCGAGGAAGGCGACGAGGCTGGCCACGACGCCGCCAACGGCAACCTCGGCTCGGTGGGGCACTCGATACTTCGGGTGCACGGCGTCGAAGAATCTCGGCAGGTCGCCATTCGCGGCCATGGCGGAAGATGGTCCTGCTCACGCCGACGATGAGAGACAGGAGCACGCCCAGCGAGGCCACCGTCGCTCCGACCCGGACGACGGGCGCCAAGGAGGCCCAGGCCCCGGCGGTGACGGCAGTGGTCAGCGGCGAGGACGAGGCGGCGAGGGCGGCGCTGTCGACGGCGAGGAGGGCGCTCAGGGCGACGCATCCATAGATGACCAGCGTGATGCCGAGGGCGATCGGAATGGCGCGGGGGATGATCTTGGCTGGGTCGACGACCTCCTCACCGAGGGTGGCGATCCGGGCGTATCCGGCGAATGCAAAGAAGAGCAACCCCGCCGATTGCAGCACGCCATAGGCGGACGCCCCTTCGAGCGGCCGAGCACGCTTCGATCATGGGCGTGCACTTCAAGCCTGGGGGCGCGTTCCCGTTCCTCGGAATGCCGGCAGATGCCCTGGTCGACGGTCACGTCGATCTCGAGGACCTCTGGGGGGCGCGCGCGGGGACCTTGCGCGAGCGGCTGTCGGCGGCGGCGAAGCCCGTCGACCAATTCCGGGTCCTCGAGGAGGCGCTCCTCGACCGGTTGAGGCTCTGCCGACGCCATCCCGTCGTCCAGTACGCATTGGCTCGGCTCGATCGCGCGGAGATCGGTGTTCGCGATCTGGTGCGAAGCACGCAGCTCAGCCACCGCCAGTTCATCGAACTCTTCCGCGCCGAGGTCGGTATGGCTCCCAAGCTCTTCACCCGCGTGCGACGGTTCGAGCGGGCAGCGGCGATGGCGCGCCGATCACCGCGCGACTGGGCGAAGCTCGCCGCGACCTGCGGCTACTTCGACCAATCCCACATGATCGGTGACTTCGTGGCCTTTTCCGGCCTGACCCCCGTGGAGTATGGCGCCCTGCGATGCGCGAAGATCGGGGCTGCCTTCTCCGCAATGACCGAAGACGTCGAGGGCGCAGCGCCTCCTCATACGGTGCTCGCGCGCCGGTGGCTCACTTGGGCAGGATGACCGTGTCGATCACGTGAATCACGCCATTGGTGCAGGCGATGTCGGTCTTGACCACTTTGGCGCCGTCGACGGTGACGCCGCCGTCGGCCGCGGCGATTTTCACCTCACCGCCCTGGAGCGTCTTGGCCGACGTCATCTTGACGACTTCGGCGCTGCCCACATTGCCACTGACCACGTGGTACTTGAGAATGGCCACGAGCTTCTCCTTGTTCTCCGGCTTGAGGAGATCGTCCAGGGTGCCTGCAGGCAGCTTGGCGAACGCCTCGTCCGTCGGAGCGAACACGGTGAACGGCCCGTCGCCCTTCAGCGCATCCACCAGGCCCGCTGCCTGAAGTGCCTTGGCGAGGGTCTTGAACGAGCCCGCCCCCACGGCGGTGTCGACGATGTCCTTCTTGTCGGTGGACGCGGCGGGGGTCGCGTCGCCCTCGGTCTTCGGGGGCTCGGCGTTGTTGGCGCAGCCGGCGAGGGCGAGGATGGCGACGAGGGCGAACGGTAGTGAGGTCTTCATGGGGCTCCTTGAGATGGGCCTCAACCTAGGCCGTTACGTACCGATGTCAAGGTTTGTTCTAGGTATGCACAAACCGTGTGCGCGCCGATGTGGCGAGATGCAGCGGCCAAGGGCGCGCGGATGTCAGCTGCCCACGAGCTCCCCGAGAGGCCTCGCGCTCGCCAGGCCCCGAGCTCTTCGGCGACGAGCCGACGGCCCTGGACCGCCGCACCTGAGTGGAAGCACGAGCTGGCTCATGGGACTCGGCCGGATCTCGGGGCGCGAGCAGGACCGACGACCGTACCGCGGACGAGATCCGAGGCCACCAGCTCACGGGTCCCTCCCAGAGCAAATCGCCAGAAGGCCAGCGCAACAGGCCAGGCCAGAAAGCGGCAATTCGACTCGCTGACAGTCTCATGGAGGCGTTTGGATGACTGGTTTCGCAGACGAGATTCATGCTCTGCGAGTTTGCTTGGGTTGCGCCTCGCCGCATCACCTGCACGGCGCCGCGTGCGCGCGCCCTCCGATTCGTGCGCTTCTCCGCGGAACGGTAGTTGCTAATCGGCGCCCAGACCCGGACCGGAGGTGTTCCATGAGAGCCGTCGTTTGTGACAAGTACGGTCCGCCGGAGGTGCTTCGGCTCGCCGAGGTCGACAAGCCCGTGCCGAAGGACGACGAGGTCCTGATCAAGGTCGTCGCGACGACCGTTCACGTCGGGGACACCAAGATCCGGGCGTTGCGTCCGGGGATGGGGGCGGCGCTGGATCCGCTGGTGAAGACGATGATGCGGTTCGTCGTCGGCTTCACCCATCCGAGGAGAGGCATCCTGGGGATGGAGCTCTCAGGCGAGGTGGAGGCGACGGGATCCAACGTCAAAGGTTTCAAGAAGGGCGACCAAGTCTTCTGCAGCACGGGAACCCACTTCGGGGCGTATGCCGAGTACGCATGTCTTCCAGAGGACACTCCGCTCATGAAGAAGCCTGTCAACATGAGCCACGAGGAGGCAGCGACGATCGCCAATGGCGCGACGACCGCGCTCTACGTCCTTCGCAAGGCTCACATCGAGCCCGGACAGAAGGTGCTCATCTATGGCGCTTCCGGGAGCGTGGGGACTTTCGCGGTGCAGCTCGCGCGGAACCTCGGCGCCGAGGTCACGGGCGTGTGCAGCGGCAACAACCTGGAGCTCGTGCGGTCCCTCGGAGCCCAGAAGGTCATCGACTATACGGTCTCGGATTTCACCCAGAGCGGCGAGACCTACGACGTCATCTTCGACGCGGTGGGGAAGCTCTCCCACTCGGCGGTGAAGCGTTCGCTGGGCGAGAACGGGAGGTACCTCAACGTCCTCACCGACTCGGGCACCAGCATGAAGGTGAGCAAGGACGACCTCGAGATCGTCATCGCTGAGGTCGAGGCGGGGAAGCTGAGAACGGTGATCGACCGCACCTATCCGCTCGAGGAGATCGTCGAGGCCCACCGGTACGTGGACGCCGGGCACAAGAAGGGGAACGTGGTCGTCACTGTGGCGGCCGCGAGCGGCGCGCCGCCGTGATCTTCGAGCCGGCGGGGACGAGCGCTTCGCGCCCAGACCGCGCCCGCGACTCTTTTCGATGCGCCGAAACGTCTTCTCTTGGAACCCCCGAGGAGGCACCGCATGAGGCGCTCGAAGATCGATGAATCACTGAACAGCTCATCCACCTCGTCGCTGGTCGGAGGTGCGTCATGAGCCCCCCCTTCCGAACGGCGGTCGTCGTGGGAGGGAGCCGTGGGCTCGGCCTGGGCGTGGTGGAGGAGCTGGTCGAGAGAGGAGCCCGCGTGACGGCGATCGCGCGCGGGGAGGACGGCCTCTCCCGCCTCGCGTCTCGGCTCGACGTGGCGACGCGCGTCGGCGATGCGTCCGCCCCCGAGACGGCACGAGAAGCGCTCGCGTCCCGACCGGAGCTGTTGGTGCTGAGCTCCGGGACCCTGCCTCCAATGGAGCGCATCGATCGCATCGGCTGGGATGACTTCTCGAAGGTGTGGAACCAGGATGTGAAAGCAGCGCTGCAATGGGCGCAAGCGGCCCTCGTCCAGCCGCTGGCCCGGGGCAGCGTCGTGGTCCTGACCTCCAGCGGCGCAGCGGTCGGCGGCTCGCCGCTGTCGGGGGGCTACGCGCCCGCCAAGCGAGCCTCATGGTTCATCGCTCGATACGCGCAGCAACTCTCGAGGACGCTGGACCTCGGCATCGAGTTTCGTGTCGTCGTGCCCACGCAGATCGTCGCCGGCACCGGCGTGGGCGACACCGCCCTCGTCGCATACGCGGCTGCTCAAGGCAAATCGAAGGAGGCCATGGCGAAGGCTCACCCGGTCATGTCCCCACGAGCGTACGGCCGCAAGCTGATAGACTTTCTCCAGACCCGCCTCCAAGAAGGTCTCGTCTTCGGGGTGCGGGGGGACGCCGATCCTGTCGTCCTCGAGACGCTCCCGACATGACGGACCCGAATTCGAAGAGCCCAATCACGACGAAGGAGGCGCTCGCGGCCGAGGCGCAAGCTCTCCGGCCAGCGCTGCACCGTTATGCGGCGCGACTGGTGGGCTCCGTCATCGAAGGAGAAGACGTTGTTCAAGACGCGCTGGAGCGAGCGTTCCGCTCCGCCGCCGAGCTGCCGGAGCCCGCGAAGTTGAAGCCATGGCTGCTCCGCGTCGTCCACAACCGCGCCGTGGACTTGCTGCGGCAAGACCGGAGCGACCACGCCGAGCCCATCGAAGCGGCGGAGACTGTCATCGACCCGACCGACGCACCGGAGGACGAGATCCTTCGAAAGCAATGGACCGAATGGACGTTGTCGCGCTTCTCCGAGCTCCCGGTCGCGCAGCGGAGCGTCGTCATCCTCAAGGACGTCATGGGGGAGTCGCTCGCAGACATCGCGGCGTTGCTCGGCCTCAGCGTCGACGCCGTGAAGGCGCTCCTCGCCCGCGGGCGGGCTCGTTTGGTCGCGAGCCCACCCCCGGACGACCCGCCCCTTCGTGAGCTCTCGTCATCGACGAGGCAATTCGCGGCGCTGTTCAATGAAAGAAACTGGGCGGCGCTGCGGGCCCTGCTGTCCGAGGAGGTTGCCTTGCAGCAGTCGTCGTTGCCGAGGCGTAGAGGTCCCGACGTCGGCGCGTTCTTCTCGTTCTACCAAGGATACCCGCCCGTGCGGTTGGTCCCTTGTTGGATCGACGATCGGGAGGCGCTTGCCGTTCACGAGCCTCCCGAATCAGAGGCGCCTGCCTATTTCATGTGGTTGGAGTGGAAGGATGGGAAGATCGTGTTCATTCGCGACTATCGGTATGTCCGTTATGTCACGGCGAACATGTAATCGGTGCGATCGCCGTTCGAGCTCGACGTATGGAAGACGGACTTCCGCGAGCTCAGGAAGTCCCACCGGAGCTCTCCCCTGTACCCTCCGAGTAGCTCGCCTCGTTCCTGGGCCTCGCGAGAGAAGGAAGGGCGAGCCCGCCGGCGGTCGGGGGGCCGCGACATGCCCAGAGAAGGGAGAGGGCTCGCGGCGCGCATATGCTGACACGATGCTGTCAGGACACCCGCGTACAACCGTTCCCCATGAACCTCTCCTCCGTTCGACTCATCGTTCGCGACATCAAGAAGCTCGTGGCCTTCTACGAGGCGGTGACGGCGCTGCCGGCGCGTTGGCTCACCGACGACTTTGCCGAGATCCCCACCCCGGCGAGCACGCTCGCCATCGGCAGCGAGCGGACGGTGAAGCTGTTCGCGGAAGGCGCCGCGGTGGCGGGCGAGAACCGTACCGCGATCATCGAGCTCCGGGTCGATGACGTCGACGCCGCGTTCTCGAGGCTCGATGGCGTCATCACCGACCTCGTGCAGCCACCCACCACGATGCCGTGGGGGAACCGGTCGCTCCTGTTTCGTGATCCGGAAGGGACCCTCATCAACCTCTTCGCCCCTGTCACTGACGCGGCAAAGCAGCGCGCTCGCTAACCAGAGCACGGCCGAACGTGCGGTCGCTGAAGGCCGGCGATCATGTCATGTTCGACGGCGTCTATCGACGGCCGGCGGAGTGTAGAAACGATCGGTGCACGCTGACGCTCGTCGCGTCTTCGAAGATTACGCTCCGCCGCTAAGATGCCCCGGATGAGGCGGCGTCTCACCCGAGCGCGTGCGACGACCGCAGCTCGTCCAGGAGGGCTCTCGGCGTCACGCCCGTGATGCCTCGGAACTCGGCGATCAAGTGTGCTTGATCGTAATAGCCAGCGGTCATGGCGATTTGGGCCCAGCTGGGGGGGCGGGCTCCTCGGGCGGCGCGGAGGGCGGCTCGAAAGCGGGCGAGCTTCGCGAAGGTCTTGGGGCCGACGCCGAGGGTGTCTTGGAACAATCGGCGGAGGTGGCGCTCGCTGATCCCCAGATCGTCGGCGACGACGCTGACGCTCGTATGGGCGAGGCGATCGGCGGCGGCGAGGACGAGGCGATTGCGTGCCCCGAAGAGGTCCGTGGCCCTGGCGCGCTCGGCGATCGCGCCTTCCAGGACGACGGCCGCCTCGTGGACCCCGCGTGTCTCGCGCAGGCGCTCGACGAGGCGGCGCGCGGCGGCGGCGCCCCAGAGATCCTCGAGCGCGACGATTCTCCCGGTCATCGCGGCCGCGGAGACGCCGAGGGTGGCTTCGACCGCGCCGACACCGAGCCGCGCCGATACGACGCGCTGCCCTCCGCGCAGGAGCTTTCGATGCGCGCGCGTCCGCGCTCCCATCGCGTGGACGTCGAGGTCTCCCGGTGCGGCCGCTCCGAAGCGCGCGACGATCTGCACCTCGGCGCGCGGCAGCGCGATCGCGCGGGCATCCACCGCGCGCTCGTCCGTCGAGAGCGTCGCGAGCGCGGGGGGTACCCGCCCCGTGGGCTGTGCTTCGCGCGTGACCTCCGTGTACATGTGAATCGGATTGTGGGGGTCCGAGCGACGGCGACGCAAGCGTCGGGCGCACGTTGTCCGTTTCTTCCAATCGCCGCCCCGGAGAGGGGCCCATCTTGGGACCATGGAAATCCTCGTCACGGGAGCGACCGGAAAGGTCGGAAGCAGGCTCACCAAACGCTTGGCCGAGGCTGGACATCGCATCCGTGCTTTGGTGCGAGACCTCGAGCGCGCCGGATCGCTCAGGGGCGATCGGGTCGAGCTTTACAGAGGCGATTTGCTCGAGCCAAGCTCCCTCGAGGCGGCGGTGCGGGGCGTCGACGCGGTCGTCCATTGCGCGGCGTTCTTTCGCGGGGCGACCGCCGAGCAAGCGCACGCCGTCAACGACCTCGGCACCCAGCACCTCGCTCACGCCGCGCGCGCCGCTTCGGTGCGACGTTTCGTCTTCACGAGCACCGGCCTCGTCTACGGCCCGAAAGGGGGCCGCCTCGTCGATGAGGAAGAGGAGTGCGCCCCTATCGACAGCTATCCCGTGAGCAAGCTCGCTGCTGAGCGCTTCCTCCTCGCCATGGATGGATTGAACGTCATCGTGCTGCGCCTTCCGTTCGTCTACGGAGACGGCGACCCGCACATCGAAGAGACCGTCCCCTTCATGCGGTTCTTCCCGCCGGAGCAGCGAATGTCGATCGCCCATCACCTCGACGTCGCCCAGGCGGTGAGGCTCACCCTCGAGGCGAGCTCACCGTCTTATCGCGTCTACAATGTCACGGACGACGTGGCCCCCGACCTCGCCACCATCCTGGCGTCGGTGGGCGGGCCCCGGCCCGACGGCTCCAACGCCGAGCGAGCGCGCGCCTTCGAGGCGTTGATGGACGGAGCACGAATCCGCGAAGACCTTGGATTCAAGGCGAAAGTACCGCGACTCGCAGACGCCGGAAGGAACACTCCAGCGTGAGCGTCGGCTCGGGATTATCGGCGAGGAGGCGGAGAGCCAGGCTTCATCGCCCCTCGCCATCGTCGCGGACAGCTCGAGCAACACGTCTTCCGCGGCGGGCGCCATGGCTCGCGTTGTGCTCGCGTTGGGGACGGCCTCGTCCCCACGGCGGTGAGGAGGCGCACGACTTCGTCAGTCATCGTTGCTCGGTCAATCGCCCTCCTCGTACGTGAGCTGCTGGACCACGTCGTCCATCTGGTCCGCGATCCCTCCCCACTGCTCAACGAACTTGCCCGGATCGGAACGCGCCTGCTCGAGCGAAAGCCCAAGCACGTCCGCCTGACGGAGGCGGGGACCCTCCTGTACGACCGCTGCGCCGGCGTCGTCGCGAGCGTCAATGACGCCATCGCCGACGTCGCGCACCACTCGAGCGAGCCAAGAGGGCTCTTGCGTGTCTCGGTCGGGATCGACATCGGCGTAAGCGTCTTTGGTCCCCTCGTCCAGGATTTCCTCCATCGGCACCCGGAGGTCTCGGTCGACCTCAACCTCACGGATCGCCCCGTCGACGTCATCGCGGAGGGCTTCGATCTCGCGGTGCGAATCGGCGACGTTCGCGATCCCAACCTCATCGTGAAGCGTCTCGGCCGCGGCCACGGCGTCGTGTGCGCCAGCCCTTCTTATCTAGCCCAGCGTGGCGAGCCCGAAGACCTCGCCGATCTGGCTCGCCACACGTGCATCGTCTTCAGCGCACCGCCCCACGGCGCCGCCTGGCGCTTCAATGGCCCCGCCGGAGAGCAGACCGTTCAGCTCAAGCCCGTCTCCTGGTCAATAGCCTCGCCATCGCTCGCAACGCCGCCGTCGCCGGCCTCGGCATCGCACGCCTCCCGCGCTATGTCTGCGAGCCCGACCTCGCGGAGGGCCGCCTACGTCGCGTCCTCGTCCCCTTCACCAACGACGTCCGGCCCATCAACGCCGTCCTGCCCAGCAACCGACACATGAGCGCCAAGGTGAGGGCCTTCCTGGAGTTCTTGACCGTTCGCTTCTCGCAAGTCCCCACACTCGGAGGGAGCGAGGTCACCGTGCGGAAGCCCCGCGCCTAGCACTGCCCGCCCGAAGTTCACTGCGTAGACCTCCTTGGACTCCGTCCACTGCGTGGACTGCGTCCAATCCGGTTCGTGCCTGGATCTGCTCCGCCCCCGCGCACGGC
>JBGAID010000081.1:0-52377 GCA_044225865.1 Polyangiaceae bacterium | reverse complement strand
CTCGCCATTCGCGACAAGCACATCGAGATCACCCCGGAGCATTTCCTCTTCGAGCTCCTCGCCGAGTCACGCACCGACATGGCGGAGATGATTGCTCACTTCGCGCTCGACCGAGACCAGATGCGCGGGGCGCTCGAGTCCACCCTCTCGGACCTCCGCACCGGGACGGCGCGGCCCAATTTCGCGCCTGCGCTGCTCGAGTGGATCCACGACTCGGACTTGTCGCCGAACAACCCGAGCGGCCCCAAGATCCGAAGCGGCGTGCTGTTCTTTCGCTTCGTGCAGCAGGCGCGCAAATATACGAAGCGCGGCACCGCCCTCGGCCTCGAGGCCATCCCCTTCGAGGAGCTCAAGAAGCTGCTCCCCACAGTGTTGAAGCAGTCACCCGAAGCGAGCGAGGCCGCGCCCGACTGACGGCCTCCCACGAGTCGCTGCCGGCGATATGGGGCCGACAGTTGAATTCGCCAGACGATCGATCTTGGCATTGGACTCCGCCCAGGTAACGCGCGCTTAATCCGTCGGGTCCGAGAGCCGCTTCGAAGGCGGTAGGAGGACGCATGGAACCCATCAATCCATTCCCGGCAAGATGAGCTCGCAATGGGACGCTCGTCACAAGGCCGTCATCGACACGTGGGAGAGCTACTTCGTCACGCTCGACGCGTTTCGCGAAGCGGTGTTGGTCAAAGGCCTCGGCTTCGCGAGGGCCCACGGAGGGCGAGCCTGGATTGTCGACTCCAGCAAGGCGAAGGGCGCCTTTTCGCAAGACGTGCAGACCTTCATCGGCGAACAACTGTTCAAAGAGTTTGCACGCGCGGGCATCCGATACTTCATCACCATCAAATCGCAGAGCGCCGTCACCAACATGACGATCATGACCACCGAGATCCAGCGCCGCGCGCCGGCCGCGATGCGCGGTCGGATGCTCGCGTTCTTCGGGATGGGGGCGGCCCTCTCGATGTGCGCGGGGGCGGCGTTGGTGGCCGCGCTCCTCGCATGGACGGAGAGCCTCCTCGGGATTGTCGTCCTCATCGCGCTCTTTGCCCTCGTCCTCTTCGCCGTCCTGCGCCGCCGCCGCGTTCCCGCGGACGACTCCGTCGGAGCGTCCGCTTTGTAATCGCCCGCGTTCCTTCCCGTGGACTGGGCCAACGGCAACCGATCGTGCGAGCCTGCGCCGATGGTTCGGAGGCGAGCGGCCCTCGCGATTGGTTGCTTCGGCTCGATTGCGTGCTCCTCTGCGCTCGCCTTCGCCCAGGCCCCACCCGAGAACAAACCCGGGCGCACCGCGAAGAGCCAGACAGCGGCGGTCGTGAACGACGACGATGATGAGAAGCGCACCGAGGGGTGGGCCCCCGGCATCGACATCGGGACTTCCTTCAATGTCGTCGACTCGCGCAGCGTCGTCGGCCAGCCCAACGGGACGACGCTCACCCTCGGCGCCCACATCGACGCTTCGCTCGAGCTCAATCACAACATCCACGAGTGGCGAAACACCCTCAAGCTCGAGGGAGGGGTCACGAAGACGCCCGCCATCGACGAGTTCGAGAAGTCCAATGACGAGCTCGACTTCGAGAGCATCTATCTGCTCCACGCGCTGCCCATCTTCGGGCCGTACGCGCGCGTCGCGCTGCACACCACCATGTTCCCCGCGACCGATCTCGAGCCCAAGGCCGTCACCTACGTGGTGACGAACCTCGACGGCACCACGTCGACCTTCATCGGCCGCCGCCTCGGGTTGACGGACGCCTTTCAGCCATTGACGCTGCGCGAGGGCATCGGCGCCTTCGTGCAGCCCATCGACGAGGAGGATCGCATCGAGCTCGAGCTCAAAGGCGGCCTCGGCTCGGAGCAGACCATCGCCAAGGGGGTCGCCCTCGCCGACGACAGCGCGACCCCCGTCATCGAGGCCAAAGAGCTGGGCAACACCTACGCGGTCGGGGCGGAGGCGGTCGCCGATCTATGGGGATACTTCGACGCCACGAAGCGCGTCGCGTACACCCTCGGCGTCGACGTTCTCTTCCCTTTCAAGACCAGCGACCTCCCCGCCGGAGACGATCGCAGCCTCATCGAGCTCACGCGCGTCGAGATCGACGCCGGCCTCGACGCCAAGATCTTTGATTGGGCCTCCATCAGCTACAAGCTCGGCGTCCTGCGGGAGCCGCTCATCGTCGACAAATGGCAGGTCTCCAACAGCCTCCTCTTCAATATCGGAGGGGCGTGGGGCACGAAGGCCCCCAAGCCGCCCAAGCCGGCATGTGACTGCACCAAGGACTGCAAGCCCGCGGTCGCGAAGGAGCCGGCGGAGTAGCCGGACCGCCGGGCGTCTCAGAGCGAGACGATCTCGACGACGCCCGCCGCCCCGCCTACCGCGAGAGCAGGCGCGCCCTTGTATCGAATCACCCGGGCCGCCCGCACCATGGGGAAGATCTCCGGACCGAGGCACGTGGGCGCGGTGCCGTCCAAAGCATCCGCGCAGAGCCCCCGCTTCTCGTCGTTGAAGACGAGCAGGCGCGGCGCGGGGCAGAGATCGAGGAGATCCTTCACGGTGCTCTCGTCCATCGAGAAGAGCGTCGCGCCCGTGACCACGTCGAAGGCGCGGGCCCAGAGGTAGCCCGAAGTGCCGCGGCAGGCGAGGAGGCTCTGGTCAATCGAAAGCAGGCACTCGGCCTGTCCCTTGCCGATCTCGAATGTGCGACTCGCCTTGTGGGCCTTTCGATCGACGACAGCGGCGCGGTGACGTCCGGTGTCGATCTCGACGAGCCACGCTCCATCAGGCGAGATGGCGGCGAGCTCGGCTTTGCGCTCCGCGATGTTCGGCTTGCCGTCCTTGTCGAACAGAAAGATCTCGTGCTGTCCAATCGCGCCGACCGCCCCCTTCGACTCGAACGCGCCCCTCCCGGGTGAGGCGATCGCGTGCGTGCGTCTGAAGGTCACCGCTTCGAACCGGAGAATCGACTCCTCATGAGTGGCGAGGAGGGCGCCCTCGGGCGTGAACCCGAGATCGCGGGCCGCACCCCGCTCGTCCCGGAGCCGGCGCGGCGCGCCGCCGGCCAAGAGGTCGAACACGACCAGCTGGCCGGCGTCGTCGCCAGCGGCGAGCCAGCGCTGATCGAGGCTAACCGCGAGCGCCCGCACCTCGCCCCGGAGGGAGGGGACTGCCCCCTGCTCGGTGAGGCCATTCGCGCCGAGCTCGAGCCAGCGCAGCTCGTGGTCGAAGGAAGCGGCGAGGTGACGATTGTCCACCCAGCGCACCTCGTCGATGCGGCCGTCGAGCTTCGCCAGCGGCTCTCCGCGCGGGGACGAACGGATCTCCAGGTGGTCCCGATGAAAGAGGGCGAGGTGGCGGCTATCGGGAGACGGCTCGAAAAAGAGCGTCCGCGACCGCTCCGGGCCAATCCGCGCCCTCTCCCGAATGGCGAGCTCCTTCGGGTCCACGACGAAGAGCTCGTCGGTGGTGACGTACAGCGAGCCGCGGAAGAAGGAGAGGCTCCCGACGTGACCGCGGGGCGGGCCGGGCCTGTCGAAATGGCGCGCCGGAACCGACCTTGCTGCCGTGAAGAGCTCGATGCCGGGATCGGCCTCCACGGAGCCGCAGCTCGACGCGATCGTCTCCCCCGCCGCGTCCCAAGCGACCGCCCCGAGAACACCGGGCGACGGCGCCGATGATGGGGGGAGCACGCGGACCGCTCCGGAAGGGTCGATCACCGACGTCCGGCATTTGTCGTCTACGCGCGCGAGCTCTCCTCCGTTCGGGGAGAACGCGAGGGCGCGGGTGAAGCCCTCGAGGCGAAGCGAACGCTCGATCTTGCCGGTCGCCCCGTCCCGCAGCTCCACCACGGAATGGTCGGCGACCGCGAAGCGCGAGCCGTCTCGCGCACAGGCGATCTCCCCCATCGAGCTCGCCAGCGCGAGCACCCCCCGCGACTGGCCAGACGGCACGTCCCATATGCGGATCGTCGAATCGGCGCCTGTCGTCAGAAAGGTATCTTCACCGAGCAGGCACCCATCCCAGATGGTCCCGCGGTGAGCGCGCCTCGGTGCTCCGAGCGTCGCGAGGACCTTGGGTCGAGGGGCCTCTTGCTCACCGAGCAGCTTCGACCGCTCCCGCGCCGCGGCGGGCGGCACCGAAGAGACTATCGCCTTCGACGAAGCGCGCGTCATGCGTTCCGGCGCCGACGCGCCCCCGGCGCACCCGACCGCCGTCAAAGCCGCCCAAGCAAGGAACCCTCGGCCGCCGACCATACGCGGGATCTCGCACGTATCGAGGCGGGGCGGAACCTCACATTCTTCGATCGCTCTCGGCGAACGATCGAGATCAGCCGCCGCTCGGCACGACCGCGAGGAAGCCGCGGTCTTGCGTCAGCACAACGAATCCCTGACTCGACGCTCGGATCGCCCGGGGGATGCGCGCGGTTGGCTCCGCGTCGCCGGCGGGGGCGTCGCTGAGGCGGATGCCGGTGTGGGCATTGTCCTGCTCGATCAGGACGAGCTCGGGGGATTTCGCCGCGCCGACGAGGACGCGGCCGTCTTTGTCGACGGCGACGGAGGAAGGGGGGAATGGCAGGGAGACCACGTCGAAGTGCTTGCCGTCACGGGTGATGCCCAGGGTCGAGCCGACGATGACCGCGATGACCATGATGGAGCTCGCGCTCGAGACGAGCATGGAGCCAGCGCCCGCGAGCTCGCTCGGGAGCTTGATCCGGGCCGTCTCGGTGAGGGTCGTCCCCGCCGCGTCGAGCTTCAGCTGCACGAGCTCGTGAGAGACGGCGATGACCATGATCGAGTCTGGCTCCACCGGATGGTTGAAGCCGATCACCGCGATGTTGGCGTTCGAAGGGATGGGGAGCGGGGGCAAATTCAGGGGCTTGCCGTTGCTGTCGTTCACGGCGGCGAGGTTGCCGTCGGCGGCCCGCGAGAGGCGGAGGGTCTTGCCGCTCTTGGTCGTCACTGCCCCGAGGCCGGACCCGGCGTCGACGACCTTGGGGGTCGCGGTCCCGGAGAAGATGCCATTGCCGGTGGCGCCCAGTCCGACAATCAGGCGGTCGCTGGAGAACACTGCCCCGAAGCGGGCCGAGCTCGCGAGCGGGAGGGCGGGGCTCTTGACGGAGCTCGCCCCCGAGAGCTGATCGACCACTGCGATCACGCCATTGCCGGAGGGGCTGAGATAGCCAATCCCGTCCTTCGTCGAGACGGCGAAGTCGAATGTCTCGACGCTGCGCGACGCGGCCACCGCGGTCACGCACGCGCTCGTCGCCGCGCACGTGGCTTTGTCGAAGTGGGCCTCCGCGCTCGCGTCGCAGGCCGCGTCGCAGCTCGGCGGGAGGGAGAGCACCCTCACCCCCGCCGCCGCCGTCGTGAAGGCGTCGAGGGCGATCGTCACGTCGGCGTCCGAGGTCGCGTTCGCCTCCACGAGCGACCAGTCCTCCCATTGCCGAACCCATACCTTCACGTCCTCCCCGGACTCGCCGAAGCGGGCCACCGCCCCCGCGTCGAACGGCAATGTGAGGGACGCGGGTTTGGAGAGCTCGCCCTCACTGCCGATCTCCACCTGCAGACCGACGCGCTCCGAGAGCGCCGGCAGCGCTTGGCCGTCGTAGGTCGGCCTCAGCCACACCTCGACCTCTTCGCTGAGCGCGCCGGCCGGCACCACGAGGGTCACCCCTTCGAGCTCACTGCCGGCGGCCCCGCGCAGCTCTCCGCCTTCGGGGCCGATGACCGCTCGCACCTCGGACGCGTCCCCCGGGGTCGGTTCGGGGGTCGTCGCGTCGTCGGCGCACGCGGAGAGGAGCAACGCAGAGAGGATCCCGAACGAAGCAAGCTTGAGCATCCGCTGAGGATGGGTCGCCCGAGCGCCCCCGTGAAGGAAGGACAACCCGATAGAAGCCATAGGCCAGCCTGATGGTGCCCTCTCGGTGAGCGGCCGATGAGCGGCCGATGAGCGCCCGATGAGCAAACGGGCTCCCCCTTCGGTGGGGGACGACGATCCGGAGGAGGCGGCGTATTGGGTCGGAGAAGGGCTCGCGATCAGCGAGGAGGAGACGCCGTGTCAGGAACCCCCGCGTGGCTTCGACGACGAGTCGCGGAGTATTACGAGGAGACCACCCAAGATAGCTACCTCGTGTGGGCGGGGGCCGCGCTGGGGCTCCACTTGGGGCTCGACGCGGAGGCGGGGGACGCGCCGTCGGCCGGGCTTCGCGAGGCCCTCGACCGGAGCATCCTCGCGATGAACGCGCTCCTCGCCGATCGCGCCTCCATCGGAGCGGGGACGCGGGTGTTCGACGCGGGCTGCGGCGTCGGCGGGTCTTCGATCTGGCTCGCGAAGGAGCGCGGCGCGCGCGTCGTGGGAATGACCATCGAGCCGGGCCAGGTCGAGCTCGCCCGGCGCTTCGCGAGGGAGCGCGGCGTCGAGTCCCTCGTCGAGATCGAGCGCGGAGACTTCGCCGCCGCGGGGAGGCCGAATGGCAGCTTCGACGTGGTCTGGAACCTGGAGTCGCTCTGTCACGTCCAGGACGCGGGCGCATATCTCCAATCCGCGCGGGAGCTGCTCGCGGAGGGCGGCCGCTTCGTCTGCGCCGACTTCTTTCGCGGCCGGGGCGGCCGCGACTGCGACGCCATGTGCGAGGGCTGGGTGCTCCCCGCGCTCCGCTCCCCCTCCGAGATCGCCTTCGCCCTCGAGCGCGCCGGCTTCGCCGAGGTCGAGGTGCTCGACCTCCGCCCGCGCGTGCTCGCCGCCGCGCGCGTGATGTGCTCGATGGCGTTCCACGAGATCGTGGGCATCGAGGCGGCGGCCCGCTCCGGGCGGCCCCCGTCCTCGAGCTATCGGCGCCACTTCGACGCTTCGATCGCCGCCTGCACCGGGCTCGAGTCCGGGGAGATTGCCTACGCTCTGGTCAGCGCGCGCCGCCCAATGACGGCTCGGGCGTGACCGGGGGAATCGTCATTCATAGAAAGGAATGGGTCATGTCCGATTTGTCCAATCGCATTCTTCGAGCCGTACAGGGAGATTCGTCTTCCATTCAAACGCTGGCCATCGCCGTCGCCCAAAAGGACGCCGACGGGGTCCGGGGGATCCTCTCCGCGCGCGGTCTGGATCTGAACAGCGGCGAGATCGACGCGCTGTTCAGTCAGGTCGGGTCCGGATCCGACCCCTCGGCGTGCACGTGCACCTGCACTTGCACGTGAAGTGAAGCGAGCGCGCCGCCGCGCGCAGAGCGGCGAGCGGCGGCGTGCTCGCGCCTGTCCGAACAGAAGAACGAGAGGCGAGTCATGGAAAGGATGTTGGACCTCGAGCTGACGCGGCGGTGCAACCTTCGCTGCGACTATTGCTTCGTCGGTTGGTCGCGGGATTGGCACGCTCAGCTGCCCTTCGAGGTGGCAGAGGCCATCGTGCGGGAGGGGGCGGGGCGCTTCGAGATCCTCCACCTCACCGGGGGCGAGCCGTTCTCCTATCGCGGGATCGTCGACCTCGTCGAGCTCGCCTTGGAGCTCGGGTATGGCTCCGTCCTCATCAACACCAATGGTACGATGCTGGGCCCCGAGACCATCGAGAGGCTCGCCGTGCACCAAGGCCGGGTGAAGCTCACCGTGAGCTTCGACGGGCCCCGCGAGCTGCACGATCCGGTGCGCGGGGAGGGCCGCTTCGACGAGGCGGACGCCACCGTCGAGCGCGCGCTCGGCGCCGGCCTCGCCGTCACCGTGATGACCGTCGTCACCCCCGCCGTGCTGGAGCGCCTGCCGGAGTTCCTCATCGAGCGAGCCCAGCGCCATCCCCGGCTCGCCGGGATCACCCTCTTTCCGGTCGGGGTCGGGCCGTCCGGGTCGCAAAAGCCCGGAGCCGAGCTCGCCAATCTCTCTGCCGGCGAGATCTCCGCGCTCGCCGCGGTCGTGTCCCTCTTTCGCAGCTCTGGCCGCCGCATCGTCGTCGGCGCCTTTCCCATGATCAACCCGCTCTTGCTCGCGCTGGGCTACCCCGAGGAGGAGCTCTATCAATGCACGGCTGGTCGTGGCCGCGTCTGTGTCCACGCCGACGGCAGCGTCTCACCCTGCCACCCCGTCCGGGACCCGGTGTACGGCAAGTGGGAGCGCGGGCTCTTCGAACGGATCGCGTCGTTCGAGGCTCACCGGCGGCTGGCGCAGCGAGACTTCGAGGGCTGCCGCACCTGCCGCCACCGGGAGTCGTGCGGACATTGTCGAGCCTTCGTGACCGCCTCTGGGGCGGACCTGTATGGCAATGATCGGGTGTGCCTCGACGTGGTGCCGGGCCGGCGCGAGGAGGCGGGGGGGCCTGTCGTTGAGCCGCGGCGGCACCTGGCGCTCCGCGTATTGCCATGACCGCGCTCGACCCGGGGGAAGGAGTCGACGGCGTGGCTGTCGTCCGGCAGTTCACCGAGGCCTTCCTCTCGGCGCGGCTCGAAGAGATGACCGCCCTCCTCGCGCCCGACTGTCATGATCGAAACCCCGAGCCGCATCAGCCGACGGGAGCGTTCGGCGTCGTCTGGAAGGCGGCCCTGTTCCACGCCGTCCACGGGGGCTTCGAGACGCGCTTCGGCGCGGTCGTCACCGCCTCCGGCCTCGTCGTCGCCGAGTGGGTGACCACGTTCGCGGACGGGACAGTGACCCAATGGCGAGGCGACTTCATGGTCTCGCGCGGGCAAATCAGGCGCTTCGAGGTGCACCGTGTGGGCTGAGGCGGAGGCCTGGTTCGAGGCCCACAAGCGCACGCTGCGCGGCGCTGGGATCGAGCTCCGCGCTCGCCTCATGCCCGACTCCGGCCTGATGTCGAGCTACGCGAACGGCGTCGTTCGGCTCGCCCTGCCGGACGCGGAGACGCCGGCGGGGGCCCTGCGCCGGGCCCTCTTCGCCGCGACCCTCCGGCTCTCCGAGCGCGAGGTCGGCTGGCTCTTCGGGGCGATGCTGCCCCGCCTCGTCGCCCACGAGATCGGCCACGCCCTGCGCGACGAAGCGGGCCGGCTCGGACCCGATCCGTGGTGGGAGGAGCAGGCGGCGGACCGAATGGCGTGTTTGCTCTCGCGCCCTCACCTCGGCCCCTCGGTTCGGGCGCGCGCCGTCACCATGCTGGAGCCGGTCGTCGACGCCCTCGGCGGCCTGGCGGAGGCGCTCGCCGGGTACCGCCACCCCGACCTCGCGAAGGGGAGGGGACGCCTCTGTTCGGTGCGCCCCACCGCCGTGCCCGACGCTGCTCGTTATCGTGATTTTGCGACGTTTCAACGAATGAGCGTCGCCTGGTCCTACCTCGACTTGATGCTCGATCCGGAAGACTCCTTCGATGACTACCGCAATGACATGCTCCTGGCTCGACGAAGCGACGCGTGATCTGGAGATGCTGCCCCCCTCGGCCGGCCCCGCCGTCGGGAGGCGGATCGCGAGGGCGGTCGCTCGACTGTCACGCATCAATGGTGGGAGCGGTCTCGGGGACGCCTTCACGAGGCCGGGGACGACCCCGTTCGTCCGAGCCATCGACGCCCTCGCCGCCGACCTCGGCCTCTCGGGAGATAGTCGCGTCGCCCTCGTGGGTCGCGCCACCGTCCTGCTCTATCTGTATGTGCGTATGCAGGACGACCTCGTCGACGAAGAGGAGCAAGTCGACCGCGCGACTGTGTTCGCGATGGAGCTCGTCCTGTCCAAGCACCTCGCCCTCCTCGCCGACGCGGGGCTCTCCCATGACGGGCAGCGCGCCCGCTCCGACATCATGGCGCGGTTCGCCGACGTCGCCGCCGACGAGCTCGATCTGCGCGCCGAAGCGAAGGCCCTCCCCGTCGAGCGCCTCGGCGACAAGTTCCTCCCCATGGCGGTGCCGCTCGTCGCCCTCGCCTCCATCGCCGGTCGCGACGCGATAGGAGACGCCCTCGTATCGTTCGTGCAGACGGTCGGCAGCTCGCTTCAATGGATCAACGATGTCCTGAACGCCGCCGAGGACCGCGCCCTCGCCCGGCCGACCTCGCTGCTCTCCGCCGCTTCGCCGGAGACGGCGCACCTTCGCGGCAACGATCTGCGCGCGGCGCTGCTCTCGGACCCCGCCACCCGAACCCACTTGGACCAAGCCCGACGAGGCGCAGAGCGAGCGGCGGAAGCGGCCCGCGCGCTGGGTTTGCCCGCGCTCGGGGCGGTCGCGGCGGCGGTGGCGAGCAACGTCTCCGCGACCGACGGGCGCCTCCTCGCCATCATGCTCGGGGAGCGCTGAGGCGTCCGGGGCCACCCATCCGACGTCGCGCGATACACCATTCTCAATGGGCTTCGTCGGGGCCCTGTTCGCTACGGGTCTCACGCGCTACGCTCGGCGTGTTGAGTCCGAGGTCATTCGGAGGGTGGGCGCTCGCGGTCGCGCTCTCGTGTCCTGCCGCGGCCCGCGCCCAGGGAGGCGTGGACGTCATTCCCATCGGAAGGGGCTCGGTGGGCGCCGACTTCACCTTGGCGCCGGATCCGGCGAGGGCGATCGACCTCGCCTCCGCGTTTGGGGGCGGCGCCGACGTCTTGTTTGGCGCGGCGCCGACGCTCGTCGTCGCCCCCGAGGGCGCGTACGTGTTCGACGCCGGCGCGGGCGGGGTGCACCTCTTCGATCTGGGGTGCGGCGTGGGGCTCGGGGATCCTCGCCTCTTCGTCGCCTATCACCCTCACCTCCTTGTCGGAGGCGGTGGAGACGCGGCCGCGCTCGCGATTGGGACGCGCCAAGGGGCGGCGCTCCATGCCTGGTTCGATATCCTCAGCGCCGAGGTCGGGTACCAGATGGTGTCGCAGCTCGGGGAGCCGCGCCAGGGTATCTATGTCGTGTTCGGCGGGAATGTCGCCTCCGCGATCCAGCAGATCGTCGCCGCGTTCGAGGTCGCGGCGCGCTGAGAGTCTGTCGAACAGTGTGCTGAAATAGGCGGTCGTCAGGCCACTGGGTGGGCAGTTGCTGCTCTTTCACCCCCCCAGCCCCCTTCGCGTAGCGAGGGGGAGTCAGCGCTCTGGGTTGTGCACAGTACGTTCACCCGGTCGCGCGCGGAGGAGATAGGCCCAAGGCGAGCTTCCGAAGGCGTGGCATCCTCGTCCTCGCGCTTCACCAACGACGAAGCCCTGTTTCAAACGGAAGGCGTGCTCGAAAGAATCCGCATCGTCCTCCGACGGATCTCCCCCCTCGCACAGCGAGGGGGGCCGGGGGGGTGAATTGGCAGCCACTCCGGTGCCGAGAGGCATGGCGCCGACTTTTTCAGCAGCCTGCTAAGTGAGCGAGCGCAATTCTCGATCCGATCACCCCCGACGGACGAGGTGGAGCCGGAGCCGATTCGACGGCGCGTCGGGGCTCCACGGCTGCCGGTGCGCGAGGACCAGCGTGCCCGCGGCGGGGGAGTCGATTCGTACGCGGGCGATCGTCTTCGCCGCGGCGCCGGGCGCGGCCGATGCGTCCATCGAGGGGCGCTCGAAGGTGACGACGGCGCCGGGCGGGGCGGCCTCGACCGCCCATTGATCGCCGGACGTCGCGAGCTCCGTGAGCTCGATCTCGATCTCGTCGCCTGCCGAAACAGGCACCGACTGATCCGCTCCGCTCTCCGTCAGTCGGTGCCGTGTCTGCCGTGTCATGGGGTTGATCCTCGCGCGCGATTCGGGCCCGTCAAGTGTGACTATCCGCGACCACCGCAGCCGCAGCCGCCTTTCCGTCCTTGTGAGGAGGACGCGAACGACTTGGGCGTGCCCGCGTCCTCCTTCGACTCGGTGTCGAAGGACGCTGGCACCCCGGTCAACGAGCCGGTCGCGAACGATCCGGCTCCGAGCGGCTCGCCCGAGGGCGCGGCGAAGGCGCCCATGGTGGGGCCGCCCGCTGGGCCGGCGCTCGTCTGGAAGGTATCGGGCACGGCCTCCTCCGAAGCCCCCGCGGGCGCTTGCCAGACGTAGCACTGCACCCCTTCGTATCCCCAACCGTAGGCTCCCCCGCCGAGCTCGCCCCAGCTCGTCGTGTAGAAGTGGTCGCCGTTGCCCGGGTTCCAATAGCGATGCAGGGGGACCGTCCCCGGCACCTGGCTCGGGGCGACGTAGCATTGAATCCCCTCGAAACCCCAGCCGTACCTGCCCGCGCCGAGCTCCCCCCAGTTCGTCGTGTAGAAATGATCACCGATGCCCGGGTTCCAATAGCGGTACAGTGGTACGAGGCCAGGGGCCGCGCTCGGGGCCACATAGCACTGGACGCCTTCGAAGCCCCAGCCGTACTTTCCGCCGCCGAGCTCCCCCCAATTCGTCGTGTAGAAGTGATCCCCGATGCCGGGGTTCCAATAGCGATAGAGCGGCGTGTAGCGACTGGCCGGCTTGGGCCCCGCGCCGACCGTCACCCCCCACATCGAGGCGTCGATGCCGCACTCCCCATAGCCGATGAGGAAGAAGCCGCCTTGCCCCCAGCCAGGGCCCCAGCTGTTCTTGCAGATCCACGCCGACTGGGCGTCGTCGTAGCCCACCACGCAGATGCAGTGGCCGCCGCGGACCACGTTCGAGGCCCGCCGGTACACGCCGGTGCGATAGGCGAAGAAGTCGTCGTAGACGGTGAAGCACCCCGCGAGCGCGCCCTTGGACGAGAGCCAGCTCTTCATGTCCGGGATGGACCGGAGCTCCGCGTACGCGCTGATCTTGGTCAGTCGTGATTGCCAGTCGCCGCACAAGGCGCACTGGACATCGGCGGGGGAGTAGGGAGAGCAGCCCTCGTCCACCACGCCTTGATCGCGCAGCGCGCGCATGGCCGGGTCGACCCACCAGCCATTCCCACAGTTGCGGCCCTGGCTGCGGGCGATGCAATTGAAGAGATGATTCTCCGAGAGGTCGATCGCAAGCCCCGGGTCGTTGCGGACGACCCGGGTCGTGATCTCGACCGCGGCGATGCTGCCGAAAGACACGCAGGAGCCGCAAGAGAGCTGGTTTCGAACCGCGGTGACGAAGCTTCTCCCCCCCACGTTCCGCAGGTCATACGAAGCGGGCGCGCCGAACGCGGCGACCTCGGCCGACATTCGTCGCTCCGGGAGCGCCGCCATGGACTCGCGGATCGCGAGCGGCAGCTCTCCCGAGGCCGGGTCCGGGTTGTACCCCAGCAAGAGATCCTGCATCTCGCGGGAGAGCTGCGTCACCTCGCTCTCCCCCGCCTCCCATGAGGCCCCTTGTTGTTGGAGCGCTGCGTTCAACCCATCGATGTAGTCGTTTGCCATGTGCCACCCCTCTTGTGGAGTGTTTGGTAACGACCGGGCCGGGCCCACACAATCGTCAAAATTGATGATGGGCGCGCGGTGAAATGTCGTGAAATGGAGAGGGCGTCCGCCCCTCCGAAAAAGATACTATGGCCGCGGCCGCGACCCGGTTGGATCATCGGTTCATGGGGGAGAGCGGAAAGGGGCTTCGTGTCCTCGTCGTGGAGCACGACGAGGCTGCGGCGGCCGCGCTCGCGCGACCGCTGAGGCATCTTCGCGGCGCTCGGGTGGATATCGCCCCCACCGCGGCCACCGCCCGCGCCGCGATCGAGGCGAGCTGGGACGCGTTCGTCGTCGCGGTGGAGCTCCCGGACGACCCCGGGACGTCCCTCCTCGGGTCCATCCGGCGCCGACACCGCTCCGAGCCGATTGTCCTCATGTCCGAGCGAGACGTCGGCCGCTTCAGCCACGACGCGCTTCTGCATCGCGCGATGATCGTCGCGAAGCCGCTCCCCGCGCTCTGGTACGAAGCGCTCGAAGGTCCGCGCCACGACGCGGGTGACCTGCCCCTCGAGCGAAGGCTCAGCGGCCTGGGCCTCTCGTACCGAGAGGTCGAGGTCCTCTCCGAGCTCAGCCGGGGCGCGACCGCGGTCGTGGCCGGCCTGCGATTGGGCATCTCGGCTTCGACCGTGCGCTCCCACTGCCAGAAGATTTACTCCCGGCTCGGCGCCGGCAGCCTGACTGAAGTGCTCGCGATGGCCAACGGTTGGGACGGAGCCGGGCCGATGTAGCGAGCCTTCGCTCCCATCCCGCGCCGATCGGGGCGCTCAACCCGCCAATCGAGCGCAGGTGCGCCGCGTCTCCTCGTCGACGGGAAAGGCGCTCTCGATGCGGAGCTCCTCGAGCGTGACCTGCTGCGGCGCGGAGAACGTCGTCACCGCGACGAGGAAGCCCGCGCGGAGCCCTTCCCGTGAGAGGTGGATCGTGAACATCGGGCTCGGCGGCCTCGAGAAATCCGGAAGCCGCCACGCCGCCGGTACGCCCGGGAACGCGAGCGCCCGCGCGAGGAGGCGGGCGACGCGCTCGTCTCCGGCGTGCTCGAGGTGCTCTCGATGGAGCCGCGACACCACGCCGCGCGCGACAACCTCCCAATCGACCACGAAGGGCCGCATGAGCGAAGGATCGAACAGCATCGTCACCATGTCTGCGGGATCCGGCACGCGCGAAGGCTCGGCCAGGAAGGCCCCAAACACCCTCGGGGCGGCGCGGTTCGCGCGGACGATGGTGCCGTCGGGGGCCACGAGCGTCATCGGGAACGGCTCGTGGGCGGCGAACATCTGGTCAATCGCGGCCATGACCTCCGAGGGCAGCCCCTCCACCCCTGGCTCCGCGAAGCGCGGCCGAAAGCCCGCCGCGCGAAGGGCCTCGTTCTGGGCGCGCAGCGGCACCCTCAGCACGGAGAGGAGCTGCAGCACCATCGCCTCGCTCGGCCTCGCCCGACCCGACTCCAAGAAGCTCAGGTGGCGCTGGGTCACCCCCGCCTCCAACGACAGATCGAGCTGAGAGCGCCCCCGCTGCGCGCGCCAGTACTTCAAGAGGGCGGGGAAGAGCCGGCTCGTCATCGCTACCCGAAGAGAGCACACCCGCCCGACGGCGGCACTTCTCTCATGAGGGAATTGGGAAGCGCGGCCCCGTCTCTACCCTCCCGCCCATGCGACGAAAGCACTTCCTCACCGTCTCCTCGACCATCGCCCTCGCCGTCGGCGCCGTCGCGACCCTCGCCCCCACCGCGCTCCTCGAAGCCAAAGGCGTCCAGATCACCCCCGCCGTCATCGTCTGGATGCGAGAGGTCGGCGTCGGCCTCTTCTCCATCGGCCTCATCGCCTTCGCCATCCGCGGCCACGCCCCGTCCCCCACCATGCGCGCCTTCCTCTTCGGCAGCGCCGCCCACCAAATCATGCTCGCTCCCATCGAGGTCCTCGCCCTCCGCGCCGGCACCATTACGAAGCTCTCCGGCATCGCCCCGAACACCACGCTCCACGTCGTCCTCGCGCTGGGTTTCATCGTGTGCGGCCTCCGCGAAGGTCACTCGTCCGCAGAAGCGACGAATCACCCATAGGCAACAAGCCCAGCTCCAATCCGCTTCAAGCGGCTCGCGCGCCCCGCGCGGTGCGCTCGAAGAAGAAGAAAAGGGTGAGCCACGAACCGCCTTCGACGACGGCGATTAATCACCCAGTCTAAATGAGCGAACGCAATTCTCGATAGGAGATCCTCGCGCGATTCGATCACCGGGTCTGGGCCTGGCCGGCCGCGCGTCTCGAGCGCGGCGGGCATTCGGATAGCCCGGTCGCATCGCGACATTGTTCACTTCGGGCTCGTCTCCCATGCATCAGCGGAAGGCGAAGCCGAGGCTGATCCAATGGGCGCGGCGGGCGCGCTCTCCGTGGCCAGGGCGGAGGACGAGGCGCCCGACGTCTTCAGCGCTGTCGAGCCTGCGGGAGCCTTGGAGGTCGCTTGCTCCGCGGTGTTCGTTTCATCTTGCCATTGCCAGCGAAAGGGGTCGTCGCAGGCGGACAGAAGCGCCACCGCAGTGAGGTATAGCGCCGGCGCCGACTGGCCGGTCGGCTCTCCATTCGTCGACTGTTTGCTCATTGCACGATCTCCAGCGCTCCTCGAGCGGTCGTCAAGTGTGATGCGGCGTCGCGAGTCGAGCCGCACGGAGGCCGCCGGGACGCGACAGGTGTGGGCGGAAGTGCAGGTGGCGGAGCGCCCGCCCTGCGGTTATTCTCCCGAGTCCGTGTCGTGGTCGCCCCCTCGGCTCTAGAGAGCGCGTCCTTGTCAGTGAACCGGGGCGGAGACGCAAATGGCGGTCCCGGGGGCGTCGCTCAGATCCACGCACTGCTCCTGCGAGCCGCAGTCTGACTCGTCGTCGCAGGTCACCCGGCATCTCGGCTGATCCGAGCCATGGGCCGTGCAGAAGCCTCGCCCGGCGCAGTCGGAGCGAGTGCCCTCTTCCTCGCACGGCTCGCCCGCTCCGATCCCGTAGCACCCTGCCGCCAACGCCGCGGTCAGAAAGAGCACGACACGCTTCATGACTCGCCACCTCGAACCAGCAAGCGTAGCGCAGGCGCCTCGCCGCCGTCTCGTTAGACGCTGCGGCCTCGCTCTCTTTAGCCGAGATCGAGATCTCGACATGGAGAGTCAAAGCCGCTGGAGCATGGCTTCCAGGTCGCAGTGGAGACTGTCGCACTCGCCAATGCCTCCCCTCGGCGCAGCCACCATCGCAGCGGTCGCCCAACCCAGGGTCGCGCGCGCAGATCCCCGAGAGCGTCGCGCACACGAGCGAGGACCCACAGAAAGAAGGCGAGATCAGGCGGCGCACGCTGCGAGGATAAGCGCGCAACGCGCGCGGAGGTCGCTCGGGGGCGCGAGCTTTTGAGGATGTCCAAGGGCCGGTGCATGCCCGCGTCCGGCAATGGCTCAGTACGGGTCGGTTGGGACGGTCGCCCCATCGCTCGCGGACAGCACTGTCGAGGGGACGGTCGTCTGTCCCCCCAGAAGCGACACGGTCTCGGTCGCGTGGAGCTCGACGAGCTCGAGGCCGCCGTATTGGAGGGGCTGGGATGGAACGCACCGCTCGAGGACGGAACGCGTCCCTCTGGGCGATAGGGCGATTGCAGACCGACGCGGATCGGGCGCGGGTCGTCGAGGGGCTGCGGTTGGCGGCGGGCGCGGGCGGGGGCGGCGGAGCGGATGCGGAGAGAGACTATGATGCATTGCTGCGGCAGCTGCCGCCGCGCCGGTTCCTCGTGAGAGACTCGGAGGCGGGGGCGGCGGGGCGGGGCCGGCGGTCGCGGAGGAGGTGGAGCCGCGGTGGGCGATGACGGTGATGCGAGGGCTGATGACGCGGGCGAGGATCCAGCGCGCGGTGCCGAGGACGTTCGCGCAACGGCGCCGCTGGTGATCTGGGTGCCGAGCTCGCGTCGCCGCGAGCGGCCGAAGGAGCGCTCCCGTCGCGGCGCTCGTGAGACGGGCCGTTGGTCAGCCGGCAGACTCTGCCGGGTCGCGGCTCTTCGTCCAGCAATGCACGCAGCGGGTCGCGGCGCGCATGATCGAGCCATTGCAATGCGGACAATTCCGGAGCTCGGGCGCGGGGCCGAGGGCGAGGTGGGCGACGAGCGCCGTCCAGGCCTTCCGCAGCTCCCCGCGCTCGACGTCGGACGAGCTCGGAGCCTCGCAGCGGTCGAGGCTCCGCTCGACCTTCTCAATCAGTTTGCGCGTTTCCATTTGATCCATGGTCATCGTCCTTTGAAGGTTCTGTTTCGCTCGCGACTCGCGCGAGCTCCTGTCGCAGCTCCGCCAGGACGCCTCGCGCCGTCCGGAGCGTGGTGAATGCACCCTCGACCTCCACGGAGACGCGCTGCTTGTGCCTTCGCGGGTGGTCTTCGAGGCCTCGCAGCGCGCGGTCGAGCGCCGCCTCGGCGGCGACCAGAGCCACCTCGGCCTCTTGGATGGAGTCCGGCAGCGAGCTCAATGCGCGCTCCGGAGTTGGGGTCGCCGGGCCGCGGTCGCACACGTCCGCGCGACGATCGGCAGATCGCTCTCTCTCTTCGTCCACATGGCACTTTCCAATTCGATATCGAGCTATGCGGGACGGAGGAGCTTGCGGATCTTCCTCGTGAAGGTCTGCGTGCACTGCCCGTGGGTACCCTCGTAGTCGACAATCTCCCGCGTGAGCCGGAGCTTCGTGTCGCTGGATAGGGTCGCGCACGCGTTCACTTCCGCGGTGAGCTGCACGCCGCCGGGGGTGGTGGGGCCGAGCTCTTGCTTCGGCGCAGCCACCTTTTGATGGTGGCTCGGCTTGGTCTTGGTGACGTCGCGCAGGCCCGCGCCCTCCGCGCGGCGGCCCGTCCCGTGACAGCCCGGGCAACGCGTGGTGTTGCCGAACGAGTTCGACATCCGACCATCGCCGCCGCAGATCGCGCAGGAGTCGATCGCGTCGATCACGCTGATCAGAAGCGGCGCCGGGCGCCGCCTCCCTCTGCGCCGCGAGCGGCCCGCTCCTCCGCGATGTTCACGCGGAGCGGCCGTCCGTCGACCATGAGACCGTTCATTTGCGCCACAGCGCTCTGGGCCTCGGCGTCGCTGCCCATCGTCACGAACGCGAAGCCGCGCATGCGACCGGTCTCGCGATCAGTCGGTAGCGCGATGTCGCGCACTTCCCCAACGGGGGCGAAGGCGGCCTGGAGGCTCTCCTTCGTGGTGGAAAAGGAGATGTTGCCTACATACAGGCGATTGTTCATGAAACGCTCCCGAATGGCCGAGCGCGCACGCGTCGAGTCGGCAAGCCTGCCGCCCTCACATCCTCGTTTTCGAGGGATGTGAACGTCCTCGCAATCCGCGTTCACGCGAAACGCACTAGCGTCGTCCAGTCATCCGAGCGCAGCCCTTCCACGGGAGGGGACGTACCGAGCAGCTAGGGACGTGTCGTGAGATTCGACTGTACGTTGCTCTCGATCGATCGGCAAGCTCCATCGCGTGAAAGCGATCGCCGCGGCAAGAAAAGTGCAAGATCGGGTCATGCGGGCACCTCCTCCGACATCGCGGGCTCTCGTCGCGCGACATCACCAAAGGCCTGAATGACCATGCTCGAAGGCTCATGCGATTGCGGCGCCGTGCGCTACTCCGTCGACGGCACCCTCGAAGAGATGACGGAGTGCAATTGCGGCATCTGCCGGCGCTCCGGCGGGCTGTGGGCCTACTACTCGCCCAAGAAGGTGACGAAGACAGGCCCGACCGACATCTACATGCGCGCGGACCGCGTCCTTCAGATGCACTTCTGCCGGACGTGTCATTGCCTGATGTGGTGGGTCGGGGTGGACCCGCAGCTCGACCGTATGGGGGTCAATGTCCGGATGCTGCCGCTCGGCGCTTGGGAGTCGACCCCGGTAAAGAAGTGCGATGGCGCGAGCTGGTAGCGCGAGGCAACGTGCGCCCAAAGCGATTAGGCTGGATCCAAGAACTGCCAGATCGCGAAGAACCAAAACACAATCGAGAGTAGGAGGCCGGTCGATGCCAAGACAATCGCGGCGAATGCCCTCTTGGAAGGGCCGCCTTTGAGCGCGCGCCTGGCCTTGAAGATTGCATAGGGGGCGGCGACGTGAGCGCAGACGAAGAGCGATAGGATGGCCGCCCCGAGGGCCCACGCCGCTTCAGTCCGTGCGGTGGCCGCGGCGTCGGCGGATTGTGCGTCTGCCAGCGGGGGCCGGTATGGGTTCGGTTCGGTCATCGCGTATCGTCTCCACGACAAGGTACCCGCGCTGTCCGCCCCAAGCGAGCTGCGCGTCGACCCGCTGACCGCCCCGGATGGACCATGGCCCCCCTCCCGGCCGACCGAGTCTACCGGTGGAGCAACGCGCGGCGTGGTCCGACCGTGCTACGAGAGCGTCGATGCTGTTCGTAGAGATCCGCTATTGGTTGGAAAAGGACGGCTCGCCCCCAACGAAGAATCTCCGGCTCCGCCCAAGGCGCTTCGGATCGCCCAGGTGATCGAGTATGACGGTCCCCTCGACAAACGGGAGGGGCGAGAGACCCTGATCGAGCGCGTCCGAAGGCCGCGCGGCAAGCCCTGCCTCGGGCTCCTCTGGGTCGAGAAGACGGACCAGCATGAGATTCTCGCTTTCTGTCCGGCGTGCGGCGCCGACGACGCGCTGGTCACGGGATGGGAGGGGACCTATTGGGCCGGGGGCCCGATGCCGGCGAAGGATCTCGGTGCGCCCGACACACCGGTCGACGCCAATTAGACCCTCGCGTGGCAGAGCGGGGCTTGGCGCAGCCGCCAGCGGCGGCCGGCGAGCGCGCCGGGGTGAATTGAAGTCACCCACGAGCGGATTCCCCGAATGGCGCCCCCGACAGAACTCGAATCTGTGACCTTCGGTTTAGGAAACCGCTGCTCTATCCACTGAGCTACGGGGGCGTGCGCTCCGAGAGCGACGCCGAAACTTGCACAGCCTGACGGGGGGAGCAAGGTGGGCGGTCAGGTGGCGGCCTCGCGGGCGGCGCGGCGGCGGCGGGCTTGGTCGCGGGCGGGGACGAACTGGGCGCCGGCGGCGAGGGCGCGGTCGCGTAGGCCGGGGGTGAGATCGTAGTGGGGGACGGACTTGGGCTGGAACCAGAGGCGGAGCAGGCCGATGCGGCTCGCGAGGTCGTGGAGCTCTTCGAGGGTGTCGGCGGTGAGGTGGCAGCTTCCGCGGTCGAATGGGGGGCGGGCCCCGTGCCAGATGCGGATCTCGTCGACGTAGGCGGCCATCGGGGAGGTGCGTAGTACGTCCTTTCGTGCTCGGCGAGGGAGGTCGAGTCTTAGGGCGGCGTTTGATACGTTCGGCCACATGGAGGGCGACGACGATCCGGTGTTCCACGGGGTGCGGCTCGAGCATCACGCGGGGGTGAGCGCGGCGCTCGCGGAGGGGATCTCGCTCGAGGAGGTGCTCGCGCAGGAGGAGATCGCCAAGCGCGATTGGGACGAGGCGAACCCGCGGTGGCGATCGGCCCTCGTGTCGTCGCCGGATCTCCAGACGAAGTACGTCCAGAAGCGGCGGGTGGCGGAGGACGCGCTCGCGCGGCCGATCAAGCCCGTCGATGACGATCCGGAGGCGTGGGCGGGGCTGCTCGGGGCGGTGAACACGGCCGACGACGCGCGCTCGGTGCTGGAGCCGCTCGGGCTTCGCGCTTCGGACTTGGCGCGGCTCGGGCGGGCGTGGACGAAGAAGGCGAAGGCCGATCCAGAGGTGCAGAAGAAGCTCACGGACGCGGCCGGGAAGGCCCCTCCGCCGAAGTCGGTGAAGGCGGATCCGGTGAAGCTGAAGCCGTTCCCGTGGACGAAGAAGAAGGGCGCGGCCGCGCCGGAGCCTCCCGCGGTCGAGGCGCCGAAGGGCGACGGCGCGGGCGCGGACGGGCTGCCGATCGCGGAGCTCGCGCGGGCGGTGGACGGGGTCCTGCCGGTCGAGCGCGATCTCGATCTGTACGCGGCGATGTCGGTCGTGCTCCAGCTCGCGCCGAACGCGCGCGGGGACGTGCTGCGGCTGCTCGGATTGAGCGAGGCGCGCTTCGCGGCGATGGGGGCGGCGTGGCGAAAGAAGCTCGACACGGACGCGGACCTCAACGCCGAGCTCGTGGTGAGGGCGGGCGATCACCGTGAGGCGCTTCGGAAGCTGCTGAGCGGGGCGCGTGGATCGCTCGGGAGCGGCGCCTCACCCCTCCCGCGAGGAGCTCCGTGAGGAGCGACGAGCAAGGGAGGGGTCGCCGAGCGGAGCGAGGCGGGGGTGGGCATCCCCAGGCGAGTCGACCGAGGGCGCCACGGTCGGGTCGTGGTAGGCGTGGTCTCATGAACCGACGCGCTGCTTGTAGCTGTGGGGAGCTGACCGCGGAGACGGAAGGGGAGCCGGTGCGGATCTCGGTTTGCCACTGTCATGCTTGTCAGCGGCGGACGGGGAGCGCGTTTGGGGTGCAGGCTAGGTTTCCTCGGGACCGGGTGAAGGTCTCGGGGGCTTCGACGGCCTTCGCGCGGACGGGCGACAGCGGGGGCACGGCGACGTTCCACTTCTGTCCGAAATGCGCGGCGATTGTCTATTACGAGCTCGACGGGATGCCGGACATGATCGCGGTGCCCGTGGGGGCCTTCGCGGACGCGTCATTCCCGGCGCCGAAGGTGGCCGTATATGAGGCTCGACAATACCCCTGGGTGACGCTCTCGGGGATCGAAGAGCACTATGATTGACGGGCGCGGGCACGATTGGCTGCTACGAAAAGAATATCACCGGAGCGGCCGTCACTCTGCGAACACGCTGCCGCCCGCGATGACATTGCCCGTCTGTTGGTCGACCGGGTCATTGCAGCACTCGGCCCCGTCGAGGTTGCGGGCGACGCCGTGGTCGCCGGCGAAGACGCTTGCGCTCGCGCCCTTGATTGTCGCTTTGTTGGACGGATCTTTTTGGAACTGTCCGGCGGCGGGGATATGAGAGGGCTGATTGGTGGCGGTGCTCCCCTCGACCGCGACCTCGTGATCGTCGATGAAGACGGTGGCGACGGTGCCGCCGTCGATTTGCCCGCTGAAGGGCATCGGCATGGGGGTGGGGATGGGGCCGGCCGGGGAGGGGACCATGACGATGTGCGTGTCCAGCCCGACGACTTGATCGCCCTTCTTCGCGACGGGTTGTCCCATGCGGGGATGGTACGTCAGCGCGGCGCGAAACGTTCGGCGATGGCGAGCAGGAGCACGGACCCGAGGGTGCGGGGGAGGACGACGGGGCCGCTCGGGGGGAGGGGCGCGGCGGGAGGGACGGGGACCGCGTAAGGCGCGGGCGCGGGCGCAAAGCTCGGTTGCGACGGAGCCGGCACGGGCGCGGCGGGGAGAGGAAGCGGGGGCGCGACGTGAGCCACCGGCGCGGGCGGGGCGGTGGGGATCTGGATCGCGGCGGTGTGGGCCTGTGCGGGCCGGGCGGGCGCGACGTTGGCGCTCGTGACGAGGGGCGCGGGGGCGCTCGCGGGTACGGCCGGCCTCGACGAGACGGGTCTGGAGGGGAACGGCGTCGCGGGGGCGGAGATCGCCGCGCTGTCGGTGGCGATCGTGGACTCCATGGAGCTCGATCCCGGCGTCGAAGGAGGGGCGAATGGCGCGCCGGGGATGTTGGCCTTCGGGCGCGACGGGCTGCCTTCGTCGGCGCTCTTGGTGCCGAACGGGAGGGTGGGAGCGTTGAGGCCGTCGAGGTGGAGGATGCCCGTCTCTCCGAGGGAGATGACGGCGGCCGGCTGCTCGGGGCTGGGCGCGCCGACCTCGTCCGTCTCGGGGGCGATCTCGGGCCAGTCGATGGGAGCGCCGTGGATGGATACGCCGGCGGCGACGACCATGCGGTGCTCGCCCTCCGCCACCTCGAAGAACCCGCGCCACGTGAGGGTCACGCGGCCGGCGTCGCCGTCGACTCGGATCGTGTCGGCGCGCAGCTCGATGGGGACGGCGGGGGCGTCGGACCGAACCCAGCGCGCTTCGGCGCGGGCTTGGGGGAGGCGCAGCTCGACATGGGGTCGATCTCGGGCGAGGCCCTCGAGGTGGATCGACTCGTCGCCGACGAAGGTGGTGCGGGCGCGCTGATCGATGGGCGCGGCGTGGAAGAAGGCCCACTGGAAGCCTTCACCGATCTCGAGCTGGCGCTTCTTGAGGCCGGGCTTGTCGTCGGGGCGAAGCAGGGATGCGCGCGCCCGCCAGACGCGCGGGATGGGACCGACGAGCGCAGGCGCGCGCGGGTCGAGCGGGTTGATCACGAGCGGCTCGGCGCGGCCGACGGGGTTGTCGGGGAAGCCGGGCCCGCCGATGGCGTTCTCGGCGGTGAGCGAGACGGGCTCCCCGCGGGGGCTCATCACGACGAAGCGTTTGTCGATGAGGGGGCGTGCGCCGCGCGCGACGACGATGCGGCACGGCGTGGGGGCGGGCCCGCGCGGGTGGGCGTGCCCGCGGAAGAGCACCTCTCCGACGGCGAGGTAGGGCGCGAGATCGGAGGCTTCGCGCAAGGCGCGGGTGGGATTGTTGTCGATGTGCTCGTCGCGGACGACGATGTCGTCGCCGTCGGGGCGGAGCTCGGCGCGGCCCTCGGCGTCGAAGCCGAAGGTGGCCTTGACGATGACGGTGGTGAAGCTCCTGGCCGCGCGCCAGGCGAGCGATCCGCACTTCACGGAGCCTACGGGGACGAGCCGGACCGCGACCATCTCGCCGAGAGGATACGCGTCTCGAAAGCGAAAGGTCGAGTCGCCGAGGTGCTCTTCCTGGTCGTACCGCGGGGGACGAGCCTCGGGTTCTTTCGCGCCTACGAGGCCCGGCCCGGCAGCTCGACGCTCGCGCCGGCTCTCTGGCGCGCTCCCGCGGCGAGGACGACGACGGTGGTGATGCCGCTCAAGACGGCGGCGAAGAAGCACCACACGGAGGCGAAGCCGGCTCGGAACAGGATGCCGGCGATGGAGAACGAGACGACGGTGACGGCGGCGAGGACCTTCGTCCCCGGGAGGGAAGAGACGATCATCGGGGCGAGGACGCTCGTCACGTAGACGAAGGGGGTGAGCGGTTTCAATGGCGTGTCGACGGCGACGGCGTAATAGAGGTTTCCGAACGCGATGCAGGAGTACGAGGGCCGCAGGGCGGAGCACGCCATGAGGTATGCGCCGAGGGCGGCGCCGATGGCCCACACCACCTTGAGGGGCGGGCGCCGCTCGGGGCGCCGCTCGGCGGAGAGCAGCGCGAACGGCACGAACGCCGGCCACACGAAGAGGGCGAAGAACAGGAACACTTGGGCGATCGCGGTCGGGCTCTTGCCGAAGGGAGCGTCTTCGAGGTGAAGCCAGAGGACGCCTTCGGAGAGCTGCTGCGCGGCGAAGAGGAGCGGCGTCGCGGCGAGGGGCAGCAGGCGCCGATCACGCACGCGGCGAACGGCGACGACGCCGATGGGAAGGAGCACGCCCGCGGCGATGAAGCTGGCCTTCGCGGAGAAGCACACCTCGCGGACCATACAATCGATGCGCTCGGGCGCGTAGAGCGCGCGGGCCCGCGGGGGTGGCTCGGTCGATTCGTCTGGGGGCTGTCCTTGCCGTTTCGAATCGCGGGTCGGATGCGCGCCGATCGGGCCGGCCTCGCGGCTTGGAGGCGGGTCGCCGTCCTCCAAGGCGTTGCCACCCTGGCCGCGGCGCTCGCGATCGGTGGGGCGCTCTTCGCGGCGGGGTGGGCGCTCGTTTCGTGGGCGAAGACCCACCCGGACGCGAACATCCACGTGGACACGGGGGGCGTGCTGTTCTGGAAGCTCGGGTCGGTGGCGCTCGGCGTGCTCGGCTTCTGCGAGTGGTGGGTCATCGCGTGGAGCCGCGAGCACCACGAGCAGATCTCGCGGAGGATGTCCCTCGCGGTGGGGGTGGCGCCCGAGGACCCGGAGCGGCGCGCGCGGATCCGCCTCGACGCGCGGTGGTTCGGGCGGAGGATGAAGCGCTGGTGGCGCGGGGTGCTCGGGCTCGGCGCGATGATGCCGGCGATCGCGGTGACGGCGGGGCTCGCGGGGCTGGTCGTGGGCCGGAGCCACGCCTTCGGCGCGCTGATGTTCGCTTGGTCGATCTATTGGGGAGCGGTGGTGGCGGCGGCGAAGACGTCGCTCGCGTGGAGATCGGAGGGAGACGCGAGCGCGCGCCCCCCATGGTTCGTGCGCGCGCTCTCCGCCTTGCCGGTCGTGCGCATCTACGGACGCATCGTGGGGAGGCTCACCCGCTCGAGCCATCCTCCTGCGCGCGAGATCGAGCCGTGCTTCTTCGAGATGCTGGGGCTCGCGGTGGCGCGCACGATTGTCGGCTTGCCGATCTTGTATGCCTTCGTGCGCCCGACGTTGCCCGTCGCGGCGGCGATGATCCTCGAGCGGCGATCTTGCTCCCCTCTTCCGCGCCCATAGCGCGATCGCCTACCCTCCGAGCACGCATGCTCACGACCTCGACATCGAAGTATGTGCTCGCATTCAGCGCCTTCGGGGCGACCCTCGCGACGGCGGAGGTCGCGAGCGCGCAGATCACGGGCGCCCACTTGGATCAGCAGCCGGTCGCCTACGTCGATCGCCCGCTCGTGCTGCCGAAGCTCCACATGTACGCCGGGCTCGAGACGACGTTCACCCACGCCGAGACGGGCGGCATCATCGACGCCTCCACGAACAGCGGCTTCATCGATCTCGACGCCGGCCTCGGCATCCTCGACGACCTCGACGTGGACGCGACGTTCATCAGCCTCGCCACCAAGGAGGGAAACATCTGGCCGCTCGGGGTCGACCTGATCGACGGCGCCGACTGGGGCATGTTCCGGCTCGCCGCGACGCTGCGCTTCTTCTCCTCCGACGCCGCCGATATCGGGGCGCGCTTCCGCTTCCTCATCGACAACGACGCGACCATCGGCCTCAACGGCGGCCTGCCCATCCGGGTGCGGGCCGGGCACGTCTTCCGCCTCGACACCGGGTTCTCCTTCATCGGCATCTTGCCCACGAGGGAGGGCGCCTCGCCGACGTTCTCCCTGAGCGACGTCGGCCCGTTCATGTCCGCGTCGGATCCGGCCATCCCGCTGCGGTTCGCGTTCCAGCCCACGGAGACGTTCTGGCTGGGGTTCCACACCGGCTTCGGCGCGCTCGACGTCTCGGAGGACAACTCGATCTTCTTGCCCCTCGGGGCGAACCTCGGCGGGACGATCGAGATCGATCGCGACATGCTCCTCGATCTGATCGGGAGCTTCGCGTTCCCTTTCTTCATTCTCCCCGCCGGCTTCGACACGGACGGGATCATCGGCTCCGAGCTCTGGCAAGTCGGGCTGACCGGGAAGTTCTACTTCAAGATCCCGACCTGATCGGCGAGGGCGGCGCGCACCAATCGCCCGAAGCGCTCCTCCATGGGAACTCCGTCGCGCTTCCACTCCGCGCGGAGGGCGCGGGCCCGGCGCACGAAGGAGTCCGGCGGGAGGACGTGCTCGATGACGGCTCGCAGGAGGCGCGTGAGGGCGGGCGCGTGTCCCGAGGACGAAATGGCGATGACGAACGGCGGCCGCTCGACCACGGAGCCGCCGTAGGCGGTCGCGTTCGCGAGGTCGTCGACGGCGAGGCAGAACACGCGGCGCGCCTCGCACGCCGCTCCGACGCGGCGCTGCGCTTCGGGATCGTCCGTGCACGCGACGACGAGCCAAGCCTCGTCGACGTCGCGCGGATCGAAGGCGCGGCGCTCGAGCGTGAGGGCGCCGCGCTCGGCGGCGGCCACGAGCTCGGACGTCGCCGCGAGGGTGACGAGACGAACGCGCGCGCCCGCTTCGAGGAGCGAGGCGACTTTGCGCTCGGCGACCTCTCCGCCGCCGACCACGAGCACGACCCGGCCCGAGAGCTTCAGGAAGAGGGGGAACACTTCGGCCATCTGGCGATCGAGCATAACGCACGAAGAATGCTGATTTCTCGGGGCTCGCCGGAGTAGGGTGCGCCGCATGAGCCTGCAGCGATTTCTCCTCGCTGGCCAAAACGCGATCATCACCGGCGCCTCGTCCGGGATCGGGCGCGCCACGGCCATGCTCCTCTCCGAAGCTGGCGCCAACGTGGTGCTCGCGGCGCGCGGCGCGTCTCGTCTCTTCAAGGTCGCCGACGAGATCCGCAAGCTCGGAAGGCACGCCTTCGCGGTCCCGACCGACATGATGGTCCCGGCGCAGATCGATTCCCTGGTGGCGCGCACGATGTCCGAGCTCGGTCGCATCGACGTCGTCGTCAACGTCGCGGGGGGGACGCCTCCCACCGCCGCCCTCGCCGTCACCGATCAGGAGCTCGAGGCCGCGTTCCACTTCAACGTGACGAGCGCCTTCCACCTCTCGCGCGCGGCCGCCCCCCATATGGCGAAGTCCGGAGGCGGCTCCATCGTCAACATCTCGAGCGCGATGTCCCACCAAGTCGACGCCGGCTTCGTGGCGTACGGGGCGTCCAAGGCCGCCCTCAATCACATGACCCGCCTCCTCGCCTACGAGTGGGCGCCCAAGATCCGCGTCAACGCCGTCGCCGCCGGCGCCACCCAGACGGAAGCGCTCGACGCCGTCACCGCATTGGAAGGCGCGAAGCAAAACATGGCCGACCGCACCCCTATGGGCAGGCTCGGTGATCCGGAGGACATCGCCCTCGCCGTGCTCTACCTCGCGTCGTCCGCCTCCAGCTGGGTGACCGGCAAAGTGCTCGAAGTGGACGGCGGCGCCGTCGCGAGCGTGTGGCCGTTCCCGATCCCGAGCGGTCTCTGACGAGGCGGGTGCGCTGCGCTTCGCGCTCGCCGAAATGGCAACGAGCTGATGCGCTGTCGTGCTCGCTGGGTCGCGCTCGTCGTGCGGGAGTGCGGCCCCGGCTTGCCGGCGCGTCGGAGTCGACCGCGGATGCGACGGATTCAGTACCCCCTCCCTGGTCGCATCGAAGCGCCAAGTTGGGCGCGCGTCGCGCCGCGGCGCTGTCTCGAGCGCGGGGGGCCTCGCCGCGCGTCGTCTCGAGGGCGGGGGTGGGTGTACGCGTCGTCTCGAGCGGGGCGGGCGTCAGGGATTGGGCTGCCAGCCTTTGCCGTCGTCACGGTCGACGAACCTCATCGTGAAGCGCTCGTCGTCCGCTGGGGCTACCTCTCTCAGCGTCTCGATGGAGCCGGGGCCCTTGCGGGTGAGCTTGCGGGTCCACTTCTCGTCCCATTTCCCGTCGCGGTCGAGGTCGATCCAGATGCGCTGCACCCAATAGGTCTCGGCGACGCGTCCCTGCCCATCGTCATTGAACATGTCGACGCGGTACGGAGCGTCTTTGAACACGTCGGCTTGGGTGCGCTCATCGAGCCAGCCCACCTCTACGAACCACTTGTCGACGCGGGTCTGCACCTCGTCGATGTCGGCTCGAGCAGGCACCTGCCCGCCGCTGGCGCTCGCTCTGGTTGAGCTCTCGGCGCTCGGCTTTCGATCATCGGGCGGAGCCCCGCGCGAGCAGCCGGGCATGACTGCGGTGCTCCCGATCGCGAATCCGAGCAGCACGGCGTACGCACGCGGGCGGGTGAGCGTCGGGGCCCGCCTCATCTGCAAGCGAACGACGGCGCGGCGCGAAATGGCGAGCGGCGGCGGGCTTGGGGACGCGAGCCGCCAATCCTTCACGGCTTGAGGATGATGACCTTGATCTGCGCGGGCACGAGGGTCATGCCGGGAGCGTTCAGTGTGTTTTGGATATTGATGGTGGTCAATCGCGTCGCGGGGAGGCCCATGAGGAGCATCGTGAAGGCGCCGACGACGGGGCGGGTCGGGGACATGATGAGGTGGGAGACGACGCCGAAGCCCATGACGCCGGGCGTGTCGCCGAGCGAGAAGAGCGGCATCGTCATGATGTTGTGCGAAGGGGTGCACATCCAGAAGATCTTGAACGCGGGCGGGAAGCCGACCGGGCCCAACGAGATGTTCGGATACGGAATGGGCACCGCGACGGGCGGGGTCAGGCAGATGTCGGGGAAGGCGATGTTCACGCCACCCATCTGTGCGTTACCGAACATGACGCCTCCTCAACCGAAGTGGATTTGCTCGCCGTCGACTTTGACCAGCTCCTGCGCCGTCGCGACCATGTTCTCGCTGCGGAGCGAGAGCGTCTCGTCGGCGACGTAGTCCATTTGCTTGGCCTTGAGCTGATCGATCTCTTCCACTCTGCGGAAGCTGCGCTGCACGCGCTCGCTCACGCGCTCGAAGACTTTGTCGAAGAAGGTGCCGCGGAGCTTCACGTTCGCGAGCTCCCCGATGACCTCGGAGCCGATGGCGAGGATCTCGCTCGCGAAGACCTTGGCCCGAGAGGCCTGGAGGCCGATCTCGTTGCCCATCATGTTGATGTCCTTCGCGGTGACGACGTCGACCCCCTCTTGGGCGACGACGCGGACCTTCGCCCCTGCGCGCAGATCGAGATCGCCCTCGACGGAGAGCTGGGCGTTCTTGCTCTCGCGCTCGAGGATGGAGAGGATCCACGCGCTCGCGTCGCGGCCGCCCACGAGGACGTAGTCGTCGGGCGCGGGCTCGACGAGACAGCTGAAGGCGCGCTTGCAGCGGAGCTCGGCTCCGCGCAAGTCCGGCTCGTCGGTGCGGACGACGAAGACGTCGCCCTCGACGCGGACGACCGTCCCCATCGCTTCGAAGACCGCTCGAGACCCGGGAGCACGTGTGGAGAGCTTGGTCGCGACGTTCTTCATGATGCGCTCCTTCGATCCCTTCTTTCGCGTGGTTTAGCAGCTCGCGTCGACGTGCGCCTTCGGGGCGTTTCGGGCTCTTTCATGGCGTTCATCCTCGGGGCTGCCATTCCTCGGCTTGGGCGATGTCCTCATCGGTGTTGAACGCGGCGGCGCGATTGAAGCCGAACTTCGCGCCGTCCTCCTTGGTCTTGTGCATCCGGGCGCGGTGGAGCGTCGCGCTCGAGAAATCCGCGGTCGACACGTCGGCGTGGGACAAATCTGCGTAGGTGAGATCCGCGGACTCGAAGCGCGAGCCCATGCATTTCGCCTTCAGGAAGACGCACATCGAGAGGTTGGCGTGGGTGAAATCCACCCGGAGGGCGGAGGCCTCATAGAACAGGGCCTCGCGGCAGTCGGCCTTGTGGAAGCTCGCCCCTTCGAGGGACGTCTGCGCGAACATCGCCTTCAGAGCGGTGGCCTGATCGAGCCGCGCCCCCCTCATGTTCGTGCCCTTGAAGTTGCACTGATTGAGGTTCGCCCCGGAGAGGAGCGTGGACTCCATGTTGGCGTCCATGAATTGGCAGAGCTCCATGTCCATGCCGGACAGGTCCATCCCCGCGAGGTTGGCCTTCACCATGACCACGGTGTCGAGCTTCGTGCCGCGCAGGTTCGCCTTGCGCAGATCGGCGCCTAGGAGGACGGTCTGCTTCATCGTGGCGCCGGTGAAGGTCGCGCCGTCGATGGGGGTGTCGATGACCTGGGTGCGGTCCATGTTCGCCTTCGCGAAAGAGGCGACCGAGACTTCGCTCTTCGCGAACGCGGCGGCGATGAGATCGGCCTCGTCGAACTTGGCGGCCGCGAAATTCGATCCGAAGAAGCGCGTCATCTTCGCCGACGCCTTGGTGAAGTCGGCGCTGCGGCCCACGCAGCCCTGGAAGGTGGCGTGACGGAGATCCGCGCCCGCCGCCGAGACGCCGGAGAGATCGCACGTGGAGAGGACGCTCTCCCGGAAGGAGGCTCCGACGAGCTTCGCCCCCGAGAGCTTCACCTTCTCGAAGATGGCGCCCGAGAGATCTGCGCCCTCGAGATCGAGGCCGGACAGATCGAGCCCGGAGATGATCTCGCCGTCCTTGATCTTCTGCTCGAGGGTCGCCTTATCCATGGAAGACCCCCGCCACCAAGGCGCGCTTCACGTTGCTGCCGGCGAAGCTCGTCTTCTTGTCGCCGACCGCGCCGGTGAGATCCGCGCAGAAGAGGTTGGCGTTCTCCACCGAGGCGCCGCGCATGACGGCCCGGTGCATGATCGCGAGCATCAGGTTCGCCCCCGAGGCCTTCGCGTTCTCGAGGACGACCTCGATCATCAGGCACTCGACGCAGATGGCCTTCTCGAGGTTCGCGCCCGTGAGATCGGCGCTCGAGATATCGCTCCGGCGTAGGTTCGCGTTCTCGAAGCTCGCCCCCGCGAGCTTGGCCCCACGCAGGTTCGAGCCGGGCATGCGGCAGTTCTTGAACGAGGCCCGCTCGAACGAGCTCATCACGATGCGGAAGTTGTCGACGATCGAGTCGGTGAAGACAGCGTCGTCGCCCTTCGACATGAGGAAGACGGACTGGTTGAAGTCGGAGCCGGTCGCGTCGATTTTCGTCGCGTCGCACTCCACGAAGACACAGAGGTGGAACCGGGCGCCGCGGAACGTCGCCCCCGCGAGATCCGTCTTGTAGAAGAAGGTGTTCTCCGCCCGCGCTCGGTCGAAGTCGGCGCCCTTGCACACGAGGTGGAACGTGTTGGCCTTGGTGAGCTCGGCCCCGGTGAGCTTGGCGCCGCTGAGGTCCGCCTCGTAGAGGACGGCCTCCTTGAGGTTCGCGCCGGTGAAGTCGGCGCCGTTCAAGGTGGCGCGCCCGAGGTTGGCCCGCTCGAGCTTGGCCCCCGGCAGGCGCGCGCCCTTTAGGTTCGCGCGGGCGAGGACGGCGTCCTTGAGGTTCGCCCCCGCGAGGTTCGCCCCCGATAGATCCGCGCCCTCGAAGAAGAGCCCCTCCAAGTCCACGCCGCCGAGATCGATCCCGGCGAGCTCCGCGCCGGTGAAGTCGCGGCGCCGGCGGGGCTCTCCCCGCTTGATGGCGAGCAGCTCCTCGCGCAGCACGGCAGAGCTCTCTCTGGTGAGCTTCGGCGCCGGATCCTGCATGTGGCCGGTGATCCGGTACTTCACGCGGAGCTGGTGCTCGGCGTCGAGGAGCTGGGCGCGGAAGTTCGGGTCTTCGATCTTCGCCCGCATCTCGGTGGCGTCCATGCGGTTCGCCTCCGCGAGCTCGACGAGGCCACGCAGTCGATCGAGCTCACCCTGGGCGGTGAACTTGGGCGGGCCGACCGTCTCGCTCTTCGCCTGCTGCTTGGCTGCCTCGAGATCGATGTCGTGCTCTTTGCAGAAGGCCTCGAGGAGGCTGTCCGCCTCCGCCTTCTTCGCGGCCGCGAGCTTCTTCGCCTCGTCCCGCTCGCGCTCGATGTTCTCGAGGATCGCCGGCAGCTCCTCGAGGTTCACGTCCTTGGGCTGCACCGGCGCCTTGGGGGGCGGGGGGATCTTGCTCGCGTCGACGTTCTGGGCGAGGAGGCGCTGCTTGGTCGCCTCGTACTCGTTCAGGACGCGCTTGAACTGGTTCTGGGCGAGCAGCCCCTCCTTCTCGAGGGCGACCTCGAGCGGATCGCCCATCTTGATCCCGCCCGCGTTCGAGATCTCGGCGGAGCCGGGCATCAAGTCGCGATCGCGCAGCGAGTAGAGGGCGCCCTTCGACTTGTCGCCCCGCAGGGCGATGATGTCTTCGTAGTGGGCGATCGGCTTCGGCTCGTCGGCGTCCTCGAGGGCGCCGAGGGCCAGCTCGACGTCGGACGCGTCGGAGGTGTGGATCTCCGTCGTCGCGCGCATGAAGACGATGGCCCGCTCGTGGTGCGGGAAGATGTGGATCGTATCGGCGCGGAGGGGCAGATCGACGAGCTTCTGCTCCGCGTCGTACTGCTTCTTGAAGCGGAGGAGACAGCGCGCCTTGAAGCCGGGGAGCTTCGTCTCCACGACCCGCTTCTCGGGGTGCATGTTCTCGACGCGGAGCTCCTCGGTGCCCTCGAACATGCGGTCGAGCCGCTGATCGTTCGGGGCGACGTTGAAGAGCGAGAAGTCGACGTCGTCGGCCAGATCGAAGCCGTGCTTCTCGACCCAGTGGGCGTCGTAGGTGCCCATCTTCTTTTCGAAGTGGACGGGCCACATCAAATCCCAGGGGGCGAAGCTCGCGGGCGGGGGCTTGTCCCCCTTCGACTTCATCGTGTGCTTCGGATCTTCGACGTTGGGGAGGGGATGGATCTCCGCGCCCTGCTCGTCCTTCACCGGGGCGAGGCCCTTGCCGACCGGGTTCTCCGGGTACTTCTCCCCGCCGAAGGCGTGGGCGTAGTCGATGGGCATGCGATTGAACATCTGCGGCTCGCTCGCCCCGATGAGCGTCCACCTCCGGTCCCCGAAGACGAAGAGCTTCTTGTCGACGACGCGCTTGTCTTGGGGGCCGACGCAGAGCCGCACGAACTCCGAGCCCTTCGGCCGCTCCCCGGTGAAGCACGAGCCGGTGACGAGCACCTCCGCTTGCGGCTTGAACATCCAATGATCGAGGACGCCGAACCGGCCGAGATCGGTGCTCGCCATCTTCCACATCTCGACCTCCGTGACCGGAGCCCGAGGCTGCGAGAAGGGGAAGGCGTATGCCACGGTCATGACCATGATGTGCTTCCTGCGATGGCCGAAGACGCGATGGATCAGGCTCAACCGAAGTGGTTTGACGACCTTCACGCACGCTCCGTGGTGCGAGGGACCCGCATGCGCTGGAACATATCGTGCGAGGCGGAGTAGCGGGTGCCTTTCGTCAGATGAAGATCGTGATGACGGTGATCTCCACGTCCGGCCCCGATCCCTTCAGGTCCACCGCGGCGTCGGTGTAGTCGATGCCGGTCAGGTTGAGGGCGAAGCCGGTGAGGTTGATGTTCATGGCCGAGATGGCCAGCTGCATCGCCGCCGAGATGCTGAGCTTGTTCGCCCCCGAGAGCTCGAAGATCGTCCCGAAGGTGAGCGAGTTCTTGTTCGCGAAGGTCATCTCGTTGAACACGCCGACCTGCAGCGAGTTCTTCACCGCGACGGTGAGCTCGTTGAAGGAGCCGATCTGGATCGAGTTCTTCGCCCCGAGGAAGATCTCGGTCGTCGTGCCGTGGGTCAGGGTGAGCTCGTCGGCCTCCTTGATCCAGTGGTAGGGGCCGGTGACGTTGACCGTCTGGTTGCCCTTGATGTTGACGATCTGATCGCCGTCGATGTTGATCGTCTCGGTGCCGCCGACGTGCCGCTCGCGGGTGCCGGTGACGTCCTGCTTCTCCGTCCCGTCGATCTTCACGTCGAGGTTGCCGACGATGTGGACGTCGACGTTCGCCTCGTAGAGGAAGGTGGCGTTGCCGGTGACGGTGCAGTCCAGGGTCGCGTCGAAGGCGATCGTGACGTCGCTCACGACGTGGAGATCCAGCGTCGACTGCATCTCGATGCCGACGCGGGCGACGACCGTCCAGTCGAGCTCGGCGTTGAACTGGATATTGACGTTGTTGTCGACCGTCCATTCGAGGTGATTGTGGAAGGCCCACGTCACGTCGTTGACGACGTCGATCTTGAGCTCGTTGTTGACGTCGATGTTGAGGTTGATCTCGGTGTGGATCTGACCATTGCCCATCGTGGTCAGGTTGAAGTTCCACTCCCCGTGACCGAGGAAGAGCGTCGAGCTGAAGATGGGGCAGTAGATGTCGATGAACATCGATCCCGACTGGTCCTCGATCACGATGTGATTGAGGCTGCCGGTGCGGATGATGTTCTGGGTGTAGTTGTTGTTGGTGACGGTGCTCTGGTTGAGCTGGTTGTGGACCACGCCCACGATCACGGGCCGATCCGGATCCCCCCCGAGGAAGGAGCAGATGACCTCGACCCCCTTGCGGAGCGGGAAGTGGAAGCCCTCCTGCGTCCCGCCGTGGGGCTGCATCATTCGGACGAGGCATGAGCCCTTGCCGTCCTTGAAGGTGCCCTCGTCGAACTTGAATTTGACGGTGTAGCGACCCTGGTCGTCGATCTGGGCGTAGATGCTCGTCGAGGGGCCGTCGACGACGGCGTTCTCGTAGCCGTCGACGCGGGGCCACGGCGTCACGAGGCCGCGCCGGAACTGGGTCTTCGAATAGATCGCCCCGAGCTCGACCTTGTAGACCTGCTTGTACTTCTTCTCGATCAGCGAGCCCCACGCCGGCCCGAACTGGGCGTCGTAGCCGTAGTGCTCCACGCTGACGCAGAGGTACTCCTCGTCGTACTGCTGCATCGGGTGCTGCTCGAGCTTGAAGAGGTATCCGGCCGAGAGCTGGGTGGCGGCCCCCGTCGCATAGAACACCTCGCGATTGACGAGCTGCTCCTCGGCCCGGATCTGGGCGAGGCGCTGGGCGTCCTCGGGGCTGAAGAATCGCCCGCCGTACTCGGCGATCTCACCCGTCGCGTTGGACTCGACGGCGACCGCGCTCGAGACGTCGAGGAGGGGGCGCGAATAGTCGTAGTCGATGAGCTTGACCCGCGCCGGCAGGGCGTTGTGCGTGGCCGCGAAGTTGTCGAAGGCCTGGTGGATGGCGCTGTCTTGTTCGTCGGTCTGGGGCCAGTAGCGGACGGGCTGCTCGCGGAGCGACGTGTGGGTCGCTTTGTCGTTCGTGATGATCATCACGTCGCCGTCGTCCTGCTGCTCGAAGAAGAAGTACATGCCCTCGCGCTCCATCCAGCGCGAGATGAAGGCGTAGTCGCTCTCCTTGTATTGGCAGACCATCTCCTCGGTGGGGACGCTCGGCATCGGGCGGAACTCGTGGGCGACGCCGGCCTCGTCGAGGAGCTCCTTGATGATGTCGGTGATCGCCTTCTTCGTCCAAACGCGGCTGTGCTTCGTGAGCGTGAGCTGCCAGAGCTGGGGGACGAGGCGGGCCTGGAAGAGGGCGGCCGTCTCCGCCGCGCGCACGAGCCTGACCGAAGCGAGGATGCCGCTATAGGAGAACGGCTGCTCGTTGCCGAGCTGGACCGTGAGGGTGGCTTTGGAATAGACGGCGTCCGTCAGATCCAAATCGAGAGGCAGGAGCGGATCGATGTCGACGGTGAAGTAGATGTCGAACTGGTAGGGCGTCGAGATCCTCTCGCTTCCACGAAACGCTGCGACCTTGGCGTTCGGCGGGATTGCGCTGCACGTGAGGTTGAAGATCATGGTTGCCTCTTGGTTCGTCGGCCGCGCGCAATCGCGCGAGTGGTGGGCCCAACCAAGCTAACCGAAGCGTCCGCCTCCCGCCGCGTCATGTGAGCCTGCGTAGTGATTTTGGTGGCGAGGTGTGAGCCGTCCTATGGATCCGACCTGACCGGGGTGCTCGCTTTGGGTGTAGCGTGTTCGTCGCGCGGGACATCCATGACGACGATCATCGTGGCGGGCACCGATACCGGTGTGGGCAAGACCTTCGTGGCGGCGGCGCTCGCGCGAAGGCTCTCTTCGGAGGGGCGATCCGTGATCGCGCTGAAGCCGGTCGAGACGGGGTGCGGCGACAGGCCCGGGCCGGACGAGGACGGGGTGGTGCTCGCGCGGGCCTCGCGGCAGAGCTCGCCGCGAGCTGCCCTCGTTCGGTTGCGCCATCCCGTCACACCCGCGCTCGCCGCGGAGATGGAGGGAGTCCCGCTCGACATCGACCGCATCGCGGAGGAGGTGATCGCGCGCGGGCGAGGTTTCGACGTCAGCATCGTGGAGGGCGCGGGCGGGCTTCTCTCCCCCATCACCTACCGCTCCGATCTCGTGAACCTGGCGCGCGCCATCGACGACCGGGCCCCGTTCGTCCTCGTCGCCTCGGATCGGCTCGGGTGCTTGCACCACGTGCGGTCGGCGCTCCACGTCCTCGTCTCGGAGGGGGCGGCCTGCGGCGCGATCGTCCTCTCCGAGCCGGCCGTTCGTGACGACTCGACCTCCACCAACGCCGCCTCGCTCGCCAAGGTGATGAAGTCGTCGGGCGTCGCGCTGCCGGTCGTCGTCGCCCCGCGTGCCCAGTGCGCGCCCGAAGAGGCGTCGGAGCAGGCGTGGGTTGGCGAGCTCGCGCGCGCGCTGTTCCCCGACGGCGCGCAGGCATGAGCGCGCGCGCGCTGCCGGTCCGCGCCGCGGCCGAGCGCGTGGTCGGATCGGTGGTGCTCCAGCTCGCGGCCGTGCTCGTGTTGGCCCGGATCGCGTTCGAGATCCTGTTCGCCCACGCGCCCCTCAAGCTCCACCAGTACGCGGCGCCCGTCCTCTTCACCCAGCACCTCCACGGGGACGCGCTCCTCTTTCTCGCTCCGTTCGTTGTTGCGACGGTGGTGGCGGCGCGCTTCCGGTGGCTGCGCGCTCGAATGCCCGGCTCACCCGGCTTCGCGACCGCGCTCGTCGTCCTCGGGACGGCGGCAGTGGTGGGCGCGCTCCTCGCGGCGAGCCCCCTCAAGGGCGCGCAGATGTTCTCGACCGTCCTGCTCTGGGATCTGCTCCGGCGCGACGCGGTCGTCCTCTTCGTGGTCGTGCCGACCGCGGCCGCGCTCCTGTCGAGGCGGCCCACGTCGTGGAGCAGCATCGACCCGAAGAGGCGCGCCCGCGCCGTCGGGATGGTGTGCGCGGGCGTCCTCGCGTGGGCGTTCGCGACCCTCGAGACGAACCTCTACTTCGGGCGAGACTACGATCTCGACCGGGTCCTGCTGATCGGCGCCCTCGCCGCCTTGTTCGTCCATCCGTCGGCGGTGTTCGCGTTCGTCGCGATCCTCGTCACCCTCGCCGCCCAGGGGCATCGCCCGCTCCCGGAGGGAACCTGGATGTGGCCGGACAAGCTCTTGCCTCTGGCCGCGCTGTGCGTGCTGTGCGGATACGTCCTCGTTCGGGCGGTGGCGCGCGAGAGGACGAAGCCGGAGCTGATGCCGTTCTCCTTCTTGTGTCTCGTCGCCGCGAGCTACGCCCAGGCCGCGTTCAACAAGGCCTTGCTCGGTCCATCGCTCACGACCTGGCTCTTCGAGAACGACATGTCGAGCCTCTTCGTCTCCTCGTACACGCACGGGCATTGGCTGGGAGGTTGGCCGGAGGCGAGGGTGCTCGCCGTCGCGCGGGTGCTCCGCACCTTGCGGATCCCGCTCGCCCTCGGCGGGTTCGGCGTCGAGCTGGCGGCGATGTTCCTCGGTACGAGCTATCGATTCGCGCGCGTCATGCTGCCCGCGTTCGTCGCCCTCCACGCGGGGATCCTCGCCGTGAGCGGCATCCTCTTCTGGAAGTGGATGCTGCTCGACCTCGCGCTCCTGTTCTATCTCGTGCGGCTTCCGGAGGGACGCGGACACGGGGGGGGACGCGGACGCGCGCGCTCGCGCGAACCCGTTCCGGCCCGTCCACGCCGTCCTCAGCGTCCTCGTCGCCGTCTTCGGACCGCTCTTCTTCTTCGAGTCGAAGTTCGCCTGGTTCGACACCCACCTCGTGAACCGCTTCGAGATCGTGGGCATCGGCGCGAGCGGCAAGCGCTACCCGGTCGAGCCGCGCTTCTTCGCGCCGTACGACCTCGTGATGCAGCAGAGCCGGCACGGATATTCGCTGTCGTTCCCCATGCTCGTCGGGACGTACGGGGGGACGAGCGACTGGGGGCGTCGAAACGAGCTCGAGCACGCGACCCCGGACGACGTCGCCGCCCTGCGCGCGCGGGTCGAAGCGGAGACGCCGAGCTCCGAGCCTTCGGAGGTCTTCTTCGATTTCGTTCGAACGAGCATGAACGAAGCGCAGCGCCGCGGGACGCGCACCGATTTTCGGAGCGTGCTCGCGCCTCCCTTCCACTTCCGGACGACGCCCGCCCCGGACCACTACGATTTCCAGGAGCGGCTGACGCGCGTGGAGATCCGGTACGTGGAGATCCTGCGCACGGAGGACGCGCTGGTGCGAACCAAAGACGTCGAGGTCCGGACGATCGAGCTCGACGACTGAGCGTGGGCGCGGGCGCGCTGCTACGGGAAACGTAGCGACGAGAATCCGCGGCGCGACCGCGCTCGCCCCTCGTCAAATCACGTAGTCTTCGACGAACACGGCCGCTCTCTTCAAGGTCACGAAGACGGCGTCGCCGTCCGCGATCGACAGCGCGTCGAGGCGCGCCTTCGGGAGCTCGGCGACGATCGACTGGCCGTCGGCGAGGACGAGCTCCAATCGAGCGACCCAACCGACGCGGGTGATTCTCTGGACGGAGGCGACGGTCCGGCCCTCGCGCGGGCCATCGGCGCGGCCGACGATCTCGACCTCGTGGTGGCGCACGTATGCGACGGAGCCGGCCCCGATCGAGCTCGCGGCCTCGCCTCGGAGGACGTTGCTCGAACCGATGAAGCTCGCGACGAATGGCGTCTCGGGGTTGTCGTAGACCGCCTCGGGCTTGCCGATCTGCTCGATGCGGCCTCGATGGATGATGGCGACCCGGTCCGCGAGCTCCATCGCCTCTTCTTGATCGTGGGTGACGAACACGCACGTGATGGATTGGCTCTTCTGAAGCGAGCGGAGCCACCGGCGGAGCTCGAGCCGCACCTTGGCGTCGAGCGCCCCGAACGGCTCGTCGAGGAGGAGAATCGACGGCTTGGGGGCGAGCGCGCGCGCGAGGGCGACCCGCTGGCGCTGGCCCCCCGAGAGCTGGCCGGGGTAGCGGTGCCCGAGCCCTTTGAGCTGGACGAGCTCGAGCAGCTCGTCCACACGCGCGTCGATCTCGGCGCGCGCGACCTTGCGCACCTCGAGCCCGAACGCGACGTTATCGCGGACCGTCATGTGCTTGAAGAGCGCGTAGTGCTGGAAGACGAAGCCGAGGCCGCGCTCTTGGACGCGGACGTGGGTCGCGTCGGAGCCGCGGATGACGACGCTGCCGCGGTCGGGCGTCTCGAGGCCGGCGACCATGCGGAGCACGGTGCTCTTGCCGCCTCCGCTCGGGCCGAGCAGGGCGAGCACCTCGCCGTCGGCGGCGTCGAAGGAGACGTCGTCGACGATCTTCTGTACGCCGAAGCTCTTGGTCAGGTTGCGCGCGGAGATCATGGGTCCTCGGGAGGTCTGCGCGACGATACTCCGCCTCGCCGCGGACGCGATCTCAGGCCGCGCGCGCGCCGAGCAGCCGCTCGAGCTGATGGGTGCCGAAGCGCTTCGTGTAGACGACGGGGTGCTGGTGTTTCCGCGCCTCCCCCCGCGCGACGTTGACCGCGCCGTGGCTGTTCACGTCGGTGACCACGACGACGAGGTCGGCGCGTGCGACGATCGCGCGGATTTCCTGGGCTCCGCGACCGCCGACGTGACCGGGGTGGAACTCGAGCTTGTGCCCCGTCTCTTTGGCGACGGCGTCCAGCGCGACGACGCTCCGATCGTGTCCACCGATGACCGCGATGCGCATGAGGTCAGCCTCCGTGATGTTCAATACTATGGGCGCTATAGCGGACGCGCGCAAGCGGGATTCTGCTATCACGCCGAATTGTCCTGGATAGTGGATGGTGGTCGCCGCGGGCGCGGACCGCGCGTGGCGTGAGGGTCGCGCTGAGACGGTCTGCCTCAACGAAATCGGCAGCTTTTGTCGCGAGGCCGTGTGGCATGTGCGGTGCTCGGCCGCAGGGCATGAGCGCGCTTCGGGTCGGAGTCGTGGGACCGGGAGCCGTCGGCACCTTCGCCGGCGCGGTGCTGGGGTCCGCTTCAGCGGACATCACGATGGTAGGCCGGCGAGAGGTCTCCGAAGGGCACGGCCCGCTCGTCGCCCTCGACGGGGCGAGGACGTGGGCGGCCGCGCGCGCCCGCTGGACGCTCGACATCGCCGACATCGCGCGGGTGGACGTGGTGCTCGTGGCGGTGAAGGCGGGCGACACCGACCAGGTCGCGACCGCGCTCGCCGCCGTCCTGCCGAGCTCCACGCCCGTGGTCTCGCTGCAGAACGGGCTCTCGAGCGCGACCCGGCTCGCGCATCGACTGGGAAAGCGCGTCGCGCGCGGCGTGGTCGGGTTCAACGTGCGGCTCGAGGGGCCCGGACGGGCGCGCAAGACGACCGGCGGCTCGGTGCTCGTGGGCGAGCTCGCGCCTCCGTACGCCGAGCCGGTGAGGGAGCTCGCGCGGTGCTTCGAGCGGGCGCGGGTGGCCCTCTCGGTCGTGCCCGATATCGAAGAACGGGCCCTCGGGAAGCTCCTCGTGAACCTCAACAACGGTGTATGCGCGGCGACCGGGCTCTCGATCGCCGAATCGATCTCGGACGACGACGCGCGCCGGGTCTACGCGCGATGCATCGAAGAGGGCCTCGAGATCATGAGGCGCCGCGGCCTTCGCCCGCGGGCGGTGGGGAGCGTGAGCCCCGCCGTGCTGGCGCGCGTGCTGCGGCTGCCGGGGCGATCCGGAGGCGCGGTCCAGCACCCTCGACGATCTCGAGCGCGGCCGCGCCACCGAGATCGACGACCTCTCCGGGGCGATCGTGGCGATGGCGGCGCGGTCGGGCGCCCGGGTCCCCGTGAACGAGACCATCGCGGGCATCGTGAGGAGGCACGAAGCGCGCGCGCGTGAGGGCCGCGACCCCCTCTGGATTTCTGCGCGCGAGCTGAGCGCGCGCGTGGAGCCTGCCCGCGGGTGGGCTCCCCTGACCGAACCCACCACGAGGAAACGATGAGCGTCTTCGCTGCGAAGGACTTCGACGATCACGAGCAGGTGTGCTTCCTCTCCGATCCCGCGAGCGGCCTCCGCGCCATCGTCGCGATTCACAGCACCGCGCCGTTCGGGATCGCCGGCGGCGGATGCCGGATGTGGCCGTACGCCTCCGACGACGAGGCGCTCGCGGACGTGCTGCGGCTGTCGCGGGCGATGAGCTACAAGCTCGCCCTCTGCGACATGCCCGCGGGCGGCGCGAAGATGGTGGTGATCGGCGATCCGAAGAGGGACAAGAGCGAGCCGCTGCTCCGCGCGATCGGCAGGAGCGTCGAGCGGCTCGGCGGCAAGTACATCGTCGCGGAGGACGTGGGCACCACCGAGGCGGACATGCGGATCATCGCCAAGGAGACGCGCTACGTCGTGGGGCAGCACACCGACACGGGGCCCGCGACCGCACATGGATCGTTCGTGGCTCTGCGCACCGCGGCCGAGCGAGCCTTCGGCACGCGCGATCTGCGAGGGCGCCGCGTCGCGATTCAAGGGGTCGGCAACGTGGGCAGGAGGCTCGCGACCTACCTCAAGAAGGAAGGGGCCGAGCTCGTGGTCAGCGACATCGACGAGCGCGCGGTGGAGCGCGTGTGCAAGGAGCTCGGGGCGAAGGCCGTGAAGGGCCCCGCGATCTTCGAGCAGAGCGTGGACATCTTCGCGCCGTGCGCCCTCGGCGCGATCCTCGACGACGCGACCATCGGGCGCCTGCAGTGCAAGCTCGTGGCCGGCTCCGCCAACAATCAGCTCGCCGAGGAGCGGCACGCCGACGCGCTGATGGAGCGAGGGATCCTCTACGTGCCGGACTTCATCGCCAACGCGGGGGGCGTGATCGGCGCAGCCCAAGAGGGGGGAAGGCTCGGCGGCGGGGCAGGTGAAGAAGAGGGCGCCGTCTACGACGAAGCGGTGGCGTTCCGCGAGACGGAGCGCATCGGGCCGCTCGTCGAGCGCGCGTTCGATCGGGCGGAGCGGGACCGCGTGAGCACCCACGCCGCGGCGGTGAAGATGGCGAAGGAGGCGATCGCCGAGCGCAGAGGCGAGCGTCCCTCACTCGACTCGCGCCGCAGCGAGCCATAGGCGAGCGAGGACCTCTCGGGGCGAGCGCCGAGCGGAAATCGAGACGCGCCAAGCACTGCCGTGGATCTGCTCCCGCTCTGTGACGTCGTGTGGGTCAGGATCACGATCGGTGATTTGGGTGGCGCTAGGTGCTCTAGCTCCTCGCGAGCTCGGTCACGAGCGCCCCCGCCTCCCCGACCGGCTGCGACTTGAGCGGGCGGCTCTCCGACCGTGAGGGCCGCAGCGCGCGGGCGAGCAGCCTCAACGTCTGGAGCGTCGACGGGGGGGCCGGCGGCTCTTCGAGATCGATGTGGGTCCGCTCGACGTGATGGCCGATCGCGCCGTAGAGATAGCGGAGGGCGCGCACGGCCGGGCGACAGTCGAACGGGAGCGACGCGAGGCCGGGATCGGCGCGCAGGTAGAAGGAGTCGGCGAGGGCGAGGACGCGGGTGACCACGGGTCGCAGGGAGGCGGCGGGCACGCGCCGCTCGAGGAGCGCGTCCGCGTCGACGCCCGTCTCCTCGAGCCACTCGATGGGGACGTAGACGCGGCCGCGCTTGGCGTCGCGTCCGACGTCGCGCGCGATCGCGGTGAGGCGAGCGGCGATCCCGAGATCGAAGGCGCGCTCGACGACGACCTCGCTGCGGCGTCCGAAGATCGCGCAGAGCGCGCCGGCGGGGATCCCGGAGACGCGCGCGCAATAGTCGACGAGCCGGGCGTCCGGACCGTAACGACGGCCCTCCGCGTCCCACGCGAGCGCGTCGCAGTACGCTTCGAACACGCTCGCGGGCAGCCGGTGCTCGCGAGCGACCACGGCGAAGGCGCGGTCGTACGGGAGGGCTCGCGGCCCGCCTTCGAACGCGCGCCTCACGCGGGCCCGCGCCTCTTCGGCCGCGCCGGGCGCCGGGTCCCGATCCCCGACGCTCGCCTCGAGGCTGTGGCAGAACGCGTAGAGCGCCTCTGCGGGCCCGCGCACCCGAGGGGGGAGCGCGAGCGAGAGAAGCGCGAGCGGGTGATCCGACGCGCCGAGGAGCGCGCGGCAGGCGGTGAAGTCTGCCGCGGTGTCGGGGTGCTCGTCTCGGCGCATCGGCCTGCCTCGGCTCAGGGCTTCGCGGCGGCGGGAGGCGTCGTCTTCTCGATGACGATGAACTGGACGCGCCGGTTCTTCTGCCGGCCCGCCTCGGTCTTGTTCTCCGCGATCGGCTTGTCCATGCCGTAGCCTCGAGCGACGAGGCGACCGGCGTCCACGCCGCGCCTGACGAGGGCGTCTCGGACGCTCTTGGCGCGGTCGTCCGAGAGCTTCATGTTGAGGGCCTTCGCGCCCCGGTCGTCGGTGTGGCCCTGCACCTCGATCTTCACGACCTCGGGGTGCTCCTTCAGCACCTGCGCGACCGAGTCGAGGAGCGGGTTCGAGACGGCGCGGATCGTCGCCTTGCCCGTGTCGAACTGCACCTGCTCGAGGATGACGATCTCCTTGTCGGTGAAGCGGACGAGCTTCGGGCAGCCGCGCTTCGACGGGTCGGGATCGTCGACGCCCTTCTCGCGCGGGCACGCGTCCTGATCGTCGCGGAAGCCGTCGCCGTCGGTGTCGGGGGGGCAGCCGTTCGTCTTGGGATCCTCCGTCTTCACCCCGGGGATGTCGGGGCACGCGTCCTGATCGTCGGCGATGCCGTCGCTGTCCTTGTCCCGCGCGGGGCAGCCGTTCTTCTTCGGATCCTCGCTCGGCAGGCCGGGCTCCTGCGGGCAGGCGTCCTCGCTGTCGAAGATGCCGTCCTTGTCGGTGTCGGGGCAGCCGTTCTTCTTCGGGTCCGGGCTCGCGATGCCGGGCACGGTCGGGCACGCGTCGACCGGATCCATGAACCCGTCGCCGTCGGTGTCGCGGTCGGGGCAGCCGTTCTTGCTCGGATCGGCGTTGGGCGGCCCCGCCTCATCGGGGCACGCGTCCGACTTGTCGAGGATCCCGTCCTTGTCGCGATCGGACCCGGGGGGGCACCCGTTCTTCGAGGGATCCGGATCGCGCACGCCCTTGATGCTCGGACACGCGTCGACCTCGTCGAGGATGCCGTCGCCGTCGAAGTCCTTGACCGGCTCCTTGACCACCGGCGTGTACGCGAATTGGAAGAGGCCGCGAACGACGGGGGTGCCGATGCCGGTCGAGATGCCGGGGCCGGCGCCGACCCCGAGCTCGAGGAAATCGGCGTGGGGGATGCGCCATTTGATCCCGCCGATCACCTCCGCGTTCGTCGTCCGCGAGTCCGGCACGTTGAGATCGACCCCGCCCTCCGTCTCGACGTGGAACTGGAGCGACCGATCCGAAAGGGCGAGCACGCCGACGCCGAGGCCCCAGTTCATCTGGTGGCCGAACGTGACCGGCCCCACCTGGGTGAAGCGGCGGAACGTCGGCCCCGCCATCGCGCTCCAGATGAAGCGGTCCATCCGCCCGCCGAGCAGGAGCTGGGGCTGGCCGTGGATGTAGTGGTCGGAGACGTAGTCGTCTTCCTTGCCGGTCGGGGCCCAGACGTACCCGCCCGCGGAGATCTGCAGAGGGTCGTAGTACTTCCCGTAGAGGCGGATGCGCGCTCCGAACCGGAGATCGCCCTGCGCCGCCCCCGTTGGCTCCGGGAAGGCGAGCGCCTCTCCCGCGGGGCCGTCGCCCATGTTGAGGACGGCGAACGGCATGCTCGCGCTCAGGGCCACGTAGTTCGCGAGCGACAGCGTGAGGCCGACGTGGACGAACATCTGGTCCGACACGACGGCGCCGATCTCCTCCGTCCCGTCATCGGCGCGCTTCGTCAGCTTGAACGGCTCACGCGCGTAGTCCGCCATGACCATCGCGTGGAACTCGAGGTTGCCCGGCGCGAACGCGGAAGGGACCCCAAAGAAGCGGTCACCGGCCGGGGCGGGCTGGAACTTCGGCAGGTCGATCGTGGCGGTCTGCTGTTGTTGGGCGACCGCCGCGCTCGACGAGAGCGCGAGAGCCAATCCGAGTGCCACCGTGCAAACGCGCGACAAAGAGCGAGCGCTCGTCATTCGGACCTCGTGTCGATCTCGCGATCTTCGATCGCGGGACAAGGAGAGCTTCGTTGGGATCAAGGATGCGGCCCCCCCATGGTACAGGTTTTTGGTCGCCCGCATCACCAACTGCCAAAGCGCGAATCTCGCGCCGTGGGCCCGTCGAGCCCGCCGGCGCTACGGAAACGATAGCGCTCGCCCCTTTGGCCCCGCCCCCCCCGTCCCCGCTGACGATACCGGACGCGCTACGGCTGCGAAACGTTGGCCCAGTTCGGGTCGTTGTCGATGGCTTGCGTCATCCAGTCCTCGAGGAGGACGCCGTCGACCGTCACCGCGCCGAGGCCGTTGTCGACGAACACGTGCTCCGTGCCGGGCACGAGGAAGAGGCGGAAGCGGCCGTCCGCGCCGATGCGATCGCGCAGGTCTTCGAGGCCGGCCTTGTACTTGGCCGGATCGTACGCGGGCGGGAGACCATTGAGGTTGCCGCAGTCGTTCTCCCCGTAGCCCCAGAAGCTGCGAATGGTCTGGTCGCCTTCGCTCGAGATGAGCCCGAGGCTCCTCGTCGGGTACTTGTCGAGGATGAAGCTGACATAAGGCTCCATCCAGACGCTCGCGCCCTGGCAGGCGGTGCAGTCGCTCGGGAGCGTCGTGTCGATGCCCCACGTGTCCTCGAAGTATTGCTGCAGGCACTCCGGGACGTAGGCCTCGGCCATGGGCGGGCCGGAGTCGTCGATGAGGGTCACGTCGACCTCTTCACCGAACGCCGTCGCGACGTGGTCGTAGTTGTAGGCGGCCCCGAAGCCTCCCGCGCTGACGCCGGTGAGCACGACCTTCTGGGCGCTGGCGAACGTCGGCACGAGGCGCGCGAGGTACTGCGTCATGTTGGTGAAGCCGTGGAACTGATACGTCTTGCTGCCGATCTGGACGTCGTCCTTGTTTCCGGCGTGCACGTCGCCCGTGCAATAGGGGACGAAGACGTAGCTGAAGTCCTTGAACGGATTGTCCGGGTTGCTTCGATCGAAATAGTCGTTGGTGGAGAGGAGCTCGGTCACGTCGTTCTGGAACTTCGCGCTGTCGTAGCCGTCGGGGTTGGCGACGATGAGGCAGCTCGCGTTGTTGAAGCACGCGTTCCCCCCCATCAAGAAGATGACGACGTTGTCGGAGTCCGGGTTGATGTTCACGCCGATGTCGGTGGGCGTGCCGTCCATGCACTGCGAGCTCGGGAAATCGACGAAGGTCCACTCGTTGGGGGGCGCGTCGATCGGCGTCGTATCGAGGGGGGCCCCGCCCGTGCCCTCTCCTCCCGCGCCGCCCTGGGCGTTGCCGCCGTCGGGCGCCCCACCCGTCGCTTCCCCTCCCTGGGACGGGGTGCCGCCGGCTCCGCCATTGCCTCCCGTCGCGCTCTCGTCATCGCCGCAGGCGGCGGCGAGCAGGGCGGCGGAGACGATGGCGGCGATGTGCGTGAATCTTCGAAGGAGCGGCGAAAAGAGCATGCGGCACTCTACCAGGACCGGCCGGGGTTTGATCGCCTCCTCACACGCTGACGCGTGAATGGATCACGGGTACCCGCTTTTGGCGCGGTGACCCCTGTGCTTGAATCGAAGGGTGGGCGAGCGCGCGGCGAGATTTTTTCAAGATGCCGAGAAGCTCGGAGGCATCCCTACCAAGGCGAGGCTCGCCTCCCTCGCGCGCGTGACGTCGGCAGAGGCGGTGGCGCTGCCCGACGACAGCTCGCTGCTCGCGCGTCTCAGCTCCGCGTTCAACCGTCTGCAGCGCGAGGTCGCGGGCACGAGCGTGTCGGGCATCTATGTGCCGCCGTCCCTGCCCCCCGAGGGACCACACGGATCCCCAGTCGAAAAGCTCCGCAAGCAGATGGGCGCGATCGTGGATCTCATGACGCAGCGGTCCTTGCTCTTGGGGGATCTCCAAGAGACGGTCCGGCGCGTCGACGAGACGGCGACGACGGTACTGCCCGTGTCGCGCGCGAGCGTGTGGATGCGCGACAGCGCGTTCACGAAGATCACCTGCGTCGACCTCTTCGATTCGAACAAGGGCCTCCACTACACGGGGGCGGAGCTGCACGCGGTCGACTTCCGGCCCTACTTCGAGGCCCTCCAGACAGAGCGCACGATCATGGCCACGGATGCCAAGAACGATCCGCGGACGTCCTGCTTCACGAAGGCGTACCTCGATCCGAACGGCATCGGCGCGATGCTCGACGTGCCCATCATGTCGCGAGGCAAGGTCATGGGCGTTACCTGCTACGAGCACGTCGGCGGGGCGCGGCGCTGGGACGCCGACGACGAGCGCTTCGCCTACGCGATGGCGAGCTTCGTCGCGTTCGCGTTCGATCGGATCTCGTCGAGCCCACCGCCGCGGCCCTGATCGTCACCCCCGGCGCGCAGCGCGCTCGCCGGCCCCTCCCAGGCGACTGCGCTCTACGAGCTCCGTCGCGGCAGGGGCTGATTTTCACCCCCGGCGCGCAGCGCGCTCGCCGGCCCCTCCCAGGCGACTGCGCTCTACGAGCTCCGTCGCGGCAGGGGCTGATCAGGCCCGCGTGTAGTCGACGAAGGTGACACTGGCCGTGTCGCCGGCTCGGCGCGAGACCTCGATGAACGCGCCCTCGGGTAGCTCGGGGAAATAGGTGTCCCCGCCGTCGACGTGCACGTCGACGTAGGTGAGGTGGAGGTGGGTCGCGAGGGGCAGGGCCGCGCGATAGACGTCTCCCCCGCCGACGACGAACGGATCGGGATCGACGGCGTGGGCCCGGGCGATCGCCTCCTCGAGCGAAGCCGCCACCACCACCTCGGCGGGGAAGCTCGAGGCGGGACGTGACGAGACGACCACGCTCGTTCGACCCGGTAGCGCCTTGCCGATCGACTCGAACGTCTTGCGACCCATGATGATCGCGTGGCCGGTGGTGAGCCGCTTGAAGTGCTTCAAGTCCTCGGGCAACCGCCAGGGGAGGGTGCCGTCTTTGCCGATGCACCGCTCGCGCGACATCGCGGCGATGAGGTGGAGCGTCACACGCTCACCTCGGCCTTGATGTGCGGATGAGGATCGTAGCCGCTCAAGGTGATGTCCTCGAATCGGAACGCGAACAAGTCTCGGACGGCGGGGGCGAGGGTGAGCGCCGGCAATCGCCTCGGCTCGCGCTCGAGCTGGAGACGCGCCTGATCGAGGTGGTTCTTGTAGAGGTGCACGTCCCCGAACGTGTGGACGAAGTGGCCGGGCTCGAGATCCGAGACGTGAGCGATCATCGCGGTGAGGAGCGCATAGCTCGCGATGTTGAACGGCACGCCGAGGAAGGCATCCCCCGAGCGCTGATAGAGCTGGCAGGAGAGCTTCCCGCCCGCGACGAAGAACTGGAACATCGTGTGACACGGGGGCAGCGCGACCAAGTCCGCCTCCTTCGGGTTCCAGCCGGAGACGATGAGGCGGCGGGACATGGGATCGCGCTGGATGCGATCGAGGACCTGCCGGATCTGATCGACGCCGTCCCGCCGATATTGGCCTTCTTCATCCTGGCTCGCGCCGAAGTTCCGCCATTGGTGGCCGTAGACGGGGCCGAGGTCACCCGCCTTGCGCCCGAACCTCGCGCATTGCTCGGCCGTCGCCCACTCGTTCCAGATGCGCACCCCGCGCTCTTGGAGCGGGCCGACGTGGGTGGAGCCGCTCAAGAACCAGAGCAGCTCGTGGGCGACGCTCGCGAAATGGATCTTCTTCGTCGTGACGAGGGGGAACCCGTCCGCGAGATCGAACCGCATCTGATGCCCGAAGACGGCGAGGGTGCCGGTCCCGGTCCGATCTTCGCGCGGGGTGCCTTCGTCGAGGATGCGCCGGAGCAGAGCGAGGTATTGGTCCATTTCAGCGGGCGGCGCCGAAGATCGCGAGCCGCACCGCTTTATCGTCCACCTGCCGCAGGCGCGCAATGGCGGCGACCGCTTCTTGGGTCTCCGCCTTCGCCGCGTCGCTCGTCAGGGTGCAGAGGTAACGAACGAACGCATCGGCCGCCTCGTCGTCGCGCCGGTCCGCCGCCGCCGCCCGCGCGCGTGTGAGGTACGTCGCGCTGTAGCGCGCGTACGCCCCGAGCAGCTCCTTCTGCGCCGCCTCGACCGCCGCGCGCACCGCGAGCCTCTTCATCTCCGCCTCCCCCGGCACCTCGAGCGGATCCCCTCGCGCGACCTCGGCGCAGACGTTGGCTTGGGGCGCGAACGTATCGTCCGCCTTCATCGCGCGCCCCGTCACGCTAGCGCTCAGCACCGGATCCGTGTCGTAGAGGCCCTCGCCGTGGAGGGAGCACTCGACCTCCGAGCGCACCGTCACCGTCTCGACCGGGTAGGTGTGGGAGCAGTGCTTGTCGACCTCGGTCTGGGCGGGGGTGGAGTCGAAGACGGACCGCTTGCGGCTCGCGTCGCTGCGCTTCGTCGCGACGTCCGTCTCCGCCGCCAGGAGCTCGCTCTTCGCGCTCGTCACGCTCTGCTCGAGCCGGGTGAGCTCCGCCTCGGCCGTCCGAAGGTCCGCCTCGGCCTGCGTCCTCTTCTGCTCCTCCGCGGAGCAGCTCGACCCCGGGGCGGAGCTCGCGGCTCGGCATCGATCGAGATCGGCGCGGGCTCGATCCCGGTCTCCGCGGCGCGCCTCCACCCGCACCTTGGCGTCGTCGCGCGAGCGCTCGGCGGGCGCGATGGCCGCCTTGGCGGTCGCGAGCCGCGCCTCGGCCGCGCCGAGCAGGCTCTGCGAGGTCTTCATGTCCGCCTCCGCCGTCGCGTAGGCGGGGTTCGCGACGCGCTCTCTCCCGCAGACGTAGTCGCACGTTCGGGCGGAGCGCGATGACTCGCGCTTGAAGTCGAAATGGGAGAACGCCCCGCCGAGACGCATCCCCTGAATGCGATAGGCGCCCGGCTTCGGCACGCGGTCGACGACGCGCAGCGGGAGCAACGGATCGAGGCCGGCGCCGAGGGCGGTCGCGTCCACGTCCGACCCGAGATCGTCGGCCGCGTCGTCCCCGTCGAAGTTCTTCATCGCGACGACGTAGGTCACTTGCTCGCGCAGGGCCTTGCGGATCTCACCCCAGCGGGCCAGGGCCTGCGCGTGATCGGGCCGGTACTCGAGGGCCTCACCGTAGTCGACGAGGGCGAGCGACGGAGCCTTCGCCGCCTCGAGGGCCTGCCCTCGCGCGAACGCTGCTTGGGATACGGCGTCGCGCGCCTTCGCCTCCACGGCCGCTCCCTCCGCGCTGCTCGGATCGACCGCGAGCACCGCCCGCGCGAGCTCGAAGGCGCGCTTGCCCTCGCCGCGTCCGAGGGAGGCGCTCGCGTCGGCGAGGACCTGCCGCTCCGCCTCCGCGAGCCCCTGCTGGGCGAGGAAGTTTCTCGGGTCCAAGCGCACCGCCTCGCTGAACGGGACGAGCGCCTCGCGCGGCTGTCCGGCTCGCAGCAACGCCGCCCCCTGATCGAGCCGCATCTTCGATTGGCCGCGCCGGGCGTACTCGAGGGCCCGCCGGGCCGTCTCGTCGTCGGGGTCGATCGCGACCGCCTGCGCGTAGGCCATGGCGGCGTGGTCCCAATCGCCCACGCTCGCGAACCGATCGCCGCGCGCCATCGCGTCGCGGAGCTCCGACGTGCACCCCCCGAGCGCGCCGGCGAGGAGGGCGATGGCTGCGATTTTCAACGCCGAGCTTCGGAGAGGACGCGAGGACATGTTTCGAGCGCTCCTCAAGCCTGTCGCCCCGCGCCCGCGATTGCAAGCCTCCCCCGAAACGCGGTTGCGCGCTCGGTTCCGTGCGTCTATCCGCAATCGCGATGTCGATCGAGCTCGAGCCCATCGGGATCGTTCACACCCCGTTCGCGGAGAAGGCCCTCGCCCCACGCCAGCCGAGCGAGGCGCGCGACGCGCGCGGCGTCGTCACCCTGTTCGAGGGCCGCGGCCTCGAGGACGCCCTCGATGGGCTCTCCTCGTTCGACACGATCTGGATCCTCTTTCACTTCCACAAGACGGAGGGCCGCTTTCGTCCCAAGGTGCAGCCGCCTCGGAGCGAAAAGAAGCGAGGCGTCCTCGCGACGCGCTCGCCCCACCGCCCCAACGCGATCGGGATGAGCGCGGTCCGCCTCGAGCGCGTGGAGGGCCTGGCGCTCCACGTGGTCGGGGTCGACATGGTGGACGGGTCGCCGGTCTTGGACATCAAGCCCTACGTCGCATACTGCGACGCGATCCCGGAGGCGTCGCACGGTTGGCTGGGGGAGCGATCGGATCCCGGGCCCCGGTACTCGGTCGCGTGGTCGGAGCTCGCCACCGCGCAGCTCGCCCACGTCGACGAAGGACTGCGCGCCGCCGTCGAGACGCTGCTCTCCACCGGCCCCGAGCCGCACGCCTATCGCCGGATCCGGCGCCTCGAAGGAGACGCGCGCGAGCTCTCTCACAAATCCTGGCGCCTCCGCTTCAGGGTCGAGGGCACCGTCGTCCTCGTCGAGGCGATCCGAAGCGGCTATCGCCCTTCGGAGCTCGCGCGGGAGGACGCGACCGGCGAGCTCGCCGTGCACCGCGCCTTCACGGAGGCGTTCGGAGCCCGATGAGCTCACGTCGCGCAAAGGCCATGTGGGCCCTCGCCGCCGCGGTCCTCGCGGCGAGCGGGTGCGACCGGAGCGGGCAGGGCGGCGCCGCGTCCGCCTCCTCCTCC
>JBGAID010000080.1:0-52811 GCA_044225865.1 Polyangiaceae bacterium | reverse complement strand
GGCTGCTCGTGTCCTCCGCGTTCGGTCACACGATCGAGGCGCTCGCCGTCTCCGATCTGTCGCCGCAGGCCAAGGTCGACGTGCCCCGCGAGCCACGGCAGATCGCCGTCTCCGCCGACGGGAGGCGCGCGTTCGTCACCCACGCCATCGGAGGGATCGTGTCCGTGCTCGACCTCGGGACGATGCGCGTGGAGCGGACGATCCCGCTCGCGCAGGCACCCGCGTCGAGCGACGACCCGACGCCGAGCCTCGAGCGCGCCGTCTCTCGGCTCGCCGCGCGCGCCACCGTCATCCCCGGGAAGAACGGCGCGCGCGCGGGGGTGCAGGGGTTCGCCGTGGTCGAGACGCGCGCCCCGCGCGGTCGCGTCCTCGTGCCCCACACGCTCGTCGATCCCGGCGACCCGGAGAGCCGACCGGTCGGGATCGGGATCGCGTCGGCCGCGACGATCGCTTCGGTGGCGCTGATCGACGGCGGCACGCTCGAGGTCGCGGACGGAGCCGGCGTGGTGCCGCCGTTCTTCGGGCTGGACATGGAGGACCGGGGGTTCCGACCTTCGCTTCCTGCCGACGTCCCGGACTGCCTGCTCCCGCGCGCGGCCACCATCGACGACGCGACCACGACGCTCCTCGTCGCGTGCTTCGGCATCGACGCGCTCCTGGCGTTCGACGCGGCGAGCGCCGCCCCGATGGCGGTCGAGCGGGCGCGGTGGAACGTGCCGGCGGGCCCGACGGGGGTCGTCGTGGACGGGGAGCGACGGCGCGCGGTCGTCTTCTCTCAGTTCGAGCGCGTGCTCGAGATCCTGAAGCTGGACGATTTCGAGTCGTCGTCGAGCCCCAGCGCCACCCACGATCGGATCGAGCTCCCGCCGCTCGCGAAGCCTCTGTCCCTCGCGATGTCGCTGGGGAGGCAGACGTTCTACGCCACGGGGGACTCGCGGATCTCCGTCACGGGGGCGGGATGCGCGTCATGTCACGTCGACGGACGGGACGACGGACTCGTGTGGGCGACCGAAGATGGACCGCGACGGACGAGGGCGGTGGCGGGGATAGGGGAGGAGAGCGCTCCGTTCGGATGGGACGGAAAGAGCGCGACGGTCGAGGAGCACCTCCAGCGCGAGTTCAAGCGGCTCCGCGGGCGCGGTCTTCGCAACGTTCAGCTCGACGGGCTCCTCGGATTCGTGAGGACGATGTGGATGCCGGCGAGGCGCGGCTCCACCTTCGACGCGGCCCTCGTCGCGCGAGGCAAGGCGCTCTTCGACTCCCCGGCCCGTGGCTGCGCGACATGTCACCCGGCGGGGGGAACGGACAAGAAGCCCCATCGAATCGGGTCTGCGACGTCGTGGGACCGGAAGGTCGCGTTCGTTCCACCCGCCCTCTCTCGCGTCGCGGATCGGGCCCCGTATTTTCACGACGGTCGATTCAAGACGCTCGGTGAGCTGCTCTCGACTCACCTCGACGTCGAGCGCGGCCAGAGCGAGGAGCGCCCAGAGCGCCCCCGCACCGTCGACCAGGGCGAGCCGGCGCCTGCGCCCGGGTCGAAGTGGACGGAGTCCGATCGCGAGGCAATCGCGGCCTATCTGGAGAGCCTCTGACCGCGATATAGTCTTCGGTCGGGGGAAGCGTGAGCGAGCGATCCCAGCGGACCGGCGACGCGCGGTGGAGATCACCTTGGCGGTCGCTCGTCCGCGCGCCGGGGGCGAGCCGCGCGGCCGCCCCCGGCTCGGAGACCCCTGCCGTCTCTGCGGCGGAGCGAGAGGAGGGACCGCTCTTCGCCGGCCGATACGCGAAGGTCGCGAGGATCGGCGGGGGAGGTATGGGCGAGGTGTGGTCGGCGCGGGACACCCGCACCAAGAAGATCGTCGCGCTCAAGATCATCGGCCTCGGCGACGACGAGGGGGCGGTGATGCGGGAGCGATTCGAGCGCGAGGCCCAGCTGACTCGGCAGCTCCGAGCGCGCTGGTTCCCGGAGGTCTACGACACGGGCAGCGACGCGACGCAGGCCTACCTCGCGATGGAGCTCCTCGAAGGGGAGAGCCTCTTCGAACGGCTGAGGCGCACTGGGAAGCTCGCCCCCGAGGCGTGTCTCACGATGCTTCGAGGCATCGCGGGAGGTCTCCGCATCGCGCACGCCCTCCAGATCGTCCATCGGGATCTGAAGCCGGGAAACATCTTCTTCGCGCTCTCCAAGGACGAGGGCGGCGAGCAGGTGAAGGTCTTGGATCTGGGCATCGCGAAGGACGCTTGGCAAGACAGCCGCCTCACGCGGCCGGGCACCCTCGTCGGGTCGGCCTTCTACATGAGCCCGGAGCAAATACAGTCCGGTCGTGACGTCGACGCGCGCTCGGATCTCTTCTCCCTCGCGGTCGTGCTGTATCGCTCGCTCACCGGCGCGCGTCCGTTCGGCGGGCAGCCCGCGGACGCGCTCGCCAGCATCTTGTTCGAAGAGCCGCGGCCGCCGTCGCAGATCGATCCCGCGCTGCCGCGCGAGCTCGACGCCTTCTTCGAGCGCGCGCTCGACAAGCGGCCGAGCCACCGCTTCCAGAGCGTCGACGAGATGGAGCAGGCGTTCGCGGAGGCGGTCGAGGAGCGGCCGCGCGTGTCGACGACGCGCGTGGTCGGCGGTGACGGGGCGACCCCGACCGCGGCGATCGCGAGCGACGAGGGGCCGGTCGAGGCGCCGACGGTGATCGAGCGGAAGCTTCGCCCCATCGTGACGACCGGGGCCGAGCCCGCGGTCGCGACCCCAGTCGACCTTCCGAAATTCGAGCACGCTCCGTCGCCGCCCGCGCAGGCCGAAGATCGAACCGGGCGCTCTCGGGCGGCACCTCCCGCGAGGAGGCGGCGCGCGCTCTTCATCATCGCGACGCTGATCCTGATCTTGGCGGTCGTGGTGCTGCTCCGCCGCTTCTTCGACGCGACCTGAGTTGGGCGGCGCGCTCAGCCGCCGCCGCGCCGGTGATCGATGAACCGGTCGATCAGGTGGCGCGCGATGCTGAACGGAGGCGGGATGCCGGGGAGCGCCGAGATGTCGAACCAGGCCGCTTCTTCGAGCTCCGTTTTGTCGACGACGAGATCGCCGCCCGCGTAGCGAGCCGTCATGCCGACCATGAGCTGAGAGGGAAACGGCCAGGGCTGGCTCGCGACGTACTCGAGATCGGTGATGCGGACCCCGACCTCTTCGAGGATCTCGCGCTCCGCGCACTGCTCGAGGGACTCGCCGGGCTCCAGGTAGCCCGCGACGAGGCCGTACATGTCCGGCGGAAACCGAGGCTGCCGGGTCAGGAGGACGCGAGGGCCGTCGTGGACGAGGACGATCACGCACGGCGCGACGTGCGGGTAGACGTCGCGATCGCACGCGTCGCAGCGCACGGCGTGATCCTTCTCCGTCGGTCGCATCGGACCTCCGCACGCGCCACAGCGGCGGTTCGTCGTGCGAAAGTGGGCGATCTGGGAGGCGAGCGCGGCGACGGCGAGGCGGTCTCCGCCGAGCGAGCCGAGCAACCTCCGGATTGAACGAGCCGAGAACCCGGAGGGCAGCTCGATGTCTTCGAGCACGGCCGCCGCGCAGGGGACGCCGTCGAGGGTGCCGAGGGGGGTGATGAGGGTCGGCTCGATCCCGGCCGCACGCAGCGAGGCGAGGGTGAGCGGGCGATCGGGATCATCACGCACGAGGAGGCTGCCCCGCTTGTCGAAGGCGAAGACGACCGGGTCTTCGGAGCGGGTGGTGGGCGCGCGGCGGAAGGTCGCCGGGGGCTGATCGAGGAAGTAGGTCATCCTCCGGAACCTCCTGTCCCATCCGCGCCCGCCGCGCCACCTTCGGACGGAGAACCGGCGGCCCCGCCTTGGCTCGTCCCGCCCGTCGAGGGCGCGCCGCCCGCGGCGCCGCCGCCTCCGGGCGTCGCGCCGCCCGCGGGCGCACCGCCGGGGCCAGCACCGCCCGCTTCGCTCTCGCAGAGCACCCAATCACAGATCGACTTGTCGGCGCATGACGCGAGCCCCCCTGCGAGACCCGCCGCGACCACCCACGGGCGGAGCTTCATCTTCAAAACCTCCCCAGGAGCGACAGCCCAAATCCGGCCGGCGAAACGACGGGGACGAGCGCCATCGCCTTGCCCGCCTCGTTGCTCTCGTCAGGGAGCGGACTGAACACGTAGCCGAGGGTCGCGGCGATCAGCGCGCCGCCGGTGATGAAGCCGATCGTGGACGCGTTGCGGAGGGCGTTCCGATCGGACACGAGCGAGGCGAGCCGGGTGCACGGCTCGTCGAGATCCTCCAAGTCGCAGCGATCGATCGTGGCGGCGCCGTCCTCGATGTCCGATTCGCGCGCGAAGGACACGACGAGCGTTCCGACCCCGATCGCGACCCCCGCCGTCGCGAGGGACGCGAGCACGATCGCCGGCCACAGCGGCTTCTTCGGAGGCGGGACGAGCACCGACTTCGGCGCCTCGTTCAAGGTGAGGGTGACCGTCTTGCCTGCGCCGACGGTGGCGCGGACGGCCACGTAGCGGACCGCGTCTGCCTCCGCGCCGAAGCTGTGCTCCCCGGGCGCCAGGTACAGCGGGACCTTGAGCGGTGCGCGGCCGACGCGCTCTCCATCGACGTAGAGCTCCGCTTCTCGATCGTGATCCGTCCTCACGATCACCGTCGCCACGAAGGCCTTCTCCGCCTTCAGTCGCGCGCGCAGCCGGTCTCCCTCTGCCGCTTCGTTCATGGGCAGAATCGAGAGGACCTCGGCGAGGTGCCGCGCTGCCTCGACGTGGCGTCCCAGGCGCGACTCCGCCTCCGCCTGTCCCGCGAGCGCCGCCCAGGAGCGCCCCTCCGTGAAGAGCTTCGAATAGAGATCTCGCGCGCGTTCGAAGTCGCCGCTCTCGAGGGCACGGCGGGCCGCGCCCTCCGCTGGATCCATCGGCGCGCTCGGGGCCTCGATGGGCGCGGGCGCGCCTGGATCCGGGGCCGCCCATGCGGAGTGTCGCCACGTGGCGACGGCGCCGACGATGGTCACACCGAACGCGAAACGCTTCGCGGCGCTCCCTGCGAGAGTCATCGTGTGCCTCTATAGCAGGACGCCATCGCGAGCGAGCGCATGCGCCGATTCGTCTCCGGTCCGTCGAAGGCGCGGTGCACCCTCGAGTGTGAGACGCTATAACGGCCCGCACATGGGCCTCCCCCAAGACCCTCGAGGCGCCGCGCCCGTCCGAACGATGGACGATCTGCTCGGCCCGCTCTACGACGCCTGCAAAGACCCGACTGCCTTTCGAATCGGCGCAGAGGCCGAGAAGATAGGTGTCCTCGAAGGATCTCTCGCCCCCCTCGGATATGACGGTCCCCGTGGGGTCGTCTCGGTCATGCACGAGCTCGTCGCGTCGCACGGCTGGAAGATCGCCGATGGCTCCAGCCCCCTGCTCGCTCTCGAGAAGGCGGATGCTTCCGTCACGCTCGAGCCAGGCGCTCAGTTCGAGCTCTCCGGTGCGCCTCATCGAGATCTTCACGCCATCGAGCGCGAGTTCCGAGCGCACAGCGCGGAGCTCAACGCCGTCGCGGAGAAGCTCGCCCCCGTCATGGGCGAGCGAATCGCGTGGCTCGGGATCGGCTTCCATCCGTTCGCCGCCCAGGCGGATCTCGCGTGGGTGCCGAAGCCCCGCTACGGGATCATGCGCCGCTACCTCCCGACGCGCGGCGATTACGGCCTCGACATGATGCGCCGGACCGCCACCGTCCAAGCGAACTTCGACTACGCGGACGAGGAGCACGCGATGCGCTGTCTCCGCGTGGGCCTCCGGCTCGCCCCGTTCTTCACGGCGCAGTTTGCGAGCTCGCCCGTGTACGAGGGAGCGCTCTTCGGTGGCGTGAGCTATCGCGCCAAGGTTTGGTTGAGCGTCGATCCGGATCGGCAGGGCCTCGTCCCCGCCGTGCTGAAGGAGAAGTCGCGCTTCTCGGACTACGTGGATTGGGCCCTCGACGCGCCGATGTTCGTGATCATTCGCGACGACGAGGCGATCGAAAACACCGGTCAGTCGTTCCGGAGCTTCATGAAGCATGGCTTCGGCCCCCACCGGGCGACCCTGGGAGACTGGGTCACCCACCTCAACACGCTCTTCCCCGAGGTTCGGCTGAAGCGGACCCTCGAGGTGAGAGGCGGCGACTCGCTCCCGAAGGATCTCGTGGTGGGCCCAGCCGCGTTGTTCACCGGCATCTTCTACGACGCGCGGGGGCTCGACGCGGCGGAGGCGCTCACCGAGTCGTTCACCCACGCCGAGCTCGTGGACCTCCGGGTGAAGATCGTGAAGGACGGCCCGAGGGCGATGTTTCGAGGACGGCCCGCGGGAGAAGTGGTCCAGCGCGCGATCGACATCGCGTCGGGCGGGCTCGAGCGCCGCGGCAAGGCCGACGCCGCGGTGGGGAGCGGTGCCTCGGACGAACGCCGCTATCTCGAGCCTGTCACCGAGCTCGCCGAGGCGCTGCGGTGTCCCGCCGACCTGATCGTCGACCGAATCCGGGCGATCGAGGCGGAGCAAAAGGGTGGAAAGAAGGACCCATCGGGAGGGTCGGGGCCCTTACGGGCGTCCGAGGCGGTCCGGCGGGCCATCCTCGAGATTTGCCGTCTCTAGGTTTCCATTGGATCCTGATCCCTGGGACGTGCGAAGGAAGGTCCGCTAGAATCGGTTCTTCCGGAAGGCCCGGATTTGGAAACGCTTGCACAATGGATTCATCGGCGGGGCCCGTTGGCCCCGAAGGATGCTGTGGGCTGGGCGATCCGGCTCGCCAAGCATCTCGAGGCGCTCCATCTCCACGGAGTCGCGCACGGGAACGTGTCTCCCGCGTGCGTCCTCATCGAGGACGCCCACCCCTCTTCGCGCGGGCTCGTCGCCGACGTGCGACGGACGGCCGAGATGGTCCAGTACCACTCGCCGGAGCGGTTCCGGAATGGCCAGCTCTCGCCGTCGGACGACGCGTGGGGCTTGGCGGGGACGCTCTTCACCGCTCTCACCGCGACGCGGCCCTTCGGTGAGCTGAGGACGGACGTCTCGCAGCGCGTCCTCCAAGGTCTGCCCCCGCTCGGGGCGTTCGGCATTGATGACGACGGCCTCTCCGCGATCCTGGAGACGGCTTTGCTCGCCGACTTCCAGCGGCGCACGACGGGCGTGGCGGCCCTTCGCAGCCAGCTCGAGCATTGGCTCGACGATCCCACCGTGCAGGATCTCCCTGCCCTCGAGGACGAGGAGGGGGGAGAAGAGGACGCCGCCGCCACCGCGATGCTCCCGATGGACCGGATGGTCTTCGAGGAGTCGAGCACCAGCAGGAGCCCCGAGTCGCTGGGGAACATCTTCGCCCCCGCGTCGTTCGATCCCCTCTCGAGCGCGCAGTCGCAAGCTCGGCCCGCGAGCGCCCCTCGTCCCCAGTCACGGCCGATGTCGCCTCAGGCGATGCCTCCCCAAGCGCCTCCGCCGCAGGCGCCGTCGGCGCAGGCTCCTCCGCCCGTCTCTGCGTCTCCGCTGGGCGAGCAGGACGCGACCGTGATGCGCGAGCTGCCCGCCCACATCATGGCGATGGCTGCGCGGGCAGCTTCTGGATCGAACCCGCCTCCGCCCCCTTCGTCTCCGCGCCCGCCGCAGGACTCCCAGCCCGACGAGGCTGACTTCGGCGCCTCGACGCGCATCGCGCCGGCCGGCCTCGCGTCGCAGCTGCTCACCCAACCGCAGCCGGCGCCTCCGCCTCCGCCTCCCCCCCGATCGAACCCGGGCCAGCCGATGCCGATCCAGGGATCGATGCCGGGCTCCGGGATGCGGACACCGCCTCCGATGGGCCCGCCGCAGGCGCCTCCTTCGGGGCCGGGGATGCCGGGAGGCCGGCCCATTCCGCGCGCGTTCAAATCCACGCAGCTGGGCATGGGCTCGCCGCTCGCTCAGCCCAGCGCGCCCCCGATCCACGAGCCAGCCGCGCCCCGGCCCGGATTCGGCCCGCCCCCCGCCACGATAAGCTCGAGCCCGCCTCCCGCGACGCGAGCGTTCGGCGTTCCGGATGGCGGCTTCGGGGCGGACGACGACGACGGCGGGCGCACCGTGATGCGCGAGTCGCCGGCGCTCGCGGCCGACTTCATGCCCGGCGCCTCCGCGCCCCAGGGCGCTTGGAAGCCCGCGCCGCCTCCGATGCAGCCCCAGGCCTTCCCGCAGCCAGGAATGTCGAGCCAGGCGATGCCGGCGGTTCGGCCGAACATGCCGCCGCCCGGCCCGAGCATGCCCGTGTCGGCGCTCATCCAAGAGACGCTCGAGACGATGGGTGGCCCGAGCCCGCCGATGGGACAAGGGCAATCGATGAGCGGTCCCCCGGCCGGCGCGCCTGCGCAAGCTGCTCCGCTTCAACCGTTCCTCCCTCCGCTCGGTCACGAGAGCACCGGGCATGGATTCTCCTCGGCCGGTCTCCAGGGCGCTGGGGGCGGGCCCTTCCAGCCGCTCGGGGGAGCGCCCCAAGCCGCGCCTTCCGCGGGCGCGCAGGCGGTGGCTGCGTCGTTCAACCCTGCCCCCTGGCAGCAGGCCGGCCAGGAGGTCTCCGGCAGCTTCGCCCTCGGACCGGGCGCCTCCGGCCAACATCCCGCGGTGGGCGGTCCGTTCGGCCCATCTCCAGGGCCGGGTGGCCCCTTCGCCCCTCAGCCGATCGGGAAGCCGACGCCCGCGGCGCCGTTCGCGCCGCTCACGCCCCCGCCGGGGGCGGCCGCGGCGGGCGCTCCCGGCCTCGGTCCGGAGGCGGGCATCCAGCCCGCGCAGGCCCTCGGACCTTCCCCCGCGGGGCCCGCGTCGGCTCCGTTCGGCGGCTATCCGTTGGGCTCCGGGGCGAGCGCGACGCCCGCCGTCGGCAAGCGCAAGCGGTCGAAGAAGGGGCTCTTCATCGTCTGCTTCCTCGTGTTGATCCTCTCCGCCGCCGTCACGTTCTCGGTGTTGCGGTTTGCGCCTCAGCTCGGCCTGCCCATCCAGTGAGCGAGGCCCGCTCGCGTCAGCGGCGCGGGCGGTCGAAGCGCTGCAGCACCGCGTCGAAGCCGCCCATGTCGACCTTCTGATCGATCACCCCAAAGAGCCCGGCGCGCTCCGCGGCGAGCTCGGTGGTGCGCGGGTGCGGTGACAAGAGCACGATGCGTCCACGCGGCGCGAGCATCGACGCCGCGCGCCCGACGACGTTGGCCATCAGCCCCCGCAGATCCGTGTCGGCGAGCACCCGGCGTCCCATCGGCGGGTTCGTGATCACGAGGGTGAGCCCCTCGACCCGCTCTTCGCGGGCATCTCGCGCGAAGAGGGACACCCGCTGCGCCCCCGCCGCGCGCAGGTTCTCCTCCGCGACGCGGAGCGCGCGCGCGTCCACGTCCGTCCCGATGAGGCGCTCGTAGGGGCCGGCGAGGGATCGCTCGCACAGCTCGAGGCCAGACCCGGTGAACGGATCCCACACGACGTCCCGATCGAACACCCCGCCCGCGCGGGCGAGCGCCGCCGCGAGGGTGGGGTGGGAGGCGGCGGGGACATCGGCGCTACGATATTCGAAGCGCTGATCGGGGACGCGCGGGACGACGTCGATCTCGACGAAGCCGTCGCGGGCGAGCACGACGACCGCGAACGAGCTCGAGGTCGGGTCGTTCACCATGCTCGGATCGCGGGACTGGACCTCGGTCGCGATCTTCCAGACCGCCGCGCGTCGCTTGCCGGCGTCCTCGAACGAGAGCCGATACCGCACCGGCCCTCGCGTGAGCGATCGCATGATGGGCGCGGCGTCCTCGACCAAGAGCCGCACCGAGGCGTCGATCTCGTCTTCGCCGGGGGCGATCGGCGCGCGCAACGAGATGCCCTGATCGAGCACCGTCCGAAGCCCCGCGAAGGCGCGCAGGGGAGCGCGGCTCGAGAAGCCGATCCGCCCCGGCGCCACCGTCAGCGTCGCCCGGTCGACGACGCCCGCGGTCCGCGCGAGGAGCTCGTCGCGAACGATCGCCTCGAGGCCGAGCCGGAAGAGGAGCACGCGCGGGATGGGGCGATCGAAGGGACGGTCGACGAGCAGCTCGGAGGGCTCGGCGCGGAGCGCCGTCCTCTGTGCGATCAGGCGTGCCTTCTCCACCCGCGGGTCCCCTGCGCCTTCCGCCGAGAGCCGTCCCCGCGCGATCTCGCCTCCCACCTTGCCGAGCTGCGCGAGCAGACGCGCGCGCTCGTTCGCGTCCGACGAGGTGTCGCTTGCGTGCGCGAGCAAGGCGGCGGCGCGGTCTCCGCGCACCTTCCCGAGGACGCGCGCGGCCGCTCCCCTCACCGCCCCCGCCTCGTCCGCGAGCGCTCCCTCGCACAGATCGAGGATCGCCTCGTCCTCTCCCTTGCCGACGCGCTGGGCGAGCACGGCGATCAACGCGCGCCGCTCCGACGGGGGGCGGCCCTCGAGCGACCGTCCAATCCGCGCCGCGACCGGCGACTGAATCCTCCCGATCGCAGCCGCCGCCTTCTTGGCGAGCGGCCCATCGCCGGGAGCGATCAGCGCGAGCAGCCGGGCGACCGCCTTCGACCCCGGCGTGTAGCCGGGATCCTCGAGGCGCGCGTCGATGTCGTCGTCGGACACGGGCGCACTATAGCCCGCGCTGGCGCGTGGTAGCCTGCGTCCGCTCCCGATGGATCCCACCTCGGTCTTGCCCCGCACGGCCGCGCCCGAGGTCGCCCTCCGCGAGGCCCTGGACGCCCTCGCGCGCGGCGCTCCGGTCGCGATCGCGACGGTCATCGAACGGCGCGGCTCGTCGCCCGCGACCCCGGGGCAGAAGCTCGCGCTCGCGCTCGACCGGCCGGCCGGTGCGGTGACGCTCGCGGTGGGGACGGTCGGCGGGGCGCGGTCGAGCAGGCGGTCGCGGGCTGATGCTCGAGTCCTCGCGCGCGCCGGCGCCGCCCGCTCCCAAGGTCCACACGTTCCGCTTGGGGCCGAGCCTCGGGATGTGCTGCGGAGGCGCCGCCGACATCCTCGTCGAAGTCTTGAGCCCGCCCCTCGGTGCGGTCGTCTACGGCGCGGGCCACGTCGGCCTCGAGACGGCGCATCTGCTCGCCCATCTCGGCTTCGCCGTCACCCTCGCCGACGCGCGCGAGGGCGCGATCGAGGCCGCCCGAACCGAGCGCGCGCGGGCGTCCGGGGTGATCACGATGCTGGCCGAGCACGACGATCCGGAGCTCGGGGCGATCCCCCCTGCGACGAGCGCGCTCCTCGTGATGACCCACGATCACCAGCTCGACCAGCGCGTGTTGGAGTGGGGGCTGACGCGGGGATTCGCGTTCGTGGGCGGCGTGGGCAGTCGGGCGAAGGCCGAGCGCCCCCGGCAGCGCCTCGAGGCGCGCGGGTTCAAGGCGGAGGACATCGCGCGCGTTCGGATGCCCATCGGCGTCCCCATCGGGGCGCGGCGGCCAGCCGAGATCGCCGTGGCGATCGCGGCCGAGCTCGTCTCCTTCCGGGCGGCGCGGGAGGGCCTGGTTCGCTCGGCCCCGGAGCCCGTCCCCGAGGGGCTCGCCATGAGGCTCGCCGGCTCTCCGCCTTCGTGTAAGTTCGTGCCCATGCAAGCGCCGATCGACGAGACCTCGAGCATCCCCTACGTCGCGATCGTCACCGCGGCGGGGCTCGGCGAGCGGATGGGCGGGCCCAAGGCCCTGCTCGCGGTGCGCTGGGGAGATGGCACCGGCGAGCTGCCGCTCGCGATCGCGCATGCTCGCGCCCACCTCGACGAGGGGGGGGCGGAGCGTGTCATCGTGGTCGTGAAGCCGGACGTGGCGGGGCTGCTCTCGCGCTTCAAGCAGCGCGCGCTCGACATCGTCGTGTCGACCGCCCGCCATGAGCTCGGCCCCGCCGGGTCGATCCAGCGGGCGCTCCTCGTCTTGCCCAAGCCCCCGGAGGCGTGGGTCATGATCGAGCCGGTGGACATGCCCTCGTCGACCCGCGCCATCCGCTCGAGGCTGCTCGAGGGCGCGAGCCGCACCCCCGCGCCGGACGCGGTCCGACCGGTCCATGACGGACGCCGCGGGCACCCCGTGCTCGTCCGGCGGCGCGTCCTCGATCCGATGGCCTCGGCCAACCCCCCGACCCTGCGCGACGTGCTCCACGCGATGCCGGCGTGGCAGGCGGATCGGCCTGGCGGCGTCCTGGACGTCGATGTCGTCGATCCGCGCGCGACGACCGCCTTCGACGCGCCTGCGGACATCCTCGCCTTCTATGGCCACGGGGCGCGGTTCTTCGAGGAGGAGGAGCCGACGACGGCGTGAGCCGGCCGGCTCGCGCACGGGTCCCCCATGGAGAAGCGCCCCGAGTCCCTCTGCGAGACGTGCGCCGCGTTCATCAAGGTTCGCGAGGATCCTTCATTGGGGAAGGTCGGCGAGTGCGCGCTCGAGATCTTCAAGCCGCCTCTGCGGGCCTCCTCGACGTGCACGCGCCATCGGCCGAAGGGCGCGCTGGGAGCGGCTCCCCTGCCTCGCGCGGCCGGGGAGCCGCGGGGTCGAGGCCGCGCCAGGGCTCCGCTCCCCATCGTTCGCGGCCGCGAGCCATCGCACGAGCCTGCTCCTCCCATCCGCAACCTCCCGCAGGAGATCGACATCGACATGGACATCGACGAGTTTCGCCGGGTGCTTCGTGAGGTCATCAGCGACGAGCTCGGCGTCGGCCAGCCCGCGATGGTCCCTCGATGGCAAGGTGGGGAGCTCATCTTGAAGCCGGGCAAAGAGGGGACGCAGGAGAAGCGCGTCCCCATCGAGAGCTTCTTTCACAAGATCGTGATGGTGCGCGACAAGCTCCGCTTGCTCGAGGCCAAGGTGAACGCGCACCCGGGCCTCTCCGACGAGGACAAGGTCCTGCTCCAGTCGTACATCACCGGGTGCTACGGCTCGCTCACCACGTTCAACGCGCTCTTCGCCGACAAGCCCGATCAATTCTCGGGCAGCTCCCGCGACGACTGATCGCGCGCACGAGACCGATCACAGATGATCGGTCGGGCGAGGCGATCCCAGGACGAGCGCGCCGTTGCGCACGAGCCTCACGATCCGTTCGAGGGTGCGCAGCATGTCTCCCCCCGCGGCGTGGACCAGCTCCAGGAGCGTCTTGCGGTCTCGCGCGAGCGCGATGAGCTCGGTGTAGGAGGAGCCGACGACCCCGAGGGCGAGGGCCTCGTCCGTCTGCACGAAGCGATGCATGTTCTCGAGGCGATGCTCGAGCAGGTGGATCGAAGCCTTCCGCAGCGCATCCCGGAAGTGGAGGAGGGTGATGTTGTGGGGATCTTCACGGCGAGCCGCGTCGAGGATGTCGATCGCTCCTGCGAAGGCGCCGTGGCCGAGGCATCGAACGATGTCGTCGTGCTCGACGTCGGTGAGCGTCCCCCGGTGCGACTCGACGAGGTCGAGCAGATGCTGGAGCTCGCTCCGCGACGGCTCGACGTGGATGTGGACGGCGATGGACTCGGGCGCAGGGAGCGTCTCCGGACGCTCGAGCGGGACTCTCGATGCGGGAGGCGATGTTTCGTTCCGGCGCGGTAGTACCATGGGACCACCCAACGCTTCGCAATGGTCGTGCCGCGCCTCCCCGAACCAGGAACCGGGCGTCGAAATGGCCCGCGACCGCGTCCCGCTGCGAACTGGCTGCGGAGCCAATGCATTCGCTGCGAGGCGCGCACAAGGCCGCCTCGGTCCTCTTCAGTCATTGCAATGACAGTTGCCGTCTCCGCCATTCTCTCGGTCGGAGCAGGTATATCCCGGCTCGCAACCGGTGCGCTCGCATGGCCCCCAATAGGATTTGCCGAGCGCGCACTGCGGCGCTTCTTTGACGGTCACCGTCTGTCTCGCGACGATGCGCCCCTCTTTCCACTTCGGGTAGAGGTCGTGGAGCCGGATCTCCCATTGCCCCGCGCCCGCGATCGCGACCGTGTCGGTCGAGGCGCCCGCCGGCACGTAGTGCCAGATGCCATACTCCCCTTCCTTCGCGGAAGGACGGGTGATCGCGATCCAATAGCGCTGCCCCTCCGGAGGCGAGAGCGCTCGGTCGAAGCGCAGCGTCACCTTGCCATTGTTCTCGACCTCGGCTCGATCGATGGTGAAGGTCGGTGGAGTCGCGGACGCGTCGGGGGGCGGGGCTGGCGGCGGGGGCGGTGCGACCGGCGCCGCCCCTCCTGGCGTCGGATTGCGGGCGCCGAAGGCTTCGAAGCAGGCCCGCGCCTCCCCATCGATGAAGCCTTTCAGCCCCTCCGGCGCCGGCTCGGTTCGACGCGGCGCCGAGCCCTCCCAGACCTGGTGCATCTTGATCTCGCCCCCCTTGTGCATCATCGCGAGGTGCTTCTGCCGCGGCTCGTCTTGCTGCTGGCTGTAATAGAGGATGATGCGCCCCTGGGTGCTCGTCGCGTACTCGTGGCTCGTCCGGTCTTGCGTGAACACGAGCCGCCGCACCAGGCGGTCCTCGTGGAACACGAGGCAGGCGTGGCCGTGGGCGTTCACCGTGGTGTGCTCGTATTCGCCGTCCATCGCCTGGCGCAGGACGAACCCCGCTTCCTGGCTCGCCCACCCGGCCGAGAACTTGTCGGGCTCTTCCGACGAGTGCGCTCCCGCCGCGAGGGAGAGGATGCCTCCGCTCTCGCTCGGATCCTCGAGGGAGGAGAAGTCGAACGCGTTGCCGTCGAGGATCCCTCCGTAGCCCTTCTCGAGCGACGCGATGAGGGCCGGGTCTGCCGTCTCCCCGCGACCGGGGCTCCGCGCCGAGCTCGCCGGCGCGGACGAGGCGCCCTTCACGGAGGCGGAGGCGCGCGCCGGGCTCGCGTTGTCATCGGCGACGCGCTTGGACTTCTGATTGCACCCCGTCGCCACCGAGAGAGCGAGCGAAGCGGCGAGAACGCAAAGCGGCCATGCACGGGTCAGCGTCAGTCTGCGCATCGGATCCTCTCCCTACGATCCGACGAGGATAGGGGTCGGCGGGGTGGTGTCGCAATCGAGGCGACGCTGAAGCGGGCCGCGATTCCGGTTGGAATGTGTATTGCGAGGCATGGCGCGTGTTCGATCCGCGGGCACCCCATCCGAACGCTCCCTCGTCGCGACTTCATTCCTTCGTCGCGGCGTTCGTCGCCTTGGCCGCGGCAGGATTCATCGCGACCTCGGCGACGACGGCGCGCGCACAATGTGGAGCCGAGCGAACGAGCTGCGGCGCCTGCCACGATGGCGCACATGCCGCGCGGCCCAGTGACGGGCGCCCTCACCGAGACCACGCCTTCGCGGAGCTCTGCGTCGCCTGTCACGGAGGAAAAGGAGAAGAGCACGACCGTGCGGATGCTCACCGCGGGCTCGTAGCGCCGCTCGGTGATCAGGGCGCGCGGTGCGCCGAGTGCCATTCTCCAGGCAGCTCGTGGGCGGCGCGCTATGCGGGCGCCGCGGGCACCACCGAGCAGGACGCGCGCCGAGGCTCCATCGCTCGCGGCTTCGTTCCTCACGATCCCCATGGAGCCCCCTTCCCCAACGCAGTGCTCTCGGTGCTCGCCGTGGGCCTGGCGCTCGTCTTCTCGTACCTCGTCCAGCGCGGCGACGCCGCGAAAGTGAGCTCCTCGCGATGAAAGCGCTCCTCACCCGAACGCGACGCTCACCGTACCTCGCCGGGGTCGCTCTCGGCCTCGTCGTGACGGCATCGGTGGGACTTCATGGCAAGCGCCTGAGCGGAGCAGGCGCCTATCAGCAGCTCTCGAGCGTGCTCGGTGACCGCCTCACGCCGAGCTCGACGTTCTATCGACATATCGTCGGCCGGGGCATGACATGGGATCTATGGGTGCTCGTGGGCTCGTTCTTCGGGGCGCTCGCCTGCGCGCTGCTCGCGAACGAGGCTCGTCTGCGTTGGATGCCGGATCGTCAATGGGAGGACGTCTTCGGTCCGAGCGTCGCGAGGCGGTGGCTCCTCGCGTTCGCGGGCGCCTTCCTCGCCGAGCTCGGAGGAGGGCTCGCCGGTGGTTGCACCGCGAGCCTCGCGCTCTCGGGAGGAGCGATGATGGCCCCGGCCGCGTTCGTGTTCATGGCGGGGATGTTCGGCGGAGGAATTCCGGTTGCGATGGTGATCTATCGGCGCAGGAGCAGACCATGAGCCCGCTCGTCCCGCTCGCGATCGGCTTCGGATTCGGGGCGTGTCTCCAGCGCGCCGGCCTCGCGCGATACGACGTCATCGTCAACGTGTTCCGATTCCGAGATCTCGCCGTCCTCGAGTTCCTCATGAGCGCGCTCGTGACCTCGAGCCTGGGAATCGCGCTGTTGTCGTCGCTCGGCCTCGCGGCTCCTTTGCCCCTCCCTGTCACCCACATCGCGGGCAACCTGCTGGGCGGCGTGGTCTTCGGTGCGGGTATGGCCCTCTCCGGATTCTGTCCGGGCACGATCGCCGCCGGCGCGGGAGAGGGACGCCTCGACACCCTCGTCGCGGGAGGCGCCGGGCTCTTCGCGGGCGCGCTGGCGTATGGCGCGCTGTTCGACGTGGTGATGCCGGCGCTGACGAAGCTCGGTCGCATCGGGGCGGTGACCCTCGCCGACCTCGTCCACGCCGAGCCGTGGCTCCTCGTGGCGGTGTTTGTCGAGACCGCCGCCATCGTTCTCTACCTCGTCGCGGCCCGGGGCCGCTCACCACGCCGGCCGGCCTAAGCCCACGGGATGCGGCGTTTTATTCGGGTCGCTTAAGAGGCGGGAGCGGTTTGCCGTTCCTTCGAACGTGTTTGGAACCTCCCTCCCGAAGTTGCTCCCCGTCGTGCTCTCCGCCGCTTCACTCGCGGGTTGCGGCGCGAGCATGTTCGCGCGGGACAATGGCTATGACTCGCAGGCGTGCGTCGAAGAGGCCCTCCGCCGCGCCCCCGATCCCTCGTTGATCCCTGCGGCAGCCACGGAGTTCGAGCTCGGGTGCAAAGGCAACGATGCCGGGGCGTGCAGCGCGCTGGGCGTGCTGTACGAGCTCGGCATCGGCCGGGCGAAGAGCTACGCGGGTGCTCACAAGAGCTACGAGCGCGCGTGCAAAGCCGGCAATCAGCGCGGCTGCGTGAACCTCGGTCGCCTCGAGAGCGAACGCTCCCAGGCGACCAACCTGGATCGATCGCGCGCGCGGATCCTCTTCGCCACCGCCTGCGAGGCGAACGAAGCGAGCGGCTGCGCCGAGCTCGGGCGCATGCTCGCCCGCGACAAGAGCCCGAACCGGGATCTCGTCGGCGCGGACATCATGCTCGGACGCGCGTGCGAAAAGAACCTCTTCCGGGCCTGCTACGAGCTCGCGGAGCTCTACCGCGGCCAGCCCGCCGAGGACGTCGCGCGCTCCACGACCCTCTACGCGAAGGCCTGCCTCTCCGGGTACCAGCCCGCCTGCATGCGCCTCGACCCGACCGGAAAGCGGATCGCCGCGCGCTGATCGCGCCCGCGTCCGCGGCGCGGGTGGCCCTTCGTCCGTTTCCGCAAGCCTGCTAACCTCGGCGGCTCCCATGGCGGAGCAACCGAGAGGGATGGAAGGGCGAGCTCCTTCGAACGGAGCGGGTGACGCGGGCTTCGTCGGAAAGAGCGTGGCTCGATCGGACGGGATCGAGAAGGTCCTCGGGACGGCGCGCTACGTCGACGATCTCCCTCGGATGGAGGGAGAGATCTTCGGCGCCACCGTGCGCTCACCGGTCCCCCGCGGCCGTCTGCGCGCGATCCGCTTCGACCCGAGCTTCGACTGGTCGGACGTGACGATCGTGAAGGCGGAAGATGTCCCCGTGAACCTGGTCGCGACGATCGTCCTCGACCAGCCGGTGCTCGCGACGGGGCAGGTCAACCACGCCTATGAGCCGGTCGTGTTGCTCGGCTGTCGTGACCGACAGAAGCTCGCTCGCGCCAAGCTCGCGGTGACGCTGGACATCGATCCGCTCCCGGCCGTGCTCGACATGCACGCCGCCCTCGAAGGCAAGGAGACGATCTGGCCGGTGGACGCGCCCACCCGAGCGGAGGCGGAGGCGGCCGGGCTCGGGCCCAACGTGATGAAGACCTACGTGATCGACAAGGGCGACCCGGATGTCGACGCCGCCCTCGCCAAATGCGCGAAGGTCCTCTCGGGACGGTACTCGACCCACCACCAAGAGCAGCTCTACATCGAGCCGCAAGGGGTGGTCGCGTGGTGGACCGAGGAGACGGAGGACGGCCGGACTGGCGCGCAAGCGCACGTGACCGGGAGCATCCAATGCCCCTACTACGTGCACAAAGCCTTCGTGAAGACGTTCGGCTTGGACCCGAACGCGATCGACGTCTCGCAGGCGGTGACGGGGGGCGGCTTCGGGGGCAAAGAGGAGTACCCGTCCGTGATCGCGCTCCACGCCGCGCTCCTCGCGAAGAAGAGCGGCCGTCCGGTCCGGATGATCTACGACCGCACCGAGGACATCGAGGCGACGACGAAGCGCCACCCCTGTCACTGCGAGATCACGACCGGGTTCGACGCGGACGGGACGATGCGCGTACTCAAGATGCGCGTCGTCATGGACGCGGGCGCCTACGTGACGTTGACGCCCGTCGTCCTCTCGCGCGGCATCCTCCACGCGGCGGGCGCGTATCGGTGGACGACGGCGCGCATCGAGGCGGTCGCGGTCGCCACCAACACCCCACCGAACGGGGCGTTCCGCGGCTTCGGCGCCCCCCAGACGATCTGGGCCATCGAGCGCCACATGGACGGGGTCGCCGCCTACCTCGGCGTCGATCCGTTGGAGCTCAAACGAAAGAACCTCCTCGTCCTCGGGGACACGACCGCGACCGGCCAGGTGCTTCGCTCCAGCGTCGCGGGCATGGAGTGCCTCGAGAAGGGCATCGACGCGAGCCGCTACTTCCAGCGCCGAGAGGCGATCGATCGAGAGAACGCGGAGCGCGCCGCGCGCGGCGATCGCAAGCGCCTCGGGATCGGAGGGAGCATCTTCATGCACGGCGCCGGCTTCACCGGCTCCGGGGAGCGGATGCTCAAGGGCAAGGCGGCCGTGGATCTGCTGCCGGGGGGGCGCCTGCGGATCCGCACCGCCTCGACCGACATCGGGCAAGGTACGGAGACGGTCTTTCGGCAGATCGCCGCCGACGCGGCGGGGGTCTCGATCGAGGCCATCGACTTCGCCCAGCCGAGCACGAAGGTCGTCCCCGACTCCGGGCCCACCGTCGCGTCCCGCACGGTGATGGTCGTCGGCTCGATCATCGAGCAGACGGCGCGCGAGGTCGGTGATCGCGTGAAGGCGGAGCAGGCCGCCCGCGGGGGCAGCTTCGGGGAGGCCGCCGATCGGCTCCTCGCGAAGGAGGGTACGGTCACCTCCCTCAAGCAGTACGAGCCGCCCTCGTTCGTGAATTGGGACGACAAGACCTATCGCGGTGACGCCTACCCGTGCTTCGGCTGGATGTGCGACATCGCCGAGGTGGAGGTCGACCTCGACACGTTCGAGGTCGACGTCCGCGGCTTCACCATCGCCGGCGACGTCGGCAAGGCGATCAACCCTGTGATGTGCAAAGGCCAGCTCGAGGGAGGGACGCTCCAAGCGATCGGGTGGGCCCTCTGGGAGGACGTCGTCTGGCGCGACGGCCTCATCAAGAACGCCCGGATCACGAACTACATCGTGCCGACCGCGCTCGACGCTCCCCCCTTCGACACGACCCTCGTCGAGTGCCCCTTCGAGTACGGGCCCGGGGGCGGAGCGAAGGGGATCGGAGAGCTCCCGATGGATGGAGGCGCTCCCGCCATCGCCGCCGCCGTCGAGCACGCGACGGGGTTCGCCGTGCATCATCTTCCCCTCACGCCCGAGCGACTGCTCGCCGCGAGCATGGGCGCGTCCCTCGCGCCGAAGGAGACCACGCCGTGCTGATCCGGATGCGACTGAACGGGGCGACGCGGGAGATCGACGCCGCCCCGATGCGAAGGCTGATCGACGTGCTGCGCGAGGATCTCGGCCTCACCGGAACGAAGGAGGGCTGCGGCGAGGGCGAGTGCGGCACCTGCACCGTGCTGCTCGACTCGGAGGCGGTCAACGCGTGCATGGTCGTCATCGGCCAGTGCGACGGTCGCGAGCTCGTCACGGTGGAGGGCCTCGGCAACGCCCATCATCTCTCGCCCGTCCAGCGCGCCTTCGTCACCGAGGGAGGCGCCCAGTGCGGGATCTGTACGCCGGGGATGCTCGTGTCCACGGAGGCTCTCCTCCGGCGCGTGCCTCGTCCCACCGACGATCAGATACGGGAGGCCCTCGCTGGCAACCTCTGCCGGTGCACCGGCTACGAGCGCATCGTCGACAGCGTGCGCAAGGCGGCTGCGGAGCGCGCGGCCGCGGGCTCCTCCGGGCGCGCGAACCGCTCCGCCCTCAACGCCCCCGAAGGAGATGGGGGGGCCCGATGACGGTCGCGGATCTTCGCAGTGTGCCCTTCGAGAAGGCGGAGAGCCTCGCCGCGCTCTGCGCCCGCGTGACCGAGCTCACCCTCGGCGAGAGGCCCTATGTCCTGCTCGCGGGCGGCACCGATTGGATGGTGGAGCAGGAGATGCGGAAGCCGTTCCCGGACGGGGCGGCGCCGCTCGTCTTGGACGTGTCTCGGCTGCGGGAGCTCCGCGGCATCCGGCTGGACGGCGACGTGCTGACGATCGGGGCCGCGACCACCTACCTCGAGATGCGCCGCGATCCGAACGTCCTCGAGCGCGCGCCGTTGCTCGAGCGCATGGCCCGCGACGTCGGCGCGGTGCAGATCCAAGCGCGCGGCACCCTCGGAGGTAACCTCGCCACCGCCTCTCCCGCGGCCGACGGTGTCGCGGCCCTCGCCGCCTTCGACGCGGTGCTGGTCGTACGGAGCACGCGTGGCACCCGGCGTATCCCCTTCCCGGAGCTCCAGACCGGCTACAAATCGAGCACGCGCGAGCCGGACGAGGTCATCGTCGCGGTGGAGCTGCTCGTGCCTCCCGCTGGCGCGCCTTGGTTCTGGCGAAAGGTCGGCACCCGCCGCGCGCAGGCGATCAGCAAGGTTGCCCTCGCCGCGGTGGCGCAGGTCGAGGACGGGCAGGTCGTCCGGTGCGGCCTCGGCATGGCGTCGGTCGCCCCCGTCACCGCCCTCCTGCCGCGGACCCGAGAGCTCTTCCTCGCGAACCGCCTCGAACGCATCGGGGCAGACGCGATCGACAAGGCGGTCGAGAGCGACGTCACCCCCATCGACGACGTCCGCTCGACCTCGGCCTATCGGCTCCACGTCGCCAAGGCGGTCGTCCGCGACTTCGCGCGCACCATCGGCGCGCGGCTCTGATCCGCGCCTACTTCACGCAGCGCATGCCGACCAACGGGGTGCGCGTGCCTGGGTTGAGCGCCCCTCGATGGGTAGCGGTCGTGCTGCTGGCCAGGTATTCCTCAAACCCGCCGCCCCGGGCGACCTTCGTGTCCGGGTCCTCTTCCCCGCCGTAGCCCGCCGTGAAGTGCGTGGTCGTCCACTCCATGACGTTGCCGCTCATATCGAGGAGCCCGAGCGCGCTCGCGCCTTGGCTGTAGGAGCCGACGGGGGCGGACATCGGCCACCCATCATTGTCCGGGTAGAGCGAGGCGTACGTCCGGCCGTAATCGCTCGCCCAGGCGACGCACTCGCTGCCGCACGCGTTGAGCCTCGTGAACGCGGGCGGCTCGTTGCCCCACGGATAGAGCCGGCCGTCCGTGCCCCGAGCCGCGTACTCCCACTCCTCCTCGGTCGGCAGGCGTTTGTTCACGAAGTGGCAGAAGGCATCGGCGGCGTACCAATCCACGCAGGCCATCGGGTGCTGCTCCATGCCCGACAGCGCCGCTGGGCAGATCGACGACCGGAACGCTGTCTCCACCGGGCTGTAGCGCGGGTCGACCGCCGTCGTCGCCGCCGGGCACGTCTCCGCCTCGACGCACTTCGAATAGGCCGCGACGGTCACCTCGGTCTTGTCGATGCAGAACGCCGCGACCGCGACCTCGTGCGGGGGCCCATCGTTCGAGTCCGGGCCGGCCACGCCCATCGTGAAGGTCCCGGCAGGGATCGCCACCATCGACGCAGGGCAGCCCTCCGAGCCCGGATCCGCTTGCGCTCGCTTTCCCGTTCGATCCTCGCGGGCGTCGTCGTCGTTCTTCGCCTTCTTCCCCGGCCTCGTCGCCGCGAGCGCGATGGCCACCACCGCCAACACCCCGACGACGATCGCGCCGCCGATGATGGGCGCTCGACTCGATTTCGCGCGGGTCACTCCGCCCGCGGGCGGGGGAGCGGGGATCCGGATGCCTCCCGAGGCGCTCGCGGCCGAGCTCGCGTGCGGGCTCGGCGTGAAGCCGACGGGGGCGAAGGACGCCTCCGGGAGAGGAGGGTTGAACGTGGTGCCCACGGGGGCGCGTGGTCGATGAAAGCTCGCGTCCGCGGTCTGGGCGACGTGCTGGGTCGACGCGAACGCGGCCGGGCCCGAGCTCGCCGGCGGACGCACCGCCTGGAATGGTGCGCTCGCCACGCTCACGGTCAAGCCGCCGCGCGCGGCCGCCTGCGCAAGGTCTTCGATCGCCTCTCCCGCCGACGCCGGGCGCCGCGCCGGATCCTTCTCGAGCATGCGATAGACGGCGGCGTCGAGCGCCGAGAGATCCTGCCTTCGCGCCGAGAGGCGCGGGGGCGGGGCCTGGGTGTGCATGATGAGCAGCTCGAGGGCGCCTCCGTCGAACGGCCGCACCCCCGTCAGTGTCTCGTAGACGATCACCCCGAGCGAGTAGATGTCGGTGCGATGATCGACAGCCGTCCCCATGCACTGCTCGGGCGACATGTAGAGCGGCGTCCCCATCGGCGTCCCGGCCTGGGTGCGCGCGCGGACGCTCGGCTTGTCGAGGAGCTTCGCGATCCCGAAGTCGAGCAGCTTGGGGACGGGCTGGCCCTCGTCGTCGAAGGAGAGGAACACGTTCTCCGGCTTGAGATCGCGGTGAACGATGCCGGCGCGATGGGCGGCGTCGAGCGCGCGCGCGATCTTCCGGAGGATGGGGAGGGCGGCCTCGATGGGCAGAGGCCCGCGCTGACGGAGAAACTTGTCGAACGTGCTCCCCTCGAGGAGCTCCATCGCGAAGTAGTGTTGTCCGGACGCCGTCGTCCCGAACGTGAAGATGTCGATGATGTGCTGGTTGTGGATCTGGTTGACGGCCCGCGCCTCGTCCACGAACCGCGAGACCCAAATCGGGTCGTCGCAGAACTCCTGGTTCAACACCTTGATGGCGGCCCGCTTGCCGATCACGGGCTGGACGACGCGATAGACGGTTCCGAACGTGCCGGCTCCGATCTGCGCCTCGACGCGGTAGTCGCCGATCATGCTGCCCGGCCCGATGCCATGGGCCGGTTGGAGGGACGCGGCCCCTGCGCTCGTCGCGCTCGAGAAGAACGCGTCCGCGACCAAAGCCGCGCCGTCCCGAGGACAGGCCCTCATCGCGTCCGAGTACTTCGTCCGACACTGCGGACAGGTCGCCATCGTGAGGCGTGAAGCCTACTTCAAAACGAACGCGCGGCCCGCCAAGAGTGGTCAGGACGATCGGCTCGCGAGAGAATTTTCTTAAAGGTCCTCGCCCATGGGTCGCTAGCTCGGATCGAGGACGAGCCTTGCGTCACCGAGTCGAAGCGGCGGCCCCGCAAAAACCTTCTGTCCGCACGTTTGGATCCGGAGCCGCCTTCGTGGGCATCTCCGCCGCCCTCGCCGCCGGCCTCTGCGACACGAGCGCGCACGCTCAGGCCACGGACATCAAAGTCCGAAAGCCCGACGTGCTCCTCCTCATCGACAACTCCGGGTCCATGACCTGGACGCTCGCCGGCACGAGCGGCGTCGACTGCAAGGCGGGGAAGAAGGCGCGCTACACCGTCCTCGCCGAGACCCTCACCGGCACCGTGAACAACCTCGCGTGCAGCGACGACGTGGTGCTCGAGTCCACGCCGAGCGCGGGCGACGCGGTGGGGAAGGGCTGTCGCCCGTACCGCAACCTCTCCTGCGACACCCGCAAGGCCCTCGGGATGGAGACCGACGGCTGCGCCGGGAGCGGCGGTCCCAAGGCGTCGAGCGCGTTCGGTTGGCCGCGCCGCAACGGCGCGACGATCATCGACCGCGACCCGCTCGCGTTCTGCGGCAAAGGCGGCAAGTACTCGACGTGCACGAGCGACTCGTCATGGGGCTCGGCCATCTGCGACGAGAAGAAGGGGGAGTGGGATCAGAACGCCGACGGCCTCATCGACACCTATTCGAGCTCCATCCGGTTCGGGATGGCGTCGTTCGACATGCTCGACACGTACACGGGCGGAGCGTGCCAGGGGAAGCCGGCCGACTGCTACTGCAACAAGGACAGTGATTGCTTCGCCAAATCGGGATGGTCCGGGGCCCCCCTCGGCGCGGACTCTCATGCGTGCGACGAGACGGCGCACCAGTGCTTGCCGCTGTTGACCGCCAAGAGCACCTCCAAGCGCGGGCCCATGGCCGTCCCCGTCGGCTGCCAGAACGTCCTCACCGGCGGCACGTGGTCGGGCTCGACCCTCTATGGCTGCCAGGATACGTATGACATCGTCTGGGATCACTATTCGGTGAAGCTCACCGGCTCGCCCCAGTGGAGCTATTGGTACCACGACTCGCTCGGCTCGGTGTCGTGGCTCACCGGGGACCACTCGAGCTACTCGGGCAACGTCCTGACGTCCTTCGGTGTGGCGAGCGAGGCTTCGGTCGATCTGGGCATTCGCAACTCCCGCGCCTGGCCCACCCGGGGGCGGCTCATCGGCTTCGGGCCCGCCGACTACGACACGAAGAGCTCTGCGGTGACGTGCAAGAGCGAAGACGAGTGCACCCAGCTCCACAACGCGATGGTCGAGCGCGCCATCGTCGGGATGAGCCAATACCTCGACTCGTCGACGCCGCTCGCGGGCATGATGCGAGACGCCTACGAGTTCATCAAATACGACACCCACACGAAGGGCGTGCACCTCCCTCACGACATGGATGTCGACCCGACCGCGAGCGCCGCCCTCTACTCCGCCATCGGTCCGAAGGCGGACCCATACTACTCCGGGACCACCCAATGCCGGCAAACCGCGGTCGTCCTCGTGACGGACGGCGAGCCGACCGACGACATCCAGTCGCGCCTCTCGGAGTGGGCCGGCAAGCTCTACGACGAAGAGAACGTCCGCACCTTCGTCGTGGGGGTGGGCATGGATTCGGCGAGCTATTGGGATCTATCGTCGAACAGCCTCAAGACCAAAGACTGCGCCGCGCTCACCACGAGCGATCTCCAGACAGGCAAGATGTGCGAGCGACAAGGGGCGCTCTCCTGGCGATTCGCGGACAGCGCGGACGCCAATCACACCGGGGTGACCCCGTCCGCGATTCGAGCGTGCTGCACCCTGCTCGAGGCCGCCGTGGAAGGCAGCGACGGCAGCGGCGTCCCTTATTTCCCGAAGAACCAGAGCGAGCTCAAGTCGAAGCTCTCCGAGGTCCTCCAGAAGGTGGCGGGGGGAGCGGTCAGCCGCACCGTCCCCGTGTTCGCTCCCGTCACGCGCTCCTTCTCGGGCTCCGGATCGACGAACGCCCCCGCCACATCCTACGAGCTGCGCTCGTCGATGGACGTGGAGGCAGGCGCGACCATGTGGCGCGGTCACCTCGAGCGTGTCCGCGCCGCGTGCAGCGACAAGGACGAGCCCGTCCTTCAGGACATCGACGTCTCCAAAGGCGACCGCTTCGACAAGAACCTGGAGACGGGCAGCTCCGACCCCAAGCGGAAGCTCTTCACGGTCATGCCGGTTTGGTCCTCCGGCACCTACAGCCCCACCGTGGCCGCCGGCTCCCTCCGCGACGGCGTGGCGAACGCCTATGACGGTCTGTTCCCGGACAAGGCGCTCGGCAACTTCGTCAGGCTCGGCGGCGGTAAGGGCGACTTCACGACGACCGATCCCCTCGTGCTCGTCCCCTCCTTGAAGGCCGCCTTCGACAAAGCCACGACCGCCCCCAAGCTCGAGGAGCTACTCAACATCGGCTCGGCCGACAGCTCCAGCTGCACGACCCAGACGGGCGCCACGACCGCGAGCTCGTGCGCGGAGCGCGTCATTCGCTGGTTCGGGGGCGACATCGACCCCGACGACGGCGGGGCCAAGAGCTCCGATCCGTGTCCCTCCCGCGTGGCGGGGAGCGCCCAATGCAAAGGGACGAACTGCAGCACGATGGGGGCGATCTACCGCTCGAGCCCGATTGTCGTGCTCCCCCCCCAAGCGGGCGACTCCGACGACGCCAGCTACGGCGCGAACCAGAGCGAAGGCACGCCCTCGTTCGTAGAGCGCTACGGCAATCGGCCCACGATGGTCTATTCGCAGACGACCGACGGGATGCTCCACGCCTTCGTCCTGAGCAAGAACGAGAGCGATTCGGCGAAGCCCTTCGGTGGCTCCGAGATCCCCTCCGCCGACACCCTCGAGAACAACGAGCTCTGGAGCTTCGTTCCGCCGGCGGTGCTGCCGAAGCTGTGGAGCAACTTCAATATCAATGCTCGCCTCCTCGATGGGCAGGTCGCGGCCGCCGACGTCGTCTACGAGCGCAGCACCGACACCTCGAAGAGCTCGTGGGATTACGCGACCGTCATCGTCGGGTCGAGCGGCCCGACGAACGCGGGCGGCTTCTATTACGCCCTCGACGTCACCGACCCGCGCACCCCCAAGTTCCTGTGGCAGCTCTCCTCGGCCGGCGACTCGAAAGGGGTCGCGACCTCGCCCCTGTTCGGGGAGAACGTGCCCGGCGCCCTCATTACCCACATCCGCCATCGCGACGCCGACGGAAAGGAGAAATACCTCGCGGTCGCGGTCCTCCCCGGCGGCACCCCCTCCGCGGCCACGCCCAAGAAGGTCACCTCTCGCCGGCAAGATCCCACCAGCTACTGGTCGGGGGAGAACCGCGTCCCGCGCGGGCGCATTCGGGACTGGTCGGATCTGAGCTCGACCGGCGAGGTCCCCTCGCGGAGCCTCACCTTCGTGGAGCTCAAGACAGGCCGGATCCTCGCTCGGGTCACCGGCTCCATGGCCGACAATCCGCGCGACCCCAGCGACGCGACGAACACGGCCAAGACCTCCCTGTCGAGCTACGTCGTCGCGCCCCCCCGCCGCTTCGATAGCCCCATCAGCGGCATCCCCGTCGCATATCCCGCGAGCATCGGCGCCACCGCCAAGCTCGTCTACGTCGGGGACGCGGACGGAACGCTCTGGCGAATCGACGTCACCAATCCGGACCCGAAGGACTGGAATGTCGAGATCGCCTTCGACGCGTACAATCGAGGAGAGAAGGGCAAGGCGACGCTCTACGACGCCTACGTCCCGTCCGGCCCCGCGAAGGGCGGGCTCCTCGCCCTCGAGCCGAAGGCGGAGGACGCGGCGCTGCTGGGTCACCCCATCGAGAACGCTCCGCTGCTCTCGCTCGACGAGCTCCAGCACCCCGTCCTCTCGTTCAGCACCGGCGAACAAGACACGTTCTCCACCTACAGCCCGGGGACCGTCAATGTCCTCGTCTCGTTCGCCGACGTCTACGGCGGTGTCCGGGCGAAGGGGTATCAGGCCGACGTCTCGACCAAGGATGGCGTCGAGCTCGCCTTCACGACCGGCGGGCGCGTGACGGGGCCGCTCAACCTCTTCGACGGTAAGCTCTTCTTTGCATATTTCGACCCCGCCCAGAACCTCGCCTGCACGAATGGCACCGGCGGCATCTGCGGCGTGGACTACCTGCACCGTGACGAGGACGGCTCCCCCCTCGCCGTGATCGATCTCGACGGCGCCGCCGGCGAGGAGGCCTGCAGCGACTTCTCGGACGGCTCTGTCGTGTTCGGGATCTCGGTGGACCAGGTCCCCTCGTGCAGCGGTGACGCGGAGTCCTTCGACGACCCGTGGGCGAGCGGCTCCTACGACGCGATCACGAGCTCCAAGGTCTCTCACTACGAGCTGTCCTTCCACACCGGACAAGGGGGCGGGCTCGCCCCCAACAAGGGTATCTCCAAGATCCGCAAGATCGCCCTCCCCGCCCCCCTCCAGCGCACCGTCGCTCGCTCCTGGGTGAGCGTCCTCGACTGACCTGTTCGAGAGGAATGGCCATGAAGGTATCGAGAATCTCCTCGGTCGGCGCGATGCTGGTCGTGCTCTCGGTCGGCTGTCGAGCCGAAGAGCCCGTCCCCCACACCCTCCGTCACTCGATCCCCAGCAGCAAGACGCGGATTGTCGTGGTCGACCCGAACAAGCCGGTCGAAGGAGGGGTTCGCTTCTTCGGATTCACCTTCCCGCGGCGCTCCGAAGTCGCCAAACAGTCCCCGAGCGCGGTCGAGGTCACCATTCCGTACGCGTTCGACGACGCCCTCGCCTATGTGAAGGATCGCGTCACGACCCGCGAGGTCAGAAAGTCGTACGGGCACGTCATCTTCGAGAACGCCCGGATCGACGACGACGCGTCGGGCGCCCTCTACACCCTGACCCTCAAGCGCGACGGCGCCCGCGCGCGCCTCGTCATCCGACCCGTGCCGCGGCCAGACGACAGCGAGCTCGCGACCCTCGCCAAGCGCGAAAGCGACCGGCGGCCTACGACCGAGACGACCCGCTGAGGTCGCCCGGCGGCCCCACCCGGGGTCACCCGATCAACCGCGCCAATGGGGACGGCGCGGGACCGCACACTCGGTGAATTCGCATGCGCAGCGTGAGCCGAGGTGGCAGCGCCAGCAACTGCACTCCCGGCGGGACAGTGCGCGCCAGGCTGGCTTGCACCAAGGCCAAGCCGACGCCCGCTTCGACGAGCCCCAGCGCTGCGGCTGGGTCGGCCGCTTCACAACGAACGTCGAGGGACCAACCGATCGCGGCGAAGGCCCGCAGAAACTCTTCTCGGGCCTCCAGAGACAGCGGGGCGATGAACGGCTCGCGGTCGCGGCTGCTGAAATCCACCGACCGCCCCGCGGGTGCCGCCAGCATGAAGGGCTCTTCGGCGATGAGGCTGCTCACCAAGCCGAGATCGGCGGGCGGAGCCGCATAGGTGAAGCCTACGTCGGCATCGCCCCGACGCAGCGCTTCGAACTGCTCGGCCGAGCGAAGGCTGCGCAGCTGCAGGCGCGCGCCGGGGGCCTCACGCTGCACGCGTCGCAGCGCCGCGCCCAGCACTCCTGCGTGAACCGCGCCCGGCACATAGCCCACGACGAGCGTGCCGGCGCTCCCCGCCGCGACGTCGTGGGCGCGCTGCTGCACCCGCTCGGCGTGGGCCAAGAGGGCGCGAGCCTCGGCCAAGAGCTCACGTCCGGCCGCGGTGAGCTTCATCCGCTTCTTGTCGCGCGCGAACAAGGTGAGCCCGAGCCGCGCCTCGAGCTGCCGCACCTGGCGGCTGAGCGGCGACTGCGAAATGTGCAGCAGCGCGGCGGCCCGCCCCACGTTCTCGGTTTCGGCCACCGCGACGAAGTAGCGCAGCTGCTGCAAGTCCAACATGAGACGGCTCCGGTCTGAACACTGCCACCAACGGTCTTGGACGCGAGGTCCCGCGATTCGCAGAATGCTTCGACCCTTCTACCCAGAGAGCCCACCCATGACCCTAAGAAAGTTCGGCTTCATCGTCACCGGCCCGCAGCTCGATCCTTCGCGCCATCGCCACGTCATGCAGTCTCCAGCGTTCGAGATGATCGCGGTCGGCGTCTCGGCACCCAGCCAGGGCGTCGCGGTGGCGGAGCAGCTGGTCCGCGAGGGCGTGCAGCTAATCGAGGTGTGTGGGGGCTTCGGTCCCGCGTGGACGGCGCGGATACTCGAAGCCATCGAGCACCGCGTGCCGGTCGGCGCGGTGAGCTATGGCCCCGAGGCGATCGCCGGCATGCACGCGCTGTTCGGCACGTAAGGCAGGCGACTTCTCCAGATCTGCAGGCAGGCGAATCGACGAAGCGTCAGTGCGACTGTATGTCCACCCGCGCGACTCGCCTTCGCAGCGCCTTCGCGACGGTCTGGAGGTCGTCCGTGTCCCTCGCGCCTTCGGATTTCGAGAGACGAATGCCTTCGAGCCGCTCTCGCAATGGGACCATCCACCGGTCGATGTCCTTCAGTGTCTTGGCGCGGAAGCGCGGGTCGCTCTGCCACCGGAGCTCCACCGTCCACGTCTTCGACCCTGGGTCGCGGAGGAGCGCCGCTGAATAGCCCCTTCCGAAGGCGATTCGCCTCAGCTCGGGCAGGGGCTCGAGATCGGGCACCCAACTGCACGGATCGCTGTCGTAGGGGGGCTCGATGGATTGGAGCCTCGTCCCGAGCGCGCCCTCGAACAGCCAGGGAAGGTCGGCGGGCGAGATCGGCCCGCGCTCCTCGTCCCGCGCGAGCCGGAGGCGGTGCAATCGCGGGAACGCGGGGAGCGTCATGAGGGCGCGCCGTTCGGCCTCCGTCGGCGCGGTGACGTCCAGACAGATGTCCTCGATGCCATAGGGGCGATCGCGGCTCGCCATCTCCGCGAAGAGGCTCAGCGGAATCTCGCGCGGGAGCGTGCGGAGGCCGCGGAGGTGGCATTGGAGGAGAAAGCGCTCGTCGCCCTCGTGGTTCCAGAGCCAGGAGACGGTGCTCCACGCGGGGTGATCCGTCAGCCGCGCCTCGATCTCGGCGGTCGGGAAGCTGATCTGACATCGCGAGAGGAAGCCGCGCTCGAATGTGATGTTGCGGCGGGAAATGGCGGGCTCGATGGGACCGAGCCATTGCGTGAGGTGCTTTCTCAGGAGAGAGGCGATCCGCTTTTGCTCTTTCGGCGACGCCCCGCCGTCGCGCTCTTTGAATTGGAGATGAATGAGCTCTCCGCGGGGGTCGCCGCGGGCGGCCAGCCAATCTGCGTAGACGAGGCGGGGCGCGTCCTCGTCGGGCTCCTCGTAGATCGCCGAGAGCAAGGCGGCCTCGGGGTCGGGGGTCGAAGGGCCTCGTGGCCGGGGGCGCTCCTCGACCGCGGTGACCACGGGAAGGGACCGGATCGACTCGGTGATGCGGGCGAGCTTCTCACGGGCGACGCCGTCGACCGCGGGGACCGGATCGGGGAGGGCGGCGAGGACGCGCCGCGCTCCTCGCTCGAGCTGCTTGCCGTAGTCGCCCGGCACGGGAGCGGCGAGGCTCGCCTCGAGGAACGGGCGCATGCGGGGGTCCGCGCTGCGCTCCATGAGCGTGAAGAGCTGGTTCCAGGTCGTCGTCCCGATGGTGCTGTTCATCGAGCGGGCCGCGAGCAGACGGGAGAGCTCCAGCCCGACGCGTGGATCGGCGGGACGAGGCAGCAGGCGCTCCACGCGGGCGTAGACGTCGCGGAAAGGGCGGTGGGGGAGGGCGGCGAGGAGCCGCGGCACGTCGACGTCGCGCCCCCGAGAGGCCACGCTCAAGAAGGCCTCGCGCAGGTCTCCCGAGGTCCTCGGATCGATGCTGGGCAGCTCCACGCGCGCGGAGAGGCCGTCGATCGCTTCGGCGATGGCGGGGGCGCGAAGGGCCCGCCACGCATCGAGGAGGGCGGCCATCGCCGCCGCGAGATCGGCGCTCTCGAGGGCGCGGATGGCTTCGTCGAGGTGCTCGGAGGGAGGGGGCATGAGGGCTCTGTCCGCGTGAGGATATGCGAGCATGGGCGATCCGATGGTCACCCTCGAAGCCCCGCCGCCGTTCGTCGTCGACCCCGCCACCAAGGCCCCGCGCATCGGCAGCTTCCGCGGTCACCTGCCGCCGGTCGACCTCCGGCCGCTCGGCCTCGGCGTCGCGTATCGGATCACCCATCACAAGCGGTGGATCTACGTCGCGATCGCCACCGACACGCTGCTCGCGTGCGTCGCGGTGGCGAACCTCGGGTACGTCGCGAACAGCTTCGTCTTCGTGTTGGATCACGCGCGCGACGGGCTCCTCGTGGATCGCTCTTCGCTCGGACCGGCCGCGGTCGCGAAGGTGGGCGCGAGCGCGCTCGATCCGGTGGTCGCCTCGTACGCGATGCCGGGACATCGCGTCCGCTTCGTGCGCGCGGGCGCGGGCTACGAGCTCTCGGTGGCCGTCGGGGGAGCGAAGATCGAGGCGGTGCTCTCCGATGCGGCCGCGCCGCCGCCGATCGGCGTGGTGGCGCGGGTGCCGGGCGGGATCCTGAACGCGACCGAGAAGGGCGTCTCGCTCGCCGCGCGCGGGACGGCGACCGTCCTCGGCGTTCCCTACGACCTCGGGGGCGGGCTCGCCGGCTACGACTACACCCACGGCTATCTCGCCCGCCACACCGCGTGGAAGTGGGCGTTCGGTCTCGGCCGTGACGCGGAGGGCCGGCGCATCGGGTTGAACCTCGTGGAGGGGTTCATCGGCTCGAGCGAGTGCGCGGTCTGGATCGACGACGAGGTGATCCCGGTCGGGGAGGGGCGCTTCTCGTTCGACGCGTCGGATCCGCGCCGCCCGTGGCGCGTGACGACCCAGGACGGGGTCGTCGATCTCACCCTCACGCCGGGAGGCGTCCACGCGGAGCACAAGGACTTCAAGATCGTCCGCTCGAAGTTCATCCAGCCATCCGGCCTATTTCGAGGGACGATCTCCGTGCCTGGCCGCGCGCCGATCCGGATCGATCGCATGCCCGGCGTGACGGAGGATCAGGACATCCTTTGGTGAGCGCGATCAGCGGCCTTCGCGGTCGAGATCGATGTCGCACGGGATCGCGTCGGAGAGCTCTTCCAGCTCTTGACGGAGCTTCTTCACGCTCGCGGCGGGGGGCACGAGGACGGTCGCGTCCATGGTGAAGAGCGGAGTGCCCGCGAAGGGGGCGGACTCGATGCGCGTCGAGAGCTCTTCGACGTTGACGGCGTGGCGCGAGAGCACGGCCGTCACGCGCGCGACGATGCCGGGTTGATCGGCGGAGTACGTTCGGAGCCGATAGGGCACGCCCGCGCCTTGGGTCTTCCGATCCGTGTCCGCTTCGGCGAGCACGATGGAGAGGCCGAGCGAGGCCTTCGCGCGCTCGAGGACGTCGCGCAGCTTGCCGAGGGACTCGCGCTCGCCCTCGACCATCGCGAGCAGCGCGAAGTGGCCGCGGAGGTTGACCATCCGGCTGCCCTCGATGTTCGCGCCGCTGTCGTGGACGAGCTTGCTGAGGTCGGCGACGATGCCGGGCCGATCGGGCCCGACGGCGGTGACAATGATCTGACTCATCGGCGCGAGCATACGTCTCGCGCGGCCCTGCGTCGCGGTCAGTCGCCGCCGCCCTCGCCGAGGTGCTTCACGTACATGGCGATCGCGGTGCGGGCCTCGTCGAGGAGGCCCTCGAACTCGATCCCGAGGGCGACGCGGCCGCGGCCGTCGCGCAGCCAGCGCACGACCCCGGCGACGGTGGCGATGTTGCCGGTCGTGGGGAGGGCGAAGCGGATCTTCACCTTCTCGAGGGCGCCTTGGGCCGCGAGGGCCGCGGTCAGATCCGGCCTCGGGGCGGGGGTGCCGAAGCCCTGCGGCAGCACGACGAGGATGCCGCCCTCGCTGATGTCCTCCGTGCGCGCGTCGATGTTCGATCCGTCCTCGCGCACGACGCGGCACGGCGACACGTAGGGAGCGCGACGGTACCTCCTCCGGGTCGCGGCCGCCGGCTGCGCGTCCGGCGGGGGCGCGGTGGGGAGCGAGTCGGGGGGGACCGCGCGCTTCGACGGCATGGCGCGGAGGAGCATCGCGCCGTGGGAGACGCGGCCGTCGCCGAGCAGCGCCGTCATGAACGCTTCCATCGAGGGAAAGCGGGCGTCCGCTTGCGGCATCATCGCGCGGTTGATCGCGGCGGCGACGTGCTCGGGGATGTTCTCGACGATCTTGCGGAGGTCGACCATGTGCCGGGGCCCCGCGAGCCGATCCGAGATGGGAGGCACGCTGCCGGTCAGGCATTCGAAGAGCACGGTCGCGAGGGCGTACTGGTCGCTGCGCGGCTCGACGATGTCGGCGTGGCCGAGCTGCTCCGGCGACACGTAGTCGAGGGTCCCGAGCATGTCGCCGGCCCGGGTGATGCGCGAGCTCTGGTCGTCGGGAGGCGAGCCGATGACGCCCGCGATCCCGAAGTCGATGAGCTTGATCGCCTCGTCGCCAGCGGGGGAGCGGGCGATGAAGATGTTGCTCGGCTTCACGTCGCGATGACAGATCCCCTGCTGGTGGGCGAAGGCGAGCGCCCTTCCGATCCGCTTCGCGACCTCCATCGCCTCCGGGATGCCCAGGGTCCTCCGCGCGGCGAGGATGCCGTCGAGGGTTCGGCCCTCGAGCATCTCCATCGCGATGTAGGGACCCTCACTCGGGCACTCGCCCGCGTCGTAGATCTCCACCACGTTGGGGTGGCGGACGGCGCCGAGGGCGCGCGCCTCCTGGAGCAGCCTTTTTCGGGCGAGGGGAGCTTGAGGGCTCTCGGGGGTGACGAGCTTGAGGGCCACCATGCGCCCCGAAAAGACGTTGCGCGCCTCGAAGACCACGCCCATCCCACCGCGGGCGACCTCGCGGCTGAGCTCGTATCTTCCTGCGACGCGGTGGCCTCTTCTCGACATGGCTCGCGAATGGACGCCGTTCGTGTGCGGCGCACGTTCCTCGGTGCTGGCGATGTTCCCCATGGGTCTCCCGTGGACCAACCGGATCGCCAGGGCCGAAGCCTAAGGCCAAAACTGAATCGGACGCGACCCGAGGGGCGGGAGCCTCAGAGCTTGCCGAGGTTCTTCTTGGCGCGCTGCTCGGCGGACTCGATGAGGTGCTTGGCCTCGTCGTCGGGGATCCCCACGTACCGGGCGAGCTGGGCGACGAAATCCTTCTCGTGCTCGTTCTGATGGCCGTCGATGAACGTCAGCACGACCGCGTGATGAATCAGAATGCGCAGGTCGTCGGCGCTGAGGTCCTCGAGGGGGACGTCGTCGATGGTGCGCTTCGTCTCCGCGTACTTGCGGATCTCCTCGCACTGCCCCTCGTCCGCGTCGAACGCGACGAGCAGAGCCTCCAGCATCTCCCGCTCGGCGGGCCCGAACGTCCCGTCCGACCAAGCAACGCTGACGAGCGACTTCACGATGGCGGCGTTCTGCGGATGCATGGTCGCCATGATCTCGACGCACCGGCTCCTGTCAAGGCGGCTCGACGTTCGGTGGTTTCGATGCCCACCCCCGGCTCGCTCCGCTCGCCGACCCCTCCCTTGCGTGACGCTCCGTTCCAGGCCGATCCGTCGATCCGGCCCGCGCCGCGATCCTCCGACGTGCCTCCCGCGTCCCGCGGGAGGGGTCCGAACGCTATCGATTCCATAGCGCGGCGACCCTCGCCGGCCTCGCGTTCAGCCCAAGGCCGCCGTCTTGCCGTCGAGCCACACCGGCAGGTAGTGGCCGAGGAGGCCGGCGATCACGAGCCCGAGCGCGATCAGCACGATCGCGAGCCACGGGGTGGATCGCGCCGCGACAGAGGCTCGGCCGGGGGCGCCGACGCGGGAGCGCTTCGGCTCCGGGCTCGCGTCGCGCACGGTCGCGACGACCGCAGGCGGGTGCTGGGTGAGCTTCTTCAGTTCTTCCGCCGACGGCGGGGGGGGGGTCGCGTCGAGGCCGGCGAGGCGCTTGAGCGACGCCCGCGTGCTCGACATCCCTTCGTTCGTAGTGAGGTCGGAGGGGACGAACCGCGCGAGGAGATCGTCGACGTTGCTGCGCTTCGCGGTCGCGAACGCTTGGACGAATGGGTCGGGGGGAGGCTCGGGGGCCTTGGCCGCCTTCGCCGCCGGCTCGATCTCCGCGACGGCGGCGTCGACCGTCGTGGGCAATTCCTCGGAGCACGGAGGCTCGGGATCGAACGGCGTGGCCTCGGCGGCGGGCTCCGGCGCGGGCGCGGCCGCGACGGGGAGCGCGCTGAAGTCGACGTCGACCGCGTCGCCGTCGTCGGTCGGGCGCGCGGGGGCGGGGACGGCCGCGGCCGGGGGCGGGACTGGCGGATAGGCGAACGTATCGGGCGGGCTCGGGCGAGCGCGGACCGCGGCCGCGGGCGCGGGCGCCTCCCGCTCCTCGCTCGGCGTCGCGCTGCCTACGGGGTCGAGCTCCAGCCGGCGCGACTTCTTTCGCCGCAGCTTCCCGGCGTCTCGGGCCCGCACCGTCTCTCGAGCGAGGCGAGCGAGGGCGCGCCGAGCGGCCGCTCGGTTCACGGGGACGAGGGCCGCCTCCAGCTCGCGGATGAAGCCGTCGACGCCGTCCGCGGTCTCGCGTCGGGGCCTGGCCGCGCTCGCGAGCCCGGGGGCCGAGCCGATGCTCTGCGAAAGCAGCCGCGCGAGCACGTCGCGCACCCTCCGCGCCGACTCTTCGGGCGCGACGATGAACGACCCCCGCGCGACCTTCACCGTGCCTTCGGTGGTGAGCGAGACGAGCCCGTCGTCGAGCCGGAAAGGCAGCCTCGCGCTCGCGTCCGCGATGGCGAGGGCCAGGTACCCCGAAGTCTCGGGGACCAGAGAGGCCGCTCGCACGCTCGAGGCCGCGAGCACTTCGGGCAGTGAGACCGAGAGGACATCCATTTGGCTCGTGAGCGGCCATAACGGGCTCGGCGCGGGGGGGCCAACTTTCGGGCACGGGGGGCATCTACGATCTCGTCCTCTCGCACCGGGGAGCGGGCGGGCGGGGAGCCGGGCACCGCTACGAATAAAGTAGCGGCGGCGCGCCCGGCGGGTGGGGGCGGCCGAGCGGGGGCGCGGCCCCCGCGGTCCGCGGGAACGGGAGCGCGAAACCGAGCGCTGTACGGCCAGCCTGTACTACCATCGCGTGCGATGGCGTCGCTTTGCCCCGCCTGCGGCATCGACCTCACCGGAGCGATCGGCGCCGGTGCGTGTCCGCGGTGCGGGACGCCGTTCGCGCATCGACCTCAACGGACGCTCATGGGCGGGCTCGCGGTTCCCGGAGCGGCGCCGCCGGAGAGGATGCGGGCGCATCCGCACGGCGGGACGGTCCGCATCCCGCCGCAGCCCGACTTCACGAGGACGCAGCCGCTCGCGACCTCGGCGAGAGCCCACGCTTCTCAGCCTGGCCCGCCCTCGGTGCACATCCAGGGCACCCCCGATCACCACACCCAGCCCGGCTACGATCCGCTCGCCGACCCTCTCGCCACGAGCGCGACCATCATCGACGTGCCGGTGTTCGACGCCCCCCATGGGCCCCCGATGCCCGCTCCGCAGGCCGGCTCTCCTCCCAGCCGGAGCGGGGCCACGCTGCTCGGGGTCGCCCGGCCCGGCATCGCCCCGCTCCGCCCCGGCGTCGCGAAGACGCCGCTTCCCCCCGAGGGACCGGAGCCGGAGCCGCCACCCCCGAGCTATCGACCGCTCGAGGAGCTCGGCGCGACCCAGAACGTCCCTCGGATTCGCCCTCGGCAGGCGGCCGCGCCGGTCGCGGCCGCGAAGGTGCCTCAAGAGCTCCGGAACACGCACCCGCTCGGCAAGCGGCGCTTCGACAAGCGCATCGATCTTCGCGCGGAGCGAGACGCCGTTCGCGCCAAGGTCAAGCGCGGTCCGCGCTGGCCGCTGCTCATCCTGGGCGTCGCGCTCGCCCTCGTCGTGGGCGCGATCATCCTCGTCGTCCTGTGGCCGAAGCCGGCTCCCCTGAAGGCCCAGGTGCGCACCGCCGACGGCGGCGCGGACGTCCTCGATATCACGTGCGAGAGCTGCCCCGACGGCACCGTCCTGCGGGTGCGCGGCGCGGAGGCGACCGTCACCAACAAGCGCGCGACCGTCCCCCTCGACGCCCCGCTGGACGTCGGGGATCGGACCCTCAGCGTCTTCATCGACAGGCCGGGATCGGGGCGCGACGAGACGGTGGCGCTGCCGGTCCGGGTCGCGTATCGCATCCGCCCGGACCTGACGACGCTCGACGCCGATCGGCCCAGCTTGCAGATCATCATCGAGGCGATGGACGGCGCGACGGTCCAGGTCGACGGCGCGGACGTGAACCTCCGCGACCATCGCGCCGTGAAGACGGTGGAGGTCGCGCGCGACCTGACCGGCCCTTCGATGGACGGCGGCGCGCAGCTCAACCGCAAAGTAAGCTTCGTCGTGAAGCCGCCCAACGGCCCCGAGGAGAAGGGCGTCGTCGCGGTCTCGGTGGGCATCGTGCAGCTATCGATCGACGCGCCAGGCCGGAGCATCGTCACCGATCGCCCGACGTTCGTCCTCTCGGGGCACACGACCCCGGGCGCGGAGATCGTGGTCGCGGGTCGGAGCCTCGGCGTCTCCAAGGATGGAAACTTCAGCCAGACGATGAACGTCTCGAGCGTCGGCGCGACGGAGATCGAGGTGCGCGCCAAGCTCGCGGGACGAGCGCCTCGCCTCATCCGGCTCGCGGTCGAGCGGACGACCAGCCTCGAGGCGGCCGCGACCGCCTTCGTCAAGCGAGGGGCGATGGACTACACGACCGCGGCCAAGTCGCTCGACGAGGCGAAGGGCAAGTCGATCGCGGTCGTGGGCGAGGTCCTCGAGTCCAAGGTCCAGGACGGGGTGACGACGATGATCGTCCGCGTCGACGGTCCAGGGTGCGAGCGCGTGCGATGCATCGCGCGGCTCGTCCAAGGCCGCGGCGATCTGGGGATCGATCGAGGGGCCCGCATCCGGGCATTCGGTACGGTGGCCGGCTCGATCGCGCGCGACGGAGAGACGCTGCCCGACGTGGACGTCGCCTTCACCATCGTCGACGGCCCCGCGGTCGCGCCCGGGGCACCGTCGTCCCCCCAGAACCCTCCTCGCCTATGACCGACGACCGCGGAGCAAAAGCGGTGGGGGACGCCGGGAGCGAGGTTCCGCGACCGCACGCCGCCCCTCGCCCGCTCCCGGGAGGCCGCGAGAAGACGCGCACCGCGGCCGGAATCGGCGCTCCTCCCGCTCCTACCGCCCCCCCTTCCGATCCGGAGGCGGCCGTCGTCGACTCCGAGGGAGAGGCGTCGGGCGAGGTGGAGAAGGCGGTCGTGTGCCCGAAGTGCGGCGCTCCCGGCGCGACGTTCGTCGAAGGCGAGTGCGCCCGATGCCGCAGCCTCGTCGCCGCCCGCACCCTCCCTCAAGGGGTCTCGCTCCGGCTCGACAAGATCGCCTTGAGCGAAGGGGCGATGCAGATCGAGCAAGAGGCGAGCGCGCACCGCGTCGATCCCCTCATCGGCCTCGTCGTCGCGGATCGCTATCGAATCCTCGAGGCCCTCGGCCGCGGCGGCATGGGCATCGTCTACAAAGTCGAGCACGTCCGCATCGGCAAGCTGCTCGCGATGAAGCTCCTCGCCGGTGAGCTCTCCCGCAACCAGGACGTCGTCCGTCGCTTCAAGACGGAGGCCCTGACCGCCTCCAAGCTCTCGTCGCCCAACACCGTCCAGGTCTTCGACTACGGCGTCTCGGAGGGGCTCACGTACCTCGTCATGGAGCTCGTCCACGGCGACGACCTGGGCCGGCTCTTGAAGACGAACGGGACGCTGCCGCCCTCGCGCCTCGGGCGCATCGTGGTGCAGATCGCGAACTCGCTCGCGGAGGCCCACCAAGCCGGGATCGTCCACCGCGACATCAAGCCGGAGAACGTGATGATCCTGAAGGCGCGCGACGGCCAGGATCTCGCCAAGGTCCTCGACTTCGGCCTCGCCAAGCTCCGCGAGGGCTCCGAGCTCTCCGAGCTCACGAGCCAGGGCGCGATCGTGGGCACCCCCTACTTCATGTCCCCCGAGCAGATCCGCGGCGAGGCCGTCGATCCTCGGAGCGACATCTACTCGCTGGGGGCGCTGATGTATCGGGCTCTGACCGGGATCTACCCCTTCAACGGCCCCTCTCCGATGAGCGTCTTCGCCAAGCACCTCACCGAAGATCCGGCCCCGCCGAGCTCGGTCGTGCGGAGCGTCACGGTCGGGATGAGCGAGATCGTCATGCGCGCGCTCCGCAAAGATCCCGGCGAGCGCTTCCAGCGGATCGAAGATCTCCAGTCCGCGGTCGTGGCCGAGCTCTCCGAGCTCGGGACCTCCGGGATCGAGACCCTCCTCGACTCGGGCGCGCTGCGCAGCCTCGAGAAGCCCGCCCAAGTCGCGAGCGACAACGAGGCCCTCGCGACCCGCGACGAGGTGGAGTCGTACGAGCGGAAGCTGCGGCGCAACCGCCTCGGGGTGATGGCCCTCGCCGCCATCCTCCCCGTCGCCGGGCTCGGCGCAGGCGCCCACTACGTCCTCAAGCACCGAGACGCGAGGTTCGCCGGCGTCGAAGCGGAGCCCAACAACACGGTCCAGGAGGCGAACGAGATCCCTTACGGCGAGACGATGCGCGCGATGCTCGGCAAGCGCCGCACCTCGAACGACGGGGACATCGACTTCTTCAAGGTGGAGGTCCCGACCGACGGAATCTCGAGCCTGACGATGACGGCGCTGCCCAACATTCCCCTCTGCGTCCAGGTCTTCAAGAAGGGCCAGATCAGCCCGAGCGGGCAGTACTGCACCGGGCGCGCGGGCGTCGACCTCGACATCCCCGCGCTGCGGCTCGACGCGGGCGGACACGTCCTCGCCGTCATCCAAGACATGGATGCGTACGGCGAGCCGCGGCTGCCCTTCGTCCACGAGAACGTCTCCGACAGCTACTCGATCCGGCTCGGTCCCGGCGAGGCCGACCCGTCACGGGAGACGGAGCCCAACGACGATCCCGCGAACGCGACCCCGGTCGCGCTCGGGACGACGATGCGGGGCACGCTCGGGTGGGCGAAGGACGTCGACGTGTACTGTCCCAAGGTGGAGTCCACCAACGCGTACCGATTCCGGATCGACGACGAGCCGCGCGACGGCACCCTCCTCGCCGCGTCCCTCGTTCAAAACGGAACGATCGGCGCCACGGTGCGGCTGCGCGAGGGCAAAGAGGTGAAGGGGGCGGGGGGCGAGTCGACCTCGTCGTTCGCCGGCTTCACATTTCGAGGGATCGCCGCCCCGTGCTTGATGCTCAAGGCGGTCACCGATCCCGCCGTGAAGGACAGCGACGCCGTCCCTCGCGGCAGCCGCGTCCCCTATCGCGTCACCTTGGAGCTCGTCCCGTGAACCACCGTCGCATGGCCCTGGTTGCGCTGTCGGTGGGCGGCCTCGTGCTCGCGCCCGCCTCTGCGCCTCGCGCCGAGCCGGCCGATCCATCCCTGCCCTCGGTGGTCGTCGTGGGCGCGACGCGCTCCCCCGCCGCCCTCGATCGGCTCACCCCCTCGCGTCGAGCGCGCTCCTCCAAAAGCTTCCCCACCGAGCTCGCCGAGCTGGCCCGAAAGAACGTGGGCGCGATCGCGCACGCGCCCATCGCCCACCCCGACGGGAGCGTCTCGGTCGCCCTTTCCTCGCCCGAGATCGTGCGCGTCGCGCCGGACGGAGCGGAGCTGTCTCGCGTTCGCATCGGCTCTGCCCCCGCGTCGCGCGCCCCCGTCCTCCTCTCGAGCGGAGCCCTCGCCGTGCTCACGACCGCGCCCAGCGTCGTGTTCGTCTCCGACGCGGGGAAGGTCCTCTCGACCGCGCTGCTCCCGCGGGGCGGCTTCGGCGCCCAGGTGAACACGCCTGGCATCGTCGACGCGTTCGCGTCCATCGTGCCGACGGAGGACGGCTCCGTGCTCGTCGCCGGAAATCGCCTCCTCTTGGAGATCGACGCGAGCGCGCGCGTGCGCGTGAAGCTCACGCTCCCGGAGCGCATCGCCAGCGACTTGATCCCTCACCCGAAGGGCTTGCTCATGGTCTCGGAGACGGGGGCCGTATATCGCCTCCGGCCCCCCGCAGAGCCGAGGAAGATCGGCGCGCTCGGCGGCTTCTTGCCCGGCACCGCCGTCCTGCTCGACGAGCGCACCCTCGTGGCGGAGGCGATGCCCAACCGCATCATCGCCCTCGATCTCCGGTCGGGCGCGGCAGTCACGCGCGTCGGGGCCACCGTGTTCTCGGCCTTCGACAGCCAGCTCGCGGTCGACGATCACGGCGGGGCGTGGGTCACCGCTACGGAAGGCTTTCTCGTCGGCTACGACGCGGCCGGGGCCGAGATCGCGCGCGTCCCCGTCGATCGAAACGCGGTCGCTCCCGGCGCGCTCGGAGCGCTGTTCGGCGGGGGCTCGGGCGCCGGATTTGGAGGTCGCCCCCCGGTGGCGGGCAACCTCACCCGCCCGGGCCCGATCGTCGATCCCGACGGCAAGGTCGCGTTCGTGCGCCCAGGCCGCGTCGGGGTTCGCGACGAGGCCGGCAAGGTGATCCTCAACGATCGCATCTGCGCCGGGCCGATCGCGCTCTTGCCCGTCGCGGAGGGCCGCCTGGCCCTCGCCTGTCACGACGGCAACGTCGTCTTCTATGGGGCGAGCGCGGCGGCCACACCCGCGACGGACTGAACGGGCCCGCTCAGAGCTCGCCCTTCTTGGCGCGCTCGATCCAGACCCTGATCTCTCGCTCGATCACCTCGAGCGCCTTGGATCGGAACGGCCGCAGCAGGAGGGGCACGTCGAGATCGAGGGCGACCTCCTTCTCCCGCACGTCGAACGTCCCCTTGAGGTTGATCCCCTTCACCTTGAACGAAGCGTTCGCGGCGTAGTCCGAGCTCCACGACATCTTCGGCTCGTACTCCGAGTATTTCTTCGAGTACGCGTCGAAGGCGGCGATGGTGGCGCGCTTGGCGAGATCGCGACCGAGATCGTGGGCGACGAGGTGCTCCATGGCCGGGCTCTTTGCCTCGACCATCCGGCAAAGGCAAGGCGGGCGGCGCGCTCGCTGTCACGCGCTTGCCCCTCTCGAGAAGTTTTCGACATAGTGCGCCGCCATGTTGGCAGGCCTTCGAACCACCGCCGTCGCTTGTCTCGCGCTCCTCGTTGGGGCGTGCTCTTCGTCCGCCGAGGGCACCAACGGTCCATCGACGCCGGAAGGAGCACCTCGCCCCGCGGCTGCTCCGAACGGCCCCGACGCCACCGGGGCCGCGACCGCCGAGGCGAACACCCCATCCGGCGCGCCCGCCGGAGCCGACAAGAAGGACGCGGAGGAGGCCGACCCCGACGCCGACGGGCAGCCGCGGATCGGCGCGCTCGGGCCTCACACCTGGATCTGGCGCAAGCCCGACCGGAGCGGCCTCGCCATCGGCAAGATGCGGATCGGCACCAGCGTCCGGCTGAAGTCGACCCAGCCGATCGACGGCGCCGACTGCAAGGGCAAGTGGTACGCGATCGAGCCGCGGGGCTACATCTGCGACGACGACACCGCGACGTTGAACCTGAAGGACCCTTACTATCAAGCCCTCAAGTTCTCCGCTCCGAAGAAGGGGATCTGGCCTTATCGATATGCGCACTCCAACGGCGCGCCGATGTACAGCCGCGTCCCGACCAAGGCGGAGTGGGAGCAAGCGGAGCGCGAGTACGGCCCCGTGAACACGTGGAAGCCCCTCGGCAAGTGGGCCGTCGGCCACGAGGAGAACATCGTCGACGAGCCCATCAAGGCCACCGACGAGGTTCCCTATTTCCTCAAAGACGGCAAGCGCACCGCCCCCGGCGGCTATTACAACACCGACGTCCTCGTCTGGCGGAGGATCCCCGCCGGCAGCATGCTCGCCTATTCGAAGGCCTTCGAGGCCAATGGTCGGGTATGGCTGCTCACGCCCGACACGATGATCGTGCCCGCAGATCGGGTGAGCCACATGAAGCTGTCCACCTTCCGTGGTGTCCACTTCGACGAGACGGACATGCGCCTGCCGTTCGCGTGGAACCGCAGCAAGGCCGCCATTCCCAAGTATACCCGCGCCGCGGACGGCCATTTCGAGAAGACGGCGGACGTCCTCGCCCCGAAGACGCCAATCGAGATCACCGGCGCCGAGATCAAGAAGGATGGATATACCTACTTCGAGCTCAAGCGCGAGCCGGGTAAGTACGTCGCCCGTGACGACGACCCGGACAAGATGCTCGACGCCGACGTGGTGATCACCCGGCCCGTGAAGTCCCTCCCCAAGGGCATCGCCGCCGACGAAAAATGGATCGAGGCCAAGACGATCTTCGGCACGATGACCGCCTACGAAGGGCTCAAGCCCGTCATGGCGACCCTGTTCTCTCCCGGGAAGGGCGGAGTCCCCCTGCCGACGTACAAGTTCCCGAAGGACCACTCCAAGTACGCCACGACCGCGCTCGGCAGCTTCCCCCTCGAGTGGAAGGAGCACGTCGCCACGATGTCGAACGAGAAGGGCGTCCCGAAGGTCCTCTGGTTCTCCGACGTGCCCAACCAGCAATATCTCCGCGCCCCTCTCGCGATGCACGTCGCCTATTGGCACGAGGACTACGGCAAGCGAAAGAGCGCCGAGTGCCTCAACGTCTCTCCCATCGACGGCGACTGGCTGTTCGGCTGGACGCTGCCCGTGATGCCCGAGGGCTGGAACGCGATCGGGGCTGGTCAGGGCAACGGCAAGAGCACGACCGTCGTCGTAACCAGCCAATAGCGAGGGTGGCCCCCCCCCCCCGGCGTCGCCCCGCGGGAGGGGTAGGTCGTCGCGCGCTGCGACGAAAAGTGGCACTCAGGTGCCAAGCGTGGAGCCCCCACCGGCGCCGCTGTATCACCTTCCATTGCGCGAAAGTGGGAGGGGTCACCCTGGATCTCTTCGCCTTCGTGAATGGCCATTGGGTGCTTTTCCCCAAGGCGTTCCGCCCCATTCCCTGATCGTCATCGGGTCGGCAGTCCCTCCACGGATCGCTCGGCCCGGTTGCCAAAGCCGGTGATCGGTACGACGAGCACGCTGCTGTCGTCGAGGGCCACCCTCGAGGCCAACTGGTAACGACCCCCCTCCGCGCTCACGAGCAGAGGGGCGCGCCGCGTCGCTTTGGATTGGCGAGATCGAGCGCACGCTCGCGCCCGTCCGACGAAGTGCGAAACGGCTCGAGCGCGTCGTGGGCGGCGCTGCGCTTCGTGTCCCCACGTGACTCGCTCTCGTGGCTTTGGGGCTTTTTGAAGTCGGGCAGGATGAGCTCGGGGAGCTTGTCGTGGCGGTGTCGAGCGCTCTTGCGCGCGACGACGAGGACGCGCTCGACGTCGGGGTGAGCGAGGCAAGTGAGGAGGACGCCCTCACCAACCATCCCGGTCGCGCCGGTGACGATGATCTTGAGGCCGATCTTCCGATTCAGCTCCGGCGCACGTAGCTCCGCACGCTGCCCAGCACGGCAAAGAGGCTCGAGTCGCTCGCGAGGATGGCGACGGGGGCGCTGCGCACGATGGTCTGGGCACCGAAATGGGCGGCCTGGACCGTCGTCGACGGCGCGCCGAGCTTCCCAATCGCGAGCCCGCCGGGGACGCTCGTGCACAGGTCGTTGTTCTCCGTCTCGAAGCGGACCAGATCGGTCGGGGGGACGGAGAGCTCGCCGCGCTCGATGGCGAGGCGCTGCAGGTACATGACCTGGCCGATGATCTCGGCCTCGAGGCCGTGGTCAGGCTCGTGGCCGGCGGTGTCGATGAGGCGCGCGAGCAACGTGCGCAGCTCGGCGCGAGCGGTGTCTTCGAGCTTCTTGACGTGATCGCGCTGGCGCTCGTTGTGGAGCACGTGGACGAAGATGCTCGGGATGCGGTTGCTGTCGTTGTTCTCGGGCGGGCGGCGCGAGTCCGGGGCTTCGCCCTCGGAGCGCCCCGCCGCGGAGGAGGTGAGGGGCGTGCCGGCGGGCAAGGTGTTGCTGCGGATGTCCGCCGCCTTCGGCCGCGGCGGCGCGAGCTCGGGGGCGGCCGCGCCGAGGAGCACCGGGGCGTTGGGCGCCCGTGCGGAAGGCGGGTTGGGTGTCTCGAGGCCGTCTTCGTCGGAGACGCGCGCGGGGGGCGCCACCACGAACGCGCTCGGCGTGGCCGCGTCGTTGAGGGTGCGGTGAAGCCGGAAGAACGTCTCGCGGTGCTGATCCCACGCCGGGCTCGTCTCGCGGGAGACCCGGATCTTCCGGACGGGGGACGTCTTGATGCGCGTGCCCGCGACGGGGTGATTCTTGCGAATGGGCTCGAGCAACCCGAGCGTGCCCTCCGTCGGCAGGTGCCCGGCGTAGATGCTCTGGTACACGTACTTGCGCCGGAAGTTCTTCCGCTCGATGGGCGCGGAGACGAGCAGGAGCGAGCCGGAGTAGGTGAGGACGACCGCGCTCTTCGGCTCGTCGGCGATGAGGGTCGTCGTGTCGACGAAGCCGCCGTCCTCGGTGATCTCGTTCCAGAGCGCGTCTTGCTCGAGGTACTCGGCCGCCTTCACCTCGAAGAGGGCGCGGTACTGTCGCTCGAAGGGGACGCCGAGGATCTGGGCGAGGGCGAGCTTCTCTTCTTCCCCGAGCTCGTCGAGGGCGGTGCCGAACTGCGAGGGCTTGCTCCGAGGCTCCGGATCGTAGGCGTCAGCCTCGGCGAGCACGGCGTTGAAGTCGCGCCGCATCGACGCGAGCATCGAGAGGGCCCGCGATCGCTCATCGCGCGCGAGATCCTTTCGGGACGCGTAGCGGGCCCACTCGTGGATCCACCCGTCGAGCGTGCTCACGTACTCGAACATCCGCTCGCCGTTGGGGTGGAGGGCGAGGCGCTTCTTCAGCGCTTGAACGCGGAGCGAGGCTTTCGGCTCGGGGGCCATCCCAGTCGATGGTACCAGCCTTTCGTCCTGCAAATGCCCTAGCGAAGAAGGGCGGGCTTCCGCGGCCTCCGGCCGAACGCCTCGAGCGCATCCCGCACCGGGTCGGGGGCGCCGTCGTGCGGACCGCGCGAGGCGATCGCGAAGGCCTTGGCGCGCCGGGCGCGCTCGCGCTGGGCCTCCGACTTCGTGCTCGGGTCGATGGGGATCGCGGGCGGGGGGAGGGGCGTTCGCGTCTGCGACTCGGCGAGGAGCACGGCGTCGTCGACGAGCATCGGGAAGGGGGCGTTGTTGTCGACGCGGAAATACGGCTTGTGCGGCTGCGCCGGCACGAGGCCGGCCAGCTTGCACCAACCATCCTCGCCGGGCTGCTCCGACTCCGGGGTGAGCTCGAAGTCCTGGCTGAGGTTCGGCTGCACCGCGTCGAGGAGCGTCTCGGCGTCGATGATGGACGCCTCGACCTTGGAGCAAGGCGGAGACGCCTCGCCCGGCCCGGTCTCGAAGCGCACGTAGACGGACGCGACGAGCGGCTCCGTCGCGGAGCCGACCGCGACCCCGAGGATGTCGTTCGCCTTCTTCACCCGGGCGCACTTCACCCCGCTGCGGCAGGCAGGTCCGACGACCACGTCCGAGAGCGTCAGGCTCGAAGGAGGCTCGAGCCACCCGTACTGATCCGAGAACGGCGAGCTCCATTCGAAGTCACCGTCCCAGAGGAGGTTGCTCGCGGCCTGGACGTTGCCGAACGGAGAGCGCTCGATGATCGTCCGCTTCGGCGACGAGGGCTTCGCGGTGGCGGGCGGCAGGTTCATCCCGTCGTGGCCGCCGGCGGCGGGCGAGCCTCCTGCCGATCCGTCGGCAGGCCCATCGTCGCCGCAGCCCGCGGCTGCGATCAGCACGACCCCGATGACGAGGGCTCGCCGCGCGCTCATTGAGCGAGCTCCTGGCGGACCCACGCGAGGGCGGCCTCGTATACGGTGTCGCGCCCCGCCATCAGATCGGACTGCTTGGGCAGGACGAGGATGTCCGGCTCGACGCCCTTGCCGTTCAGGCTCATGCCCGTCGGATCGAAGGTGTCCCCGACCGCCATCACGTAGCTCATCCCGAGCCAGTACCCGAAGGCGTAGCGCGTCGAGAAGCCGCCGTTCGTCTCGAACGGACCGAAGACCTTCACGTTCGGCGCCGCCCCCTTCATGCCGAGAGGGAGCCAGTCGCTCGCCGACACGTCGCGGGTCACGAGCAGCGCGACCGGCATCGCGGTCGGCGTGTTGGAGCCGCCCACGTCGGCGAAGCCGGCCGCCTCCGCGTGCTGGAAGCGCACGAGCCCCGTCGCGAGATCCACCTCTTCGTCCTCGAAGTGCGCGCGATCGTAGTAAGCGGAGATCGTCCTCCTGGGGATCGCGAACGACCACAGGATCCCCGAGCCCACGTTCGTCCCGCCGTTGCCGGAGCGATGATCGAGGATCGCGCCGCGTGCGTCGGCCTTGAGCTCGGCGACGAGGGCCTTGAGGTTCGGACCTACGTAGTCGTTGCCGGTGGTCGTGTAGAGCGACTCCCACTCCGCGCCGTAGATGCGCTCCGTCGCGTCCGACTCGAGGACCAGCCCGTGATAGACGGTGTCGCCCGTCGCGTTCGCGTGGTTCGCGGGAGAGTCGGGGAGGTGGCGGAGGGGTCGGTTGTCGCACGCGACAACCTCGAACGGCTCGTCGGGCGCGATCACCGGCTCCGCGTCGAGCTCGATCGTCTCGAGGCCGCCGCACGTGCCGGCGCCGGCGTCACACCGCACCACCGTCATCTCGTGGGCGTAGCGCGCCATGAGGGAGCGGAGCTGCTCGGCGAGCTCCGCGAAGGTGGCGTGGTTCGACGTCGGGTTCATCCCGAAGTGGTGCTCGATCTGAGCGCGCGCCCACGCGATCGGGTGGCGGCCGTCGATGGCCACGATGCGATCTCCCGGGAGGAGGCCGTAGGTCCGCGTCGGGGAGACGTGGGAGACGAGGACGTCGCGATAGAAGGGATCCGCCGGGGCGACCCCGTGGGAGCGGTCCGCGTCGCCTTCGATGAGGCAGACCCCGAAGGGACGCTCGTTCGGGAGGGTGAAGTCGGCGATGCCGCTCGTCGTCGTGTGGCCGTCGTGGAGCCGGCGAATGCCGAGGAGGAACCCGTTCCAGAACGCCCACGGCGTGGTCGCGGCGTCCATTCGATCCAGGGCGAGGTCCGCGTTCGGCAGATCGAGGGCGCGGTTGCGCAGGGGGCCGAACAGGAGCTCGAGGCGCGCCCGGAGGTAGGCCGCGACGTCCTCGCGGTCGGCGGGGATGTCGGGCACCCAGCCGCCCACGTAGCGGCACTGCGAGAAGGCGCAGACCTGATCGGGGCCGCACGTCGGGTCCGCGCTCCCCGCGCACGGCGCCCCCGAGCGATCCTCGAAGCCGAGCGATCCGTTGGCGACGATCTCGACCGCGTCGACGTCTGCGCCCGACGGCGAGAAGAAGCCGACCTCCATCGATGCTCCGCGGGTCGTGTCGAGGTGGACGTGATCGTTGGCGACCTCGATCCAGCCGTCGCTCGTCATGCGACCGGTGGGGTACAGCGCCGCGACCTCGTCGACGCCCGCGTGGGCGTTGTCGGAGTACGCGACCTCCACGTCCGCGAACGTCTCCGCGCCGCGGATCCACGCGCTCACCCGGTAGGCCCGCGCCGAGGGCTCGAGCTCGAACGTGACCCCCACCCCTTGGAAGGGCGGCAGGCGCAGGAGCCGCCCTCCGCTCAGCGCCGTTTCGTCTTCGACGGTGATGCTCGCGACCGAGCCGTCGGGGACGATGTCCTCGTCGAAGTCGATCGTCACCGCCGCCGCCGGATCGAAGAGGAGTGAGCCCTCCTCGTCGAACGTCGCCGCGCGCGCCTCGAGCGGCCACACGAGCGCGATCGCGGCCGCGCCCACCACGCTTCTCGACATCGACTTCACTCCGCGTCCGCGGCCAGGCTGGCCATCGGCTCGATATCGCCGTCGCCGCGCAGCAGCTCGCGCCGGCACGCCGCGATGATCTCCCGCTGCATCGCGCGGTCCCCGACCGCCCTCGCGATCGTGATCGCGCCCACGCACGTCGCGAACAGGGCGATAGCGCGGTCTCGCGCCGTCTCGGGGTCTCCGCCGATGTGGGCCTCGATCCCCTCGAGGACCCGCCCCACCTCGCGCTTCGTCGTCTCACGAATCGCCGGCTCGGCGCGGGCGATCTCCCCGCCGAGCGCCGGCACCGCGCACCCCTGACCGGGGTCGTCGATGTGAGCCTCCGCGATGTAGCGCTTCACCGCGCGCTCGCGCCACGCCTTCGGCCCGAGCTGCATGTCCGAGCCGAAGAGGTTCTCGTAAGCGCCCTCGAACGCGCTCTGGAGCGCCTCGCACGCGAGCTGCGTCTTGTCCTCGAAGTGGGCGTAGAAGCCGCCCCTCGTCAGGCCGGCCGCGCCCATCACCTCGTCCACGCTCGCCCCCGCGATGCCCCGCTCCCGGATCATCTTCGCGGCCTGCTCCACGATCCGCGTGTGGCTCCGCTCCCGCCGCATCGCCGGGCTCCGCTCCGAGGGGCCCGCCCCCGTCGCCCCGCCTGCCGGCGCCCGCGGCTTGGAAGCCTTCGCCCCCTCCGAGCCCGAACGAGCATTCGTACGACGTCGAGCGACCTTCCGGCCCGTGGGCTGCATGATGACGATCACAATACCTCAAAGAGACTCACAAAGCTGGGTGGGCGCTTCCGGGGCGCGCTTCGCGCTTCGCGCTCGCCGGAGAGGTCGAGGCGAGGAGCGTTGTCGCGCTTGGGGGCGTTGGGTGGCGAGCGCGAGGCCCCGCAGCTCGGCTCGCTAAATGAGCGAGCGCAATTCTCGATCAGCGGGCCTCGCGCGCTTCGGTCATTGGATCGGTGATTTAGCTGGAGGTAGTCGCGAAAACCTCCCCCCACCGCGTGGGGCCCCCCTCCGGCGCTGCAGATGGCTTCTGGCGCGTGGTCGTGGCTATCGGTGACAGAACGCTCCTTGGCGTGCACGGCGCGGTCTCCAGACTGGCGTTGCTCGCACGGCGTGGTCTCAAGGCCGAAGCGGCTTTGCACGAGGTCGTGTCGAGCTTCGAACGTGGGGCAAGGGGCTCAGCTCGGCGGCTTCGCCACTCGCTCGAGGACCTCGCGGATGAAGGCGGACGGGGGCGTGACGAACAGCGTTCCCTCGTCGACGCTCCACGGCAGGGCGCGATAGACGCCCTCGTGGACCCAGAAGACGCGCTCCGAGATGGAACCCGGGCCGCGCTTGAAGGCCTCGGTGGCGAGGCTCACGAGGGCGTTGACGGCGAGCATCACGCGGTTGTCCTCGATGAGGTGATAGAAGAAGACGTGTCGGGCGGGGACGACGAGGAGGGCGCCGTACGGGTGGCCCGCGGGGACGACGTCCTTCTCGAGGCGGAGGGCGAGCGAGGCGGTGTAGTAGCTGGGGCCCTCCGCGACGACGATGGGGACGTCCTCGGGGCCGCGGATGGTCTCCCGGCGGGGTGCCTCCTCACGGTCGAGGTTCTCGAGGGCGGCCTCGAAGATCTCGCGGTCGGACTTGTTCCACGGCTCCGCCTCGGCGCGCGAGATGCTGCGCATGGCGTTGTCGAGGTCGAACACGATGCTCGCGACGAGGCCCTCCGTGATCCCGTGGACGACCTGATCCTCGAGCCACGCTTCGTAGAGGCGGGGGCGGAGCATCGAGCGCACCGCTTCGAAGTCGTGGACGACGGATCGGAGGCGGGCCTCCTCCGCCGTGCTCCCGACGACCAGGGAGAAGTGCTTGGCGACCGCGCGCGGCCACTCCGCGGCCGGCAAGCGGGCGCAGACCTGGGCCAGGTTCGAGAGGCCGAGGCTCTGGGTGCCCTCATCGAGGTCGACGTCTACGAGGCCGTCCCCGAGCCGATAGGGCACGCCGAGCGTCTTGATCTCGGCCTCGACCAACGTGAGAAAGACCCGAAGCTCCGGCTCCGAAAGGAAAGGCGCCCAGGTCACCGAGCTCGCCATCTTCCTCATGAGCGTACGCTGCCACACTCTCCGCGGGGAGGCCTGTCCGCCCCGCGTTCGGCCGGCGTTCGATTTCTTCGGCCCGCCCAGCGTCACCCCTCCCGCGAGGAGCGGAGCGACGAGCAAGGGAGGGGTCGCCGAGCGGAGCGAGGCGGGGGTGGGCATCCGCGGTGCGGTGCTATGATTTTAATAGCGCTGGCGAGCCGGTCTGGGACGGGAGCAAACAGGGGGCGGCGTGAGGTGTCGCGAGTCTCCGATCCTCTCTGCCCCGCTACGAAAAGAATAGCGCAGGATCACCCGCGGTCCTCCAGGTCGACGATGACGGGGGCGTGGTCGCTCGGGATGCGTCCTTCGCGCTTCTTGCGGAAGTCGCGGTCGATGCTCGCGCCCTTCAGGCGGGCGGCGACGCTCCGGGTCCCGAGCACGAGGTCGATGCGGAGGCCCTGCTTCTTGTGGAAGGCGCCGGCGCGGTAGTCCCACCAGCTGAAGGCTTGGAGGTCGGGGTTATGGGCGCGGAACAGGTCGACGAAGCCGGCCTCGAGGAGGTGGCCGTAGCGGGAGCGCTCGTCGAGCGTGTGGAAGATGCGGCCGGCGTGGCCGTGGGGATCGTAGGTGTCGAGATCGGCGGGGACGAGGTTGAAGTCGCCGGCGATGACGGCGTCCCCGTTCGGGTCGAGGCACGTCCGGGCGTAGGCGGCGAGCGAGTCGAGGAAGGCGAGCTTCAGCTTGAAGTCGCGGTGGGTCGTCATCTTCCCGTTCGGGATGTAGACGCTGGTGACGGAGAGGCCGGCCGCCTTGACCGTGAGCAGGCGCGCGCCGAGGGCCTGTTGATCGGCGAGACCGGCGGTGACGACGAGCGGCTCGGGGTCGACCGACTTCCGCACGAGGACCCCCACGCCGTTCCATTGGGCCTGGCCATGGGTGAGAGCGCGGAACCCCGCCTGCTCGAAGGCGAGGTGAGGAAAGCCATCGTCCGGCAGCTTCAGCTCCTGGAGGCAGACGATGTCGGGGCCGCGGGTCGTGAGGAAGTCGAGGACGAAGTCCAGCCGAGCCGTCATCGAGTTCACGTTCCAGGTCACGAGCCGCATCGCGTCGTCCCTTTTAGCAGTCTGGTGAAGAAGGGCGACGTTCGCGTGCTCTCCACGCCTCTCGCCCCTTCTTGGCTGACGGCCTGGCGCTGCCTGCTCGCGGGATGGCCAGACCGCTACCGTTTCCATAGCGCGGCGGCCGCGTCGGTCCGCTCGGAGCCGAGAGGTCCTCGCCCATCCTGCGGAGCTGCGCGCTATCTCTTTGATAGCAAAGTGAGACGACACCCCCCCT
>JBGAID010000079.1:0-53937 GCA_044225865.1 Polyangiaceae bacterium | reverse complement strand
CGAGGCGCTCCACCCGTTCCCCGAGGACATCGAGCTCGTCGCGGTCCGCCTCGAGGAGACGGACCTCCGCGCTCACACGGACTACCGAAGCCCGCCGGACGCGCGGAGCGTGCTCGGTCCGGACCCGGTCGCGATCGAGGCGGGCCCGGAGGGGACCCTCCTCGTGCTGCTCTCGAACCCGCCCGAGATCGTGCTGTTGGATCGAGGCGGCGCCGAGCGGGCGCGGGTCCCCGCCCCCGAAGGCGCGTCTGCCCTCGCGAGCGCGCGCGACGAGGGGGGCACGTTCTTCGTCGCGAGCAGGGCGAGCCCCGATCTCGCCGCGTTCGACGTGGACGTGCGCTCGATCGGGCGGGCGGCGGCGAAGGACGTGCGAGGGCTCGGCGTGCGGGGGCTTCGATCGGTGGCGCGCCGCGGTCTCTGCCTCTACGGGGCGGACGAGCGCGAGAGCGTGCTGGTCTATCGCTGTGGAGGGGGCGAGGGCCACGCCGTCGCGCGGGGAGCGCTCGCCGTGCCGCGAGGGCCGACCCAAGTGATCGCGACCGAGCACCACGTCGTCGTGACGAGCCCGGTCGGGCACGCCGCCACCGTGCTCGCGGTCGACGCGGCGGGGGTGCCGCTCGAGGCGGGCCGGGTCACCCTCGGCAACGACGGCCCGGTGTTCACCGCGGCGGCGCTGGAGCGAGGGCCCGACGAGGTGGTGGTGGCGAGGGGCGCGGTCGAGGACCACCCCCTCGACCGGCGCGGCGGATCATTCGGCTACGTGGACTCTTTCGTCACGCTGGATCGCGTCGCGGGAGGGCGGGCGGCGAGGCTCGCGACCGTCGACGTGGGAGAGCTCGGGGTCGTGACCCCGAAGGCGCTCTCGCTCACGCCGGCCCGAGGCGGAGACGAGGTCCGCGCGGTCGCGTTCGGCTACGGCAGCGAGGGCGCCGCGGAGATTCGCCTCGACGTGCGCGGCGACGAGGCGGTGCGGGGGGCTCCTCTCGAGTCGCTCGGCGCGCGGACCTCGTCGTTCGCGGCGCTGCCGGGGGTGACGTCGGTCGTGGCCCGGGAGGACGGGAGCTTCGCGGGGGCGAGCCCGCTCCTCGACGCTATTGTTTTCATAGCGCCGTCGGCTCCCCCCGCGCTCGCGCCGATCGCGCGTCGCGCGTCCCCAGCGTCGTCGGATGCGCTCTCGAGGGAGGAGCCGGCGCTGCGGCTCGGCGAGGTCCTCTTCTACACGACGGCGATGGGCCCGTTCCAGCGCAGCGAGGGAGCCCTGAGCCGCTTCACCTGCGAGACGTGCCACTTCGAAGGCGCGATCGACGGCCGCGTCCACGCCACCGGGCGGGGCGACATCCTCGCGACGACGAAGCCGCTGTTCGGCCTCGCCAACAACGGCCCCCACTTCACGCGCGCCCTCGACCGCGACCTCTCCCAGATGGTGTTCGCGGAGTTCCGCGTGGCCGCGCAGAACACCGGGCACAGCGAGCGCTTCGACCTGAGCGAGACGGCGCTCGCGTTCTGGACGAAGGTGCCCGCCCTCCGGGATGCGCGGCACGGCCCCGCGTCGCTGCGGCGCTCGCTCATGCTCTACCTCGCGACGCTGCCGCACCCCGAGAGGCCTCCCCTCTCGCGCACGCGGTTCGAGCCGGCGGAGGCGCGCGGCGCCGCGCTGTTCGAAGCGCGCTGCGCGAGCTGCCACGCCCCTCGCCTCGTCGCGAACGATCCGGCCACGGCGGTCGCGCCCGCCGACTGGGAGGCGCGGGTGCTCTCCCCGACCGCGCCGATCGTGTGGGCGCGCGACGGGTACGAGCAGACGGGCGCGCTCCCCTACGTGCACCCCCAGGGCGCGCGGCCGAGCTCGCTGCGACGCATCTCCGAGAAGGTCCCCTATTTCGCGAACGGGAGCGAGACGACCTTGCGCGGGGTCGTCGAGCGCGCGCGGTTTGCCGAAGGCGCGTTCTTCCACGCGGGAGGACCCGCCAGCGCGCGCAAGTTCGACGAGGGAGAGGTCGCCGACCTCGTGGCCTTCCTTTCCCTGCTGTAGATTCTCCTTCGCGCCCGCGCGCGTGGGCCGACACGAAGACGACGGCGACCACGCGTGTCGAGCGGTGTCCGTTGGGGGTAATGAGCTTGAGACCCGTTTGCTTGGCGATGGTCCTCGTCCTCGTGAGCTTCGGCTCCGGGTGCATCAAGGCGCGCATCCCCAACACCGCGTGGATGGTCGGAGGGCGCGTCGCGAACACCTCCGGCGGCGAAGCCTCTTCCGGGTCGGTCGGGGGGCTCGGGGTGAACGTCAGCGCCGCCCACACCGACGGCATCACGACCGGGTGGGGCCACGTCGACGCGTTCCTCGGCGGCAACTCGGCGGGTTGGGCCGGCGAGGCCGAGCTGGAGGCGGAGGGCGGGCTCGCGTTGTTCGATGGCGAGCACCACCTGCTGCTCCGCGGCGGGCTCGGCGGCACCGTCGAGCGAAACCCTTACAGCGGGCTCATGCTGCTCGAGCTGCCGGTGGCGACGGTCGGATACCAATTCCACGGTCAGGGATCGATGCACCTCACCGACGCGCTCCACGTGGATCTCGGGGCGCGCGGGGGGCTCGCCGCCGCCGGCCGCACGTTCGGGGCCGACGACGTCGCCGACTTCGCGGCCCGTCCCCAGCTCGGCGGAATCGCGACCGTCCTCTGGGAGGCGATCGCGGTGCGGCTCCAGTACGACCACATGTTCGCGGGCCCGGCGTGGAACGTCATCCGGTCCGAAGCCTGCTTCGAGCTCTTCTTCGCGGTGTGCGTCGACACCCGCCACGTGCTCACGACGTTCGATGGAGAAGATCGAGGGACCCAGTTCATCGGGGTGAGCTTCGGCGGGGGGCTCGCGAAGGGGTTCGAGTACGGGTTCTAGAGCACCGATTCATTTGAAGGCCGAGTGATGTCGCGCGAGTTTGCGTGGGAGGCGCGCGCCCGAGGAGTGAGCACCACAGCACGACTCGCAGTCATGCGAGGAGCGGAGCGACGAGGCCGCGTGGATCACGCGTGAAATGGCGCGAAAGCGCCACGGCTTTCCGGATCGGTGCTCTGGCTAGCAGGCTGCTGAAAAGTCGGCGTCAGGCCTCTCGGCACCGGAGTGGCTGCCAATTCCCCGGCCCCCTCGCTGTGCGAGGGGGGAGCTCCGGTCAGCCGCGGCGACTGACGAGGCGCTCGACCTCGGGAGGCACGAGCCCGTAGACCTCGGCCGCCGCGATGAGACCGGCGTTGTGAGAGAGGCCGGTGACGAACGAGTGGGCATAGGGGGTGTCGGCGAGCCCGCTCAGGCGACGGACCAAGTGCGGCATGCCGCGCTCGATCGCGCCTTTGGCGCCGGCGAGAGAGCCGAGGTCCACGCACGCGTCGTGGAGGCCAGGTACACGGGGGCCTCGTTGAGCAAGCTCGGCGCGCCCTGATCGAGGAGTGAAGCCGCCTCCGACGCGAGCTCCCTGGCGTGCTCCGCGTCACCGAGGCGCCGCTCCGCCTCCGACCAGAACCCGAGGCTCACCGGGAGGATGTCGAGGTTGCCGGTGTTGCGATAGGCCTGGGCGGCGCGCTCGAGGAGGCCGCGCGCCCGCGACAAGGTCGCGCTGTCGCCGCGCAGAGCCCGACGCCGCGGTAGAGGACGCCCAGCGTCGCGCGGTCTTGGATGACGTAGGCGCCCGCCGCCGCCTCGTCGGCTTGGGCGCGCGGCTCGGCGAGGGCCTGAGAGATGCGGGCGTCCGCGCCGAACGTCGAGGCCCACCCGAGCAGCACCATCTGGCCGTGGCGCACCGCCCCCAGCGATCCGATGGCGTGGGCGCGCTCGAGGCCCGTCTCGATCCCACGAGCGCCTCGTTCTTCGCGCCGATCGTGGTGAGGGCGAAGCCGAGGTTCATCGTGAGGATGGCCTCTCGCTCCTTGAGGCCGGCCGCGCGGGCGGCGCGGGCCGCGCTCCTCCGCGCTTCGAGGGCGGCCGCGAGCTCGCCGCGCGTCTGGTGTACGACGGCGAGCGTCTGCCACGCGTCCACCGCCGACCAGACGATCCCGTTCTTGTCCGAGAGCTCCAGCATCTCCGCCGCCTCGCGCTCGGCGGCGGTGAGATCGCCCGCGAAGGCGAGCCGCTGGGCGAGGGTGGCGGAGCAGCGCGCCGCCTCCTCGAGCAGGCCGATCTCCCGCGCGCGCTCGCGCACGCGACGGAGGCGCCCTTCGATGTCGATGCCCTGGCCGCGCGCGTCGTCGTAGCGCGCCGCCGCCCCCTCCGTGCGGAGCTCGCTCGCCTCGTCGAAGACGTTCTCGCGCATCGCTTGGATCGCCGTGTCGCGCTCGGACCCTCGCGCGTCGAGCCTCGACTGGGCCTCCTCGAGCACGGCCGCCCGCGCGAAGGCGGTGGGCTTGTCGTCCGCGAACGCGAGGGCGCGCTCGCTCATCGAGGCCGCGTCGGCGAGCGAGTTCGTGGCGAGGGCGCGTCGGGCCGCCACCTCCCAGTGCTTGGCCGCGACGTCGTGGCGCTTGCCCAGATCGTAGTGGTGGGCGACCGTCGCCGCGTCCTCCCCGACGCTCTCGAGCCACTCCGCGGCGCGCCCGTGGAGGTGCCGCTTCATCTCGTCGCCGACCATCGCGTACGCGACGTCGCGGATGAGGGCGTGCTTGAAGATGAACTCCTTCGTCCCGGAGAAGCGGGTCTTCGCGCTCTCCATCAGCAAATCGGCGCCCACCATTTTGCCGAGGAGGACCTCCGGCGGGCTCAGGTGGAGGCCGCTCATCGAAGGGTCGTAGAGGGCGGCGAGGCCCGCGTCCCATCCGGTCAGGCCGAAGATGGTGAGCCTCCCCGCCGCGTCGCGGACCCCGTCGTCGAGGGCGTCCAAGCTCACCTGGATCGCCGCCTCGATGGTGGGGGCGTTGGAGAGGCCCTTTCCCTGCGCGACGAGGCGCGCGAGCTCCTCCGCGAACAGCGGCGAGCCGGCGGCCTGGGCCGCCACCTGCTCGAGCTGGGCGTCGCTCGCGCCGGGACCGATCAGGCTCCTCGCGATCTCGCGCACCGCGCGCTTGGCCATCGGCTTGAGCTCGATGCGCACGTGGTCGCGGGTGGAGAACCGCTGGGGGTGGTTGCGCCAGAACGCCGGCCTCACGAAGAGGAGGGTGAACAGGCTCTTGCCTTGAGCGCGGCCGAGGAGGTGGTCGATCCAGGCGACCGACTCCGGGTCTGCCCACTGGGCGTCCTCGACCACGAGCGCGCACGGCTCCTTCGTGGCCGCCTCGATCACCAGCTCGGTCATGGCGACGTAGAGGGCGTCGCGCGCCGCCCGCGGCTCGACCGCGTCCGAGAAGGGCTGGTTGCTGAGGAGCTGAGCGAGGAGCTGGAGCTCGAGGCCGCCCCGGCGCTTCTGGGGGATGACGCCGTCGATCGCGGCCTGGGCCTCCGCGAGGGTGGCCCCCTTCGGCAGGAGGAGCAACGAGCGCAGCGCGTCGCTCGCGGTGGCGAGGGCCTGGGCCTTCCCGTACGACTCGCAGCGCACGAGCATCACCCGCGGCGGCTCCGCGTGCCGCTCGAGGCGCAGGATGATCTCCTGCCCGAGGCGCGTCTTGCCGATGCCGGGGGGGCCGGAGGTCGAGACGACGACGGGGGTGCGGTCGTCGACGCAGCGGTCGTACGCGTTGAGGGCGGTGAGGAGCTCCGGCTCGCGGCCGACGAAGCTCGAGGCCTCCGAGTCGGGGCGGCGCTTCGTCGTGAGGGCGACCACGCCGCTCTGACCGAGGCTCGGCACGTCGAACTCGGCGCGGCCGCGCGACAATTCGTTGGTGGTCAAATCATAATTGACCCGGCCGTCCTTCGCCTCCCGCGCGAGCTTGGAGGCGCGGTCCACGATCTCGCCCGCGGATCGGGTGAGGTCGACGCGGGTGCGGCCGGTGGCGATCCCCACCTTGGCCCCCGACTGGGCGAGCTCCTGAGCGATCTCGAGGGCCCGCGTCGCCTCGTCGCCGTGGGCCCGCCGGGCCCCGAGGTGGGCGACGATCGAGTCCGCCCCGAGGGGGAGCGCGTCGGCGCCGAGCTCCCGGATCCGGTCGAGGGTGCGGGCGCGCTGCTCCCCGGTCGCGACCCCGAGCGCGACGAGGGTCGTCACGAGGCGCGTCCCGACCCGCGCCCTCGTGTCCGCCTCGCGCAGGGTGAGGCGCCCGATCCGCTCCAGGGCAGGGTCGGCGCGGAGCTCCGCGATCGCGGCCTCGACCTGGGCCGCCGAAGACGGGCGCTGATCCGGCTCGATCTGGAGGAGCTTCCACACGAGCTCGTCGAGCCGCTCGGGGACGTCGATGAGGAGCTCCGAGAGGCGCGGCGCGGGATCCGTCACCCGCCGGGCGAGGGTCGCGATCGAGGTGGGGCCGACGTGAGGGGCGCGGCCCGCGCAGAGCTCGAACAGGGTCGCGCCGAGCGAGTAGAGATCGCTCCTCGCGTCGGGGGCGGCCTCGCCCTGCGCTTGCTCCGGGGACATGTACGCGGGCGTCCCGACGATCGCGCCCGCCCCGGCCAGGAGCTTGTCGCCCGCGGCCGCGACCCCGAAGTCGAGCAGCTTCGCGAGCACCGAGCCCGAGCGCGCGACCTCCTTCAGCCCGTCGTCGACGGGACCCCCGCGCATCGTGGAGAAGCCGCTCTTGTCCGTGTCCGGCACCGCTCGCGGATAGGTGAGGAAGATGTTCGACGGCTTCACGTCGCGGTGGACGATCCCCGCGTGGTGCGCGCACGAGAGCGCCCCCGCCACCTGCTCGATGATGGTGAGCACCTCCGGCAGCGCGGGCATCGCCCGCTTCTCGCGGACCGAGAGATCCTCGCCGTCGAGCCACTCCATCGCGACGAACGTGGCTCCCGCCCCGAACCGGCGGCCGCCCGCGTCCGCGTAGGCTTGATCCAACGTGCCGTACGCGAGCACGCGGACGATGCTCGGGTGCGAGAGCGACGAGAGCACCTCCCCCTCGCGCAAGAACCGAGCTTGGTCGAGCGGGTCCTCCGACGGCTCGATGATCTTGAGGGCGCTCGCCTCACCGGAGACGCGATCCAGCGCTCGATAGACGACCCCCGCCGCTCCCCGCCCCACCTCGCGCACGATCTCGAATCGCTCCGCGAGCAGCTGTTTCTCGAGCGCCGTCATGGGCCTTGTGAGCGTAGAAGATCGGCCGACCCGTGTCCTTCACGAAACACGGGGGCAGGCACGGTCCCGCCGCCGGGCTCAACGCGCGTGCCGCCGTGCCTCTTCCCTTCGGATGCGGTAGTGTCTCGTCGCGTGCTCGTCCGCGTCGCCCTCCACCAAACGCGCCTGCGGACGCCCGGGCTCGGGTTGGACGCCAAGGGCGTGGCGCTCGGATCGAAGGGCCTCGTGCTGCTCCCGAGCATCGACCGCCTCGTCGCGTTCCTCTCGCTCTTCACGCGTCAATCCTCGCTCGAAGAGATCCTGAGGAGCTTGAAGGTCGAGGTGGTGCGTAGCAAGCTCGGCGCCCGCGAGATCGTCCTCTCGTTCTCGGCGGACGGGAGCGATCGGATGGACCGCGTCGCCGAGATCGCGCGGCTGGCGGGTGGCTTCACCTTCACCGGCACCTCGCGACACTTCGTCCAGTATCGCGACGCGGGCGCGCCGTTCGGCTACGACGCCGGGGAGCTCATCGCCCAGGACGCTTCGTACGCGCTCTACCACACCGCGTTCTCGCAGGCGTACGGCGTCGAGCGCGCGATCGAGATCCGCTCCCTCCTCCTGCGCCTCTCGCCCCACAGCGATCCGAGCACGCAGCGCGAGGGCGGTCCCAAATGGATCTGCGCCGAGAAGGGCCTCGGCCCCGCCCTCATCGCCTATTTCATCCGCTCCAACGTCGACGCCGAGGTCTGCCTCGCGGAGTGGCCGCCCTCGTCGAGCTTCGACGACGGCCCGGTCCAGCGGTACCTGTTCCGCGTGGAGGCCATCCCCGCGCGGATGCTGCCGCTGATGACGAAGACGCCGGGCCTCACCGTCTTCCAGCCGGTGACGGAGGGGGTCGGGGTGCAGCTCGGCTTTCGCCACCCCGTGAACCTGCGCGCGTGCCCGGTCTTTCCCCGCGAAGGGCTCGTCCTCTTCCGAGGCGGGGCCGATCCGCTCGTCGTCGAGAGGCTGCCCGCGCTCGGCCCGACGAGCGCCTTCGCGCGCGTGGAGATGGGCGCCGACGAGGGGGCGGAGGGGCTTCGAGCGGTGGCGAGCGCGACCCCTCCCCAAATCCAGCTCGCGCTCCGGATGGTGCCCACGACGGACCCGTGGCGCGGCGTGACCGCGACGTGGGTCCGCGGGGAAGAGCTGCCGATGCTGCGGCGCATGGCCTACCTCCTCGGCGCGGAGACGCTGCGGCGAGCGAGCGTGGCGTTCACGAGCACGGGCGCCTTCGTTCGCCTCGCGAGCGGCATCGAGGCCGTCCCCGTCGGTGAGTTCTTTCGCGAGGTCCACCCGAACCTCTATGTCCCCGCCGGCTACGATCCTCTCCCCGCCGTCTCGCCGGAGGTCCTCCATCGAAGCATCGGCGCTCCTCCCAACCTCGTCCTGATCGTCGGGCGAGACGCCCGCGTCGTCGGCATCGACGGGGCCGCCTTCATCCCGCTCGAGACTGCCCTGCTCGAGGCCCAGCAGTGGGCCCTGCTCCCGGCCGCCACGATCGAGCCCGCGCTCGCCACCGAGGTCCCGGAGCTGGTGCTCGAGTCGCCTGGGTTTCGTCCCTTGCGCTCCTTGGGCTCGACGCCCGAAGCCGCGGCCCAGCTTCCACCCAAGGGGGAGTGAGCGTGGCGGACAACATGACCGCCCGCCTCGAGGCCCTCGGCCAGGGCGTGCTCGGGCCCCTCGTCCTCGGCGGGCAGATGCGCCTCGTTCCGCCTCTCGGCGCGGAGCTCGGGCTCGAGATCGGCATCGGCCGGCGCATCTCCGACGACGATCTCCGATCGCGCGTGGACGTGGCGCGGGTTCGCCGAGCCCGCCTCGTCGCGCCCCTCGACACCCTCCCCGACATCTCGCCCGCGGAGTGGTCGCTCGTCGCCGTCCTCAACGACGCGCTGCAAGCCACCAACCACGAGCTCTCGGGCGCGTTCACCAAGGGCCGCCACGCCAAGGTGCTCGAGAGCGCGTCGCGCCTCGTCGCCGCCATCCCGAGGCCGCGCTCGACCCTCGAGGTCATCGTGCGCTACGCCACCTTCGCGAGGCTCTTCGAGATCGAGCGGACCGACACCCACGTCACGGCGTGGGCGGGCAGCGCCACCTACCGCGGTCAGAAGCCGGACCGATCGATGGTCTTCTGGCCCTCTCTGCGGCGGGTCTCGGTCGAGCCGAGGCGCACCCCGCTCCCCGCGATGACGGAGGGGCTGCCCGCGGTGTCGCCCGCCGACTACCTCCGGCTCATCGGGGAGCTCGTCGCCCGATCGCCGCTCAGCGATCTCGCGAGCGCGCATCGCGTCGCGCCGCCCTTCGCCTGGACCCGCTTCAGCCTCGAGCTCGTCTCCTACCCGACCGGCCGCGCCCTCGCCCTGCGGGCCATGGCGCGCGCTCCCGCGCAGCCGGTGGTGGCGGCGATCCAGACGGCGACGAACGCGCTCGCCGCCGGCACCGCGGCGCGCTCGATCGCGGAGAGCTTCGCGTTCGATCTCCTCGACCGCGCCCAGCGCGCCCCTGCGTGAGCGCGGGCCTCTCGAGAGGCGGAAGTCGCGAATCGCCTCGCGCGTTGTCTCGGTCGTTTCCCTTGTTCTCGTCGAGCCCGAAGATTAAAGCTCTTTCGCGATGAATCCGCGCTCGGTAGCCCCTGGCATCGTCGGCGTGGTCGGGAGCCTCCTCGGGGCGATCGCGGCCGCCGTCTCGACCCACGACTACGCGCAGAACCTCGACCGGAAGCTGCACGGCGCCCACTGCTCGTTCATCCCCGGCGCGGGTGAGGCGACGACCGACAACGCGTGCACGGCCGCGATGCAGAGCCCGTACTCCGCCCTCCTCAAGGATCGCTACTGGGGCGGCATCCCCATCAGCCTCTTCGGCCTCGGCGCGTTCGCCTTCACGTTCGCGGTCGCCCTCTACCTCATCCTCGCCCGCGAGTCGGCCCCTCAGCGCACGCGCCTCGCCTACTTCCTCCTCACCCTCGCGCCCTTCGGGGCGTCGATCGTGATGTTCGTGATCTCCGCGACGAAGCTCGGCCAGTTCTGCAAGGTGTGTGTCGCGATGTACACCGCGAGCGTCATCCTCTTCGTCTCCGGGGTGCTCGCCCTCGTGAGCTCGCGCCGGCCCTTCGCGGCCGTTCCGCCGCTGACGCCGCCCCCCAAGCCCCCGCGCAACGCCGACCCGTCCGCCCCCGCCGACAAGACGGAGGTCGACTCGGAGCCGTGGCACCAGAAGGCCGAGAAAAAGGCTCCCACGGAGAAGACCGTCCACGTCATGCCGGTCGGATCGTGGGCCGCCCCCATCGGCCTGCTCGCGGCGATGGGCACCGCCACCGCCCTCCCCGCCGCCGTCTACGCGGCCAGCCTCCCCTCCTACGACGATCGCATCCTCGCCTGCGGCAAGCTCGAGAAGCCCGCCGCTCCCGAGGGCGTCTTCGTGAAGATCCGCACCGATCATCCGAAGCAGCCCGCCATCACCATCGAGGACCCGCTCTGCCCGAGCTGCAAGGCCTTCCACGAGCGCATGGTGGCAGAGGGCACCTACGAGAACCTCGACGTGAGCCTCGTCGTCTTCCCCCTCGACGACGCCTGCAACTGGAACCTCCGCGCCCCGACCCACCCCGGCGCGTGCGTCCTCGCGAAGGCGATCCTCTGCGCCGACAAGACGGGCGGCTCCGCGCGCGAGGTCCTCGAGTGGTCGTACAAGAACCAAGAAGATCTCGCGGCCGCGGGCAAGGCGGGCGCCCCCACCCTGCGCGCCAAGGTGAAGGCGCGCTTCCCCTCCGTCGACGCGTGCATCGACACCCCCGAGGTCGACAAGCGCATCGAAGAGATCCTCCGCTGGGCCCAGTCGAACAAGCTCCGCCTCTCGACGCCGCAGATGTTCCTCGGCGACACGCGGGTCTGCCCCGAGGACACCGACATCGGCCTCGCGTACGCGGTGCAGCGTATCTCCGGACAGGTGAAGCGATGAGGATGCCGTTCGTCGTAGGAGCCCTCACCGGCGTCGCCGCCCTCGGCGGAGCCGCCCTCTTCGTGGAGCGCGAGGTCGCGGGGGCGAAGGTCGCCCTCGAGCACCCCGAGCTCGTCGCCGACAAAGAGAAGCAGGCCCAAAAAGAGGAAGAGAAGAAGGGCGCCGTCGCCGACTTCGCCGAGGCCGAGTACTGCACCCCGCAGTTCAAGGAGGTGCTCCGAAAGGTCGTCTCCGCGTGCGGTCTCTCCGCGGAGGACACGCGGCGCGGGTGCGAGCCGGTCGACGTGCACGCCTTCGCGTCGATCAGCGACGCGGACTTCAACGCCCTCTTCGATCCGCTCGTGAAGCGCGGGGGCATCGTCCTCTTCGACGACAACTCCGACAAGCTCGACGACGAGGGGGCGAAGCTCATCGACGCCAAGTGGGCGGAGCGCAAAGGCGCGAAGTACTTCTTCGTCGTCGCGCGCGCCTCCAAGAAGGGTGGGGCCCAGCTCAACGAGGCCCTCTCCCACCGCCGCGCGAACTCCGTGATGATGCACCTCGAGGAGACGACGAAGGACAAGGAGCTCTCGAAGAAGGTCGGCCTCCTCTGGCTCGGCAGCGAGTACGCCCAGCTGAAGAAGGACTACTGCGGCACGTGGGAGCACACCCGGCCGAAGAAGCCCTGCAACGACGAGGCGATCAACCGGAGCGCCTTCGTCTCTTGGGTGGATTGCCGGCTCTAGCGCGATGATGTCGCGAGTCACGGGGCGCGGGGGGCGCGCGTCGCGCTTCGCGCTCGCCAAGAGATGGGGGAGCCGGAACGTTGTCGTGCTGGGGGCGTTGTGTTGCTAGCGCGAGGACCCGCAGCTCGGCTCGCTAGTCGGAGGTGGGCGACGAGGCTTCCGACGATTCTTGCTTCAAGAATCGTCGAGGAGTGTCGCCCGGTGCGCGGTTCATCCGCGCACGCGAAGAGAATAGAGCGAAGACCTCCCCCCACTTCGTGGGGCCCCCCTCCAACGCTGCAGATGGCTTCTGAAAGGCCGTCTCTGCACTCGATGATCGAAGGCTCCTTGGCTCGCACGGCGTCATTTCAAGACTTGGGGCTCTCGCGTGGCGTCGTCTCGAGACTGGGGTTCTCGCATGGCGTCGTCTCGAGACTGGGGCTCTCGCGTGGCGTCGTCTCGAGATCGGGGCGGCGGCAGCACAGCGCCGGCTCGAGGGTGAGAGCGAGCGCGGCGTCTCGAGCTTCTCTCGGTCGACTGGGAGCGCGATGACGTCGCGGCGCGGGTTCCTCGTGGCGACGGGGCTGGGCTTCCTCGCGGGGCAGCTCGACCCTGGGCCGCGTCGCACGCGCGGCTCCGTCCTCGGCGCGAGCCACGCGCGTGGCCACATGCTCCGGGACGCCACGACCCTCCCCGCGCCCGCCGAAGTCGACAAGGCCGACGTCGTCATCGTCGGGGGCGGCATCAGCGGCCTCTCCGCGGCGTGGCGGCTCGCTCCCCTCGGCCTCGACGTGGTCCAGCTCGAGCTCGAGCCCTTCCTGGGCGGCACGAGCACGTCGAGCGACGAGGGGGTCGTCCCTCACCCCTTCGGCGCCCACTACCTCCCCGCCCCGAACCTCGAGGCGCGCGCCGCCCTCCGCCTCCTCGAGGACATGGGCGTCCTCACCGGATGGGACGCGGCGAACCGCCCTCGCTTCGATCCGCGGGTCCTCTGCGCCGCCCCCGACGACCGCATCTTCTTTCGCGGCGCGTGGCACCTCGGCCTCGTGCCCCAGGCCGCCCTCTCCGAGGGCGAATTGTCGGAGCTCAAACGATTCGTCGACTTCGCCGAGTCGCTCACCGACAAGCGCGGCCGCGACGGGCGCTTCTATTTCCAGATCCCCGTCGCCGAGTCCTCGCGCGATCCCGAAGCCCTCGCCTTCGACCGGATCTCGATGGCCGACTTCCTCACCCGCGAGGGCTACTCCGATCCGTTCGTGCGCTGGTTCGTCCGCTACGCGACCCTCGACGACTTCGGCGGCGACCCGAGCGACGTCTCCGCATGGGCCGGCCTCCACTATTTCGCCGCCCGCAAGCTCAAGACCCCGGAGCTCGAAGGCAGCCACTATCTCGTCTGGCCCGAGGGCAACGGCCGCCTCGTCCACGCCCTCGCCGAGCGCAGCCACGCCCGCGTCCGTCGCGACGCCGTCGTCCTCGCCGTCTCCCCCACCCGAGACGGCGCCCGCGTCCACTCCTTCGACGCCGCCCGCGAGGTCCACGTCGCCGTCGACGCGCGCGCGGTCGTGCTCGCCGTCCCCGCCTTCGTCGCCGAGCGCCTGCTCCCCGAGGGGCGCGCGTTCGTGAAGCGGAAGTCCTCGCCGTGGCTCGTCGCGAACCTCCACGTGACCCGCCCCATCGATCCCAACCAGACGTGGGACTCCGTCCTCTACGACGCCGAGGGCCTCGGCTACGTCGACGCGAGCCACCAGCTCACCCCGCCCCGCGAGGAGACCGTCCTCACCTACTTCCGCGCGTACGGCGAGGCGGACGTCGCCGCCGCGCGCCGCCGCCTGCTCGAGGCCGACTGGGAGCACCTCGGCGAGCAGGTCTTCCGCGACCTCGCCGCCGCCCACCCCGAGCTGCCCCGCGCCACGAGCCGCGTGGACCTCTGCGTCTGGGGTCACGCCATGCCGCGCCCCACCCCCGGCTTCATCGGCGACGACCCGTTCGTCTCGCGCGTGCGCGTCCACGACCGCGTCACCTGGGGCCACGTCGATCAGCCCGGCATGGCCCTCTTCGAAGAGGCCCAGCGCGCCGGCGTCCTCGCCGCCGAAGAAGCCGCCCGCGCGCTCGGTAAGGATCCGGGCGAGACGTGGACCTGAGGGATGCCCACCCCCGTCTCGCTTCGCTCGCCGACCCCTCCCAAGCTCGGCGCTCCGCGCCTCGCGGGAGGGGTGCGCCCGAAATCACCGATCGTGATCATCGCGCCGCCGCCCGTTCCATTCATTCCATCGGTTGCGATTCATCTGCCCAGCGCTGGCTCGCAACGTGCGTTGCCCATGTCCATGACCGCGCTCTACCGGTTCATGGGGGAACATCGAGAAGCGATCCTCGCGCGCGCCCTCACCAAGATTCAGGAGATGGACCCTCGGCAAGAGCCGCTCGATCTCGCGGATGCGCTCGGCCGCCTCATCGACGAGATCGTCGGCGCGCTCGCGAGGGAGCACGGGGTCGCGAGCGAATCACCGCTGCCGAGCGGCAAGAGCGAGGCCGCCTCCGAGGTCGGCGCTTCGACGCTCTTCGGGGGGTCGCGGATCGGGATGGTGGCGATGGCAGTGGGAGCCATCTCGGACTCGGTCGGCAAGCTCGGCGGCGATCGCGGGATCTCGTTCTCCGCGGCGGAGTACCAGATCTTCGACCAGTGCATCGACAGCGCAGTCGCCGCGGGGATCGAGCGCTTCTTCGACGAGTCCGAGGCCGCCCACGACAAGCAGGAGTCGGAGCGGATCGGCTTCCTCGCGCACGAGCTCCGCAACGCGCTCTCGACGGCGAGAATGGCCCACGAGCTCATCCGCTCGGGGCAGGCTGGCGTCGCGAGCAAGACGAGCGGGATCCTGACCCGGAGCCTCGCGCGCATGGACGCGCTCATCCAGCACACGCTCGCCTCGGTGCAGCTCCGCTCCCCGGCCGGCCTCACCCTGCGCCCCGTCGACGCGGTCACGCTGATCCAAGAGGTCCTCGCCGGATGCGCCCCCGAGCGCGGCATCGTGATGCGCGTCGACGTCGAGGACGGGCTCACGATCCAGGCCGATCCGCGCCTCCTCCACTCCGTCGTGAGCAACCTCGTACAGAATGCCCTGAAGTTCACCCGCGACTCCGGGTTGATCTCGCTCCGCGCGAGGACGGATGGGAAGAACGCGGTCCTGGAGGTCGAGGACGAGTGTGGCGGGCTCCAGGAGGGAATCGAGACACGGATGTTCGAGGCATTCGAGCGAGGGTCGTCGAGTCGCTCGATGGTGGGGCTCGGCCTCGCGATCGCGCGGGAGGCGGTCGACGCCCACGGTGGTCACATCGGAGTCACGGACCTGCCAGGGAAGGGCTGCGTCTTTCGGATCGAGCTGCCGCTGGCCCAGCCGCCCCGCGCGTGAGGCCTCCCCTCCCGTGAGGAGCGAAGCGACGAGCGAGGGAGGGGCCGAGGAGCGAAGCGACGAGGGGGGTGGGCATCACCGCCTTCTCGGCCCGCTGGCCGTTGTCGTGCCCGGGACCGATCCCGGTCAGACCTCTGCGAACAGCGCCTCGAGATCCGCCTCGGAGAGGTCGCGCGTGTTCTTGCGCAGGCCCGCCGTGAGCTCGTCGTGGTTGCCGCCGTGCTCTTCGACGTACGCGGCCGCGCACTTGGGATGGAGATAGCCCGCGCCCTTCGTCGTCGACATGCCGCGCTCGATGTCGCGCTCCACCGCGACGCGCAGCGCGCCCTTCGGGATGTTCTCGCCGCAGCCCTGGCAGCTGGCCCGGCCGGTGGGCGCCCGGTCGGCGTAGGGGAACGGGGGCGGGAGCTTGGCCGCCGCCTCCGCGATCGTCTTGTCGAGCTCGGCCCGATTGGGGACCTCACCCTCGTAGCGCGCGAGCGTCTCCGCGAGCTGGTTCGGGAGCTTCTGCGCCGCGCAGGTGAGGTGGTGCCAGCGGTACGTCATCTGCCCCGCGTCGAACTGGTTCTCGACCTCTTCGCCGAACCTGAGCTCGCCCTTCGCGATGTTCGCGCGGCACGAGCGGCAGGCGGCGCGAGACGACTTCGCGACCTCGATGGTGTGCGCCATGGGTCGCGAAGCCTACCAGGCCCCGCCGAAACGCCAACGCGCTTTGCTCCGGCCGGGCGGGCGACGCCGGCCCAGGAAGCTCAGTCGTCGACGACGCTCGCGAGCACCACCGTCACGTTGTCGGCGCCGCCGGAGTTGTTGGCGCGCTCGATGAGCTCTCGCGCGCACGCGTGGAGGCGCTCGGTGGTGGGGGCGTCGAGGTGCTGGCTGACGACGTCGGCGATCTCCTCGTCGGAGAGCTGACCGCTGAGCCCGTCCGAGCACAGCATGAACACGTCGCCGGCGCGCGCGGCTTCACGGCGCACGTCGACCTGGACCTCCTCGCGGATGCCGAGGGCGCGCGTGATGACGTTGGGCGGCAGCTGGGCGATCTCCTCCTCCGTCATCCACGGCGCGACGTGCATCGCGTCGCTCACGAGGGAGTGATCGCGGGTGAGCCGCTCGAAGGCGCCGTCGCGGATGCGCGAGCAGCGGCTATCGCCGACGTGGGCGACCGCGAACTGGGAGGCGGCCGGATCGAACATGGCGGCGACGCACGTCGTGCCCATCCCGAAATCGGAGAGGGCCTTCAGCGAACGATCGAAGATGCGCCGGTTCGCGAGGCGGATCCCCGTGCAGAGGTAGTTCTCTTCGTCGGTGAGCCGCTCGTCGTAAGGGAAGGGCCAGGTCGCGTCGGGACGAACCGTGACCACGAAGAAATCGTGGAGGGTGCTGACCGCGAGCTGAGACGCGACGTGCCCCGAGCGGTGACCTCCCAGCCCGTCCGCCACGACCATGAGGCGGAACTGCGGCAGGATGAGGAACGCGTCCTCGTTGAGGTCGCGATGACGGCCGATGTCGGTCTCGCCCGCGAGGACGACCTTCACGGACGCTCCCGAGAGGCGAGGGTACGCATGATGAGGCGAGGAAAGATCACCCCCGCCCGCGGAGCAAGACTGTTTTCTTTTCCACGTGTTCGAGCGCTTTGGCCATGCGCCTCGCTCCCATCAAAAGGCGACCCTCCGGCTCGGCCGCGAACCCCAGGCGGACGGCACGTCGTCGCCCTTCGTCGTAGGTGAATCGGCGGGCTGTTTGGAACACTACCCCCATTTCGAGGGCCGCGTCCGCCCATGTGTCCACGTCCACCCCTTTTGCTTCGGCCCAGATGGCCATCCCCCCGGGCGGGAGGTGGAAGGACAACACGGAGCCGAGCTCGGCCTGGAGGGCGGCGGAGAGGGCCTCGCGCCGCGCGGCGTAGATCCGCCGCATCTTCCGGGCGTGGCGCGAGAGCTCTCCGCCGACACAGAGGTCCGCGACCGCGAGCTCGAGCAGGCGGTCGCCCTGCCGATCCACGACCGTCCGGAGGGCCGCGACCCGATCCAAGAGGCGCGACGGGGCGACGACGAAGCCGATCCGCAGGGCGGGCGCGAGGATCTTGGAGAGGGTGCCGATGTAGACGACCTGTCCGGTGCGGTCCGCGCTCGCGAGGGGGGTGATGGGCCGGCCCTCGTAGTGGAACTCGTGATCGTAGTCGTCCTCGAAGATCGCGAGCCGGTGGGCGCGTGCCGTCTCGAGCAGCGCGATTCGACGGGCGGCCGAGAGCACGACCGTGGTCGGGTATTGATGATGGGGCGTCAGATAGACCGCCTTGAGCTTGGCGGCGGACGCGGCGATGGCCGCGACGTCGATCCCGGAGCGGTCGACGGGGATGGGGACGAGCTCGGCCCCGGCTTCGCGGAGGGCCTGCCACGCCGGCCGATACCCGAGCGCCTCGACCGCGACGCGATCGCCGGGCTCGAGCACGGCCTTGGCGGCGAGGTAGAGGGCCATTTGGCTGCCGCGGGTGACGACGACGTCGTCCGCCGATACGGCGAGGGCGCGCTTCTCGCTGAGCAGGTCCGCGAGCGCGGCGCGGAGGGCGAGCTCGCCGCGCGGATCGCCGTAGCCGAGCAGGTCGGCAACGCGCGCGCTCTTGAGGACGCGGCGGTAGGCGCGGGCGAGCGCCTCCTTCGGCACGAGGCGCAGATCGGGCAGGCCACCGAGGAGCGCGATCGCGCCCTTCGGCGGTCGCGGGGAGGTGAGGTCGGGGGCGCGCGGCATGAGGTCGAAGCCGATCGCGGCGGCGCGGCGGCCCTCCGCCGCCTTCGCGAAGCGGCGCGGGCGAGCCTCCGGGAGCTCCGCGCGGACGCGGGTGGCGCGCGCGCCCTCCACATCGAGCCACCCCTCCTGCTCGAGCTCGCGCAGGGCGGCCACGACGGTGTTGCGGTTGACCCCGAGGCTCTTCGCGAGCGTCCGCGACCCGGGCAGCGCGTCCCCGGGACGGAGCCTCCCCCGCCCGATGTCCCCCGTGATGGCGCGGGCGATGCGGACGAAGAGGGGGGACTCCCCCTCGGGGACCTCGAGCGCGAAGGGCTCCATGACTGGACTACATGACTAGTCGGATCTGGACCTTTTCGGTAGTCCAACGCGGAGGCACGGTCGGGCGGCCATGTCCGCCGCCTGCCCGCCCCTCACCTTCTCGACCGCCCTCGGCCCCGGCGACGCGCGCGCGGCCGCGGAGCTCGTCGCCCCCGCCTATTGGAACGACGAGGTCGACGTCGATTGCATCGCGAGGGCCCACGAAGGGTCCACGGCGTGGGTGGGGGCCTACGACGCTGGCGGGACGCTCGTCGCGACCGCCCGCGCCATCTCCGACGGCGCGAAGCACGCTTGGATCTACGACGTGATGGTGGCGCCCGGCCTCCGCGGCCGAGGGGTTGGCGACGAGGTGGTGCGGCGGCTCCTCGAGCACCCGAAGGTCGGCGGGGCGCGCTACGTCCACTTGGGGACGCGCGACGCCCAGCCCTTCTATCGGAGGATGGGCTTCGTGGACCGGGCCGAGATCCCTCGGCCGTACGTGTCGACCACGATGACCCTCGTGCGAGGCGAGCTCAGCCGCCCTTGAGCTTGCGCCCTTCCTCTCGCTCCCGGCGGCGGGCCTTCTTCTCCTCTTTGCGCTCCTTCACCCGCGCCCGCTTGTCGGCGTCCTCGTTGGCCTTGATCGATCCGAGGGGCCAGAGCGTGTACTCGATCTCGGCGAGGCCCGCCCCGACCACGACGTCGATGACGTCGCGCGAGCTCTTGTAGCAAGCGCCCGCCTCGTCGAGCGGCACCTCGCCGTCCGTGTTCACGAGGATGTCGTCGCGCCGGTATTGCTCGTTGACCTTCTGCTGATCGAGGACGCGGAACGCCTCTCCGCGCGAGAGGCGGCGCCCCGCCCCGTGGTTCACGGAGAAGCCGCTCTTCGCGGCGCCCGGCAGCGGGCGGAGGACATACGAGTAGTCGCGGTTCGAGCCAGGGATGAGGACGGGGTGACCGACCTCGAGCCAAGGCGTGCCGACGAGGTTGGGGTGATGGGCGGGCAGCGCGCGCGTCGCGCCCTTGCGGTGGACCCAGACCTCGCCGAGCTCGGGGTGGGTCTCCGCCTGCACGAGGTTGTGGCTGATCTCGTAGACGAGGGTGAGCTCGCGCTTGAAGACCTTCTCGAACGCCTCCGCCACCGCCTCGAAGATGACGAGGCGGTTGACGATCGCGAAGTTGCCGCCCGCCGCGACGGCGTTGAGATACTCGCGATAGTGCTTCGAGCTCGGCTCGAAGAACCCGAGATCGATGTCGCCGCCGCGCTCGGGGTGCTCGGCCTGGGCCATGCGGAAGTAGTTCGTGGCGAGGCCGTGACCGAACCCGCGGCTGCCGGTATGGAGCTGGACGAACAGGGTCTGCGTCTCCTCGCAGCGCTGCAGCTCGATGAAGTGGTTGCCGCCGCCGAGGGTTCCGAGCTGGGCCTGGCCGCGCTCGGGCGAGCCCGGCCCGCCCCACGGGACGTCCCACGCGTCGTCGACGGGGATCCGGTGTCGCTCGGCGAGCGAGCGATCGAAGCCGGCGCCGTACTTGGCGACGTAGTGCTCCGCCCCTCCGCGCACGAGCTCCTGCAGCTCGCGCTGAGGCAACGTCCCGAAGCGACGGCTCTCGCCGCCCGGGCCGAGGCTCACGCGGCGCATGACCTCGCGGTGGAAGGCGAGCTTCTTGTCGTGGCTCGCCTCGCCCGCGGGCACCTCGCTCTTCGCGCTCACCATCCCGCAGCCGATGTCGAAGCCGACGGGGCCCATCGCGATCGCCCCTTCGTCGCGATCGGTCAGGATCACGCAGCCGACGGGGACGCCGTAGCCGTAGTGGACGTCCGGGGTGATGACGACGAGCTTCGCGCCCGGGAAGCGGGTCGCGTTGACGATCTGTCGATAGAGCGTCGGCTCCGCCTCGCGGAACAGGTTCTCATTGAGGAACATGCGGACGGGGACCCCCGCCGTGTCGCGCGTCTCGAGCTCGTAGCAGCCGAGGTCGTCGCGGCGATGGGCGAGCGTCTTCCAGCTCGTCTGGTCTTGGAGATCGTTGGCCATGGGTCGTCTCGTTGAAGCGTGGCCGTGAGGGACGCCGTCTTCCTCAAAGAAATGACGGGGGCCCGAAAGCAATCGGGGTGTCAGGCCGTTAACGGTCCGACCCGTCAGGGGCGGGAGAAAGGAAGAAAGAAGCGCGGATCCCGCGAGTCGAGCTCCAGCTCGGCCGTGGCACGTCCAGTGCTTCAGCCGGAACCGTCATGAAACTCTGCGTCGCCTGCCTCGCTCGAACGGACATGTCCCCTCGCCCGGCCGCCGCGTCGGTGAAGGCGCCCGTGTCGAGCGGCGCCCCCCGTGAGGGCAAGCTCGATGTCGCGGGCGCGCTCGCCTCGATGTTCGAGATCGACGAAGAAGACCTGCCGACGACGGTCTACACGAAGCGTCGCGCGCGCGGTGCGATGCTAGCGGTGTGAGCAACTGGTTCATCGGCGTCGAGGTCCCCGCCCGCGGCTGGTACCCGGAGCGAGTCCCCTCCCCACCCGCCGCGCTCACCGCCTTCTCTCCCGAGGATCTCCACCTCACGATCGCGTTCCTCGGGCCGGTCGGCGAGGAGCGGGCGCGGGCCGCGTGGGATGCCCTCGCGTGGCCGCTCGGGGCAGTGGCGGTCTCCCTCGGAGGCGTCGTCCCGATGGGGAACCCGCGACGCTACTCGGCCCTCTCGGCGACCCTGCAACGTGGCGCCCCCCTCATCGAGGGCGCGATGGGGGCCTCACGCGATCGAGCGTGCGCCGCCGCCGGCGTCGAGCCCGACGCGCGGCCCCCCAAGGCCCACGTGACCGTCGCGCGCCCGAAGCGCGCCGCGACCCCACGCGATCGCGAGGCCGGAGTCACCTGGGCGAAGGGCCTCCGGCTCGAGGGGATCGAGCTCGTCCTCGACACGGTCGCGCTCTACACGTGGAGCCTCGACCGGAGCGCGCGGCTCTTTCGCCAGGTGGAGCGGCGACCGGCCGAGCAGGATTCGGTCGCGCGGCGCTAACATCGTCGTTCAGAAAAGGGCCGGCCTCGGCCCAAGCGAACGGCATGACGACGCGACGAAGGACAGGCGCAGCTTCCATCTCTTGGGCCCTGCTCGGGGCCGCGCTCCTCACCACGGCGGCCTTGGGCTGCAGCGATCAGGTGCCCGTCGGCGGCTTCGAGGGCGGCGGCGGAGCGGGGGCCGAAGGAGGGAGCGACGCCGGCGGCGGCGATCAAGGCGGCGGGGGCGCCTCCTCGACCGGACACGTGCGCATCCGCATGGCGTCCAGCACCGCGCCGTTCGATCACCAAGACGGGCTCTCCGGGCAAACGCCAGCGAACCACAAGAGCGGCGTCCGATCGCTCACGCTCTATCGATCCGAGGACGACCCGAGCCCGCTCGTCGTGTTCGATCTCGGCTCCGACTCCGTCGCCGTCGACTACGCGGACGGGAGCGACACCCTCGTCTATACCGCGAACATCGCCGATCTCGCGGACGGACAGTTCACCCTCGCGCGCGTCGTCCACGCTTGGGTGACGTACGACGTCGCGGCCACGATGCACACGAACGGGCTCTCGTTGCCCGGCACCTTCTCGAACTTCCAGGCCCTCTCCGACGACACCGTCTACGAAGGGGAGACCTACCAGGCCGGCGACTACGACTACGTGTTCGAGACGAACGGAATGACCTTCCCCCAGAGCGGCAGCGGCGCCCCCGTCCCCGAGTACGACGCGGGGGGCGGCTTCAGCGTCCGCTTCGAGAGCGGCGAGTGGGCCTACTGGTTTCCCGTGAGCCTCCCCATCGACACCAGCCTCGAAGGGGACTTCGACGTCATCCTGAGCGTGAACATGAACGAGAGCTTCCGCTGGCAGGACGAGGCCGGCACCGGCTACCAAGACGGCGTCTTCGACACGACCCCGACCGGCTTCGAGCCGGTGCTCCGGTTCGGCGCGAACAGCTTCGACGTCGACATCGAGTGACGGCCCGGCCGCTCGCGGTTCACTTCCTCGCCCTTGACCTCTGGGGCGAGCGCGCAGCGCGACGCGCTCGCGCGCTTACGAAGGTGGAGCGGCCGCCTCCGAGAGCTCTGCGTCCGTAGCGCGTGTCTTGCCGTCGAGCATGCACGCCACGTTCACGTCGCCGAGGACGTTCACGGCGGTGCGGCAGCGATCCAAGAACCAGTCGATGGTGAGCAGGAGCGCGATGTACTCCGTCGGCAAATGCACGGCGGTGAAGACGAGGGTCATCGTGACGAGGCCCGCCTCCGGGATCCCGGCCGCGCCGACCGACGCGACGATGCTCGTGAGGATGATGAGGATCTGGTCGACGAGGGAGAGCGGCGCCGCCACGAGCTGGGCGATGAAGAGGGCGCTCATCGCCTCGTAGAGGGCGGTGCCGTCGTTGTTGAAGTTGCTGCCCACGAGGGCCCCGAGGCTCGCCGAGCGCTCGCGCAGGCCGAGCTTCTTCAGGCGGTCGTAGGTGACGGGCATCGTCGCGGTGGAGCTCGCGGTCGAGAACGCCATCACGATCGCGTCGCGCATCGCCACCAGCAGCGGCCATGGGCGGACCCAGGTGCCGATTCGGATCCGGGAGAGGTAGTAGACGGTCTGGAGGAGGAGGGCGACGATCACGGCGCCGACGAAGGCGCCGAGGGCCTTGAACGGGGCGAACCCGCTCGTGCCGATGATGCTGGCGACCTTGCCGAACACGGCGAGGGGCACGAAAGCGATCACCCATTTGAGGATCTCGATGACGACGTCGAACGAGATCTGCACCGCGTCTTCCATGAGCTGGCGGCGCGACCCGACCTGCCGCCGCCCGGCCAGTCCCACCGCGATCGCGATGAGCACGACCCCGATCACCTTGTTGTCGACGAGGGGCTTGAGGAGGCTGTCGGGGATGTTGTCGAGCAGCTGCGCGACGATGTCTCCCTTGGGTGCGGACGCGCCGGAGGGCTTGTTCTGGATGTCGGCGTGGGTGCCGGGCCGGATCACGTTCGCGACGACGAGACCCACCACGATCGCGACGAGCGTGTTGAGCCCGAGGAGGGCGCCCATCTTGGCGGCGAGGCGCCCCTTCACGTCCGCCTTGAGCAGCGCGTTCACGACCGCGAGCAGCACGACCGGGGGCGCGAGCGCGCCGAGCACGCGCAGGACCAGCTTCGCAGGGATATCGAGCTTCGCCCCCGAAGGACCGAGGGCGAGGCCGGTCACGACGCCGAGGACGAGACCGATGAGGATGCGGACGTAGAGGGGGAGCCTCGACCAAGGCCCGAGCAAGCCGCCTTCTTCGTCAGACCTGGAAGACATCGTCGATCTTCGGCACCTCGAGGCTCAGCCCCGTGAGGCGCGCGCACTCCGTCTCGACCTCGCGCTGATAGAACGGCTTGATGTGATAGAGGAACGTCGGGATCGAGGGGGCCTTCGCCAGCTTCTTCAGATCGGCGGCGAGGGACGCCGGCGTGTAGTGCCCCGACACCCGGGCGAGGCCGGCCTCTCGATCTGGAAAGCTCACCTCGATCAGCATCCCTCGCAGGGCCGGCGTCGCCGCGAGCACCTGCCAGAACCGGTCCGTCGGGCCGGTGTCGCCGCTGTACGCGAGGGCGACGCCGTCGCGCTCCACCACGAAGCCGGAGCAGTCGATCGTGTGCGAGACCTCGACGGCGGTGACGGTGCGGCCCGCGACGATCGTCGGCTTCTCCGGCTCGAGCTCGACGAGCTCGATGGTGTTGCCCCCCGTCCCGCATGGGATGATCGTGAAGTCCGGCCAGAGCACGCCGTTGAAGAAATGGGCCTTCAAGCTCTCGAGGGTCGCCTTCGTCCCCGCCACCACCAGGGGGGGACAGCGCATCTGGCAGCGGTTGTCGGCGAGGGTCGCGAGATCACGCACGTGATCGAGGTGGGCGTGGCTGACGAGGCAGGCCTCGAGCTTGCCCTGGCGCTCGAGATCGAGCCCGCGCGTGACCGCGCCCGCGTCGATCGCGAGCGTCCCGTCCACGAGGAAGGTGCTCGCGCGATGCTTCGGCGTCTCGCCGCCATGACAGCCGATGACGTGGAGCTCCACTAGACGCCAGCCTCCGAAGGGGTCGCGGGAGGGACCGAAGGATCGGGCGGCCTCACCGTCTCGAGGAACTCGAGGAAGTCGCGGAGCCGCACGAGATCGGTGACGACGATGGCGTCGCCGACATCCTCGGCGATGCCGAGCCGATGAATGCGCTTCATCATGTCGAGGGCGATCCGCTCTTCGACCGCGACCTCCTTTGCGATCTCTCGCATCGACGTCCTTACGCGCAGTCCCTCTTCGATCTCCTCTCCGAACGCCTCCGCGTGGCGAGAGAGGGCGAGGAGCACCCGCGCCTTCGGATCGCGGTGGAGGAGGACCTCGATGAGAGAGTCCGCGGAGTCGAGCCGCTTCGCGAGCTTCTTGATCAAACGGAGGGCGATCTCCGCGTTCTTCGCCACCATCTCCTCGAGCTTGCGCGAGTCGATGACGAGGCAGCGGGTCGGATCGATCACGGTCGCGGTCGCGGTGCGCGGCTTGCCGTTCAGCAGCGCGAGCTCGCCGAAGAACTCCCCCGGGCCGAGGATGGTGAGCAGCTTGTCCTGCCCGCCGACGCTCTTCGAGATGCGGACCGCCCCCGTCTGGATGACGTACATGACGTCTCCCGCCTCGCCCTCGCGGAAGAGCACGTCCCCCGGGTGGAACTCCCGCCCGAGCGTCGAACCTGGCGTCTTGGCCATCACGCGCGGGCGAGTGTAGCGCCGGCTTCGAGCCGGCTGTACGACCAAATGGCAAAAGGCCGCGAGGCGAGCCCCGCGGCCTTCTTCCTTCGGCTAGCGCGAGCTCACATGTCGAAGTCGCCCATGCCACCCATGCCGCCCATGCCGCCCATGCCGCCCATGCCGCCGCCGCCACCGCCGGCGGCCGGCTCCTTCTTCTCGGGCTTCTGCGCGACGATTGCTTCCGTCGTGAGCATGAGACCGGAGACGCTGGCCGCGTTCGCGAGGGCGTGGTGCACGACCTTCGCCGGGTCGATCACGCCGGAGGCGATGAGGTCCTCGTAGGCGTGGGTGCGGGCGTTGAAGCCGAACTTGTCGTTCTTCTCCGCGAGCACCTTCTCCACGACGATCGAGCCCTCGGTGCCGGCGTTCTCGGAGATCTGCCGGATGGGGGCCTCGCACGCCTTCATCACGATGCGAACGCCGAAGTCGCGCTCGTCACCGAACTTGAGGCTCTCGAGCACGCGCGAGGCGCGGAGGAGGGCGACACCACCGCCGGGGACGATGCCTTCCTCGACGGCAGCGCGGGTCGCGTGGAGGGCGTCCTCGACGCGGGCCTTCTTCTCCTTCATCTCCGTCTCGGTCGCGGCGCCGACCTTCACCACCGCCACGCCACCGGAGAGCTTCGCGAGGCGCTCCTGGAGCTTCTCGCGATCGTAGTCGCTCGTGGTGTCCTGGATCTGGCGGCGGATCGCCTCGACGCGGCCCTTGATCTGGTTCTTGTCGCCGGCGCCGTCGACGATGGTCGTGTTGTCCTTGTCGATCTCGACGCGCTTGGCGGTGCCGAGATCCTTGATCGTCGCCGTCTCGAGCTTCTGGCCGAGGTCCTCCATGAACGGCGTCGCGCCGGTGAGGATGGCGATGTCCTTGAGCATCTCCTTGCGGCGGTCACCGAAGCCGGGGGCCTTCACCGCCGCGACCTTCACCGTGCCGCGGAGCTTGTTCACGACGATCGTCGCGAGCGCCTCGCCCTCGAGATCCTCCGCGATGATGAGCAGCTCGCGCCCGCCGCGGACCACCTGCTCGAGGAGCGGGAGGAGATCCTGCATGCTCGAGATCTTCTTCTCGTGGACGAGGATGAGCGGGTTGTTCAGGACCGTCTTCATCTTGTCCGGATCGGTGACGAAGTACGGGGAGAGATAGCCGCGGTCGAACTGCATGCCCTCGACCACGTCGAGCTCGGTCGTGATGCTCTTCGCCTCTTCGACCGTGATGACGCCCTCTTTACCGACCTTCTCCATCGCCTCGGCGAGGATCTCGCCGATCGCCTTGTCGTCGTTGGCGCTGACGGTCGCGACCTGAGCGATCTGCGCCTTGTCCTTCGTCGGGGTGGCGACCTTCTTCACCTGCTCGAGGACCTTCTCCACCGCCTGATCGATGCCCCGCTTGAGCGACATCGGGTTGTGGCCGGCCTCCACGAGGCGGAGCCCTTCGCGGTAGATCGCCTGGGCGAGGACGGTCGCGGTCGTGGTGCCGTCGCCGGCCTTGTCGCTCGTCTTCGAGGCGACCTCGCGGACCATCTGCGCGCCCATGTTCTCCAGCTTGGAGAAGAGCTCGATCTCCTTGGCCACGGTCACGCCGTCCTTCGTGACGACGGGCGAGCCCCAGCTCTTCTCGATGACGACGTTCCGGCCCCCGGGCCCGAGGGTGACCTTCACCGCATCGGCGAGGGCGTCGACGCCCCGAAGGATCGCGTGTCGGGCACCGCGGCTATAGACGATCTGCTTGGCAGCCATGTTCGTAACCTCTCTTCTCTCGTTCGTCTCTCGGATCAGACCCCCGGCGCGCTTCGCGCTCGCCGAGCCCTGCCAGGCGACCGAGCTCTCGCGAGCTCCGTCGCGGCAGGGGGTTGATCAGCCTTCGCTCGTCACCGCGAGCAGATCGTCCTCGCGGAGGATCAGGTGATCCTCGCCGTCGATCTTCACCTCGGTGCCGCTGTACTTGCCGAAGAGGACCGTGTCGCCGACCTTCACGTCGACCGGGCGGACCTTGCCGTCCTTCAGGCTCTTGCCGTTGCCCACCGCGACGACCTTCGCCTCGATCGGCTTCTCTTTCGCGCTGTCGGGGATGATGATGCCCCCCTTGGTCTTGTTCTCGCCTTCCAAGCGCTTGACGACGATGCGGTCCTGAAGCGGCCTGATCTTCATGATCGACTCTCCCTTCGGAGCCCGAGCTCCGAGAAAAACAAAGGGGCTCCCCGCCCGCGCCGCACGGTACGCCGAAGCGACGGGCTCGAAGGCTTGGGGCCCCGTGTTAGCACTCACTCTTGGAGACTGCTAACGAGGTTCGGCGCGCAAATTAATCCGCGCCGCTGCCACGTCAAGCGCCAACGAGCTTCTCTCTTCGCCCGCGCATCGGGTTCGCGCCGCGGGGGTGTAGCCTGCGAGGCGTGATCGCACACGCTCGGGGGCTCGTCCTGCTCGCGCTGGCCTCGTCTTGCGCGGGCCCTCCCGACGCTGCGTCCAGCGCGAGCGCCGGCACAGCCGCGGTGACTTCGTCCGTGTCTGCGCCCGGCTCGGCCCTACCCGAGGCTTCCTCGAGCGCTGCGCCGCCCGAAGATCCGGTCGCGGTCGCGACGGCGTTCGTGAAGCTGCTCGGTGACGGGAAGCTCACCGAGGCGTCGCGCCGCATCGTGCTCCCGAAAGGGGCGACGATCCCGGAGTCGGACCTCGGGCGGGTGTGGGACGAGTCGAGAGGGACGCGGGGCGCGTTCCGGTCGATCGCGTCCGCCACCTTCGAGCCCCACGGAAAGGCCAAGCTCGTCCGGGTCGTGGCGGAGCTCGAGGGGGGCACGCTCGACGTCCTCGTGGGGGTCGACGACAAGGGCCACGTCGATCGGCTGCGACTGCTCCACGCGAAGGCCCGGTACGCCGCGCCTCCCTACGTCGACGCCACCAAGATCACCGTCAGCCCCACGATGATCGGGGAAGGCGCGCTCGCGCTGCCGGGCACCCTCGTCGTCCCGAAGGGCGCGACCAAGCTCCCGGTCGCGATCCTCATCCATGGGTCGGGGGGCGGGGACCGCGACGAGTCGAACGACGCGGGCTCTCGACCCTTTCGTGACCTCGCGGAGGGCCTCGCGAGCCGCGGCATCGCCGTCCTTCGCTGGGACAAGCGGAGCGGAGATCCCGTCGGGCTCGCCGCGCTGGGCAAGCCCCTCGCCGAGCTGACCGTTCGGGAGGAGTACTTCGACGACGTCGGGCGCGCCATCGAGACCGCGAAGAAGATCCCCGGCGCCGATCCGGGCGCGATCGTCCTCGTCGGCCACTCGATGGGGGCGTGGCTGCTGCCGTGGCTCGCGAAGGAGCACCCGGAGATCGCGCGGGGGGTGATGCTCGCCGGCAACGCGAGGCCGATGCACGCGATCGTGGTGCCCCAGCTCGAGCACATCGCGAGGTCGAACGACGGCACGATCGACCCGCTCGAGCAGGCTGCCATCGACGACGCGAAGCTCCAGTGGAAGCTCGCCGGCGACCCGAGCCTTCCCGCCGACACCCCCGCCTCCAAGCTGCCGTTCAGCCAGGGCGCCCTCTATTGGCGCTCGATATCGAGCTACGACGCCGTGAAGACGGCGCTCGCCGTCGAGACGCCGCTCCTGATCCTCCAGGGCGGCCGCGACTACCAGGTGACGGAGAAGGACGACTTCTCCCTCTGGAAGCGCGCGCTATCGAAACGAGAGCACACCCGCTTCGGGCTCTACCCCGACCTCAACCACGCCTTCGTCGCCGGCAAAGGCATGGCCACCCCCGACGAGTACGAGTCGTCCGACGGCCACGTCGACCCGAAGGTCATCGAGGACCTCGCCGCGTTCATCCTCGAACCAAAGCCGTAGCGACGTCGGCCGCCTCCCCGCTACCAAAATCGTAGCACCGGCTCGGGTCTCCGCAGGCGCACCCCTCCCGCGAGGCGCGCAGCGCCGAGCAAGGGAGGGGTCGCGAGCGAAGCGAGCGCGGGTGGGCATCGTTGCTACGAAAAAGGAAGCGCACCCCGCGCCTCGCGAGTCAAGGAGCTCGCCGACAACAAGAGCCGCGGCTCGCCCCGTGCCCACCTGCGGAGGGGGGAATCTCGATTGATAGCCGTCTCTTCCGCGATCGCTTCGCCCCGCAGAATCGGCTCGTTAGCCGGAGGTTGCCCGGCAACCTCCCCCTGTACGATCACCGCCACAAAGTCGACAGGGCGGACCGTGTCGACGAAAGCGTTGGGGTCCCCCTCCGGCGTTTCGGATGGCTTCTGAAGCCGCGCAGCTCTGCCGGCGGCGACAGCGACCTCCTTGGCGCGCACGCAGCCGTCGTGTCACTGGAGATGCGCTCGCCGACGCCTTGCACGACAACGCCTCCGTCTTCCCATCTCCCGGCGAGCGCGAAGCGCGAAGCGCGCCCCCCGCCCCCGCTCAGAGCTTCCTTCCGCGCAGCACCGTCCGCGACTCATCCACCTGCTCGAGGCTCTCCGTGCTGATCACCAGATGCGCCTGCGACGACTGTCCGATCGCCTCCCAGCTCTGGCCCTGGAACTCCACGGAGCCGCCGCTCGGCATGAGCCAGTAGTTGCCGGAGCCGCCGAAGCGACGCGAGGGCTCGATGCGGACGGGGTCGTTGCCGGGGAAGGGCTCGGGCGGGGGCTCGGCGAAGCGGCCGGTGGAGACGGGCTGGGCGTAGTAGGCCTCGCCGTTGCGGACCGAGAAGGTCATGAAGGTGCCCTGGGCGAAGCTCACGCGCAGCTCGTCGTCGGACGCCCCGACGACCACGCCGGGGGTGTGCTCCTCGATGACGACCTCTTCGATCTGCTTGCCGGCGATGACGAGGAGCTTGTGGCCGGGGGTGACGTTGCCTCCTCCGCGCTGGACCTCGCGGCGCAGGGTGATCGTGTGGGAGTTGTAAAACTGGAGGTTCTTGAGGTCGCCCTCCGCGAGGTGGTGCTGGTCCCGGAGCTCTTGGGTGAACGGGACGTACGAGGCGCACCCCGCCGTCGAGAGCGCGCCGAGGACCAAGGACACGAAGAGAGCTGAGCGACCCATGATGGCCCTGAAACGGACGGCCCCGCCCGCCCTTACACGGGCCCGGATTGTCTCCCAGTCAGGCCCGCGTCTCGCGTATGGTGACGCTGCCATGGCATCGAAGTCCCCCCACGAAAGCGGGCCGGTCACCAAGCGCGTCGCCCGCGGACGCCGCTCCGTCAGCGCGCCCGCGCCTGCCCCCGCCGTTGCGCCCGTCCCGTCGACCGCGATCGTCCCCATGCCGAAGAACGGCGCAGGATCGAACGGCGCCTCCCACGCCCTCCCCGGGGCCGCGCCCTCCTTCGCGCTCGAGTTCGGCAGCGCTTGGACGTACGCCCCCGCCCCCGAGACGGCCGACCACGTCCGCATCGACAAGCGCTACGAGCTCTTCGTCGGCGGCAAGTGGGTCGCCCCCCAGTCGGGCCGCTACTTCGACACCATCAGCCCATCGACGGAGGAGAAGCTCGCCGAGGTCGCGGAGGCGGACGAGAAGGACGTCGATCGCGCCGTCGCCGCGGCCCGCCACGCCTACGACCGCTACTGGTCGAAGATGCGCCCCATCGATCGCGGCAAGTACATCTACCGCATCGCCCGCGCCCTCCAAGAGAAGTCGCGCGAGCTCGCCGTCGTCGAGTCGATGGACGGCGGCAAGCCCATCAAGGAGTCGCGCGACGTCGACATCCCCCTCGCGTCGTCGCACTTCTTTTACTACGCGGGCTGGGCCGACAAGCTCAAGTACGCCTTCCCGGGCGGCACCCCGCGCGCCCTCGGCGTCGCCGGCCAGGTCATCCCCTGGAACTTCCCGCTCCTGATGGCGGCGTGGAAGCTCGCCCCCGCCCTCGCGTGCGGGAACACCTGCGTCCTCAAGCCCGCCGAGACGACGCCGCTCACCGCTCTCCTCCTCGCCAAGATCATCGAAGAGGCGGACTTGCCTCCCGGCGTCGTCAACATCGTCACCGGCGCGGGGAAGACGGGCGCGGCGATCGTCTCCCACCAAGACGTCGACAAGGTCGCCTTCACCGGCTCCACCCTGGTCGGCAAGCGCATCCAGCGCTCCCTCGCCGGCACGAACAAGAAGCTCACCCTCGAGCTCGGCGGCAAGGCCGCCAACATCGTCTTCGACGACGCCCCCATCGACCAAGCGGTCGAGGGGATCATCGGCGGCATCTACTTCAACCAGGGCCACGTCTGCTGCGCCGGCTCGCGCCTCCTCGTCCAGGAGGGCGTCGCCGCCACCGTCGTCCGCAAGCTCAAGGACCGCATGATGAGCCTTCGCGTCGGCGACCCCCTCGACAAGAACACCGACGTCGGGGCGATCAACAGCAAGATGCAGCTCGACAAGATCCGTGAGCTCGTCGCGAGCGGCGAGCGCGAAGGGGCCGAGCGCTACAGCGCCCCGTGCGACCTCCCGAAGCGCGGCTTCTTCTTCGCCCCCACCTTCTTCACCCAGGTCTCCCAGTCGCACCGCATCGCGCGCGAGGAGATCTTCGGGCCCGTCCTCAGCATCCTCACCTTCCGCACCCCCGACGAGGCGATCGAGAAGGCGAACAACACGATGTACGGCCTCTCCGCCGGCGTCTGGACGGACAAGGGATCGAAGAGCTTCGAGATCGCCCAGAAGCTCCGCGCCGGCGTGGTGTGGGCGAACACGTTCAACAAGTTCGATCCGAGCTCGCCCTTCGGTGGCTACAAGGAGAGCGGCTTCGGACGCGAGGGTGGGCGGCAAGGTCTCATGGCCTACCTGGAGGTCGAGTGATGGCGCGCGCGAAGACGTCCAAGCCCACTGCCGACACGACGAACGGCGCCTGGGAGCCCGTTCGCCTCGGCGTGCGCAAGGCCTACAAGATGTACGTCGGAGGCGCGTTCGTGCGCTCCGAGTCCGGTCGTTACCTGCAAGTGAGCGAGACGATGGCCGCTGGCGAGCGAGGCACCAAAGAGAACGTCCCGCGCGGCTCGCGCAAAGACGCGCGCGACGCCGTCGTCGCCGCCCTCGCCGCCCAGCCCGGCTGGGCCAAGCGCACCGCCGCGAACCGCGGGCAGATCCTCTACCGCCTCGCGGAGATGCTCGACGCCCGCGCCCAAGAGCTCACCCTCTCCCTCGAGCGCGCCGGCGCTACGAAATCCGAAGCGGAGCGCGAGGTCGCCGCGACCACCGAGCGCGTCCTCTCCTACGCCGGCTGGTCCGACAAGTACCAGAGCCTCTTCTCGAGCCTCAATCCCGTCGGCGGCCCCCACTTCGACTTCACCCTCCCCGAGCCGGTCGGCCTCGTCGTCATCGCCGCCCCCAAGCGCCCCGCCCTCCTCGGCCTCGTCAGCGCGATGCTCCCCGTCATCGTCTCCGGGAACGTCTGCATCATCACCGCGAGCGAAGACGACCCTCGCACCGCCATCACCTTCGCCGAGGCCCTCGCCACGAGCGACCTCCCCGGCGGCGTCGTCAACATCCTCACCGGCCACCAGAAAGAGATGCTCGTCCCGCTCGCCAAGCACATGGACGTCCAAGCCCTCGATCTTCACGGCCTCGATCCCGCCCTCGTCAAAGAGCTCGCCGAGGCCGCCACCGACACCGTCAAGCGCGTCCGCACCCGCAACCTCACCGCCGAAGCCTGGCTCGACGGCGACGCCTGCACCGCCCCCTCGTGGATCGAGCGCTTCGTCGAGATGAAGACGATCTGGCACCCCTCCGGCGGCTGACCCGTCCGCGCTGCAAAAAAGATAGCGGTGCCCACCCCCGCGTCGCTCCGCTCCGCGACCCCTCCCAAGCTCCGCGCTCCGCGCGTCGCGGGAGGGGTACGTCCGCGCGAGCCGCGCTCCCCGCGAGCCGCGCCCCCCGCCCAAGCCGCACGCGCCCAACCCCCGCGCTGACGCCCGCCGACCAAAACGCGCTCGCGATCCTCTTCGCGCGTCACCGGCCCGCCCGCTCGTCGACCCTCGACGCATGCCCTATCGCCCACCACGTCACGATGCGCCTCGCGACCTCGCAGGTCATCGCCCCTACGACCGCTCATCAGCGCGCGGCCGCGCGCGTCCTCCACAAGGAAGGCGCCGCCTCCGGCCTCGTCGCGTTTCGCGTCGCCGACACCCACGCCCACGCGCTCCTGCTCGCGTCGCGCGACGAAGCCGGTCGCTTCGCTCAGCGCGCCGAGGTCGGCATGCGCTGGCACCTCGATCTTCGCGCTCCGTTCGAGCCCGCGCGCATCCGCCCCATCGATCACCAGCGCCACCTCGAGCGCTCGCTCCACTACGTCCTTCGCCAGGAGGACCATCACGGCACCCACCTCGATCCGCGCCACGAAGCTTCGAGCGCCCCCGATCTGCTCGCCATGCGCGTCGTCGCTCCCCACCTCCGCCGCCGCGTCCTCGCCACGCTTCCGCGCCTCCCCATCGAAGAGCTCCCCGCGCTCCTCCACCTCGAGCGCACCGCCCCCGATCTCGCGCGCCTCGCCGCCTCCGCCGCCGCGACCCTCGCCCTCTCCAGCCTCGAAGAGCGCCGCTCCCCCGCGACCGCCGCCGCCCGCGCCGCCGCCGTCCACGCCGCCCCCGACCTCTCCACCCCCGAGCTCGCCGAGCGCCTCCACCTCTCCCGCCGCTCCGTCGACCGCCTCCGCCTCCGCCCCGTCCCCCCATCCCTGCTCGAGGCCGTGCGCAACCAGCTCGCGTTCTCCCCCTTCCCCCCCCGCGCTACCAAAACATAGCGGCGCCCGCCCCGCGCTGCGCGCCCCCCAGGATGGACAACCCAGGGGTGGTTGCCGACGAACCACCCCCACTCGACCGCCCTCCTCAGGGCGCGAGCCGCTTCACCACCGCGTCCGCCTCCTTCGCGTCGGCGAGCCAGCGCTCCACGCGCCCGTTCCCGAGCCTCGAACACGACCGCCCCTCGGCGTGAGGGTGATCTCGACCGCGTCGCATCCGCGCCGCGCCCACGCGCGGAGCCCGTTTCGAGTCGCCCTCGAATCGGGTATCCCCACCCCATGCTGACGCGCTCCCACCGCTCGCTCGCGCTCACCGGCGCGATCCTCGTTGCCTGCAGCGCGGATCCCCAAAGCGCCGCGAGCCCAGAGCCCTCCGCGTCCCCGCTCGCCCCGCTCGCCCCTGCGCCCGCGAGCGCAAGCGCCCCCGCGCCCTCCGCCCAGGCCGAGGCGAGCCCCCCGCGCGACGTCCCGCTCGCCCCCGGCGTCACCGTCCACATCGAGCCGCGCGGTCCCTCCCTCATCGCCGGGGGGGGGGGGGGGGGGGGGGGGGGGGGGGGGGGGGGGGGGGGGGGGGGGGGGGGGGGGGGGGGGGGGGGGGGGGGGGGGGGGGGGGGGGGGGGGCCGTCGAAGCGAAGCCCGACGCCCCCCCAAACTGGACCGTCGACCTCGAGCGCTACGATGAAGGTAGCGGCCCCGCCAAGGAGACCCTCTCCATCACCCACCCGAAGAGCGTCCACTCCGCGAAGCCCGGCGCCGAGTACCTCTATCGCTTCCGCTTCGCGGGAGGCCCTCCGAGCGACCGCGTCATCGTCCGCACCGCCGTGCCCGCGCGCCCCCCCGCTGCCCCGAGCGGCCTCACCGCGCGCGCCCTCGATCCCTTCACGACCGAGCTCGCTATGAAATCCGAAGCGCAGGACGCCGCCGGCCTCGAGATCGAGGTCACCTCCGAGCGCGGCACCCGCCGCGCCGCCATTGTCGACCCGGACACGCGCGCCTTCACCCATCGCGGCCGTCGCCCGGGCTCGAAGTACGCCTACCGCGTCCGCTCCTTCAACGCCGCTGGCCCCTCCGCCTGGTCCGCGAAAGCCGAGGTCACCGTCCCCCAGCTCTCCGCCTCCGCGCCCTTCACGACGACGCTGCCCGCCTGCATGAAGAAGCTCCCTCCCGAGCCCCCCGGCGGCTTCGGCGCCGGCCGCACCGAGCTCCGCCCCGCCCCCGACGAGCTCCTCCACGACCCCGACAAGAAGGACCCGACCAAGCGCCACCTCATCGGCCGCGCCAAAGGCTGCCTCCGCCCCCTCGGCGACGTCCAAGCCCAAGCCGACATCACCGTCCTCGACTCCGTCCCCGCGGAGCCGCTCCCCCTCCTCTCCGTCCTCGCCGGCGCAGGCGAGTACGCCGGCGCCCAGCTCGTCTACCTCCGCTTCGACGGCGCCGCCTACGCGAAGGTCCACGAAGTCCTCCTCTGCGGCGAGCCCTATCCCATCGAAGGCCCGTCCCTCACCTTCGGCTTCGTCGACGACAAAGCCGACCCGAGGAGCTCCCAGCCGCCGTTCGAGAGCTGTCAGCTCGATAATGACTTGTGACGCGGGCGGGGGAGGGCGCGCGTCGCGCTGCGCGCTCTCGCCGCAGAGGTGAGCGAGCTGGAGCGTCGTTGTGCTGGAAGCGTTGCGCGGCGAGCGCGAGGCCCCGCAGCTCGGCTCGTTAGCCGGAGGTTGCCCGGCAACCTCCCCCTGTACGATCACCACCACAAAGTCGACAGGGCGAACCGTGTCGACGAAAACAAAGACTCGGCCACGCCGTCGGGAGGGCCACAACCTCCCTGCCCCTCGAGGGCCTAGTTGGGACCTGCTCCCCGGCGGCGTGGACCGCGATGTACGTCCGGTGGCGAGTTGCGCCTCGGCTCCGAAGCCGAGAGCGCCAGTACAGGGCCGACAGGTGTCGCGGTCTGGTCGAGCTTTGCGAGAGGAGGAGGTGCAATTGGAGTCTGACGTCTTTTGGGTCGGCATCGACTGGGCCACCGAGGCGCACGAGGTATGCGTGCTCCGTTCCGACGGCTCGGTTCTGAAGCAAACATCGGTTAAGCATGATGGCGCTGCGTTGCGAGCGCTCTGCGATGAGCTCGTGAAGCTCGCAGGTGGAGACAGCTCCCGAGTCTCGGTCGCCATTGAAGTGCCGCGTGGTGCGGTCGTGGAGACGCTCGTCGAGCGCGGCTTCGCCGTGTTTTCGATCAATCCAAAGCAGCTCGACAGATTTCGCGACCGACACAACGTCGCCGGCGCGAAGGACGACCGTCGTGATGCTTTCGTTCTTGGCGACTCGCTCAGGACGGACACATCGCGCTATCGGCGGATTCGCCTCGATGATCCCGTCGTCATCAAGATCCGCGAGCACAGCCGAATCCACGACGACCTCGCCGAGGAGCGAAACGCCCTTGGGAACCGGCTGCGAGACCAGCTCTTGCGGTACTTCCCGCAAGTGCTCGAGCTCGGCGACGTCTATCGAAACAAATGGCTCTGGGCTCTGCTCGAGCGGGCGAGCACACCTGCCGAGGCTGCAAAGCTTCGTGAAGTCACGATCCGTCTCTTGCTCAAGAGTCACCGAATTCGCAGCGTGGACAGCGTGCGTGTTCTGGAGACTCTCCGCCGAGAGCCGGTGACCGTCGCGCCCGGCGTCGTCGAGGCTGCCTCGGCCCACGTCGCGCTCCTCCTTACGAGGCTGCGAGTCGTGGACGAGCAGGACGCCGCCGTGAGCCGCCGACTTCGCGAGCTTCTCGAAGCGCTCGCGACGGCCGATGCGGGAAAAGCTGAGCATCGTGACGCAGCCATCCTTCATTCCCTGCCAGGAGTCGGAACGATTGTCTGCGCCACGATGCTCGCGGAGGCTGCTCAAATCCTCGCCGAGCGAGACTACAAGATGCTTCGAGCGCTTTGCGGCACCGCGCCCGTGACGAAGCAAAGTGGAAAGAGCAAGTCGGTCACGATGCGATACGCATGCAACAGCCGCTTGCGCCACGCTGCCCATCACTGGGCGCGCAGCGCTGTGCAGAACGACCCTCGTAGCCGTGCTCACTACGACGCTCTTCGCCAACGGGGCAAGTCTCAGGGGCACTCCTACCGAGCGGTAGCGGATGGGCTCCTCAAGCTGCTGGTGGGGGCACTTCGCTGTGGGCGCCTCTTCGACGCGGAGCGATGGCGGCCGGTACCCGCGGCCGCCTGAGGCCTTATGAAGACCCCGAAAAATCTCGAAAAGAAGACTTTGACAAACGGTGGCGAGTCCCAACTTCGTTGGGGCCCCCCTCCGGCGTTTCGGATGGCTTCTGAAGCCGCACATCTGCCCGCGGCAACAGCGACCTCCTTGGCGCGCACGCAGTCGTCGTGTCACTGGAGATGCGCTCGCCGACGCCTCTTTCTCTGCTGGTTTCGCAAGATGAGACCAATCCTCAGGCACCGCGGGGGGAGGTCTTCCTATTCTCTTCGCGTGCGCGGGTAAGCCGCGCACCGGGCGACACTTCACACCGTCGTTGAAGCAACGACGGCGGAAGCTTCGTCGCCGACCTCCAGCTAGCGAGCCGAGCTGCGGAGCCTCGCGCTAACAACGCAACACTCCTAGCACCACGACGCCCCAGCTCCCTCGCCTCTCCGGCGAGCGCGAAGCGCGACGCGCGCCCCCCCTCCCGTCTCGATCCGGCGTGTCGACGATGCCCACCCCCGGCTCGCTCCGCTCGCCGACCCCTCCCCAATCGCTCGCTTCGCTCGCTCAGGGAGGGGTATCGCCCGCGCCTTCCGCGGTGATCTCGCGAACCGCCGCGTCGTACCAGGCTTCCACTTGCGATCGGAACGGCCACATCCAGCCGTACGCTGCGCTCGTGAACTGCGACACGATGCGGGACTTCAGCGCGCTCGATCGCAGCGCGTCTTCTCCGCGCAGATCCCTCACCGCGCGCAGCGTCTCCGTGTACGCCTCCCACTCGATGCGCGCGCGCCCGTACGCGAGGCCGAGCGGGAAGGGGAGGAGCAAGTAGATGACGGCGAAGACCGGCATCGTGTAGCGCCGGCGCTGCTTCAGGTGGATGCGCTCGTGGCGCAGCGTCACCATCACGTCCACCGGATCGAAGTCGTCGAAGCCCTCCGGCACGTACAGGGTGTCGCCGATGACGGTGTAATAGCGCGTCATGAACTCGCGCTGACCGCCGAAGGTCACGATCCTGAGCGCGACGTCGATCGCCTTCGCGAAGCCGCTCTCCTCCTTCTTCACGATGCGGAACGAGGGGAACTCGGCCTGGATGTCCGCGATGAGGGCCTCGAGGCGCGCGCGGTCGTCAGCCACCGAGCTGCATCCCTTCCGTGATCGCCCGTCCTCCGACGAGCTCGCTCGCTCCGAGGGCCTTTCGTCCTTCGAGCTGGGCGGTGACGAGCTCGACGCGGCCCTCCCCGCACGCGACCTCGATGCGCCCGCGGTGGGCCATGACGATCTTGCCGGGCGGTCCGCCCGCGTCGACGCCCTCCACGAGGCGGGTCGCGAGGAGCTTGAGGCCCTTGCCGTTCGCGCTCGTGAACGCGCCCGGCCACGGCGACATGCCGCGCACGTGATCGTGGACCTTCTTCGCCGGCTGGGTGAAGTCGACGAGGCCGTCCTTCTTCTCCAGCATGCGCGCCATCGTCGCGCGGGTGTGGTCTTGGGGCGCGGCCGTGAGCTCGCCCGCGACGACGCGCGGCAGGACTTCGATGACGACGCCGCGCGCCCGCTCCGCGAGGGCCGCGGAGAGCTCCCCCGCGGTCATGTCGGGCCCGATCGGCACCTCCGCCACCGCGTAGACCGGCCCCGTGTCCATGCCCTCGTCCATCTGCATCACGCTGATGCCGGTCGTGCTCTCTCCGTCGACGACGGCCCAGGTGATCGGCGCCGCCCCGCGGTACTTCGGCAGGATCGAAGCGTGGAGGTTCACGCAGCCGATCCGGGGCGCGTCGAGGACGCCCTTCGGCAGGATGCGCCCGTACGCCATCACGAGCGCGACGTCGGCGCGCTCCGCCCGCAGGCGCTCCGCGAATTCGGGCGGCTTCACCTTCGTCGGCTGCTCCACGGCAAGGCCGAGCTCGAGCGCGCGCGCCTTCACCGCCGGCGCCTTGGGCGCAAGGCCCCGCCCGGCCGGTCGATCCGGCTGGCAGATCACGAGGCTCACGGTCGCGATCTGGTGGAGCGCCTCGAGGGCGGGCACGGCGATCTCCGGGGTGCCGAAGAACATCGCTCTCACGAACCCCTCCCGCGGCTGAGCTCGATCGAGCGAAGACGAATGGGAGGGGTCGGCGAGCGCGGAGCGCGCCGGGGGTGGGAGATCAAGTCGCACCCTCCTTCTTCTTCTTCGACTTCGGCTTCTTCGCCGGTTCTTCATCCACGGGCGCTTTCGGGTCGAGCGTCCCCGGATCGGCGCAGCAGCGGAAGCCCGTCTCATAGAACTGGAAGGTCGGCTCGTGGGCGTCGTTCGTCCCGCGGCACCCCGTCCACGGCTTCGCCCAGAAGCCGCCCATGAGCGCGCCCGGCCACTTGCGGGACTTGCGCGTGGTCACCCACTCCTCGACGTTGCCGTTGAGATCGAAGATGCCGAAGCTCGACACGCAGCCGGGGTACCGCCCGCTCGGCGTCCCTTGCCAGAGGCGCTCCGACTCCTTGTCGGTGTCGGCGTCGACCTTGCCGAACTTGTCCCAGTCGGGGGCGCGCCACTGCTTGTCGCTGTTGCAGATCTTCTTGTCGACCGCCCAGCCGTACGCATAGGGCAGGGCGCTCTCGCCCTCGCACGCGAATTCCCACTCTTGCTCGGTGCACGGGCGCTTGTGCCGATCGCCGCACCACTTGAGCGCGTTCTTGTACGACTTCATCACGAACGGGCGCGCCCCCTTCTTGTTCGGCGCCTCGTATTGGTCCATGCAGACGTCGATCTGCGTCTTCGCCCCCTCGAACGCGCTGATCCCTTCGAAGTACGCGTAGCAGTGGGTGTCCTTCGGATCGTCCTGGGACGAGACGCAGTAGTGCTGGACCTCGTCGAAGTGCGTCCCCCTGACGAGGCGCATGTCGCGCGGGCACGCGTCGCTCGGGCCCGGATCGAGCAGGGCGGCCGGATCGGGTGCTTGAGCGAACGAGATCGAGATCGCGATCAGCGCGGCGAGGGGATCGGACATGGCATCGAGGGCGAGGCGAGCGCGTGCTTCTGGGGCCGCGCGTGATCTTGTCGTGGCCTCACCACGAAGTAGTAGACCGCCGCGGCCGCGACGCAAAGGACGGCCACGAGGGCGAGCGCGATCCCGACCCGCGACCGCCGGCGCGGCCGCCCATAGGGGGCGGTCGCGGCCGTCCCATCCACCACCGTCACGACCTGATCGAGGTTGGGGGGCGGCGGGGTGGAAGGCCCCGCCGAGACGCCGCCCGACGCGTGGAGCGGCACGGGCTGCATCGGTCCGCTCCCGTGGCGGGCGCTCATCGCGGCCGCCTCCTCCGGGGTCAGCGCGATGGTCGAGCCGAGCCCTCCGCTCTGGGGCGCGAGGGCCTTGAACGATCCCGAGCTGCTCGGGATGTACATCGTCTTGGCGTCGTCGTCGGCGTCTTGTCCCGCGCCAGGGGTGAGCGCGCTCATGCTCATCGCCACCGTGGCGGCCGGCCCCGAGCCCGCCGGTCGCGACGCGATGGGCCCGCTGTTTCCCGCGGACTGGTACGTGCTCGAGAGCGACCCGGAGGCGGGGTGCGAGCCGGGCGCGCCGTGCGAGCTCGGAGTGGGCGTCGTGAGGGGGGCGGTGGATGCAGCGGGCTGCACCGTGCTCGCATGCTTCCGTCCGCGATCGATGTGGGCTTCGAGATCCATGAACGTCACGCCGCCGCGCGCGAGCTGACCGCCGAGGGCGTCGCGGAACCACGTCTGCTGCTGCTGGGTGTTGCGCTGGACGAACGCGGCGAGCGAGGCCTGATCGTCGGCGTCGAAGCCCCGCTCTCGCCGCCACGCATCGAGCTTCGCGCGGATCTCACCCGCGCTCGCGAAGCGATGGTGAGGGGGCTTCTTCAGGCACTTCTCCACGATCTCCACGAAGATGGGGCTCGTCTTGCGGAGCTCCGCGAGCGGCGGCGGATCCTTCGTGGTGACGTTGACGAGGGTCTCGAGATCGTTCGCGCCGACCCACGGCCTCCGCCCCGTGAGCAGCTCGAACATGACGACCCCGAGCGCGAACAGGTCCGCGCGCCCGTCGATCCCGCCCCCGCGCGCTTGCTCCGGGGCCATGTATGCGGGCTTGCCCTTCATCATGCCGATGCGGGTGTTGGTGAGGCGCTCTTCTGCCTTCGCGATCCCGAAGTCCGCGATCTTCACCATGCCGTCGAAGCTGATCAGGATGTTGCCGGGGGTGAGGTCGCGGTGGACGAGCCCCAAGGTCGAGCCGTTGTCGCCCCTCAGCTCGTGGGCGGCCTCGAGCCCCGCGCAGACCTGAGAAGCGATGAAAGCGACCGTTCGTTCCGCGAAGGGCTCGTGCTTCTCCCTCGACTCCTTCACGAGCCTCGACAGGCTGACCCCCTCTACGAGCTCGACGGCCAAGAAGAGGCCGGCGTCGTCGCGGCCCCAGGCCTCCACCTTCACGACGTGGGGGCTGTTGATCGTGGCCGTGATCCACGTCTCGTCGAGGAACATGTTCACGAACTCAGGCTCTTCTTCGAGGGCCGGGTTCAGCCTCTTCACGGCGAGCGCGCGGCCGGAGAGGCGGCCGTCGGTCGCTCGGCAAAGTTGCACGATGCCCATGCCGCCGCGGGCGATATCCGCGAGGGGCACGAGCGTCAGTGCTTCCGCCGGAGGCAAGGCGGAGTGCAGCATTCGCCCCATCCTACACTGGTCGCCCCCGTCGCCCGCAGGGAACGTCGCCCCTCGAGCGGCAAAAAGGATTTGACGAGCGCCACTCCGGTTTTAACGTGGCCCCATGGATGCATGGCCCCCAAAGGGCCGCTGCACGCCACGCCTGCTACCCTGGTCGAGGAGCTCATGTCCGATAAAAAGAACCCGCCGCCGCCGCTGCCGCCTCGTTCGGAAGAAGAGGTGGTCTTCGGGGACGAGCTGCCCGTTCTGCCGATCCGCAACGCGGTCTTGTTCCCAGGCGCCGTCGCGCCGTTCGACGTCGGCCGCGAGAAGTCCGTCGCGCTCGTCGAGGACGTGGACAACCTCTCGCAGCCGGTCATCGCCATCTTCGCTCAGCGAGATCCGTCCACCGACGACCCGGGATACGAAGATCTCTACCACGTCGGCTGCGCCGCCCGCGTCCTCAAGGCCCTCAAGCACAGCTCCGGGAACTACTCCCTCATCCTGCAGGGGCTCGTCCGCATCCGGCTCGACAGCGTCCTGCAAACGGCGCCGTACATGCGCGCCAAGATCCGCAAGCTCGAGGAGCCGGCCACGGAGGACGTGGAGGCCGAGGCCCTCGCGATGAGCCTGCGCGATATCGCCAAGCAGGTCATCCAGCTCACCGACTTGCCGCGCGAGGCGGGCTCGCTGATCGACAGCATCCAGGCCCCCGGCGCCCTCGCCGATCTCGTCGCCGCGAACCTCGACGCCCCGGTGGAGGAGAAGGCCCAGCTGGTCGAGACCCTCGACGTGAAGGATCGCGTCCGCAAGGTCCTGCGCCTCGTCACGCGGCAGCTCGAGATCCTCAAGATGCGCGAGCGCATCAACTCCCAAATCAAGGAGGAGATGGGCAAGAACCAGCGCGAGTATGTCCTGCGCCAGCAGCTCAAGGCGATCAAGGAGGAGCTCGGCGAGGACGACGGCGACCAGGGCGATCTCGACGGCCTCGAGGATCGCATCGCGAAGGCGAACCTCCCCACCGAGGCAGAGACGGTCGCGAAGAAGCAGCTCAAGCGCCTGCGCACGATGCAGGTGGGCTCGGCCGAGTACACGGTGGTGAGGACGTACCTCGACTGGATCCTCGATCTGCCGTGGACGAACTCCACGCCCGACAACCTCGAGATCAGCAAGGTGCGCGAGGTCCTCGACGAGGATCACTACGGCCTCGAGAAGGTGAAGAAGCGCATCCTCGAGTACCTCGCCGTCCGGAAGCTCAAGCAGGACAAGAAGGGCCCCATCCTCTGCCTGCTCGGGCCGCCCGGCGTCGGCAAGACGTCGCTCGGTCGCAGCATCGCGCGGGCCCTCGGGCGGAAGTTCCACCGCATCTCCCTCGGCGGCGTGCACGACGAGGCGGCGATCCGCGGCCACCGAAGGACGTATGTCGGCGCGCTGCCGGGTCAGATCATCCAAGGGATGAAGAAGGCGAGCACGACGAACCCCGTCTTCATGCTCGACGAGATCGACAAGATCGGCCACGACTTCCGCGGCGATCCCTCGGCCGCGCTCCTCGAGGTCCTCGACCCGGAGCAGAACCACACGTTCGCCGATCACTACCTGGAGATCCCGTTCGACCTCTCGAACGTGATGTTCGTGGCGACCGCGAACATCGCGGACCCGATCCCCCCGCCGCTCCGCGACCGCATGGAGATCCTCGAGATCCCCGGGTACACGCGCAAAGAGAAGCTCGCCATCGCGCGCCGCCACCTCTTGCCGAAGCAGCTCTCCGAGCACGGCCTCTCCGAGGAGAACGTGGAGATCACGGATCAGGCCCTCGAGGAGATCATCGACCACTACACGCGCGAGGCGGGCGTCCGCTCCCTCGAGCGGCAGGTCGCGGCCGTGATCCGCGGCGTCGCGGTGAAGGTCGCGGAGGGCGAGACGAAGAAGCGCCGGGTCGACAACGAGGACGATCTGCACGATTTCCTCGGCGCGCCCAAGTACACGAGCGAGGTCGCGGAGCGCACCGCGGAGACGGGGGTCGCGACCGGCCTCGCGTGGACGAGCGTCGGCGGCGAGATCCTCTTCATCGAGGCGACCCGCATGTACGGCACCGGCAAGCTCCAGCTCACCGGGCAGCTCGGCGACGTCATGAAGGAGTCGGCGCAAGCGGCCCTCTCGTTCGTGAGAACGAACGCGGAGAAGTACGGCATCCCGCGCGACTTCCTCGAGAAGAGCGATCTGCACATCCACATCCCCGCGGGCGCGATGCCGAAGGACGGGCCGAGCGCGGGCGTGACGATGTTCACCGCCCTCGTCTCCCTCCTCACCGGCACCAAGGTCCGGCACGACGTGGCGATGACGGGTGAGATCACCCTGCGCGGCCGCGTCCTCCCCATCGGCGGCGTCAAAGAGAAGGTGCTCGCCGCGCACCGCGCCGGCATCAAGCGCATCCTCTTGCCGGAGCGCAACCGTCCGGATCTCGAGGAGGTCCCGAAGGAGGTCGTCGACGAGCTGCAGTTCGTCTTCGTGAGCCGGATGGAGCAGGTGCTGGAAGGCGCGCTCGAGTCGATGCCGCGGCCCTCCGCGCCGACCGACGAGAAGCCCGCCGAGACGAAGCAGCCGGAGAACACGAACTGAGTCGCGCCAGCCGAACCACCGCCGCGAAGCTTGAACGCTCGGCTTCGCGCCTATACCCTGGCAGCGCGCGATGAAGCCGTGTCCCAGCTGTGGATGGATGCTTCAGGACGGGGACGCCTCGTGCAACATGTGTGGCAACCCCGTTCCGGGCGCCGCGCCGATGGGCGGTGGGGGAGGGGGAGGCATGCCTCCTCCTCCGGCACCACCACCGCCGGCGAACGCCATGGGCGGCGGCGGCTATCCCCCTCCTCCCGGGGCGGGGGCTTACGCACCCGCGGCGGGCGGCGGCTACGGTGACATCTCCAACTCGCCGTGGGCTCAGATGGCCCCGGTGGCGCGACAAGCACCGCAGCCTGCGCCCTCGCAGATGAGCGGCGGCTTCCCGTCGCCGATGCAGCAGCAGGGGATGCCCCAGCAGATGCAAGCGGCGCCGATGGGGCCACCGCCGATGCAGCAGCAAGGCTTCGGTGGTCCGCAAGGCGGCTTCGCGCCGCCTCAAGGGATGATGGGCGGGATGGCTCCGCCTCCGGCCGTCCCCGCTGCCGGAGGTTTCCCGGGGTTCGGCGCGCCGCCGCAGATGCCCGCGCCCAACGCGTATCCGCCCGCGCCTGCCTTCGCGCCGCCTCCGGGCGCCCCCGCCCAGATGGGCTTTCAGCCGCTCGGGCCCCCGCCTGTCACGGGCGGAGGCGTTCCGCCGCCCCCCCGCCGATCGTCGGCATCGTCTCGGGCGCCGGCGTCGCTCCCCCACCGCCGCCGATCATCGCCCCGCCCCCCGCGGTCGGTGGTTACGGCGCTCCGCCCCCCGTCATCGGGCACCCGCCCCCGGCGCCTGCCGTCGCGTTCTCTTCGCCGGGCGCGCTCTCCGGCCCCGCACCCGCGCCCGCCGGCTCCGGCAAGGAGGGGATCCTCGTCGGCTTCCTCGTCACCTTCCAGAACGAGCCCACCGGTATCTTCTGGCCCATCCGCAGCGGTCGGACCCAGCTCGGCCGCGCCGGCTCCGACCGCGTCGACATCGGAATCAACGACGCGAGCTCGTCCTCGCGTCACGCCACCGTCTCCGCCGATCCGTCGACCGGCCAGGCCTTCATTCAGGACGACGGCTCGCGCAACGGCACGTTCCTGAACGAGCAGAAGCTCCCGAGCGGCGAGCAGCGCCAGCTCCACGACAACGATCGCCTGCGCCTCGGCAGCACGACCCTCGTCGTCAAGCTCCTCGTCTCCTGAAGGACAAAGAGCGGCGGCGCGCTATCGATATCGAAGCGCGCCGCCGGGCAGGGATGAGCGCCGCGAGCTCGCCCTCAGTCCCCGTTGCACTTCTTGAGGCCCATGTCGATGATGCAGGCCCCGCTGGAGCAGTCGTTGTTGTTGATGCACGCCTGGCCGTCGCCGCAGCGGGTCGTGCAGAAGCCGCCGCCACAGTCGATGTCCGTCTCCGCGCCGTCCTTCACGCCGTTCTCGCACGCGGGCGGAGCGGCCGGGATGAAGCATTCGAAGTAGTTCACCGGGACGGGCTGGGCACCTTCGAGCGCGCCCTCTTGGGGCGGGTAGAAGATGTTGAGGCGGACGACGCCGACCTGGTCGACGCCGCCCGGCGAGAAGTCGATCTCGGCGTGGGGGAGGATCGGCTCGAGGTTGCGGCACCGCGTGACCTGGAGTCGATCGAACTTGAACACGTCGCCGGTGGGGATGACGTTCTCTCCGGTCGAGGCGCCTTCACCCGGCACGACCGGGTCCGGGTCCTTCACGAGCGGGCACGTCACGTCGAGGATGTCCGTGTCGAGGCCGCCCTTCATCGTGAAGGTCCCGCCGAGGACGAAATCTTCGGGCAGGTCCGCGATGAGGGTGTCCTCCGGTCGCGGGTCGCCGTTCACGGTCAGGACGAAATCGTACTTGCCGGTGAACTCGACGGAGCCGCACTCCGTCGCGTCCGGGTTGGTGAAGGTGAACTTCAGCGGCGGGACGATGCATTCACCGCCGCCCGCGACGATCTCCGGGTCGCACGGGGCGCGATCGTTCGGAGGATCGTTGAAGTCGATCGGCGGCTCGAAGGTGACGATGCCTCCTCCTTCCAGGAAGCACTGGTCCAGCTTGTCCCGCGAGATGAACTGGCCGGGGCGGGTGTTGGGCGTCGTCCCGCATCGCGTCCCCACGTCGATGAAGAACTCGCGATAGCAGTTGTTCGGATCGCGCAGCCACCCGCACAGATCGTTGAACTGCGTGGGCGAGTCGCAGCCCTGGACGAGCACCGGGATCGACCCCGCGACGCCGACGAGGGCGAGGGCACGGGTGATCCAGCGCCGCACGCGCCCTTCGCTCCCGGCCCTGCGATTCATCACGAGCCCCTGGGCCACGCTCCGATCAGCTACCACGCCGCGCCTCCTCAAAACTCAGTGTACCCGCCGCCCACGACATAGGCATCGTCCACACCGGCGTAGGTGAACATTCCCCAGCAGACGAGCTTGTACTTGATCGCGAAGCGCAATGCCTGCTTCAGGCTTGCTTTCGGCGCGAGCAGCGCGAGGTTGCCGCGGCGAACCCCCCACCAACCCGGGCCGTGCTGCAGCAGGGAGTCGTGCAAGTCCTTGGACGCTGCGTACCGGTCCTTCAGGACCGCGAGCCGGAGCCGGAGCACGTTGTCGTCCTCGTCGTCGCTCTGGGTCTCGATCTCGTACCACCAGAGGTCGTCGCGTGCGCGCTTCGGCTTGAGGTTGACCTTCTGAAGCGCGAGGAACCGCGTGAGGTCCTCTTGGTCCAGGTCGTCCTTCACCATCCTGAGATCGACACCGGTGCAGGTCTCTGCCGCGAACTTGAACTCGGCGAGGGCAACGGGGGCCTTCTCGTCTCCTTCGGGGCTCACCACGTTGCCCTCGAGATCGACGTTCGAGAGCTTCGGGTAGACGAGGCCCGACTTGAGGCCCGCCTCACAGGCGGTCGTCGTTGCGAGCGCGAGCATCGAGCCCGCGAGCAGCGCCGCACGCGAGCCGAAGGATCCGAGCCAGGTAGGGTGACCCATGTTCGACTCCACGATATTTCATCACGGGCACGGGGGGCAAACTCTGGGAGCGGCGTTTGGGGACGCTCAACTTTTGGTGTTCAGGAGGGGATCGCGTAGAGTCGTCCATCGTGATGGCCCCCGGCCGCCCTTCCGTCGCGCGCGCGCTGTTCTCAGCCGCCTCTTGCCTCGTCCTCCCGCTGGCCCTCGCCGCGTGCGGAGGCGCCGAGCGCGCCCCCGAGAAGGACGAGGTCTTCTACCTCCACGGCGGCGGCGTCATCGACAAAGACAAGAGCTACGAGACGTACTTCCCGAAGCTCGACCACGAGAAGACGGTCACCACGCCCCGGCTCGTCGGCGTGGGCGTCTTGAATGGTGATTTGCGCTTCGCCCGGCCCATCGACTGGACCATCCGCGACGCGAACTACACGGCCGAGAAGCGCTTCATCTCGTACCAGTCTCCGCGTCAGTTCATCTTCTCCGTCTTCGAACGTCTCGACCCGGCGACGGACCCCTGGACGGAGGTCGAGGCGCGCTACGAAAAAGAGACCCGTGACCTCGCAGGGAAATTCATCGCGCTGCGGCAGCCCATCGGCACCGCGGGCGGGCAAGGTCGGGCCTACCTCCTCAAGTCGAAGGTCCGCGGTAAGCCCGAGAACTTCGACTCCTACGCCACGGAGATCCTGCTGCGCGGCGATCGCCGCGTGCTGCTCGTCCAGATCGTCCACTCGGGCGAGATCGACGCCATCGCCGACGAAGTGAACCGCGCCGTCTCGTCGATGGTCGTCTACTGATCGACACCCGCTGCGCGCCGCGCTCGCGGACCCCTAGAGCACCGGTCATGTTGAAAACCGGCGCATTCGCGCGATTTCGCGCCCGATCCACACGGCCTCGTCGCTCCGCTCCTCAGATTACGAGGAGTAGTCTTGCGGTGCTCACTCCTCGGGCGCGCGCCTCAGCCGCAAACTCCCCCGACTTCACTCGGCTTTCAACATGTTCGGTGCTCTCGCGTGCGACCGCGCTCTTCGAGCCGTCCGGGGGCGGGGGTCGGATCAGGGCGGCTTCGCCGTCGCGCGGGCGAAGTCCTCTTCGAGGAGCGTCATCAGCTCCCCGAACGTGGCCATCGCTTCGAAGGCATCCTCGCCCTCGGCGTTGAACTTGATTTCGCCTTCTTCGGTCCGTTCCAGGCCGAACCGGTCGAGGGTGGCGCGCAGCTCGCGAACGCGCGCGACGCGAGCGATCCGAGGCTCGAGCGGCCCGCCCTCGTCACGGTGCCGTGCGTAGAGCCGGCAGCTGAAGCTCCTGCACACGGAGGGGCGGTGCTCGTACACGGTGCACGAGCGCGACTCGAGCTTGGTGCACGGCTGCTCGAAGCCCTTGTTCTGAATCACGCGCAGCCCGAGCCGCTTCGCCCCTTCGACCTCCTCCGGCTTGAGGAGCGCCCGCTGGAACAGCGTCCCGTCGCAGCACATGCCGCAGCTCTGGCAGAGGCGCGCGAGCTCCGACTCGATCGTGTCCGACTCAGTCGAGGACATCGGCCACCTCGAACGGATTCGGAGGGGGCTCGCCGTGGTCGTCGTCGGCCTCCGCCTCGGCGTCCGACTTCGGATCTTCGAGCGGAACCGTCAAGACGAACGGCTTCTTCGGCCCGCCGAGCCACGCCGTCCGCTTCAACGTAGAAGCCTTCGGCGAGCCAAGCTGAAAGCGCGGCGCTGCGTCGGGCTTGACGTGGAGCTCGAGCAGCACGTCGTACATGCCGCGCGTGAAGACGGCGCAAACCCCGCGAAGGAGCGGTCGCTTGTGGCCTCCGGGCAAGAACGCCAGGTAGTCGTCATATCCGAGCGGGCCCAACACGATCTTGTAGCGGCTCGACGCGTCGAAGACGTAGCGCCCGATCGTCATCGATTGACCCAGGCTCGCGTTGGCCTGCCCGAGCTTGTTCCGATAGGGCTTCTCGATCAGCGTCCAGGCGCCGATGAACTGATCGATCTTCACGCCCATGTTTCCGAAGAGCTCCTGGAGGGCGATGTTCAGCCCGTGCGCCGTCCTCGCCCGCCAGGCGAGCATCGGCGCGTAGCGGAGGAAGAGGAACTTGTGGATCGGCGGGCTGTGGGCACCGAAGCCGTCGATGCCGGCGGCGCAGAGCATCCGCCGCGTGAACGCGTCCTGCCCCTTCGTGCGGTATCCGACGTAGAGGCGATACTTCGTCCACGTCCGATAGAGCAGCGAGAGGAGCCGATGATGGAGGACGTCGAGGATGTCTCGAACCGGCTGCTTCTGTCCTTGGTACTCGGCCTGGCTGATCTGCTCGATGAAGTACGAGAAGAGGGGCGACGAGACGCCGTAGAGGCCGAGGAAGGTGGTCGTGATGCGCGTCTTCTCGCCCGTCTCCGCGGTCCCGACGGTCTCGACCCCTTCGACGTCGCCGGCGGGGAACGCCAGGTTGGCGGCGGGGCGGAGGCGGATCTTCTCCGTGGCCGCCGGTCCCGAGACGCCGATAGGCGTCGAGCCCGCGTGCACGCGCTCGAGCAGATAGAGAAGCTGGTAGAAGCCGAACTTGCTTCCCCGCTCCAGGAAGGGCCGAAGCTCCTCCTTCAGATCAGGTAGCGGTGACCGTTCTTCGGCTCCCATTTGTACTCCACGCGGGTGCTCTGCCCGGTCACGCTCAGCTGCGTGAACGAGTTGAGCGCCACGTACGAGGCGAACATCTCGTTCAAGATCGAGGCGAACAGATACATGTCCCCTTCGCCCGCGAACCCGGTCTCGTCGAGCTCGAGCCTCGCGGCGATGCCTCGGATGGGGGCGCCGCGGTAGAGCCGGTCGGTCGGGCTCACCGCGATGGACTTGATCGCGGCGACGCGGAGCTGGTTCGCGCGGGCCGCTTGCCGATCGACGAGCGCCTGGAAGTTGTAGATGTCGACCGTCCCGCGGAGCACGTCGAGCTCGGCGATGGAGCGATAGGTCATCGCCATGTGCGCGAGGACCCGCCACTGCAGCTCGCGCCCGACCGGGGGAGGGAGCGGCGGCGTGACGGGAGCGATGTTCGAGAACGTGGCGACGGCGGGAGAGGTCGCGGTGGAGACCCGCAGATCCCCGAGCTTGAGCTGGGACGGCAGCCGCCGGTTGGTGCACGTCGAGTCGATGCTGATGACGTCGAAGTCGGGCAGCTGCTTCACGTCGGCGGGGGTGCCGAAGGAGATGTAGATGTCCACCCCGTCGCCGACCGCGGCCGGCCGAAGATGGGTTTGATAGAACACTCCGCGCTCTGCCGCCTCGGGCTCGATCTCGTGCTCGAACGAGAGGAACGACGGGATCTTCACGCGCTGGCTCGTCTTGCGGGCGATACCGACGACGTTCTCGATCCCGTAGATCTCGAAGCCCATCGGCTCGCCTCCGCTCGGCCGCACGATGTACTCGTGCTTGGTCGGATCGGGCTTGATGGGATCTGTCGGGTGGGGGAACAGGTTCACCACCGGCGAGCAGAAGAGCTTGAAGTTCTCTTTGCTCACCCGTGTGTTGGGGGGCATCGAGTCGCGGAATTGAATCAGGATCGCGAACCGATCGCCGACCTTCTCCGCAGGCATCCGTTCGAACCCGGTGATGTCGAAGAAGGCGAACTTCTGGGGAAGGGTGAAGTATTCCTGGAGGAGCCGGAACCCGGGGAACACCGTGGCTGGGAACGGGATCAGCGACTGCTCCTCGGCGAAGCCCACCAGCTCTAGCGCGCGCTTGGGGGGCACGTGCAGCACCGAGTCGCGCCCGCCCGAGTCCACCGACGCGAGGGCGAGCGAGTCCACGTGCTCCCCCAGCCAGAGCCGAACGTCGTCCTGGAGCCGGCGCTCGCCTTGGATGTAGAACCGCACCGACTTGAGGTTCAGCGCCGCGAAGTTCGCGCCGCCGGTGAGCCGCATCTCGATACGTAGCGTCTGCGCGAGGGTCTGGTTCGTGTCGACCCGAACGTCTTCGATCGCGATGGGCAGGAGCTCGACGTCCTGGGTGGTGCGGAAGCGGCACGAGACCCCATCGACGGGGACGGAGCCGACCTCGGACCCGCGCGGAACGAGGAGGCGCTCGCGCACGACGTTCGGCAGGGGAGTGAACTCGACGATGCTCGCGGAGGGGACCTGGCGAACGTAGTGAGGGAAGAGGAGCGCCGCGACCGAGTGGATGACCTCGGGCAGCTCGTCGTCGATCTTCTGTCGGATCTTGCCGGTGAGGAAGGCGACGCCTTCGAGGAGCCGCTCGACATCCGGGTCCCCGCCGCGCTCTGCGAGCATGGGCCCGATGCCGGGATATGCACCCGCGAACTCCTTGCCGAGCTCCCGGAGATAGGTGAGCTCATCTTGGAAGTACTTGTTGAACATCCGGCCGAGCCAGTCGACGACAACCGCCGTCGTGCTGTCAACTCTTACAGCTCCTGAAGCTCCACGTTGCCGTGCTCGTCGAGCGACGTGCCGATGCGAATCGGCTGGCGCCGCCCATCGGAGAGGAGGATGTGCCCGCTGATCTCGAACGCCATGGCGGGCTGGCCGACCTCGTTCGAGTTGCGAACGTGGCGGATCTGGACGTTCTTCAGGCGGGGCTCGTAGAGCTGGATGCTCGCCTTCACCCCACGCTGGATGAGCGCGATGGCCTCCGGAAGATCGTGAAGCAAGTGCGTGACGTCGGGCACCCCGTAGTCGGCGCACGTGATCGAGCTGCCTTGCCGTGTCGACAGCATCTGCTTCAAGTGGCGCACGACCGCTGCGGCCGTGTCCTCCGCCTTCCACGTGTGTCGCTCGGTGTTGTTCGGGTCGGCCGCCCGCTCGAGCTTCGTGAAGAGAGAAGTCGACACGAACCGATCCTATCTGCTCACGCCGCTCGCGGTCGAGGATCCGAGGGAGCGGAGCCACAAAAAGCAGACGGCCGATGCGAGCCATCCCGCATCGGCCATCCAACCTCAGGTTGGTGCTTGGATCAGACCGGCGCGAGCCAGTCGTCCTGCCAAACCTTGTTGCCGAGCTTCCACGTACCCTCGATCTTCTGGTACACGATCTCGGTGATGAACATGTTCTCGTAGCGCTGCAGCTCGGGGTTCTTGTTGTTGAGCATCTCGAAGTCGACCTGGGACACGAACGCGTTCGTGAGCTTCACCTCATAGGTGAGCGTCTCGACGCCCTGGCCACCAGCCGTGCCGAGCTTGTTGGGGGAGAAGAAGTCGATGGTGACTTCCTTGAGGGACTCGTTGAGGACGAGCGCCTGGTACCACTGCGTGATCGACTGATCGTAGTACATCCGGCTGCGGATCGGCTTGTGGGTACGCTTGCCGGTCGCTTGGCCGCTCGCGACGTCACGGGCGCTCGTGATGGTGTGGTTGAGGGCGATGATCTCGATCCAACCCTCGCGACCCTTCTGGATCACGCCACCCTTGAACTTGCCCTGCTTCTCACCCGTGATCGATGCGAAATACGCGTTCAGTGCCATTCGTGATTCACCTCTCTCAACACCGCTCGAGAACCTCGGGACTCAGTCTATGCAGCCCTGCACGCTGGCCGGGAGCCGAGTTGGGTGAAGAGATAAAGAGACCGTGCCTCGACTTGCGTTACGGTCAGGACAGGGCAACATTCCCTCTCCCTTCCGTGCCCTGCGGCCCGAAGCAAACCGCAGCGACAAGGTTGTAGGCTAAACAGACAAACGAGGCCGTCAATGGGCGGGCCTCAAATCGGTGTGGTGTTTACCCACCCAACCCGCTCCGAGGTGGGTAACAAAAGGACCATGCCGTCAGAGCCGCTGCCGCTCGGTCTTCGGCGCGAAGGTGACGTGGTGCGTTCGCCACGAATTTTCGCGGGCCGCGCGCGCGTGGTACGAATTCGTCCGATGCTCGACGAAGCCACAAAAGCGTCCTCGCTCGCCTTCGGGCTGCTGGCCGCGACGCTGCTCGCGGGGTGCCCCGACCCGCTGAAGAGCCAAGTGAAGCAGGTCGAAGTCCGATACGTGACGCCGATCTCGGTCTGCCGGACGAAGCTCTCTCCCATCGGAGACCCTTCGCGCGCCGGGACGGCGGTTCGAGATCTCGACCCGGGCCAGTGGCTCGAGGTGCTCGTGCCCGGATACGTGGACGGCAACGAGCAGGGCCTCGACGCCATCGCGCTGGATTGCACGGGCAACTACATCTTCGCGAACGAGACGCTCCGCGGAGGCGCGAGCGATCGCGGGTGGCCGCGCTTCGTCGACCCCGACGAGATGGTCCTGAACTCGGGGCCCAACGGGATGCGCGTGATGTGGCTGCGGAGCCTGAAGTTCGACAACGGCGACGAGGGCGGCCCGGTCGCGCTGGCTCGCTCCTACGGCGACAACGCGGAGATCTACGGGGTGGGGAGCTATCGAGGCCCGAAGGACACCAAGTTCGCGACGGCGCGCATCGGCAACGAGACCATCGTCGTGGGCGAGTCCAAGGAGTGCGAGCCGGAGTCGGGCGTGTGCCGCAAGCGCGCCCACTTCTTCCTGCCGCGCCGGGGCCGACTGATCGAAGGCGCCGTGATCGATCTCGATCGCACCCAGGTGATGCCGTCTCAGACGGAGCGAGGGCTCTACGCGCAGTACCACCTCGCCACCGATGTCACGTTTCAGAAGGACGGGATCCTCCTCCTCGAGCAGGTCCAAGTTCGGATCATGAAGACGAAGGTGCCGGATCTGGACAGCGAGCGACTGCTGCGCAGCGTGGAGTTCTCCCGCTTCCTCAAGATAGAGCACGACACCCTGTTCTCGAGCAACGAGCCGCTCTGGGAGCGCGTCATCGGCCGAGACTGAGCT
>JBGAID010000197.1:0-6030 GCA_044225865.1 Polyangiaceae bacterium | reverse complement strand
TCGCGACCGCGGCGGCGAGCGCAGCGCTCTCCGCGACCGCGACGTCGGTCGAGTCGGCGCCGATCGCCGCGCCGTCCGCGGAGGAGACGGCGAGCGCATCGAGCTCCGCGAGCGCTGCCGCTTCGATCGCATCTGCCGAGCCGGCCGTCAGCGCCACCGCGAGCGCGACCGCCGCCGCGCGTCCCGGCAAGGGCCACGGGAAGAAGCGCGGCGGCTCGGGCTCCTATCAGCCGCCCGGGATCTGAGCGCGCCGCCTCGATTTCAGGGGCCGACGGGCGGCTCCTCGAGCTTGGCCGCTTTGCTCACGCCCTTGAAGACGTACTCGGAGTACGCGGTGGGGCCGTCGGCCCAGATGTAGAGGTCCTCTTCGAGGATGCCGAGGGGGGCGCCGTCGCAGAGCTCGACGATCGTGATGGCGGGGCCCTCGTGGTACACGGGCTCGGAGGGGTGGAAGTCCTCCTCCGAGCCCTCGAGGGCGTCGAGGACGCCGGCGTGGCGCTCCGGATCGAGCTGGTCGACGGGGAGCAGGACCCAGTCGAGGAGGATGAGCTCGGGGAAGGGGGGCGACTCCGGGTCGCTCTCGAACGGCTCGTGCTCCGCGATGGGGATCTCCGCCTGGTGGAAGATCTCGACGAGGCGCTCGCGACGCTCGATCGCCTCTTCGCCCGGGGCCCAGAAGGCGGTGAGGACCCCGATGACGTCCTCGGCGGTGGCGGAGCGATACAGGCGCGGATCGCGCGAGCCGCGGTGGATGTCGGGCGCTCTCTCGCAGAGCCTCTCGAAGGCGCGTGCGTGCTCGGCGAACGCGGGCAGGTCGCGCAAGGCCTCGTCCACCGACCAGTGGATTCGATGATCGACCTCCTGCACGTAGCGGTGCTTGCCCATGCATCGAACGAGGCGCGCGACCTCGTCGATGATTCGCGCGGCGAAGGTCCAAGCGTACATCATGGCGTTTTCGAGTCCTCGGGAGCGCCGCGGGGGCGGGACGAAGGAGGGCGCAGGGTACCTTGAAACCAGACCAAGACGCCGTCCGCGCGGCGAACGACGTAGGGCAACGCGTACACTTGGTCGGGCTCGAGATCCACCCATTCGCCCGGCTGCCAGATCCACCGCTTGCCTCGCCATAGCCACTGGCCGTCGATCCACACCGGGTGCTTCATGTCGGCGGGGGCGTCGAGGACGACGTCGGCGCGCGCCGGCGGCGGTGGGAACGGGACGACGATGGGCGGCCCCTCGGGGGTCACGAGGGGAGGCAGGGGGAGGGCGGGGTTGCACCCGCTCGCGACGAGCGCGGCGAACGAGAGCGCGAAGATGGAGGTCGGTCGAGGCATCCCGCTCAGCCCGCGGACGTGAACGCGACGAACGCCTCTTTCAGCGTCGGCATGAAGAGGACGAGCTCGAGGCCGGCGATGGCGATGAAGGGCCCGAACGGGAGGGGTGCCTGCATCCCTTCGCCCGGATTGTCGGCGAGCTCGTCGTCCGCGCGCCACTCGCGCAGGGCCTCTTCGCGCTCGTCCTCGGGCAGCTTCTCGATCTCGGCGAGGATCTCTTCGCGCTCGCGCTTCACGGCGTCGGGCTCCTCCACCTTCCCGCCCAAGAGGCGCATCACGATGAGGATGAAGACGCCTTGAATGGCCCCCGCGAACAGGGCGAAGAGCGCGCCCGCGAAGCCGAACCAGGCCCCGATGACGCCGAGGAGGATGCTGTCGCCGCTCGCGAAGCCGCTGCGGCCGCGGAGGACCTTGTACACCGCGTTGATCGCGAAGCCGACGCCGAGGCCCACGCCCGCGCCGATCAAGGTCTCGACGATGGTGAACCCGCGCACGGTGGCGGTCGCGACCCCGAGGATCGCGAACGCGGCGTTGGCCTTGTCGGGCAAGATCACCATGTGCTCCAGATCGATGAACGCGGTCGAGACGAGGAAGAGCGCGAAGGCGAAGCTGGGCAGATAGAGGAAGGCGGCCCGGGCGAGGCTCGTCTGGGGTTGCGGCAGGGGCAGGACGACGAGCTCCACGATGGCGAGGCTCAGCACGCCGCCGATGAGCTCGACCATCGGGTAGCGCGGTGAGATGCGCTCGCCGCAGCACGCCGATCGCCCCCGCAGGAGGACGTAGGAGAAGACGGGGAAGTTCTGCCACGCGCGGATGGGCTTGTTGCACTTGGGGCAGTGGGACGGAGGGGACACCACGCTCTGCCCGCGCGGCACGCGGTAGATCACGACGTTGAGGAAGCTGCCCCACAGAAGACCGAAGAGGACAGCGAAGCCTCGGATGAACCACAGCGGCAGATCGATCAGCGTCAACGCCCCTACGTTACACCGGAACTCCGCGCCGGCACGGGGGCTCGCGTCCCGCGTTTGACCGACGGAGAGGCTTCTGCCATAGCGGGGCGGTGAAGGGCCATCGGGTGGCCAGCGCGGGCGGCTGTCTCGTCCTCTCGGTGATCGCGGCCTCCTGCAATCGCTCATCGAGCGAGGCCTCGTCTTCGGCCGACGCGGGCGCGAGCGGGCCCTCCGACGTCGTCCTGGAGGCGGCCGAGAACCAGAGCTCCGCGAGCACGACGAGCACCGCCAAAGCGGCGGAGCAGGCCATCGTCCCGATCCCGGCCGGCAAGCTCCTCTCCGGGAGCACGCCCGGAGACGCAGGGCGCGACCCGACGCTGGAGCCGCCGCTCACCCCGGTCGAGCTCTCCGCGTTCGACATCGATCGCTTCGTCTACCCGAACGAGCCCGGCAAGCCTCCCATGCGGGGCGTGAGTCGCGAGAAGGCCTCCGGCCTCTGCAAGGCCCGAGGTCGGAGGTTGTGCAACGAGCTCGAGTGGGAGCGAGCCTGCAAGGGGGAGCCCGCCCAGCCCTTCGCGGGGAGGAGCGGGTGGGATCCATCGTGCTCGCAGAACCCCGCGTCGTGCGCGTCGGGGTTCGGGGTCGTGGGGATGGGCGCGTTCCGCGAGTGGACCGCGAGCGACGTGGCGGCGCCGCCGGGAGGCATGGGGGGCGCGGCGGCGCGCGGCGCCGCGTCGGGCGCGAGCGACCTCGATCGGCGCTGCGCCCACCGATCGAGCCTCGCGAGCGAAGGCTCCTACGACGACATCACCTTCCGCTGCTGCGGAGGCGAGCCGAACACCGCGTCCATCGCGGCGCCGGAGCACAAGCCCACCTTCGAGAAGGCGGACCTCGGAGCGGAGCAGCTCGAGCAGATGTTCGCCGCGATCCCCCAGCTCGCGAAGCTGAAGGGGACCGTGCAGTTCTTCGACGCGGAGGCGGCCAAGAAGGACGTCACCGAGAAGGCGGACGCGGGCGCGGACCCGAAGGGCTACGAGCTCACGACGCTGCCGGTCACGTGGCGCCCCGTGCCGGGCGAGGAGATCGTCGTCGCGACCGGCCTCGTCCAGGAAGACGCGTTCATCGTCGCCCTCTATCGATTGCCCGACGGGCGCTACCGCGTCGCGAGCTCCCTCGTGCTGAAGAAGGATCCGGGCCCGATCGTGGTCGCGTTCGATCGGTCCGTCGACAACCGCCTCGAGTGGTCGGAGAGCTGGCAGCGCCCCGGCGAGTCCGGCCGCATCACCTACCGCGACGATCGCCGCGTCGTCATCACCCAGGAGTGACGCGGGGCACCCCTCCTCGCGGCTGCTGGATCTAGATGGGGGCGACGTCGCCCGGGATCGTCGTCTTCTCGCCGAGGACCTCGTCGAGGAAGGCGAGCACGCGCTCGTTCACGCGATCGCGCTGCTCGAGCGGCGCGGCGTGCGTTCCTGGGATCATGAACAGCTCCCCCTTCGGGATGCTCGCCGCCATCTGCTCGGCGAGGCGCGGCGGCGTGAACGAGTCCCGATCGCTCGCGACGACGAGCACGGGCACCTCGATGTCGGGGAGGAGATCCTCGGCGGTGTGCTCGCCCGCGTCCCGAAGCATGCGGAGGAACATCCCGAGATCGATGTCGACCATGTGCTCGAGGTACGGGAGCAGGTCCTTGGGGTCCATCGTCTTGCCGTCGACCTCACCGAGGGCGAAGGCGAGCTTGAGGGCGATCTCGGGAGGCAGCCCGCCCCACAGAGCGCGCGCGACGTTGGGGTGCTTCTCCACCGCGTCGATCATGCGCGGCAGCACCTGAGCGAGCGCGTCCGTCCCCTTGAAGGTGTGGGTTACCCGGCCGGGCGCGCCGCAGAGGAGGACGAGCCCGCGGACCTTCTCAGGACGCAGGCGGTAGTTCTCGAGGAGCACCTGGCAGCCCATCGAGTGCCCGAACATGACGACCTCCGGATCCCCGAGCGACTGGCGCACCGTCGATAGATCGCGCGCGAGATCCACGACCCGGATCCGCTCTCGATCCGCGGGGGCTTGGCTTCGCCCGTGGCCGCGATAGTTCCAGTGCGCGACGCCGGTCCGCGTCGCGATCACGTCCCAGAGGTATTTCCAGATGAAGCCGTCACAGGCGATCCCGTCGCAGAGGATCGAGAGGACGCCGTCCGTGTTCGTCTTCGGGCCTGGCCGCGACCGAACGTAGATCTGGGTGCTGTCTTCAGCGGCGACGAACGATTCCTCGAGCTCTCGAGCCAAGCGGTCGACCTCGTCGGCGAGCGGCGTAGACAAAGGAAGTCACACCGGCTCCGGCCAGCGGCGCCATCGCGCGAGCCGGAGCAGACCGGTCAATCGCCGGAGTCTTCGTCGTCGGCGACGTCGTTCACGCTCGGAAGTTTCTTGATCTCCAGGCGGGCGAGCTTCCACGCACGCTGCACCACCCACGACAGCGAACGATCGAGGCGGGCCGCCTCGTCCTTGATCTCTTGAAGCATGGACTCGGGGAAGTAGAGGCTCTGCTTCCGCTTGTCGGTCTTCGACGCCTCACCACTTCGAATATCCTTGTCGTTCATAGCCACTTTGAGAACTACACGAGCCTACGAACAAACTCCAGCCCAACCACGTGACGGAGTAGCCTCGCGCTCGCGGGGCTTCAGGCCCGAGTCAGAACCGGAGCGTTCGTGAGCCGACCGAACCAGCCCCCCACCGATGACACCACGACACGACGAGACGCGCAGACGGCGCCGCTACCCCCGCGCGAAGGGACGACCCTCCCGCTCGAGCGCAAGGGCCCCCGCGACGCCACCCTCGGCGTCGTGCTGCGCGTTCACGGCGCGCCGGCGCGTCCGGACCCCTTCGTTCTAGCCTCGGGCACGGTGGTGGTCGGGGCGGGCAGCAAGGCCGGCCTCATCATCGAGGACGACACCGTGTCCCGCGCCCACGCAGAGCTCACGCTCACGCCCGACGGCGTCCTCGTCCGCGATCTCGGCAGCCGCAACGGTACGTTCTATCGCGGGCAGCGCATCGGCTCGCTGACGGTCGCGCCGGGCGGACGCATCGTGCTCGGGTCCGTCGAGATGACGATCGCCCCGGATTTCGGCTCCCTCGAGGCCTCCCAAGCGACGAGCTACCGCGGGCTGCTCGGGGCCTCCCCGGCGATGCGGAGGCTCTTCGCGATCCTCACCCGGCTCGAGAGCTCGCTCGTCAACGTCATCGTCCTCGGTGAGTCGGGCACCGGCAAGGAGCTCGTCGCCCGCGCCATCCACGAAGGCTCGAGCGTCCGCGAGGGGCCGCTCGTGGTCCGAAACTGCGGCGCGATGAGCCGAGAGCTCGTCCTCTCCGATCTGTTCGGGCACAAGAAGGGCGCCTTCACGGGGGCGATCGACAACCGCGAGGGCGCCTTCGAGGCCGCGGACGGCGGCACGCTGTTCCTCGACGAGGTCGGCGAGCTCCCCCTCGACGTGCAGCCGATGTTGTTGCGCGCGCTCGAGTCGGGCGAGGTGACGCCGGTCGGGACGAACAAGACGGTGCGGGTGAAGGTGAGGACGGTCGCCGCCACCAACCGCGATCTCGAGGCCCAGGTGCGGGCGGGGACCTTCCGCGAGGATCTGTTCTATCGGCTCGCGGTCGTGAAGCTGGAGCTGCCCGCGCTGCGCGAGCGCCCGGAGGACATCGAGCTCTGCGCCCGCCATTTCGCCCGGCGCGCCGGGCTCGCGGACTTACCGGGCGAG
>JBGAID010000078.1:0-54587 GCA_044225865.1 Polyangiaceae bacterium | reverse complement strand
AAGGGCCGGAGGCTCACCCACGCGAGGGCGGCGACGGCCACGGGGAGGAGCGCGTGGGCCCGCGACAGGACGCGCGGTCGGAGGCGCTTCGAAGGCGCTTCGGACAGGGCGCGCGCGGCCTTGTCCGCGACGACGGGCCGCGCCGGATCTTCATCGCCCAGATCGAGGGCGGTCGCGATGGCCTCGTCCGTCGCGAGCCGCCGATCGAAGAAGAGCGCGAGGTCGCGATCGGCGAGGCGCCGGCGGTGGGCGGCGAGCCCGAAGGCGATGGCTCCGACGGCGAGCCCCGCGACGGGGAGGACGATCCGAGCCTCTGCGCTGCGGGTCGCGAAGGCGATCCCGGCGAGGGGCGCCGCCACCGCCGCGCCCACCGCGAGGCTCGAGACCAGCGCGCGGAGCCCGAGCCAGAGGCGAGCGGTCTTCGCTGCCCTCTCGAAGCTCCGCTCGAACGCCCCGCCCTCGTGCTCGGACACGGGGGAGATCGTAGCCCGCCCCGAAGCGGGGGCAAACTCAGCGCTTGGTGCGGGTGGGCCGATCGAAGAGCCGGCTGGTGGTGTTGGGGTTGATCATGCCCTTCGCGCCGGCGAAGTTTCGGGCTTCGGTGCGATCGGTCGAGATGGTGCCGAAGCGAGGGGCGTTCTGCTGGACGAGGCGACCGAGCTGCATGCGCTGGAGCGCGTCGTCGAGGGCGAGGAACGCGATGCGCTGCCCCGTCTTCTCCCAAGCGGCGGCGAGCTCCGCGTACGCGACGACGACCTCGGGAGCGAACGCCCCCGGCACGCGTCGAACGTCGACGACCATCCCCTCCGCTTCGCCGCTCAGGGTGAGGGCGCGGCCGTGACCGGCGAGCTCGGTCGCGGCCCGCGCGAGCCCGGCGTGGTCCAAGTCGACGTTGCGGAACAGGCGACACACGGCGACGTGGTCCTCGATGTCGATCGTGAAGTTGTCGCCTGCCGCGTAGCGGGACACGACTCGAGCATCCCGCGGCGCCTAGCAAATGGCAACGTCCTCACGCCCTCGCCCCGAAGACGATCTCCCCCACCCGGGTCGTCGGGCTCGCGGCCGCGGCCGTGATCATGGCCTCGAGCTGAGCGCGCCGCTCCGGCTTTTGGTCGAGATCGACGAAGTCGGCGGCGACGAGGCGAACCACCCAGCGGCGGAGGGAGGTCTCCGCGTAGGGCACCGGCGCCACATCGAAGGTCGAGCGCTGGAGCACATTTTCGGCCCAGGCGCGGCCATACGCCTCCGCGAGCGCGATCGCGGCGCCGCGGACCGCCTCCGGCTCCGGCTCGAGGGAGACGGCGACCGGCACGGAACGGTAGGCAGAGGCCCACGATCGACCGCTCGATCCCACCGCCAGGAAGAGGTCGAGGCTGGTGAGCTCCGTCTCGAACGACCGCACCGCCGAGGCGAAGGCGCTCCGGAGCGCGGAGAGGCCCTCCGGGTCGCGGTCGAGGCGGACGTAGTCCTCGCTCGCGACCACGAGCCCGAAGCGCTCGGCGGTCACGGCGCGATCACCGAGCTGCCACGTCTCGGCCGAGGGGCATCGCTCGATCTGGGAGCGATCCACGATGGCGGCGAGATCCGCGTGGCCGGACGAGCGCAGGAGGCTCGCCACCGTCGCGCCGAGATCCGCGCGCGGATCGGGTCCGAACGCGGCCGTCATCCTCTCCTGCGGGCGCGCTCGTCGAGGGCTTGCTGCGCCTCCGCGACCGCCTGGGCCTCGAGCTCGGCGCGCGCCACCGCGCCCCGATCGGCGGCGGGCATGCCGACGCGCGCGGCTTGAGGGACGATCTCTCCCTGGGTCTCGACGGCGGCGAGGGCGGCCTTGCGAGCGTGCCCCGCGTCGTCATAGGGCTTCGCGAGATCGAACACGACCTTCGTCGCCCCGCTCTGGGCCACGTTGGCGAGCGTCTCGAAGCGCCGGAGCTCCATCGCCCCCGGCGACGACATCAGGATCTCCGCCGCCTGGGCGAAGTTCTTCGCGCTCTCGACGTCGGCCTGGCTCTTGATGATCACGTACTTCCGATCCCGCTCCGCGATCGCGACCTTGGCGAGGACCTCCTGCATCTGGGGCGGGAGCTGGACGTCCTGCAGGCCGATGAGCTCGACGTGGAGCCCCCACTGATTCACCACCGACTCGACCTGGGTGCGGACCTTCGCCGCGACCTCTTCGCGGTGGGCGAGGAGCTGATCGAGCGGCGTCTCGCCGACCACGTCCCGCAGGACGACCTTGGCCCGGTCCTTCACCGCCGCCTCGTAGTTCTCCACCGCGAGGGACGCCTTCTCCGGGTCGACGACGCGGTAGTAGACGACGGCGTCGACCATCGTCGTCACGTTGTCGCGGGTGATGACCATCTGCCGGAGCAGATCGCGGTTGCGCGTCCGCATGTCGATCCGCTTGAGCTGCTGGAGGATGGGCATCACGATGGTGAGCCCCGGCTCCGCGCGGCCGGAGTATTTGCCCAGCGTGAACTTGAGCGCGGTCTCCCATTGATCGATCCGGCGGATGCTCGAAAGAAGGAGCATCAGCAAGAAGAGCAAGACGAGGACGGCAATCGCGATGGGCATGGCGGAGTCGAGCGTAGCAGGCATCCCGAGCACAGCCGCGGATCCCGCGCTCGCGGCGATGGTCCTCTGCGGCGGTCGAAGCGCGAGGATGGGGGCAGACAAAGCGCTGCTCACGACGGATGGCTCCACGTGGATCGAGCGTGTGGCGCAGGCGCTCGTCCCCGTGGCGGGCGCGGGGATCGTGATCGTCGCGGCCTCGGATCAGGCGCTGCCCGCCCTCGGCGACGCGAAGGTCGTCCTCGACGAGGGACGCTTCGAAGGGCCGCTCGTGGCGATCTCCCGCGGCGCGACTCACGTACCGGTGGCGGCGCGCGCGTGCTTCGTGGCCGCGACCGATCTGTTCCGAATGCGCGCGGAGGTCGCGCGACGGATCGCCTCGCTGCTCCAAGGAGGAGAGGCGGCGGTGCCTCGGATCGATGGGCGCGCGCAGTGGCTCGCCGCCGTCTACTCGGTGGACGCCCTCACCAAGGCGACGAGCGCCGTCGGGGCGGGCGAGCGGAGCATGCACGCGTTCGCGAGCCGGCTGAGGGTGCGCTACGTCGACGCGCCCGAGCTCCTCGCCGACCCGGCCGTGGCCGCCGCGGATCCCCGCCTCGAGTCGCTCGTCGACGCCGACACGCCGGCCGACGTCCGTTGACCAAACCGCTCTCGAGACACAAAGTCACGGGGTGAAGTCCTGGTGGTCGCTCGGTCGGGTGCGGGGGGTGCTGGTGCGCCTGCACTGGAGCGCCCTCCTCGGCGCGGTGTTCTTCAGCGGGCTGCGCTTCGCGCCGGGGGCGTGGCTGGGGTTCGTCGTCGTCATCCTCGTCCACGAGCTTGGCCACGCCTTCGTCGTGAAGGCGACGCGCCAGCGGGTCCACGGCGTCGACATCCACGGCTTCGGCGGCGAGTGTCACTGGTCCGGCAACGCGACGCCCCTCCAGAAGTCGCTCATCGCGTGGGGTGGGGTGGCGGCGCAGCTCGTCCTGTTCGCGGTCGCGATGGTGGTGAAGCTCGCGATCGCGCCGGCGCTCGCGCCCACCCTCCTCGGGTTCTTCTTGGCCGATTTCTTCTACGCGCTCACCTGGTCGAGCCTGATGCTCGCGGCCCTGAACCTCCTGCCCATCCCCCCCCTCGACGGCGCCCAGGCGTGGAAGCTCCCCGGCCTGCTTCGGGACGCGTGGCGCCGCCGGAGCGTCCGGCGCGCGGAGCGCATCGCGGATCGCGTCGACTTCGGCGCGCCCGCGTTCCGCGAGGCGCCCCGCTACCGAGAGGCGGAGCGTCCGCGCCCCGCGCCCGAGCCGGTCCGCGTGCGCGTCGTCGACGAGCCGCCCAAGCGACCGGCCCCCGCCGCGGGCGCCCCGAGCAACGATCTCGAGGCGCTGTTCCGGAAGATCGCCAAGGACGCGCGCGACGCCCGGCGCTGAGTCCCCGGGGCTCAGCCCAGATCGGCTTCGTCCGGCTCGGACGAGGGCTCGACCGCCGAGGGCGGTGAAGGCACGCGCGGGCGCGCCTCGAGGGCCCGCGCGATCTCGTCGGCCTCCGCCGGCTTGCTGCCGAGCCAGCTCGCGATCTTCGTGACGGGAGGCGCGTCTTCGCCCCGCAGGGCCGCCTGATCGATCCGGTTCGCGAGGCGCTGGAGCACGTCGGCGCGAACCGCCCTCCGGCCGATCACGGGGAAGCCCATCGCGGCGTGGATCGCGTCCGGGACCCCGCGGAGGAGCGGGATGGAGCGCTCGTGGCCGCGGGGCAGCGGGCTCGGTCGCTGCCCTGCCGCCGGGGGCACGATGCCGAGGTGGGCGCTCACCAGCCCGACCCGATCCGCGACGCGATCCGGCTTGAGGTTCGCGGCCACGTAGACGACCACCGATCCGAACACGACCCCCGCCTGCGCGAGCCGCGCCCGATCCGCCTCCGTCAGCGCCTCGAGCTGAGGAGCGACGTCGCGAGCCATGATCGTCCCGAAGGTCCCCGCGAGGGCGTGGGAGAGACCGCGCCCCGTGGATCCGAGATCGTCGACGCCGGCGAGAGGCCCCACGAGCTCCTGCACCACGTCGCGCGACCACGCGAGGAGACGGCGCGAAAGGCGGAGCTTCTCTCCCGGCGTCGCGTCGACCGTCACCACCACCTCCGGGGTCGCGAGCGAGCGACCGCGCACGAGCTTCCCGATCCGCTCTCCTTCGAACAGGATGACCCCGCCCGCGCCGAGGGTGATGCCCTCGTGCTTGGACTCGACGATTCGCTCGACGATCGACGCCTCCACCGCGCGCTCGAGCCCCGCCGGCCCCGCGGGGAGCTTCTCGGCGAGGGCCACGAGGGCGGCGAAGGGAGAGCTCGGATCCGGGCGCGGGACGGCGCGCGCGCTCGACGCGGGCTTACCGGCGCGCCGCCGCGTCCGATCGACGAAGCGGTCCACGAGCTGGGCGTGGAGCGCGTCGGAGAGCTCGTCCTCGATCGCGCGCGCCCGCTCGCGGATGCCGGCCGCGCCTTCGATCCACGGCCCTTGGTTCGCGATGTAGTTCCAGGTCCGGATCGACGCGATGTGATCCATGAGGGTCTCGAGGTCGGGCGCCTCCGCGCGGAGACGATCCAGCTCGCGCTCGATGGGAGACGCCGCGAGCGATCCCCGGTCGACGAGCTCCACGAACACGCGCTCGACGAGGGCGACGTGATCCTCGAACAGGATCTGCCGGTAGTCGGGGATGGAGCACGCGTCCCACAGGACGCTCACGAGCTCCTCGTCGCGGACCCGCGATCGGATGGAGGGGCGCTCCGCGAGCGCGCCCAGCACGGCCTGATCGGTGGCGCGGTCCATCCGCTTCATGCGCGGCGACGACGAGACCTCTCGCAGCGAGGCGCGCAGGGCGTCGATGGACGCGAAGTCGAGATCGGTGTTGCGCCACCAGAGGGATCGCACCCCCGCGAACCGGTGCTGCTCGATCGCGCGCACGAGGGCGGGAGAGAGCTCCGGCGTCGGCACCGGACCCGAGGACGCGAGGGTCCCGAACGTGCCATCGCGCACGTAGCGCCCCGCGCGCCCGGCGATCTGGGCGATCTCGGCCGGGTCGAGATCGCGCGCCGTCTGCCCGTCGAACTTCCTCAGATCCGCGAACGCGACGTGATCGATGTCGAGGTTCAACCCCATGCCGATCGCGTCCGTCGCGACGAGGAAGTCGACCTCTCCCGCCTGGTACATCGCGACCTGCGCGTTGCGGGCGCGGGGAGAGAGCGCGCCGATCACCACCGCAGCGCCCCCTCGCTTGTGGCGCACGCGCGCCGCGAGCTCGAACACGCGCGGCAGCGAGAACGCCACCACCGCGCTCCGCTTCGGGAGGGTCGCGAGGGTCCATGAGCCGCTGCCCTTCAACACGGAGAGGCGCGGGCTCCTCCGGATCTCGGCGTCGGGGATGATCTCGACGATCGCGTCGCGCATCGTCTCCGCGCCCATGAACCAAGTCTCCTTGGACCCGCGCGCGTGAAGCAAACGATCGGTGAATACCTGACCCCGCTCCGGGTGGGCGGCGAGCTGCACCTCGTCGATGGCGAGGAACTCGACGGGGGTGTCGATCGGCATCGCCTCGACGGTGCAAACCCAATAGCGCGGGCGCGGCGGGACGCGCTTCTCCTCTCCGGTCACGAGCGCGACCTGGCTCTCGCCCGAGGTCGCGGAGATGCGATCGTACACTTCGCGCGCGAGCAGCCGGAGCGGCAGACCCATCATTCCCGTGCGGTGCTCGAGCATTCGCTCGATCGCTCGGTGGGTCTTGCCCGTATTCGTCGGCCCAAGCAGCGCGCAGGCGGTAGTATCCATTCGAGCTATGTCGCGCCGGTCTGGCGCGAGACGAGGCCCGCATTCGCCGTGGACAAACGTCGCGGAGCGCGCGGGCGTGCGGCAGCGTTGCTCTCATCCGCGAGGGCATCGACGCCGCTTCGAAGCGTCCGACGACAGTGGCATGCGACGTGGAGTCGCCCTTCGAGATCGATGGCGAAAGAACCTCCGAACCCCCGACCGGCGAGCGGCGCGAAAGAGCGCGCTGCCATCGAGGCGTGCCTGTCGCGCCTCGAAGGCTGCCCGGTGAAGCTCATCGGCGCCGAGACGCTCGGAGCGGATCGAGCGACGAATGAGCGGCGGCGGTCCGGCGTCGGCATGCCTCTGCTCCTACTCTACCGCGCGCGCGGCACGACGCACCGGGCCGTCTTGCGCTCCCCACAGCCGAGCTTCCTCGGACACGATCGGCGCGCCGATCGAGCGGCGCTCGCCCTGCTCTCCGCCGACACGTTCGGGGATCAACCCCACCACGTGCGCGTCCTCGACGTGGGGGCGCTGCACGGAGACGAGTACCTCTCTCTGCGCGGCACCGGAGAGTTCTACCTGCTCACGACGTTCGCGGAGGGCGCGCCCTATCTCGCCGACCTGCAGCGCATCGAGACCACCCTCACCGCGACCGATCTCGACGTCGAGCGAGCGAGCGCGCTCGCGCGCCACCTCGCCGAGGTCCACAACGCCCAGCCCGCCTCGTGCAACCCCGAGGTGTACACGCGCGCGATCCGCGACGTCGTCGGCGGGGGCGAGGGGATCTTCGGGGTCGCCGACGCCTACCCGGAGGACTTCGCGCGGCGGGATCTTCTCACCACCATCGAGGAGCTCGCGCTGCGGGTGAGGACGCGCGTCGGGCGCGATCGCACGTGGCGCTTGCGCCGGACGCACGGCGATTTCCAGCCGTACAACGTCATCTTCCGAGAAGGCACCGACCTCACCATCCTCGACGGCAAGCGCGGAGGCGCGGGAGAGCCCGCCGACGACCTCGCGGCGATGAGCTTCGCGTTCGTGATGTGGGGCCTCAAGCGCCCGCGCGCGTGGCCGACCGGGTTCAAGCTGCTCTTCGACACGTTCTTGTCGACCTACCTCGACGCGACCGGAGACGAGGGCGCGCTCGAGCAGGCGCCGCTCTTCTTCGCGTGGCGCGCCCTCGCCCACGCGACCCCCACCGCTTCGGCGTGGCTCGAGGACACCGCCCGCTTCACCCTGCTCGAGACGGCCGCCGAGTGGCTGCGCGGCGGGCGCTTCGATCCTGCGAGCGTGGAGAGCGATCTCCCCATGCTCGCCGCTCGCTCCATTTGATCCCCACCCCCGGCGGCTTCGCCGCCGACCCCTCCCAAGCGTCTTCGCTCTTCGAGGCTCCCCCATTGGATGCCCACCCCCGGCGGCTTCGCCGCCGACCCTCCCCAAGCGTCTTCGCTCTTCGAGCTCAGCCGCGGGAGGGGTGGGGTCACTCGGCAGGCGGAGGTGGCAGCTCGTGGCTCGGCACGGAGGAGGGAGCGCCTTCCGTCTTCTTGATCCGGAAGATCCGGCGCAGGAAGTTCGAGAGGTCGTCGAAGAGCGAGTAGGCGACCGGCGTCGCGAGGAGCGTCAGGAGGAGGGCCATCGTCTGCCCGCCGATGATGACGAAGCCGGTCGCGCGGTTCGTTCCCGCGCCGGCGCCGCTCGAGAAGGTGAGCGGCACCATGCCCGCCACGAACGCGACGGTGGTCATGAGGATCGGCCTCAACCGATCGCGGTTCGCGTAGAGGATAGCCTCCTGCTTGGGCAGCCCCTCCTTCCTCAAGCCGATCGTGTGATCGACCTGGAGGATGCTGTTCTTCTTCACCACGCCGAACAGCACGAGCACGCCCAGGGCGGAGAACAGGTTCAGCGACTGCTTGAAGATGATGACGCTGAGGAGGGCGAACGGGATCGTCAGCGGCAGGCTCAAGAGGATCGTGATCGGGTGGAGCCACGACTCGAACTGGGCCGCGAGGACCAGGTACATGAAGATGAACGCGAGCAAGAACGCGAGGAGGAAGTTCTTCGCGGCGCGGCCGAGCTCACGCGACTGCCCGATCGGCATCATCTCGTAGCCGGTGTCCATGTGGAGATCGGCGGCGGCCTTGTTGGCGGCGTCGAGGACGGCCTGCTGCGACATCCCGGGGAGGAGGTTCGCGTAGAGGTAGACCGTCTTCTTGCGGGCGAAGCGATCGATGCGGCTCGGCCCCTCGCCGGTCGAGATGTCGACGACGTTCTCGAGGGTGACGCTCCCGAGCTTGGCGGAAGGGACGGTGAGCTTGTTGAGCTGATCGACGTGGCTCCGCGCGCCGTGCTCGGCCCGGACGAACACGTTGTACTGCTCGCCCTTCTCCGTGTAGTTGCCGACCTCGTAGCCGCCCACGAGCAGGCGCAGCGCGCTCTGGATGTCGTAGACGCTGACCCCGAGCTCGGCCGCCTTCTTGCGGTTGATGACGAGGCGCGCCTCGGGCTTGCCGAGCACGAGCGACGTGTCGAAGTCGGCGACGCCCGGGGTCGCCTTGATCGCGTCGCCTATCTTCTGGGCATACTCCTGGAGCTTCTTGAGCTCCGTGCCGCGTATCTGCAGCTGCACCGCTGCCTGCGGCCCTCCCCCCGAGAAGGCCGGGATCGGCCCGACCTGCACGCGGAGGTTGTACTCGTCCGCGAACTTCTTCGAAAGCTCGCGGGCCTGCACCACCAGGTCGAGCTGCGTCTTCTTGCGCTCGTTCGGAGGCACGAGCTTCACGAACACGGTGGCGAGGTTCTGCGTCTGCTGAGCGTCGTCGCCGATCGTCGTGACCGCGTACTTCACCTCCGGGATCGACTCGAGGTCCGCGGCCACGCGCCCCGCGATGATGCGCATCGCCTCCAGGCTCACCCCTTCCGGGGCGCGCATCGTGACGCCGAACTGGGACTCGTCCTCGTCGGGGAGGAAGTTCTTGTTCGCCTTCATCCCGAGCGGCACCGTCGAGAACAGCGTCGCGAGGGTGGCGAGCACGATCACCCATCGGTGCCGGAGAGACCACCCGAGGATCGCCATGTAGCCGCGCTCGATGAGTCCGTAGACGCCGCGCGCGGGCGCGCGCGCGACCGCGGGGTGGACGCCGGGCGGAGGCGGGTGCTCTCCCGGCTTCGGCACGTGCTTCTTCAAGAACCTCGCCGAGAGCATCGGCGTCAGCACGAAGCTCACGATGAGGGAGACGAAGATGGAGAACGCCATCGTGAGGCCGAACGAGTTCATGAAGCGGCCGACGATGCCGGCCATGAACGCGACGGGCATGAACACGACGATGAGGGACAGCGTCGTGGCGAGGACGGCGAGGCCGATCTCCTTCGTGCCGTCCAGGGCGGCTTGGTAAGGGGATTTCCCCTTCTCCTCGATGTGCTTGAAGATGTTCTCGAGCACGACGATCGCGTCGTCGATGACGATGCCGACGGCGAGGGTGAGGCCGAGCATCGTGATCGAGTTCAGCGTGAATCCCGCCCAGTTCATCAGGGCGAAGGTGCTGATGATGCTGACGGGGATGCTGACGGCGCTGATGAGCGTCGAGCGGAGGTTGCCGAGGAACAGGAGCACGACCGCGGCCGCGAGGAGCGAGCCGAAGAACAGGTGCTCCTTCACCGCGTTGATGGCGTTGCCGACGAACTCCGACTGGTCGCGGGCGATCTCGACGCGGTACCCCTCCGGCCACTGCGACTTCAGATCGGTGAGGCGCTCCTTGACGGTGTTGACGACCTCGACCGTGTTCTTGCCGCTCTGCTTGCGGATGTTGAGGAGGACGACGCTCTTGCCGTTCATGTACCCGACGGAGACGGGCTCGGCCATGCCGTCCTCGACGCGCGCGACGTCGGAGAGCTTGACGATGTAGTTCTCGCGCATCGCGACCGTGACCTCGCGAAGCTCGTCGATGCTCTTCACGCGGCCGAGGGTGCGGACGGTGTAGACCTTCGGCCCTTCCTCGATTCGACCGCTCGGGAGCTCGATGTTCTGCGCTTGGAGCGCCCGCTCGACGTCGAGCGGCGATAGACCGAGCTTCTTGACCTTCTCCGGATCGACCCAGACGTTGATCTGGCGATCGCGGCCGCCCACGATCGTGACCTGGCCGACGCCGTCGATCGACTCGAGCTGGCGCTTGATGACCTTGCTCCCGAACTCGGTCACGTCGCGGACGTCCCCGGGGCCGATGACGACGAGGGTGAGGATCGGGGAGGCGTCCGGATCGAGCTTGAGGACCTGGGGCTCCTTCGTGCCGGGGGGGAGCTGGTTCTTGATCGAGTTGACGCGCTCGTTGACCTCTTGAGCGGCGACGTGGATGTCCTTCTCGAGGACGAACTGCACGAACACCTGGCTCACGCCTTCGACGGAGACACTGCGCAGCTCGTCCACGCCGCTCAGGGTGTTGACGGCCGACTCGATGCGGTCGCTCACCTCCGTCTCGACCTGCTCGGGGGACGCGCCCGGCACGACCGTGTTCACGGTGATGACGGGGAAGTCGACCTTCGGGAAGCGGTCCACCCCCAAGCTCGCGTAGGAGAAGAACCCCATCACCGTGAGGAGCAAGACGATCACCGTCGCGAAGACGGGCCGTCGAACGCAAATTGCCGCGAGCCACTGCATGGTTTTTCCGCTCCTCCAGCTAGGGCCGAACCGCCCGCGACAAGGAGAACGATCTACTCGGTGATGGGGGCGCCGTCGGAGAGGGCGCTCACGTTCTCGATGGCGACCTCGTCGCCGATGGCGAGCTGTCCGCTCACCTCGACCGAGCCATCCGGTTGGGGAGCGCCCATCACGACCAGGCGCTCTTCGACGTGATCGCCCTTCTTCACGAAGAGCCGGCTGCCGCCGCTGACCGGGAGCACCGCCGAGCCGGGGACCACGAGCACCGTCTGGGGATCACCCGCGAGCTGGACTTGCCCGCGCGCGAAGAACCCCGCGAGCAGGGCGTGGTCGTCGTTGGGGAGCTCGGCCTCGACGGGGAGGGTCCGCGTCTGGGACTTCACGCTCGCGGCGATGCGCTTGACCTCGCCTTGGAAGATGCGCGTCGGGTACGCGGCCACGCGCACATCGATCTTGCTGCCGATGGAGACGAGGGCGGCCTGCGACTCCGGCACCTCGAACTTGAAGCGGAGCGGCGAGTCGCGCACGAGCACGGCGACGATGCGCCCCGGGGTCGCGTACTCGCCGGGGGCGATGCGCTTCATGTCGATCGTGCCGTCGAAGGGAGCCCGGATCTTCGTGTCGTCGAGGGACTTCGACGAGAGGCCGGCCTGCGACTGGGAGGCGAGCATCGCCGCCCACGCCTGATCGGCGCCGTTTCGGGCCATGTCGTAGGCGGCCTCGGCGCGCTCCTTGTTGGACTTGGCTTGGTCGTACTGGCTCTTCGAGACGGCGCCCTGCTCGAAGAGGAGCTTCGTCCGCTCGAAGTCCGTCTTGGCGAGATCGGCGGCCTCGCGGGCCTGCTTCACGTCCGCCACCGTGTCGGGATCGAACTTGCCCGGCGTCTTCAGGCCGAGGCGCGCCCGCTGGGAGGCCGCCGTCGCGTTGGCCGCGTCGAGCCGCATCGCCGCCTCGCGCGCGTCGAGGACGACGAGGACGTCGCCCTTCTTCACCCGCTTGCCGATGTCGAAGGTGACCTCGGTCGCCATCCCGCTCGTCTGGGCGGCCACCTCGCTCCGCTCGTCCGGGTCGAGGGTGCCCGTCACCTCCAGGCGAGGCTGCGTCTTCTGCGACGTCACCTTCGCGAACTTGGCCTGAATGGGCGCGGCCCCTTCTCGCTTCTCGGCGACCGCGTCCTTCTTCGTCTCGCCGCCAGGCCGCTTGCACCCGCTCGTCGAGAGACCGAGCGCGAGCATGCCCGACACGAGCAGCGCTTTACCAATCACCGAGCTGTACAAGGCCCGCATCCGATCCTCGCTGGGGGATTCTCGAGGCACCCAGGTAGGGGCAGCTCGACACAAAGAGGAGTCCCCTCGACGTTGTTGACCACTTAACCAAGGCGCACCGCGCGCGCAAAGCGTGAGCGTCCTCACTAACGCTTCGACACACAGTGAGCGGGGTTATTAAACAAGGCCAGAACAGGTAGCCTCGCACGCGAGTCAAGCATGCGCTCACTCCCTGCTCTCTCGGTCACGCTCTCCTCCCTTTTCTTCGTGGGCGCCGCCCTGATCGGATGTGGCGCTCGCACCACGCTCGACCTCGAAGGCGGCGGCGGACACGGCGGCAATCCGCTGCCGTCCGGCGGCGGGGGCTTCGGCGAGGGAGCCGGACCCATCGGCGGGTTCGGCGGGTTCATCGCCGAAGGGGGGAGCGGAGGCGGCGGGGCACCCCCCGTCGAAGCGACGATCATCTCCCAGATGCCGGGCTCCTTCTTCGAGGGGGAGACGGACGTGAAGTCCGCCCCGAACGGTTACGTTGCGGCGGCGTGGATCGGCGTCGACGACCAGCTCGGCACCTCCTTCATCGGCTACGCCTTCTCGACCGACGACGGCGAGACGTGGGAGCCGCCCCAGATCGCCTTCACGCCGGGCGGCAAGCTCGCCTCCGATCCCGTCATCACCGTCGACGGAGAGAACGGCTTCTGGATGACGTGGGTCTCGTACGAGGTCGACGGCGGGGGCAACCTCGCGAACATGGTGGTCCAGGTCGCCCACGCCTCTCCTTTCGCGACCTCGTTCGATCCGCCCGTGGACGCGGGCGTCGGCGATACCTTCGACATCCGTGACAAGCCTTGGATCACGTTCTCGCCGGACGGCGCGCTCATCGTCACCTACGCGGAGTTCACCCAGACCAGCTTCGACATGATCGCGGTGCGCAGCTTCGACGGGATCAACTTCGAGCGGAGCGTGATGGCCCACGACCCGGGCGCGGTGCAGCGAAACCTCGCGTTCCCTTGCACGAGCCCCGACGGAGGCCCGATCTACGTCGTGTGGATCGCCCTCGACAACACCGGCACCAAGGTGGAGGCCACCCGCTCGGACGACCTCGGCGCGACGTGGTCCCCTCCCGTCCGCGTGTCCCCCGTCGGTCACAGCGTCGCGTTCTCCGATCCGAACTGCAGCGTGGATCCAGAGAACGGCGCCCTTCTTGTCTCTTACGGCCAGACCGACGACCCGTTCGGCAAGGAGGCGGGCTTCACGGCCATGCTCTTCAGCGTCGAGATCGCGCTCAGCACCAATGGGGCGCTGTCGTTCGAGCCGCTCACCTCCATCCCCGTGGAGCCCAACCTCGCGATGCTCCCCCAGCTCGGCTTCGAGCTCGGCCAGTTCTTCGTCAGCTACTACCAGGGCCAGTTCGAAGAGGACACGGAGGGCCAGTTCGTCCTGTCCACGACGATCAGCGTGGACACCGGCTTCGACTCCCAGACGGTAGCCGCCCCCGAGCTGTTCACTCCCCAGCGAGCGTCCGCGCAGTGGCTCGGCGACTACACCGGCATGCACGTCCGGAACGGCGCCGCGTACATGACCTTCGTCCACAACGAGGTGGACGGCCTCTCCCACGTCGCGTTCGCCAAGCGGTAGCCCTCGTCAGAGCTGGCTCCGCACGAGCGACCACATCCAGTCCCCGAGCTTCTGGAAGAAGGGCCGCGCTCTCCACTCCGCGAGGGTGTACGGCTCGGCGCGGGCGAGATCGGCCTCGTGGGCTTCGACGACGGGGGCGGCGAACGAGGCCCCGATCACGATCACGCTCAGCTCGTAGTTCAAGCGGAAGCTCCGCGGATCGAGGTTGCTCGATCCGACGACGGTGACGACGCCGTCGTAGACGACGGTCTTCTCGTGGAGGATCGTCTCCGCGTATCGGAAGAGCTGGATCCCGGCCTTGAGGAGGGCACCCCAGAGGTGCCGGCTCGCGCGATCGACCATCGGGACGTCGCTCGCCTTCGGCAACAGGACGAGGCAGCGCTTCGTCCGGCGAGCGACGGTGGCGAGGGCGCGACGGAGGCGCACCGAAGGGATGAAGTAGGCGCAGCTGATCCGGAGCTCCCGGCGAACCGCGAGGGCGAGCCGCGAGAGCGCCCACTGCAGCGGGTTGAAGAGGCCCGGCTGGGTGCCGATGGGCAGGATGGAGAGATCCCCCACGTCCCGGCGGCGGAGGGCGGGCGGGGTGATTTCCGGCCCCTCCGCGTGGAACCACATCGCGTCGAAGATCGCCCCGAGCTCCACCACGACCGGCCCGAACAACACCACGCCGCAGTCGCGCCATTGCCCCTCGCCGATCGGCATCCCGAGGTAGTTGTCGGCGATGTTCCGGCCTCCTGTGATGGCGATGGCGGCGCGATCCGCGCCCGGCGCGTCATCCTCGGGGTTCGGAGGCGCGGGCCGGTCCCCGTCGCGCGGCATCGCTCCTCGGACCCAAGAAAGGGGCGCGTCGCACACGAGCAGCTTGCGGTGATCGCGTCGGTTCGGTTGCCAGATCTGCATCTTGCCGATGCGGCTCATCCTCAGGCGCCACGGCGCGGCGGGGTTGAACTCGACGACCCGGCCCCCCGCGTCGACGATGGGCTGGAAGAACGCCGGGCCTCCTCGCACCGAGCCGATCGAGTCGAACATCAATCGGACCACGACGCCGCGCTTCGCCGCCGCCACGAGGGCGTCGCGGATGCGCGTGCCCGTCTCGTCGGGCTCGAAGATGTACATCTCGAGATCGACGCGCTCGCGCGCCGACTCGATCGCGGCGAGCATCCATTCACGTTGGAGCCGCCCGTCCCGCACGTAGAACGCGTGGTTGTTCTCGACGAAGCGAGGGATCGTCGCCGACTCCGCGTGAGAGACGCCGAAGTTGCCGAGGCGAGCGCGCCCCTGGAGGCGCTCCTCGAAGGCGGTCTTCCAGCCCGGAGATCCGACGGCGAGGCGGCGATCCGCCATCGGTCAGCCTCGCTCGGAGGAGAAGGGTCCCGCCATCGCCGGGAGGGTTATAGCGGAACACGCCCGCGCCTGCAGGGGGCGTTCGCGGCGCCGCCGCTCGGGCTCACGCTCGCGCTCGCGCTAGGCTGCGGTGGCGGCGACGAGCGTCCATCGCCGCCGCCGGCCCCGTCGATCGCTCGCTCGACGCTCGGCGCCGCGGTCGCGACCGCCGCCGCCCCCGATCCCGATGCCGCCGCCGCGCGCTCGGATCGGGGAGAACGCTGCCCCGCCGACATGGTGGAGGTGGAGGGCGCGTACTGCCCCGAGGTGGAGCAGCGCTGCCTCGAGCGCCAAGAGAAGCCCGAGACCCCACCGGGAGAGAAGGCGAAGAAGGCGGAGCCGACGGATCGATGCCTCGTCTTCGAGCGCCCATCGCAGTGCGTCTCGCCCGCGAGGGTGCGCATGCGGTTCTGCATGGACCGATTCGAATACCCGAACCGCGAAGGGGCGCTGCCGCGCGTGCTCGTCTCGTGGACCCACGCGAAGCGCCTGTGCGAGGAGGCGGGCAAGCGGCTCTGCACCGAGGCCGAGTTCAACTTCGCGTGCGAGGGGCCGGACATGAAGCCGTATGTCTACGGCTTCGTGCGGGACGCGGGCGCCTGCAACATCGACGAGCCCTTCCGCCCACCCGATCACCGGAAGCGGATGCTCGAGCAAGAGGCGTGCGACAAGGACGCCGCGTGCAAGGCCGAGCTCGCGCGCCTCGATCAGCGCGAGCCCGCCGGCTCGCGGGAGCGCTGTGTCTCCGACGCGGGCGTCTTCGATCTGAACGGCAACGTGAACGAGTGGATCGAGATCCCGAACGAGCGCGCGCCGAGGCGGAGCGGGCTCAAGGGCGGGTGGTGGGGACCCGTCCGCGCGCGGTGTCGGCCCACCGTGCGCTTCCACGAGGAGGACGACTACGGGTACGAGGCCGGGTTCCGCTGCTGCTCCGAGCTGCGCTGAGCGGTCGCCGGCTCGTCCCCGATCGGCGCGTCGGCGCCGCGCCCCTTCGTCGCCACGATCCGCACCTGGACGACCTTCAGATCCTCGGCCGGGAGGTGGCGGTACCGATCGACCATGTGGGGCCTGACCGCCTCGAGGTAGGCCGGGTCCGCCTCGAGGATGTTCTTCGTCTCGCCGATGGAGAAGCCGGCGCGGCGCAGGTCGCGGACGAGATCGCCATAGCGCACGCGGTTGCTCGTCACGATGTGGGAGAACATCAGATCGTACAGCCAGTCGGGACAGGTCAGGAAGTCGAGGGGGCGGGCCGTGCTCGAGAACACGTTGTGCCCCGCGAGGTCCACGTTGTTCACGAAGACACCACCGTCCACCAACGCCGCGGCGGCGGCCTCGAAGATCCGAGCCGGGCTCTCGACATGCTCCATCACGTCGTTCGAATACGCGAAGTCGACGGGCTCGGGCGGGCGGCACGCCTCGAAGAGGCCGACGCGGTGCACGAGCTTCGCCTCGTCGAGCCGGATCCGCCCGCCCTCCCGCGCTACGACATCCGTAGCGGTGACGGCCGTCAGCTCGGGCAGCAGCTCGTCGAGGGTCTCGAGCAGACGCACCGCTTTGTCGTCGAGCACCACCGATTCGAAGCGCTCGACCGTGTACATCCGCCGGGCCCCTGCCTTCAGGAAGCAGTACGCGACGGCGATGTCGTCTCCGGGGCCGAGCTCGAGACCGACCTTGCCGCGAACGTCCCCGATCGCCTCCCGCATCCCTTCGAAGATCTCGAGGACGTGCCCCGCGTGGGCGTCGAGCCTCCGATTGCTCCAATCTTCTCCGCCGCGGTCGCGTCCGCCCCGGAGCCGATGGACGAGCTTCGTGATGCCGAGGCGCTTGCTCTGGTTGCGCGCGATGGCGACGGCGATCCTGGAGAGGGGCAGTTGTATCATTGGGCTCGATCCCGGATCAGTTGGAGGGAGCGAACGCGCCCGGGGTCGGACGGGGCTCGGAGGGGCGACTCTCGCTCTTCTCTCGGACGGAGCGGCGGAGCGCGCCGATTTGGAAGCGCACGGCGTGCCCATCGTACGCGACGGCGGCCCCCTTCTCCTTCACCGGCGCGCCGGGGACGAGGCTGAAGTCGCGATCCGCCGCCGCGCGAAAGCCCGGCTGCTCGCCGCGCATCGCGGCCCCGAAGCCCGACTCGGTGGCGACCACCTTCACGTCGCGGCTGGCCGTTCCGTCGAACGGCAGGATGCCGGCGCGGATCCAGTCGCCCGAGAACGAGGCCTTCCCCGACACGACGTGATCGCGCGCCCCGAGCATGGAGACGGGGCTGTTCGGCTTCGGCGCGGCGCTGAAGTAGACATTGTTCTTCGAATCGAGCGCCTCATCGTTGGTGGAGAGCTCGAAGATCGCCGCCGTCTCGTAGTCCTTGTACGGCGCGTTCTCGACCACCACGGTGTTGTGGAAGAAGTGCAGCGTGCCTTTGCGGTACGTGTCGAGCATCCCGCTGTCCCCCCCGTAGTGCACCATCGACCCCGCCGAGATCGGTCCGCGCACGAGCACGTTGCCATAGACCCAGCTCTCGTGGAACGAGGGGCTCTTCAAGTTGGGATCTCGGGCCTCTTGGGCGTCGACGAGATCGATGAGGTGCGCGCCGTCTTCGACGTAGTTGTAACGGATCACGACCCCCGCGGACCGCTCCTTGATGTTCGCGCCGAGGATGCCCTGCTTGCCTCCCTTCGGCGGACCGAAGCGATTGAACTGGTACGTGATCCCGGAGCCCTCGTTGTAGACGTTGTGATGGTAGTAGTCGCCCGCGCTGCCGTTGTCGCGGATGTCGTTGCCCTCGATGAGCACGTCCGTCGTCAGCTCGACCTCGCCCCCGCCCCCGACGAACAGCCCGTTCTCGTTGTCGTGGACGAAGTTGCCGCGCAGCACGACGTGGCTCGCCCGCTGGACATAGATCCCCGCGGCGTTGCCGGAGTAGGCCGCGTCCTTCTGCGCTCGATCGGTGAAGCGCTTGCCCACCGCCGCGTTCCGCAGCTCGAACCCCTGCACCACGATGTGCTCCGGCTGCCGCGTCCACGGATCGGAGTGCTTCCAGCCCACGATGACCAGGCCGCGCACCTGATGGCCCTCGAAGGGAAACACGAGAGAAGGCCGCGTGGTCGCGCCCTCCCCGTCGATCACCGGCAGCTCCCCGTTCGGGCCGGGGATCCCGCAGAGCACGATCGGCGCCTGCGCCGTGCCCACGCCCGAGATCATGACCTTCTCCCGGTATGGCTCGGGGCGATGGTGCACGCGGACGGTGTCGCCCGCGCCGAGGTTCTCGAACGGGACCTCCCCGAGGGAGCCATACTTCTTGCCAGGCCCGACCTCGTAGTCGGTGCCCTTGCCGCTCGGCTCGCACGCGACGGAGCCGCGGCTCGGCTCGGGCGAGACGGAGGTGCTGCTCGAAGCGGCGCTCTGCGAAGGGCCGGCCGAGTCGATGCCCTCCGTCGGCGGTACGCTCGGACAACCGGAGAGCGTTACGACGAACAGCGAGGCCAGCCCGAGCGCTCCGTGTCTCACCGTAGCGTCTTAGCAGCCCCGACGCCCGGCGCGAACAGTGCCGGCCTCGGGTCGCAACGCTCGGTCGCGACCCACCCGACGTTGGACGCTCGCTCAGCCCTTCGCGGCCTGGACCTGCTTCACGAGCTCCGGAACGGCCTGGAACAAGTCCGCGACGAGGCCGTAGTCGGCGACCTGGAAGATGGGCGCCTCCGCGTCCTTGTTGATCGCGACGATGACCTTGGAGCTCTTCATGCCCGCGAGGTGCTGGATCGCGCCCGAGATGCCGATGGCGAAGTAGAGCTGCGGCGCGACGATCTTCCCCGTCTGCCCGACCTGGAGATCGCTCGGGGCGTAGCCGGCGTCGCACGCGGCGCGGCTCGCGCCGACAGCGGCGCCGAGCGCGTCGGCGAGGGGCGCGAGCACCTCATTGAACCGCTCCTTCAGGGCGCGCCCGCCGGAGACGACGACGCGCGCCTCGGTCAGCTCGGGACGCTCGCTCTTCACCGTCTCGACGCCGACGAACTCGACGCGCGCGGAGGCGCCCGAGGGGGCCGCGACCTTCACCGTCTCGATCGGGGAGGTGCCGCCCGAGGGCTCGGCGGGCTGGAACGCGCTCTGACGAACGGAGACGGCGTGGACCGGCGTCTGCACCTTCGCGAGACCGAACGCGTTGCCCGCGAACATCGGACGGCGGTACGCGAGCGCGCCGCCCTCGGCGACGAGCTCCGTGATGTCGCCCGCGTAGCCGGCGCCGAGCTTGGCCGCGACCCGAGGCATCAGGTCCTTGCCGAAGGAGCTCGCGGTCGCGACGACGACGTCGTGGCCCTTGGCCGCCTCGGCGACGGTGGGGGCGAACTTCTCCGCCACGTACTCGGCGAGCGAAGCGTCGTCCGCGACGAGCAGCGCCTTGGCGCCGAAGCCGACCAGCTCGGCGGCCGCGCCCTTCGACCCCGCCCCGATGACGAGGATCGAGAAGCTGCCCCCGAGCGCCTGCGCCGCCTTCTGAGCGAACGTGATCGCGGAGTGGGTGGTCTTCTTCACCTTGCCATCGGCGACTTCAGCAACGACGAGAACGGAAGCCATGGGGAATCTCCTGTGACGGGCCGGTACGGTCGAGTCGAGTCGGGTTCAGCGCGCGGTCGGTTTCAGCTTCGGGCCTGCGCCGCTCCGTGCGGCTTCGGGTCGGTTCCCGATTCGCAACTTTCGTGTCAGCGTGGGGGGGCGAGCGAAGCGAGGCGCCGCGGGCGCGCGTGCCGGGGGGCGCGAAGCGCACGGGGGCGAGCAGAGCCCCCCCAAAAATCAGAGCACCTTGGCCTCTTTGGAGAGCTTCTCCACGAGCTCCGCCACGTCCTTCACCTTGATGCCCGCCTTGCGGGCAGGGGGGGCGGCGAAGTGGCCGTAGGTGACCTTGAGCTTGGTGTCGCTCGCGAGGTCGGCGAGCTTCACCTCGGTGAGGGGCTTCTTCTTCGCGGCCATGATCGCGGGGAGCGCGGCGAAGCGGACACCCTCGTTGTACTTGAACGTCTTCGCCGTCTTCAGCGAGTAGACCGACTGACCGGCGACGATGCGCAGGTCGACGGTGACGACCGCGGGGAGCTTCACGCGGAGCTTGGCTACGCCGCCGTCGACCTCGCGGCCGACGAGGAGCGCGCCCGCCTCCTCGTGGATGGTCGCGGCGAACGTCGCCTGCGGCCAGTCGAGGTACTCGGCGAGGAGCTGGCCGACCTGGTTCGAATCGCCGTCGACGGCCTGCTTGCCCATCAGCACGACGTCCGGCTTCTCCTTCTCGACGAGGGCCTTGAGGGCCCGCGCGACGAGATCACCGTCGAGCTGATCGTCCGTCGTGTCGACGCGGATGGCCTTGTCGGCGCCGGTGGCGAGCGCGCCGCGGAGCGTCGTCTCCGTCTCCTTCGGCCCGAACGTCACGACGACGACCTCGCCCGCCCGCGTCTTCGGCTGCTGGCCGTTCTCGGTCAGGCGAAGGGCGGCCTCGAGGGCGTACTCGTCGAACGGGTTCGGCTTCCACTCGAGCCCGGCCGTCTCGACCTTGTCCCCGGACGCGGGGATCTTCACCTTGTTGGCGTTGTCGGGATCGGCGACGCGCTTGAGCGGGACGAGGATCTTCATGGCGCGTGGCTTGTGACAAAAGCGCCGCCATGCGTCAAGGTCATCGCGACCCTGCCGACCACATCCTCACGGAGGGCGACGCAAGCGCCGCGCCGGCGCCTCAAAGAACCGTGGCTTTGCCGCTCACGTTCAAGATCGACGCGTCGTCCATGATGAGCTGGATCTTCAGCGTGTACTCGGTGCCGGACTCCGCCCACGGCTGGGGCACCCCTGGGTTCGCGTCCCCTTGAAGGGTGATGACCCCCGTCGTCGTGTCGGGGCCGAGGCCAAAGTCGCAGAGCGATTGGAGGCCGCAGAAGTCCGCGGCGGGATCCATGTCGTCGGTGAGCCCGAAGCCGCTGCAGTCGCCGTTGTAGTCGGTGTCGACGACGGCCTCGTCCCCCGTCGAGGTCGTGATGCTCGCGGAGGCGCAGTCCGCGACCGTCTTGTGCGAGTTGTTGTCGACCACGAACGTGAGCTTCACCTGCTGGTTGGCCTGATCGATGGTGACGTTGAGGTTCTGGATCTCGAGACCGCCCGAGGCGCTCTCGCCCCCGCCGCCCTGGTTGCCGAAGCCGCCCGCGCCGGTGTTGTCCTCCGAGCAAGCCGCTGCCGTCGTCATCCCCAAAGCCACCAAGCCAATCAAGATGCTGCGCGTGCCCATGTGTGCTCCTGCCGCAAGCGGTTAGCCTCGCCGACCGCTCGAGGCAAGGCGCGCCGCTCGGGAGCGGGTGTGCCTTTCGCCGGGTGGCGGGTCGACTATGCTGGCCCGAGCCATGCCGACGCCGACCTTCAAGCTCCTCCTGAACGCGCTGAGGCTCGGCCAACCTCAGGATCCGCAGGCGTCGATCCGCGTGCTCGCGGAGGCGATGGCCGCCCAGGACGAGGTCATCGAGGAGCTGAAGCGAAAGCTCCTGGTCGTCCAGTCCGCGGCTCAGATCTTCGAGACGAAGGCGGCGCGGCTGGAGCTGGAGCTGGAGGCGGCGCGCCTCGGGGTCGCGATGGGACCGCCCGCCCTCTCCCAACCCTACGCGCCGCCCGCCGTCGGCGCGCCGCCCGCGTCCGACCGCCCTCCTCCGCCCTCGGTGCCCCCGCCGATGTCGTCGCCGGCGGCGGAGAGGACGCCGTTGCCGATCATGAGCTCGCCCCTCTCCCCGAGCGCGCACGGTCCGAGCGTGATGGGACCGCCCGCCACCCTCGGGCCTTCTCCGGGGACGCTCGTGGGCGGAGCCACCCATCGCAGCCCCGGCTCGGTGCTCCCGCCGCCGCGCCCGCCGGAGGCGCCGCCCGCCCACCCCGCCGCGAAGACGCCTCCGATCCCGCGCCCGCCGTCGCTCCCTCCCGTCGCCTCCTCCTCCGACCCCGATGATCGAGGTCGACCTCGACACGGAGGACTCCTCGGACGACTTCCGCGTGGAGACGGTCGTCGTCCACAAGAAGGACGTCGAGGCGATGATGCGATCGGAGGCGCCCTTCCGCCTCGCGCCCCCTGGTCAGCGGGTCGGCCCCGAGCGCGGCAGCATCCCCGGCGCCCCCTGGGCGCGCGGAGCCGCTTCCCCGCGAGCGTGCGCGAGCCGATGTTCGACGAGTTCACCCTCGACGCCGTCCACGACCACCGCGACGAGGGCGACGACGACGAGGTCGACGGCGAGACCTACCGGGACGCGGGGGACGTCGCCTCCCTCGCCGCCGCCCTCGGCCTCGCCCCGAACGATCCGCGCCTCGAGAAGATCCGCGCCCTGCGCGAGTCCGCGGCCGGTCAGCCCAGCGCCGAGGACGGAACGCGCCGCGACCCCGGCCGCGCCCCAAGCGGTGAGAGCCCCGCTACGAAATAGATAGCACACACGAACGACGAGGGGTGCCTCCACCCCCGTCTCCTTCGCTCGCCGACCCCTCCCCGGCGTGGCGCTGCGCGCCCCGCGGGGGGGGTGGCACCTCCCGCGCGACCGTTGCGAGCGCCACCGATCCGATGAAGGATCGGTGCGGTATGAAGCTCCGCCTCTCTCGCCGTCCTCGGGGCCCTCGCGCTGGCCCTCGTCGCGTGTGATTCGAAGTCGAAGTCGCACCGGATCGAGGACGACGAAGAGGACACGCCCCGGCGGCGAGCGACGAGCGCCTCCGCCTCCGCCGCCCCTTCGGTGACGGCGAGCGCGGTCGCGTCCGTGACGGCGAGCGCCTCCGCGGCGCCGCCTCCGAGCGCGACCGTCGCTTCGACCGACGACGACGCGCCCCCTCCCCCTGCGCCGACAGAGGAGCCGAAGCCGCCGCTCTCGAAGGAGCAGCTCGAGACGTACCTGAAGGACCCGAGCGCCGCCGTCACCGCCGAGGTCTTCGAGACGGCGCTGCTCGCCCTTTCGGACTGCACCCTCGATCGCTACGGCGTCGACTACCGCTGTCCGGCCCGCAAGTCGTTCAACGAGGTGGTGCGCAGGCGTGTGGACTACAAAGAGCGGGCCCGCGTCAGCATCAAGCACATCCGCCACCCGAAGCCCGCCGTGCGCTACCAGGCGGCGTTGAGCGCCCCCGACGCCGCCTTCGGGACGGACGCGAGCGACACCGCGCCGAAGGCGTACATCGACGCGCTCCGGTCGGAGAGCGAGCCCACCGTCCTCGTGCAGCTCGTCACCGGTCTGCACCTCGGAGCCCGCAAGAGCGACCGGGTGAAGAAGGTCCTCGTGTCGTTGATCGATCACGGGGACAGCCGCGTCCGCGAGGCGGTCCTGCGGCGCTTCTCCGATCACGAGGTGGCGAAGGGGACGCCCGGGATCTTCGAGCGGCTCGCGACGGTGGTGGAGAAGGACGCCGACGACCGTGTTCGCGCGGAGGCGTGCGCGAGCCTCGCCGCGACCGAGAACGACGCGGCCATCCCGATCTTCGAGAAGATGCTCGCCGCCCCCGACACCCCCAAGGAGGTCTTCGCGGGGTGCTTCGAAGGGGCCATCCAGATGTGGGTCGGATCCCCGTACCCGAAGAAGCCGTCCAAGGTGGCTTACGAGGCCACGATGAAGATCCTCGAGCGACCGGGCCGCAGCAAGGATCTGCCCCCGTGGCGCGGGATGTCGAAGCTCGGGCTCGCGAAGACGGAGTTCAAGACGTACGACCGCGACGGCAAGGCGTGGTTCGATACGGCCAAGGCCTTCTACGACAAGGCCCGCCTCGTCCGGGCCCTCGAGGGGATCGCCCTCGACGAGAAGGCCGAGTTTCTCCCGCGCAGCAGCGCGATGTCCGCCCTCCGGCAGCTCGGCGAGCAGAAGCGCCTGAAGGCGATGGCCCCGAAGATCAAGGTGCAGAAGGATCGGTCTTCGAAGATGCTGTTCGAGCAAGCGGAGCGCGACGCCAAAGAACCCACGTTCTGAGAACGTCGAGGAGCGTGTAGCGTGGGCTCATGCGGATCGCGCTCCTCGGGCTCTTGGCTGGTCTCTCCTTCGCGTGCGGTGACGACGCTGCGAGCGGAGGTGGAGGGGCGGGAGGTTCCCAGGGCGCGGGCGGCGCGGGTGGACAGCAAGAGGCGGGCGCCCCCGCGGGCGGCGCGACCGAGGGCGGCGGCGGCGCCGGGCAGGGCGGCCAAGGTGAGGGCGGATCGGTGCAGCAGGGCGATCCGGTGATCGTCGCCGTCGGCTATGGGGGCCGGCGCATGCGCTCGACGGATCTCGGCCTCACGTGGAGCGACCTCATCGAGGACGATCCCGATGGCGGCGATGACCAGAACCTCCTCCGCGCCGCGATCTTCGCGCAGGGGCTCTTCATCGCCGCGGGCTGGCGCATCCACACGTCACCCGACGGGATCACGTGGACGGAGCGCACCGTCGAGGGCCAGCAGTGGTGCGGAGGCCTCGCGTTCGGAAACGGCATCGCCCTCTGCACCGGTGGCTGCGGCGACAGCCTGAAGAGCGCGGACGGGATCACCTGGGCGCAAGCAGGGGACGCGACGCCGGGCGAGTGCGCGCACATGCGATCGCTCGCGTTCGGCAACGGACGCTTCGTCGCGTTCGGCGACAACGGCCGCGTCGCCACCACGACCGACGGCGACACGTGGATGGATCTCGCGCCCCAGCAGGCGGGCCCCGTCGTCTTCCGCGACGGCGCCTTCTACGCGAACGGCGAAGGGTTCTACGTCCACTCGACGGACGGCCTCACCTGGACGACCGAGGACGGGAGCTTCCCCACCGAGGACTTCGGCCTCGGCGTCTATTTGCGCGGCCCGTGGAAGGGGAAGATCGAGCGCTCCCTCGACGCGGTCGCGTGGGATCAGGTCTTCGACGACGGGGGCAACGCCCTCGGCGCGTTCGCGTTCGGGCTCGTCCCGGCCCCGTAGCGGCCGCGGGAAGATGACCCACCCCCTCCCGCGGGGCGCGGAGCGCCACGCCGGGAGGGGTCGGCGAACGAGTGAGCCGGGGGTGGGCATCCCCTCCCGCTGCTACGTTTTTCGTAGCGGCGCTACTTCTTCTTCACGATGACGAACTGGACGCGGCGGTTCTTCTGGCGGCCTTCGTCGGTGGTGTTGGGGGCGAGGGGGACGGTGGAGCCGTAGCCCTTGGCGACGAGGCGGCGAGCGTCGATGCCGCGGCTGACGAGCCAGCGGCGAACGGCGCTCGCGCGCTGCTCGGAGAGCTCGTGGTTGAAGTCGGCGGTGCCGGTGTCGTCGGCGTGCCCTTGCACCTCGATGACCTGGATCTCGGGGTGCTGGAGGATGACGTCGCGGACCTCGGTGAGGAGATCGTCGCTCACCGGGTCGACCGTCTGGTCGATCGAGCTCTGGCCGAACTTGAACGTGACCTGTCGCAAGATGACGATCTCGCCGGTCGTGACGCGGACCTCTTTGGGGCAGCCGTTGAGGTTCTTGTCTTTGTTGGGGAGGCCGCGCTCGTTGGGGCACGCGTCGAGCCGATCGGCGATCCCGTCGCCGTCGCCGTCGGCGGTGGGGCAGCCGTTCTTGGAGGGGTCGTCGCTGCGCGAGCCCTTCTCCTTCGGGCAGGCGTCGCGCGAGTCGGCGATGCCATCGAGATCGGTGTCGAGCTCGCCGGGGCAACCGTTTCGCTTCGGGTCGCTGCTCGGGACGCCGCGCTGGTTGGGGCACGCGTCGTCGACGTCGGCGACGCCGTCCTGGTCGTAGTCGGCGGGGCAGCCGTTGCGGGTGGGATCGGCGTTGGGGCGGCCCTTCTCGGTCGGGCACGCGTCGAGGGTGTCGGCGATCTTGTCGCCGTCGCGATCGCCGGGGGGGCAGCCGTTCTTCTTCGGATCGCTGCTCTCGACGCCCTTGTCGCTCGGGCACGCGTCGAGGGCGTTGATGATCGAGTCGTGGTCGTCGTCCTCGCCGGAGCGGTCGCGCGCGGGGACGGGTGACCACCCGACCATGCCGAGGACGCGGGCGGTGGGGGTGCCGACGCCGTCGGTGATGCCGGCCCCGCCCGCCGCTCCGAACAAGAGGCCGCCGACGACGCGGACCTTCGCGCCGCCGAGGATCTCGAGGGAGGTGCGGGTCGCGGTCGTGACGCGGATGCGATCGGTGCTGAGGGGCTCTTCGTCGCCGAGGAGGGAGTTGCCGAAGAGCTCCGCGTCGACCTGGAAGACGTCGTCGAAGAACGTGCCGCCGACCCCGCCGCCGAAGGTGATGCCGTGCGGGTTCGAGGGGCCGCGCGCCATCCAGCCCGCCGACGCGGTGTAGATGAAGGCGTGCTTGCCCCCGACGTGGCCGGAGATGGTGGCCTGCGGCTGGACGCGCGGCTTGCCCTCCCCGGCGAGGGAGCCCTCTCCCGAGGTCGGGAAGTAGAAGCGCGTCCCGAGCCCGACCTGGAACGGATCGCGGTAGTACCCGTAGAGCGCGCCGCGCACGTCGAGGCGGACGTCGCCCATCTCGACGCCGCTCGGGGAGAGGATGGTCACCCCGCTCACGGTCGGGTCGTCGCCGGACTGGACGATCGCGACCGGGACGTCGACCCCGACGAGGAGGTGATGGAAGAAGGAGATGGAGCCGTCGGCGCGGAGAAAGCCCTGCCCCCCCACGATCGCGCCCGCGCCGACGGAGAGCGGCTCGAACGCGTAGTCGAACATCAGGTAGCCGCGGGGGACGAGGTGGCCGGCGACGTACGCGGACGGCACCGCGAAGAAGTCGTCGCCCGCGGTGGAGGGATCGAGCTGATTGAGGGCGAAGTTGCCGACCGTCGTCTCGGACTGGGCCTGGGCGCTCGAGGCGAAGCCGACGCTCACGGCCGCGCCCGCGACGAGCGCGGCGAGGCGGTGGCCACGCCGGCTCCGGCGTTCGTTGGACCGAGGCGCGGTCGTCTTCATGATTCGGAGCACTCTAATGGCTATCGACCGCGCCGCCCAATTCCAACCCCTCGCGCCGCGCAGCTCCCTTGGAGCGAAGCCGCCGGCGAAGGGTCGGCGAGCGCGTCAGCGCGCCGGGCGTGAGCTCGGGAGCGTCGGCGCAGAGCGAGCGCCAGGACCCCAGCGAGGGCGAGGGCGGCGAGGGGGCCCTCTCCCCCGGGGAGCGGACCGCCCGCGACGACGCAGTTGCAGCCGCCGCCGTTGACGGGGACCTCGGGGGCAGCCCCGCAGTTCGGGTCCGGGTCGAGGGCGCAGTCATCCTCCGTATCGACGATCCCGTCCCCGTCGTCGTCGTCGTCGCAGACGTCACCCTTCCCGTCGCCGTCGGTGTCGGTCTGCTTGGCGTTGGCGATGGCGGGGCAGTTGTCGGTCGCGTCGGGCACGCCGTCGTTGTCGTTGTCGTCGTCGCAGACGTCACCGATGCCGTCCTTGTCGACGTCGGCCTGGTCCTCGTTCGGGACGTCGACGCAGTTGTCGATGGCGTCGAGCACGCCGTCCTTGTCCTGATCCGCGTCGTTCACGTCGTCGCACGCGTCGCCGATGCCGTCGCCGTCGACGTCGTGCTGGTCGTTCGCGATCAGCGGGCAGTTGTCCTCGTCGTCGGGGACGCCGTCGTTGTCGTCGTCGAGGTCGCACGCGTCGCCCCCGTCGGGCATCCCGTCCGTGTTCTTCTGATTGTTGTTGGGGATGAGAGGGCAGTTGTCCTCGTCGTCGTTCTTGCCGTCGTTGTCGTCGTCGGCGTCGCAGGCATCACCGCCGTCTTCGGCCGGGTCGTCGTGGTTGGCCTGGTCCGGGTTGGGGACGCTCGGGCAGTTGTCCGCGTCGTTGAGGATGCCGTCCCCGTCGAGGTCGTTCGCGCACGCGTCGCCGACCCCATCGTGATCCGTGTCGTCCTGGTTGTCCTGGAAGACGAGGATGCAGTTGTCGCTGATGTCCGGGAAGCCGTCGCCGTCGCTGTCGGTGTCGATGTAGTTGGGGATCGTGTCGCCGTCGGTGTCGATGGGATCGGTGTCGATGTCCTGATCCCCGGCCTCCTCCGTGTCGGGGTGGCCGTCCCCGTCGCTGTCGGCGTCGAGGGCGTCGATGACGCCGTCGTTGTCGGTGTCGAGGGGGTCGAGCGGATCGCCGACCTCCATCGCGTCCGGGACGGTGTCGCCGTCGGTGTCGATGTCGAGCGGGTCCGTCCCGATCTGACCCTCGCGGACGTTGCTGATGCCGTCGCCGTCGATATCGGGATCGCAGAGATCGCCGATGTCGTCCTTGTCCATGTCGTGCTGATCGTTCTGGACGAACTGGCAGTTGTCCTCGACGTCGAGGAAGCCATCGTTGTCGTCGTCCGGATCGCAGGCGTCGCCTTGAGAGTCGTTGTCGTTGTTCTCTTGGTCCGTGTTCGCGACGGTGGGGCAGTTGTCGCAAGCGTTGCCGCGCCCGTCCATGTCGGTGTCGGTCTGGAGCGGGTTCGAGGTCTGGAGGCAGTTGTCGCAAGCGTCCCCGATACCGTCGAGATCGAAGTCGTGCTGATCGTCGTTGGCGTCGTCGTCGCAGTTGTCGCAGGCGCTCCCGAAGATGTCGTGATCGGGGTTTGCCTGGTTCGTGTTCGGGGTCGTCAGGCAGTTGTCGCAGGTGTCGCCGACGGTGTCGCTGTCGGTGTCGTCCCCGGCGCAGGTGAAGCCGGAGCAGACATCGTTGGGGGTGCAAGCATCTGAGTCGTTGCACGTCGTCCCGGGGGGGACGGGGCTGTCGCTGGGGCACGCCGCCGCCGCTCCGGTGCAGTTCTCGGCCTGATCGCACTGGTTGGCGACGCCGCGGCACACCGTCGTCGAGGGCTTGAAGAGATCGGTGGGGCAGTCGTGGCTGGAGCCGGTGCAGCTCTCGGGCAGGTCGCAGATGAGGGGCGCGGCGCGGCACACCGTCGTCGAGGGCTTCATGCTGTCGATGCAGGGCGCGCTCGAGCCGGTGCAGAAGTCTGCGTTGTCGCAGACACCGCTCTGGGGCGCGCACATGAACGACGCGGGGCGGAACACGTCGGTGGGACAAGGTCCCGTGCTGCCGGTGCAGTTCTCGGCGAGGTCGCAAGGGCCGGCGGAGGCGCGGCACTCGGTCGTGCTCGGGAGGAACGTGTTGGTCGGGCACGCCGAGCTCGACCCGGTGCAGTTCTCGGCCGGGTCGCACATCCCGGAGCTCACCCGACACTCGGTCGTGCTTGGCTTGAACGTCTTCGCGGGACAGGTCGCGCTCGACCCCGTGCAGTTGGCGTCGTTCTGGCAGATGCCCGACGCGGTGTCGCAGACGGTGGTGCTGGGCTTGAACGTCTTCGCGGGACAGGTCGCGCTCGACCCCGTGCACTTCGCGTCGTTCTCGCAGATGCCGGACGCGGCATCACACGTGACCGTGCTCGCCTTGAACGTCTTCGCCGGGCAGGTCGCGCTCGACCCCGTGCACTTCGCGTCGTTCTCGCAGATGCCGGACGCGGGATCGCACGTGACCGTGCTCGCCTTGAAGGTCTTCGCCGGGCAGGTCGCGCTCGACCCGGTGCACGTCGCGTCGTTCTCGCACGTGCCCGACGCGGCGTCGCAGACGGTGGTGCTCGGCTTGAACGTCTTGGCCGGGCAGGTCGCGCTCGACCCGGTGCACGTCGCGTCGTTCTGGCAGGTGCCGGACGCGGCGTTGCAGACGAAGGTGCTCGGCTTGAACGTCTTGACCGGGCAGGTCGCGCTCGACCCGGTGCACGTCGCGTCGTTCTCGCAGCTCCCCGAAGAGGCGTCGCAGACCACCGTGCTCGCCTTGAACGTCTTGGCCGGGCAGGTCGCGCTCGAGCCCGTGCACTTCGCGTCGTTCTCGCAGGTGCCGGAAGCCGCGTCGCACGTGAACGTGCTCGGCTTGAAGGTCTTGGCCGGGCACGTCGTGCTCGTCCCGTCGCACACCGCGTCGTTCTCACAGGTGCCGGAAGCCGCAGAGCACACGTGGGTGTTGGGGAGGGGCTGGCAGGAGCCCGCGACGCAGTCGATGCAGTCGTTCGGGTCGTTGCCGCATTGGGCGTCGCTCGTGCAACCGCCGCCGAGCAGCCCCGCGCCCGGGACCTTCACCCCGAGGGGCGTCGTGAGGTCGGGCGCGTTCTCGAAGGGAGCGGGGGCCTCCGTGGTGGAGATCGCTTTCGGGGGCGAGTCCGCTCTGCTCAGCCCGGGAGCCTCTTGGGTGATCGCCTCCGCGGGGCGGTCGACGTCCGCGGGATCGTTCGAGGAGCCGACGGCGCTCTCGCTCTGCCAGACCGGCTCGTCGGAGAGGTCCGGGTCTTCACAGCCCGTCAGCGCCCCGCTCGACAGGAAGGCGAAGCCGATGAACATGGCGGACGAAGAAACAAGGCGACGCATGAATGACCCCTCTTGCGAACGGCTCGCCGAGCGCTTGGAGAGAAGAGCGGAAGACGAACATGTTCTCTTCTCGGCGTGTCAGGCGCAACTCCTCGCCGTGGGATGAGGTGGCTTCTCCTCACGTCGGGGCGTGACCCGACGGTGAACGCATGATTCGAGCTCTTCCCTCCGATCATCCCATCGGAGCGATCATTCGTCCGGCGCCTCGCCTGCCGCCGCCCTCGCACGGCGGCGGCGGGAATGTCGGGGTGGAGAAGCCTCTTTCGTCCGCACGCAATCTGTTACCGTGGCAAGCGTGAGAAGGTCTCGGCTTTCCATTCTTATCGCGCGCGCATTCCCGAGGCCCGCCGAGACGCTCGTCGTCTCGATCGGCTTGGCGTGCGGCCTCGTCGGAGCTGGCTGTCACGAGACCGGCGAGGGCACCGCGCCGGGCGGAGCGGGCGCGGACGAATCCGGCCTCGCCGACGCGCCGGACGGGACGAGCGTGCTCTCCGCCGCCCGCGAGAAGATCGAGAGGCTCGCGGGACGCGGCGAGCTCGACGCGGTTCGAGCGTCGACGCCCGCGCCGGCGACGGGAGAGGTCGACGACGAGCGGCCTCGGCCGCTCCTCGGGGTGAAGGTCGCGAGCGTCGCCTCCCAGGAGACGCGCGTCGTCGACGCGAAGACGGGGGTGGGCGTCTCGTTCGCGCTCGCGGACGCAAAGGACGTCGCGATGGAGGATGTGGACGGATACGCCGTCTACGCGGCGGCCGGGCCCGGCGGGGCGGACGTGGTCGTGCGCGCGTCGACGCGCGGGGTCGAGGACTACGTGCGGGTGAAGGAGCCGCTCCCCCGAGGCGCCCTCCGCTATCGGATGACGCTCCACGAAGCGCGCGCGCTCCGCCTCGTCGGAGGCACCCTCGAGGTCCTCGACGCGGACGGATCTCCGCGCCTGCGCGTCCCGAGGCCGTACGTGATCGACGCTCACGGCGCGCGCCACGACGCCGCGCTCGAGGTCGAGGGCTGCGAGGTGGATCGCGATCCGCGCTCGCCGTGGGGCCGCGCGCTGGTCGAGCTCGACGAGGCGAGCTGCGATCTGGTGGTTCGTTACGACACCCGCGTCGCTCACCCCGTGTGGATCGATCCCGCTTGGGATCCGGCCGCGCTGATGGCCCACGAGCGCACCCACCACACCGCGACGCTGCTCCCCGATGGGACGGTGCTGGTGGTGGGCGGGTTCGACGCGGCGGGGGCGGCGGTCGCGGAGGCGGAGATCCTCTGCCCCGAGGAGTCGATCTGTCCCGGCGGCGTGACCTTCGCCGCGACGGGCTCCCTCCCCGTCGCCCGCGGAGCCCACGCCGAGTCTCTGGTCGGCACGAGCGTGCTCATCAGCGGCGGGAGGCAGACGCGAAGCGGCACGACCGCGCTCTCGAGCACCGCGGTCTACGCCACGACGGGCGCGAACGCGGGCACCTTCGTCGCGGGCCCGACGATGGCGGTGGGGCGGATGGGCCATACGTCGACGCTGCTCTCCACCGGCAACGTCCTCGTCGCGGGCGGGGAGGACGGCACCGGCACGAGCACGGCCGAGGTCTACGACCCGACGATCGGCGCGGTCGGGAGCTTCGGCGCCGCGGTCGCGATGGTGGGTGGTCACCGGCGCGGACACATGGCGGAGACGCTCGGCAACGGAAAGGTCCTCGTGGCGGGCGGGGTCGGCGCGATCAACAACGCCGCCGTCTCTTCGGCGGAGCTGTTCGATCCATCCACCGGCGCGTTCGCCGCCACCGACGACATGACGAGCCCGCGCGCGTGGGGGACGGCGACGCGCCTCCAGGACGCGAGCGGCAGCGTCCTCATCACCGGCGGTACGAACAACGTCGGGTTCTACTACAAGACGGTCGACCTCTACGACCCGACGGTGAACGGCGGCACCTTCGTGCAGCAGCTCATCCAGACCCAGAAGCCGCGCGCCTTCCACGCGGCGGTGAAGCTCAGCGGCGTCGGCCAGGTCCTCATCACGGGCGGCTTCGATGGCTCCGTCATCCACGACGACACGGAGGTGTTCGACGCCGTCAACCACGTCTTCGTGCCGAGCCTCTCCACGACGATGACGCGTCCCCACGACTTCCACACCGCGACGTTGCTCCAGACGGGCAAGGCGGTCGTGATCGGGGGCGGGATCACAGGGACGCCGACGCTCCCCGGCACCGGCACGGTGGACGTGATCGCGGCGAGCCAGGCCGAGATCCTCGCGCGCGAGAACGGCGAGCCGTGCGACCTCAACGGCGAGTGTCGAGACAATCATTGCTACCAAGGCGTGGTGAACGGGCACGCCCGGCGCGTCTGCTGCAACGAGACTTGCGCCGACGTGTGCGGCTCGTGCCTCGTGGATATCCAGGCCGCCCCCGCCCCGGGGGATGGCTTCTGCGCCGTCGTCGAGGACAACCACGACGTGTCGACCCAATGCGTGGCGGCGGTGCAGCTCGTCCTCCAGTGCAACGGCGGCGCCATTCAAGCGACGAACATCCAGTCGTGCGGCAACTACGTCTGCGCCGACGGGACAAAATGTGGCACCCAGTGCACCGACGATGACGGCTGCAACACCGGCTTCTACTGCCTCATCCCCAACGGGCAGACGAAGGGGACGTGCGAGCCGAAGCTCGACGACGCCGCGGACTGCACGCGCAACGGGGAGTGCGACTCCGATCATTGCGTGGACGCGAAGTGCTGCGACACCGCTTGCGAGGGCCAGTGCGAGGCGTGCGACGTCGAGGGCTTCGTCGGCAAGTGCAGCCAGGTCGAGGGAGACCCGCACGACATCGGCGGTCTGCGCGAGGCGTGCGACGCCACCGACGAGGCCTGCCGCGGCACGTGCGGATCGACGCCGACCGCCTGCGACTACGACCAGACGAAGGAGTGCGGCGCGTCGACGTGCAGCGACGGGCACCGGACCTTCGGGCTGTGCAGCCTCGAGGTGAACGGCGCGTGCGCCGAGGCAGAGGCGGAGTGCTCGCCGTTCGCGTGCGACGAGGACGGGGTGAAATGCGTGGCCGCCTGCGAGACGGTCGACGACTGCGCGCCGAAGGCGGTGTGCGGCGAAGACGGCGTCTGCAAGATCGTGCAGAGCGACCAATGCGACGGCGACCACACGGTGGTGAAGCTCGACGGCGGCACCACCGACTGCAGCCCCCTGCGGTGCTCGGGCTCGGCGTGCCTCGCCTCCTGCGAGTCGATCGACGACTGCGTGGACGGCAAGGTGTGCGACGCCACCGGCGCCTGCATCGATCCGCCCCCGGATCCGCCCGCGCCCGACGACTGCGCCGCCGCGCCCGGCCGTCCGAGCTCGCGCACGTCGCTCGCGCTCTCGTTCCTCGTCCTCGCGCTCGTCGCGAGGCGCCGCGCCGTTCAATCCCGCACGCGAGGTTCGGCTCGATGAGATCTCCGAGAAGCAGCGCCTGGTCGTGGATCGCAGCGCTGTCGGCGGCCGCCCTCGTGGCTGGTGTCGCCGCCCTCCCCGCCTCCGCCCAACCGAAGAAGGGCGGACCGAAGCCGCCCGCCTCCGCGACCGCGTCGGGCTCGGCGAAGGCGCCGCCCGCGCCCGCGCCCAGCGCGCCCCCGCCCCCCGCGGCCCCGCCGACCGCGTCGGCGCCGCCCCCGTCGCCGCCCCCGTCCGCCGCCCCTCCCCCGCAATCGCCCGCGCCCTCCGGCGAAGACGCTGAGCGCAAGGGCGGGCCCGACCCGGCGAAGCGCGGAGAGGCAGAGCAGCGGTTCAACCGGGGCCTCGAGCTCTTGAACGAAGAGGCGTGGACAGCCGCCCTCGCCGAGTTCATGCGATCGCGCGAGCTCTATCCGACGCGCACCGCGACCAACAACGCGGCGGTGTGTCTGCGCAAGCTCAAGCGCTTCGACGAGTCGCTGGACATGTACGAGACGCTCCTGCGCGAGTTCCCGAACATGACCGCCGACAAGAAGGAGGCGGCCTTGAAAGAGGTCGCGGAGCTGCGCCAGCTCGTAGGCACGATCGACATCACCTCGGCCGAGCCGGGCGCCTCGATCGTCGTGGACGGCAAGACGCGGGCAGACTTCCCGATCATCGATCCCATCCGCGTGAGCGCGGGGACCCACACCGTGCGGTTGCTCAAGCGCGGATTCCAGAACTTCGAATCGACGGTGGACGTCGCGGGCGGACAGACGGTCCAGGTCGTGGCGAAGATGCCCGCCCTCGTCGCCTCCGGATCGCTGCGCATCGCGGAGAAGTCGGGCCGGAAGATGGACGTCCTGCTCGACGGCGCGACGGTCGGCGTCACCCCTTGGGAGGGGACGATCGCGACGGGGGATCACGTCGTCCAGCTCCTCGGCGACGAAGACCTCGGCACCCAGCCCTCCGCCGCGCCGGTGAAGCGAGACGAGGTGACGAACCTCACCCTCCAAGCGGAGCCGCTCGAGGGCGCCCTCCTCGTCCACGTCACCCCGACGTCCGCGAGCGTCCGCATCGACTCCGTCTCGGTGGGCCGGGGGATCTGGGATGGCCGGATCCGCAAAGGCAGTCACGTGATCGAGGTCGTCGCGGACGGCTACTTCCCGAAGAAGCAGGAGATCTCTCTCGAGAAGGGCGAGCGGCGCGAGCTCAACGTGAAGCTGGAGCGCGACGAGGACGCCTCCGCGTGGCGCGTCCCGTCGAAGCTCCTCCTCGATCTCTCGGGCGGGGTCGCGATCACCCCTTCGTTCGGCGGCGACGTCTCCGGCAGCTGCGGCGACGGCTGCTCGCAGGGCATCGGGCTCGGCGGGCTGCTCGTCCTCAACGGCGAGTACGAGTTCGGATCCGGCTTCGGCCTCGGGCTCTCCGCGGGCGCGCTCCAGGCGAGCCAGACGGTCGACGGCCGCTCGACCACCCTCAACCCGCAAGGCATCGACGGCGGCCTCTCTGGCAGCGCCGACGACGACCTGCGCCTGCGCGGGATCCTCGCCGGAGCGAACGCGGCCTATCGCATCGGAGAGCGCTTCCCGATCCGGTTCCGCGCCGGGGTGGGGGCCTTCATCAGCGAGGCCCGAAGCGTCCGCACCGGCGGCTTCACGACGCGCTCGAACGACCCGTACTCGGCCCCCGCCCTCGAGAGCAAGCAGATGTCCGTCTTCGTCTACGTCGCCCCCGAGGCGACGGTCGGGCTCAAGCTCGGGGATCACTTCGAGCTCGGGGCGGGGGTGCAGGCCCTCGTCCTCATCGCTCCCGATCCGCCGAAGTGGGCCTCCGACGAGAACCCCTCCGTGGTCGTTCAGGGAGATGGACTCTCCAGCTACGACGCGGACGAGACGACGATGGGCACGATGGTGTTCGTCGTCCCGATGCTGACCGCACGCGCCGTGTTCTAAGGTTTCTTGCGGGGGCGGGAACTTGCCGCGGTCATCGTTTTCCAAGGGCCCGATGCCGCTGCCGGGCCCGCCGGATGACGAGCAGGACCTCGCCGAGCTCGGGCTCGGAGGGCGGCTGCGCGTCCAGCGGACGATCCGCGAGGGGCGGCCCTTCGCGTACTCGATCGGCCTGCACGCGATCCTGCTCGCCGCCTTCGCGATCCACGCCCTCCAGCAAGGCGACTCGGGGCCGCGCCACCCGCTCGTGAAGGTCACCGACAGCGCGATCGCGAGCGCCCAAGGTCCCCTCGACGCGATGGCGAAGCGGGCCAAGCTCATCCGCGATGCGCGTCGGGATCGGGCCGAGGGCCGCCTCCGACTCGGAGAGTTCTTGATCCGCGCGAACGCGATCGACGCCGAAGAAGAAGGCTCGAGCTTCGACCTGGAGGGCGCGCAGGACGCCTATCGCACGCGGGTGGCGGAGATGAAGCGCGTCCTGCGCGAGGGACCGGCGGAGGAGGCGGTGCCGCGGGTCTTCGGCGACCTGACGTACACCGGGACGCCGGGCGGGCGAATGGGCGACACGCTCCTGTCGAGGCGAGGCTCGTGCGAGCCCGTGAGTCACCTGGTCGCCGCCACCCTCTTCGACGCCGGGCTGCGCGAGCGCGCGCGGCTCCGCTACTACGGCGGACCTCTCGCGGGCGTGACCCACCTCACGCCCGTGCTCTCCGTCACCCGCGAGGACGGCCGCGTGGAAGAGGTCGATCTCATGGCGGGCGGGCCTTCCGTCTCGGGTGGAGCGGCCTTTCCCGCGAGTGACCTCGTCGACGCCTACGCCCGCGCCCACCGCCTCGCCGTGCGCCCCGCGGGCGCGGTCGCGGCGAGCTCGCGACGGGGCGGGGCACCGTCGAGCGGGACGGGGCTCGTCGGAGCGGCGGGGCTGCCCACCACCCGGACCCTCACCTCCGGCTATCCATCGAACGGCGATCGCTTCCAAGGCGCGCTGCCCCTCTTCGCGGAGCGAGCCATCCGGTCGCCGGCCGCCAACGACGAGGGCGGCGGGGCAGCTCGCCCCGAGCCTCCGCCCTGTTCGTTCTATGTGTCTCTCGCGTGGCTCGATCCCCCCAAGGCGGAGGTCCTCGGCCGCGGCGTCGACGTCGAGCTCGTCCGCGCCCCGTCCCTCGTCGAGCTCGAGCGCCTCTCGACCATCATCCTCGACGCGGAGGCGCATCCGCCGAGCGAGGACCTCGCGGGGCGGCTCCTGGACGGCGCGTGCCTCGCCGCCCTCTACGATCACGCCGGGTTGATGTTCTCGCTCGCCGCCGACACCCACGTCGCCGCGCGCGCCGTCGCGTCCGCGCAGCGCGAGCGAGAGAGCGGGACGCGCGCCCTCGCGGAGCTCGCCGCCCTCCCCCCCGAGCGCCGGCGAGAGATCCTCCGCCGCCTGGATCAGATCGCGTTCGGGCGCTCCTGGGTCCTCATGTTCCTGCCGGGGGGCGAGGAGGCCGTGGAGTCCGTCGCGAACGACTCGGAGATCCGCTTCGGCCGATCGATGGCCCTCGCCTCGCTCATCGTGGCGCCGCGCACGCGCAGCCGAGGGATCACCCTCGCCGACGCGCTCCCCATCGGCGCCCAGATCGATCTGATGCACGAGCTCATGCACGCCCACGACAACGCGCGCCCGTGGGCCGCGAGCTACGCCCTCGATCTCAGCCACGACCCGGAGGCGAAGAAGACGCGGTTCGCCCGCACCTATGACGTCTTCTATGCGCTCGCGTGGAGGCTCTGGGAGGCGGCGCGGAGCCCGGAGGAGACGGTCGAAGCGCTCGCGCGGGAGGCCGAGCGCGCCGGCCTGGACAAGGCCGAGCGCCGAGCCATCGCCGTCTATTACAAGAAGCACCTGGCGCGGCTCTACCGCACGCGCGACGGCGGGCTCGGGGTGATCGCGCGCGCGAGCACCGCCCTCGAGGCGGCCGGCTTCGCCGCGCGCAAGGACGTCGGCGACGACGACGACATCTCCGCCGACGACCGCGCCGCGTTCGTCGGGCGCTGAGGAGCGGGGCGCGCACGCAAGGACAACACGTTCGTGGCGACGCGCCACGCGCGCGCTCGCGACGGGGTCGGGGCGCGCACGGGTAGCGAGCGCGATCCGCGCGGCGCGACGGTTGCAACGCTCTCGCGCACAACGCCGCGCCGCGGAAGGAACCTCACATGAAGGCAACCGATCTGCTGAAACAACAGCACAAGGAAGTTCGCGACCTCTTCCAGAAGATCGAGGACACGGAAGACGACGGCGAGAAGGAAGCGCTCTTCGAGGAGCTCGCCGCGAACCTCGTCGCCCACGACGCCATCGAGCGCGAGATCTTCTATCCCGCCTGCGAAGAAGAGCTCGGGATGGACGAGATGCTCGGAGAGGCGCTCGTCGAGCACGGGGTCGTCGAGTTCAGCCTCTATCGCTGCGACCAGAACGTGGGGACGGAGAACTTCGACTACCACATGACGGTCCTCAAGGAGGTCGTCGAGCACCACGTGAAGGAAGAGGAGAGCGAGATGCTCAAGAAGGTCGAGAAGGCCTTCGGCGCGGAGCGGCTGGAGGAGCTCGGCGCGACGATGGAGACCCGCTTCGCCGACGCGCTCGCCGAGGACTTCCGCGAGCCGCTCTTCGCCAACCTGGAGCAGGTCTTGGCTGGCCGGATGGAGACCAAGCCCGAGCCGCCGAAGAAGGCAGCGCCCAAGAAGACGGCGAAGAAGAGCGCGAGCACGAAGCAGAGCAAGGGGAACGGCAGAACGCACACGCGCGCCTCCCACTGATCCCTCGCCGGAGAGCGGCGAGCGCGGCCCCGCTCAGTCCCCGAACTGCTTCTCGATCTTCGAGGGCGGTGGCTTCGCGGACGGGCTCTCCTTGGGGTCGCTCGTCGCTGGCTTGGGGCCGGTGCCGCCGACCGTAGGCTTCACGAACTTGAGCCTCGGCGGCATCGGCCCCGTGGCGGCGATCACCACGTCGACCGGATCGTTCTCCTCTTTCCCGACGGCGATCTTCACCTTGATGATGTCGCCGACCATCCCGGTGATCTCCACGATGCCGTGGACGAGCTTCGCGGGCTTGCCGTCGATCGTGACGGTGGCGTTCTCGGGGTCGATCGGGAGCCGCACCGTCACCTCCTTCCGCTCGACGGGCGCGCTCTGGGACGGCGTGACGATGGCGGTCGTCCCCGCGGGGGCGACCCCCGTCGGCGCGACGGTGATGGTCGTCGTCGGCTCGCTCGTCGGCTCGCTCGTGGTCACCGCCGCTTGGGCGGGGGGAGCCTCTTTGGTGCCGATGACTTTGTACGCGACGACCCCGAACACCGCGACCGAGAGCGCGGCCCCGGCGATGATCATCGGCACGTTCGACTTCTGACGAGCGGGGGTCCGCTCCGTCGGCAGCGCGACCGCGCCCGTCGTCCCTCCGCCCGATTGCGTCAGCCCGGAGGGCATGAGCGGCGGAGGCGGCACCGACTGGGCGGGGACGTTCGACATCGCCATGCCCGCGGCAGGAGGAGGCAGCGTCAGCCGCTTCGCCACGAGGTTGCGCTGCGTCTCCGAGAGGCTCACCAGCTGCGACTCGTCGATCTCCATGTCGGGCTGGAGCGCCCGCACCGCCTCGAGCATCTCGTTCGCGCTCTGAAAGCGATCCGCGGGGTTCTGCTTCAACGCCTTGTGGACGAGGGCGGCGACCTCGGGCGGAACCCAAGGCGCGTAGTCCTGCACGGGGGCCGGCACCTCCGAGCAGATCGCGATGATGAGCTCGCCGAGCGCCTCGATGTGATGGTACGGCGTTCGGCCCGTGAGCATCTCGTAGAGCACGACCCCGAGCGACCAGATGTCGGCGCGGTGATCGATAGTCTTCATCCCGCGCGCCTGCTCGGGCGACATGTAGAGCGGCGATCCGAGCATGGTGCCGGTGCGGGTCAGCCCCGCGTCCCCCATCTCGCTCGCGTGCTCCATCTTCACCTTCGCGATGCCGAAGTCGAGGAGCTTCACGATCACGCGGCTCGCGTCGGTGCGCGCGAGGTAGAGGTTCGCCGGCTTGATGTCGCGGTGGACGACGCCCGCCTCGTGGGCCTTCGAAAGGCCCACGCAAGCCTGCGCCGCGATCCGGAGCGCGAGATCGGGGTGGGTCGGCCCGACGCGACGAAGGAGCTGCTGCACGTCCTCGCCGTGCATGAACTCCATGACCATGAACGGCCAGTGCGTCGTCGGGTCCGTGCCGGTGTCGAGGACCTGGCAGATGTGCTGCGTGTCGACGGCGCCCGCCGCGCGCGCCTCGCGCTGGAAACGCCCGACGAGCTGCTCGTCTTTGCTCAGATCACCGGTCGAGATGACCTTGATCGCGACGCGGCGCCCGGTGCCGACGTGGTGGGCTTCGTACACCGCGCCCATCCCGCCCGCCCCGATGACGCGCGAGACCACGTACTTGCCGTCGATCTTGGTTCCTACGAGGTTTTTTGCGTCCACGGATACTCGCCCCGATGTTCTCCTTTTTTACCCGAAGCGCTCGACCCTCACAACGGACAACCGAGCCTTCCGTACGGCTCGACTGCAAACCTCTTTCGTCCGCGTGTGCGAGAGGTACGTGCGAGCGGGCTCAAGCAGGTCGCAGCAGCTCCGCGAAGCGCTCGAGCCCGCGTCCGATTCGCCCCTGCTCGGCGTCGGTCATCCTCGAATCGAACGACTCCCGGTCGGTCGGGTTGATGCCGCAATAGCTCACATCGGCGAGGTGCCGCCAACGACCAGCGCGCTCTTCCTCGTCCGGCCGGACGGGGGTCGTGCACGGCACACAACCGATCGTCGTGAACCCCCACCGATGGAGCGGGTTGATCACCACCGGCGCCTCCGTCCCCGCGTGCGCCGCGACGTACGCGTCCAGCTCCGCGCGCGTCGTCGCCGCCAACGGGTGCACCCTCAGGACGGCGTGCTCCCGATCGAGCTCGACGATCCGCACGCCGGCGCGCTTGCCGCCCTCGTCCCGCCGGAGCGCGCCCACGAGGACGTCGTACTCGCCCCGCACGCGCCGGAGCGGGTCCGTCTTTCGGAGCTCGCAGCATCGCTCCTGCCCCTCCTTCGTGAGATAGAGCACCCCCTCGCGATTCACCTGCTCGTCGAAGGTCGCCGCCGGCGCGAGCGTTCGCACGCGCAAGGAAGGATGAGCCGCCGCGAGCTTGTCTCTCGTCGCGAGCGTCTCGCGGTGCAGGACCCCCGTGTCCACGAAGAGCACATCCATGGCGAGCCCGAGCGACGCGGCCATGTGACAGAGGACCGTCCCCGCCCGCTGCATGCCGCAGAGAATGGCGGCGCGACGGCCGAAGGCGCCCGACAAAGCCGTGAGGATCTCCTCCGGCTTGGAATGAGAAGCGGCATCCTCGATCGATGCGAGCGAAGCATTCGTGAGCGGCATGATGGGTCGGTGGGGTGGGGGTCGCGCTACGGAATGCCTACCATGGACTCGCCCGGTGCGCGGGCGTCGGAGTGCCGTGGCGGGATCCGCGTCGCTGATTTAGCGTGGGCCTCACGGACATGGGGAAGATGGACTTCTTGGGAGCGGCCGGCAGCCGGCTCGATCGCGGCTCGGCGAAAGGTCACTACGAGAGCTGGTTCATCCGCGCGAACCGCGCCGACGCGCCGGAGGCCTTCTGGATCCGCTACACGATGTTCGTGCCGCGCGGCTCGACGGCGCAGGACCCGGGCGCCCGCGGCGAGCTCTGGGCGATCTGGTTCGACGGCTCGACGCAGCGCCATGTCGCCGTGAAGTCGGACTTCCCGCTCGCGACATGCACCTTCGCCCCCGACCGGCTCGACGTCGGCATCGACGGGGCGCGCTTGGATCACCGCGGCCTCGTCGGCGCCGCGTCGAGCCGCGGCCACACGATTCGATGGGACCTCGAGGCCCAGGGCGGCGGCGCTCCGCTCTTGCTCCTCTCGGAGCGCCTCTACGACCTGCCGTTCCCGAAGGCGAAGGCGCTCGTCCTCGCCCCGAACGCCGCGCTCCGCGGGAGGGTCGTCGTGGACGGGGTGGAGCACACGATCGACGGCTGGATCGGCTCGGTGAACCACAACTGGGGCTCGAAGCACACCGACCTCTACGCTTGGGGGCAGGTCGCCGGCTTCGACGATGCGCCGGACGCCTTCCTCGAGTGCGCGACGGCGCGGCTGCGCGTGGGGCCCGTCCTCACCCCGCCTCTGACGACGCTGGCGCTTCGGCTTGGCGGCGAGACGATCTCGCTCAACTCCCTCCCCCAAGCGATCCGCGCCTCGGGCACATTCGAGCCCGGATCGTGGGCGTTCGCGAGCGCGACGCGAGACGTGAGCGTGCACGCGACCTTCTTCGCGCCCTTGTCCGGCTTCGTCGGGCTGACCTACCCCAACCCCCCGGGCGGCGCGAAGACGTGCCTCAACTCCAAGATCGCGATGTGCGACTTGAGGCTGGAGCGCGCCGGCCGGCCTCCGTTGAGGTTGCGCTGCCGGCACCGCGCCGCCTTCGAGATCCTCACCGACGACACCGGTCACGGCGTGCCGCTCCACGTCTGACCTTGCCGGGCGACTACGCTCTACGAGCTCCGTCGCGGGAAGGGTTGATCCGAGGCGGCGGGCCGGCTCGTTTTCGTGTAGGCTGCGCCCGGCCCAAGACCCGAAGAACTCGAGCGTGACGCGCGCAGGGCATTCCACTTTCGCGGGGGTTCCGCCTCACGCGCGGTTCCTCGAGAGGCTCGAAGGGAGCTTCATGCCGTTCGTCGGCGCGTCGCGCGTGACGGGCCCGATCGAGGCGCTCGAGGCGCGGCGCTTCCTCTTCGTCACCGGCAAGGGCGGCGTCGGCAAGACGACGTTCTCGGCCGCCACCGCCACCGCCCTCGCCGCCCGCGGCCGGCGTGTCCTCATCGCGATGGCCCACACCAAAGAGCGGCTCAGCGCGGTCCTCGGCACCAAGCCCATCGGCGACGAGGTCGTCGAGTGCCTGCCCAACATTTGGGCCGTAAACATCTCACCCGAGCTCGCCCTCTACGAGTACGGGCTCATGGTCATCAAGGTGAAGACGGTCGCGAACGCCGTCTTCAAGAACGGCTATATCAAGGCGTTCCTCCGCGCCGTCCCCGGCCTTTACGAGTGGTCGATGCTCGGCAAGGCGTGGTTCCACACCACCGAGAAGCTCGACAACGGTCGCGACCGCTTCGACGTCGTCATCTTCGACGCGCCCGCGACCGGCCACGGCCTCGACATGCTCCGCGTGCCGAAGGTGATCCTCGACGTCGCGCCGCCGGGGGTGCTCCGTCGCGACGCGGAGGAGGCGGTGGCGCTCTTCCGCGACCCGAAGCGGGCCGGGATCATCGTCGTCACGCTGCCGGAGGAGATGCCGGTCAGCGAGACCATCGAGCTCGTGGACTCGGTGGAGAAGGAGCTCGCGATGCCGGTCCTTCGCATCGTCGTGAACGGCGTGTTCCCGCCGCTGTTCTCGGACGACGAGCGCGCCGCTCTCGGGGCTCACGCGGATCTCCTCACCCTGCAGGCGGCGGAGCGCGCGGAGACGGGCGGCAACGCCTCCCTCGTGGCCGCCGCGCGACGGGCGGTGCGGGAGAACGTGCAGCGAGAGAGCTTGAAGCGCCTGTTCGCGACGCGCCCCGAGCCGATGGTCCTCCTCCCGTTCTTGTTCGACGACGCGTCGACGCGCGCAGGGACGGAGATCCTCGCGGAGGTCCTCGGAGCGCACACGGTCGCGGGTCGGCGATGAGCTCGCGCGCCCTGCTCATGGTCGGCCTCGCGCTCGGCGCGCTCGCGCCCATCGGCTGCTCGAGCGACGGCGGCTCGACGAGCGCAGGCGCGAGCGCACCGACCAGCTCCACCGGAGGAGCGGGGGCGAGCGCCTCCTCGGGCGGAGCTCCCGCGGACGGAGGCGCGACGGGCACGGGCGCCGCCGGCCCGAACCTCACCTGCGGTGAGCCCACGAACGCGGGTCCCATCGTGAGCACCGCGCTCGTCGAGGCCTCCGGCCTCGCCGCGAGCAAGGTCCACCCCGGCGTCTTCTACGCCCACAACGACTCTGGCGACACGGCGCGCTTCTTCGCGATCGGCCCCGCGGGCGAGGACCAAGGCACGTTCGACGTGGCCGGCGCGACCGCGATCGATTGGGAGGACATGGCCCGCGGTCCTTGCGACGATCCGAAGAAGAGCTGCCTCTACTTCGGTGACATCGGCGACAACGGGGCGGCACGCGCCACCTACGCCCTCTACCGGGTCGAAGAGCCGCCGTCCCTCGGCGCCGGCCCCCACACCACCACCGCAGAGACGTTCAAATTCAAGTACCCGGATGGGCCCCACGACGCAGAGGCCCTCCTCGTCCACCCGGACGGTCGCGTCTTCATCGTGACGAAGACCGCGCGCACCTCGCGGCTCTACGCCTTCCCCACCCCGCTCGACCCGCGCGGGACGACGACGCTCTCCCTCGTCGGCGACGTCGAGATCCCCGACCTGCTGCCCTTGGTCACCGGCGGCGACATTCGGCCCAGCGGCGACGGCGTGCTCCTCAGGACGTACGCGAGCGTCTGGTTCTACCCCGTTCCCAAAGGCGGCGACCTCGGCGCCGCCCTCGCGACCTCGCCCGTCGCGGTCCCCGCTCCCTCCGAGCCGCAAGGGGAGGCGATCGCATGGACCGCCGCCGGCGATGGCTACCGCACGCTGAGCGAGGGGGCCTCGGAGGTCCTTCACGCCGTCTCGTGCCGATAGGGCGCGGGCGCGGTGTCGACTCAAGAACGCACACGCGGGCGCGCGACCGTGATAGCGAGGGCCCCGAACATGCGCGGAACCGCCCTCGTCTACAGCTCCCACAATCGCGGCGACTACCTGCACGATCGCTTCATCGTCCAGCGGGCGATGGACGGCGACCGCACGATCCTCTTCTTGCCGATGAGCGAGACGGTCCAGAACGGCAGCGAGCTCGAGCGCCAAGAGTTTTCGTGGGGCACCTTCCGCTGGTTCTTCGATTTCTACCGGCGCTATGGCCTCAACGCGTTCCCGTTCTATTGGACGAGCAACCTCTCGTACGACGACGTTCAGGCCCTCTGGCACTGGGTCTACAACGCCGACGTCGTCATCCTCGGGGGCGGCCACTCCCGCACCGGGATGCGCCGATACAAGGAGCTCGGCCATCGCTTCGACGGTGAGTGGGGCAAGCTCGGGCGCCTCCTCCACGAGCGAAAGGCGCGCGGCCTGCTCACCGTAGGCTTCTCGGCCGGCGCGGACCAGCTCTGCCAGTCCCTCTTTGCGCGGACCTACGGCGACGAGTACGACGGCAACGGCTTCGGACTCGTCCGCAACACGATGATCACGCTCCACCACGAGCCGTCTCGCAACGGCGACCTCGCCTATGCCGCGCGGCGGTTCCCCGACCACCGCGTCTTCGGCCTCCCCAACGACTCGGGGCTGAACCACGATTGGGGCGTCCTCCCCAACGGCAACATCTGGCAAGCCTACGAGTTCGTGGTCGACAACTCCTGGGACCTCCCGAGCGACGCCTTCCACATCAAGACGCGCTCCGGCGCTCGCATCGACCACGTCTACAACGACGGGCGCCACTGGTCCTTCGGCGGAGGAGACATGCTCGTGCGCATCCAATCCCCCGACAGCCGCTTCGACGAGAGCTGGATCCGGTCGGGAGGCGAGTGGGTCCACTACTGGACCCAGAGCCCCTCGTCGTTCCGCTCTGCCGAGCAGATCCTCGGTCATCACGCCTGATCGACCACGGACGGCGAAGATCAGAGTGAGGCGTCGTCCTCGCGCAGAGAATTGCTTCAATCGATCCAGTCCACCCCGATCGGGGGCGCCTCGATCTGCTCGGTGTTGGGCACGACCTTGCGCCACCGGTCGAACACCACCGGGCGATGGTCGGGGTGGGTCACGGCGCCGCGCACGTACGCGCGGTCCGAGCGATCGCCATAGGGATCCGGCAGCGAGCGCACCACGACGAGCTCCGCCGCGACGTGCGGTTGTCCGACGCGCCGCAGCCCGATCCCTTCTGCGATGCCGATCGACCGCGAGACGCGGAGCACGCGGCGTGCGAGGTCGGACACCCAGGCCTCCTCCGCCCTCGAGAGGGCGATGAAGAACCACTCGCCTTGGCGGGTCACGCCCGCGCCGCGCCTCTCCGCCTGCGCCACGATGGCCGGCTTGAGCGCGGCGTGCGCCCCCGCCACCGTACCCGCCGCCTCCGGCAGAAGCGCGATGAAGAGGTGCGCCTCGTCCATGCCGAGGAGGAACGTCCGCTCGCGCCCGTCCGTGAAGTGGCTCTCCCACGCGCGACGGCGCCACACGCGGTAGGCACGCGCCGCCTCGTCCACCCGCAGCACGAGCTGGCGGCTCCCGGCGTCCGCGTCGAGCACCTCGAGGCGGTTGTCTTCGTGGCCGGGATAGATCCGGAAGCGCTCCGGGCGTCCCCGTCCCCTCCCCGGAGCGGGACGGAAGATATCCATCTGGACGATGTCGTCGGCGTCCGTGCCGCCACCGAACCCGAGCGGAACGACGCGCAGCTCGAGCGGCAGGCGGGCCTGGGTGAACGAGGATTGCAAGCTATCCATGGCCCAGTCGACGCCCGAAAGCCCGCCGCCTGACCGCCCGACCAGCGACCCTCACCCCCGCGTGAAATGTTCTGAAATGGTGATCTAGCCGCGACCCACCGATCATCGCCGAGACACTGAGGCCAGCTCGCCCGCGGAGCTGGGACGAGGAGTCGCCCGGCGCGGCGGGAGGGAGCCGGGCGACTCCGCCGTCGGGAGGTCATGCCTCTCTCGGCACCGGTGACGACCGCCTTTTTCAGCACACTCCCCGTTCGGTGCCCGACGTCAACCGAGCGGGGGCTTCTCCTTGATCGCGCTGGTGAGCGTCGCCACGTAGCGCTCCCAGAGACCGGCGTTCGTCTTCTCGTCGTGGTGCTGGAGCGCATGGAGGGCGAGGTCCCGGCTCGCGTACTCCCGCTCCAGGATCAGCGCGACCTTCAGCAGCTCGCTCGGCTCGAGCGACGCGAAGTCGAGGAAGCTCCGCACGTAGATCGCGTCCGTCCAGAGCACCTGCCCCACTGCGGGCGCGTCCGGACGGCGCTTGAGAGGCGCGAACGTGCGGGACGCGAGCCCTTTGAACTTGTGGAACAGGAAGCCGCGCTTGCGCATCTCGAGATCGACCTCCGCGAACAGCGGCTCCCCTTCATAGAGAGGAACGAACTCCACCTCGCACTCGACCACGAGCGCGCGGCTCACGGTGTCGGCCCCTCCCCGCAGCACGTCCAGCGCTGCTCCTTGGACATCGACCTTGATGAAGTCGGCACCGACCACCTCCGGGATGTCGTCGAGCCGGGTGGTCTGCACCTCCTCGGTGCCCTTCAACCGCACCAGCGCCGAGAGGTCGGTGAATCGATCCAAGACCCTTCGATTCGGGGGATAGAGCGACGAGGTCGCCGCCCACTCGCACCAATGAAACGTGCGCTTCGTCCCGTCCCCGATGAAATGGGGCAGGTATCGACGATTCTCCGAACGAGCTTCGTTCAACCTCGCGCACTCGACGGGGTTCGGCTCGAAGCCGACGATGGAGGCCCCCGGGATCTCGAGGAGCCGCGCGAACGGCGTCTCGCCCAAGTCCATCGCTCCGACGTCCACGATCTTGATGGGCGGCGGCCGATCGAGGAGCGCCAACAGGTCTGTCGACATTCCTCGATGCTACTTCAGAAGCTCTTCGCGGTCAGGACGGCGTCGAAGCCGTTGCCGGTCAAGTCCTCGCTATGCCAATGCACGGGACCGACGCCCCGACAGAAGATCGTATAGGCGTCGTACGCGACATTCTGGGTCGCGCGCCAGCAGTCGTCGAACGTGCCCGCGGGGACGGTCACCGTTCCCTCGTCGTGCCAGGTGAAGGTCGACGTCCCGTTGGACCACGTGTGCCCCTCCTCGACAGGGGCGTCGAGGGCGAGGATCCACGTGCCCTGATAGTCGACCTGCACGACGTCCCCGTCGACGGCGTAATAGGAGCTCTCGACATTGGCGCACAGATTGGTCACTTCGAATGCCTCTTTGCCGTCGATCGTGAGGGCGTCGATCGTCTCTCCGGTGTGACTGCCGGAGGGGCACAAAGGAAAGGCGCCCAGCTCTTGCACGTCGTAGGTCCACGCGTGCCCCAGCGCGATCGGATCGATGCGGTCGTCCGCGCTCGCTCCCCCCGCCGCCGTCCCCCCGCCCGTCGCCGATTCGCCGCCGGGGCCGCGCCCGCCCTCCTCGCTCCCGCCCGACGCGCTTCCTCCGCTCGCCGTCTCCCCTCCGCCGCCGAGATCCTCCGCGCTCGAGCTGCACGCAGACGCGATCAGGACATTGCAGCACAACGCGGACACCCATCGCTTCATCACTCGCCTGCCTTTCCAGATGACAAGAGCTCACGAACCACAGGACAGGGCCTGGCACGCGTCGAGCTCGGCCTTGCAATGCTCGACCACGCACGCGGAGCAAGCGGCGTCGTACGCCTCGCACGCCTCGGCGCAGCGGTCCTTCGTACACAGGAGCTGGGGAAACAGCTTCTCGGTGACGTTCGGACACGAGTCCACGATGCACCGCTGGAAGCACGGCCCCACCTCCGCGCTGCGCTCGTCGAAGCGGGGAGCCTCCGCCGGATCGCACAGGGAGAGACAGCTCGTGGTTTGAGCGCACGAGCGCGTCCCCGTGCCGTGCATATCCATCGAGGCGCAGTCCTCCTCGTGCGCGTCCTGGGCGGGATAATAGAAGCCGCTCAGCATGCACATCTCGTCGTCGACCGCGGAGGGGCCCTGGACGACGTCGAAGTCCGACGTGTTCTGATAGTCGCATTCGAACCGCAGGGCCGACCCGGCGGGGAGCGTCATCAGCCCCGTCCACGGCTCCGGGTGTTGCCAATCCGTCGTCGAAAAGAACGGCGCGCTCGCGGCCGCCCCCGGCCCGTCGGCGTAGGCGCGATATTCGATCCCGCGCGAATGCATATGAGAGCCCGCGCTGAGGAGGTTGACGGGGTGATGGATATGACAGCGCATCGAGGCCGTCCCCGCGCCCCCCGCCGGCACGTGGATGAATGGGTCATAGAAGCGGAACGTACCGACGCGCGCCTGGACCTCGCTCGGCGGGATCGTCCTGAGCTCGACGTGGACCTTGGCGTCGATCGGCTCCGGGGAGGGATTCACCACGTGGCTCTGCATGAGCAGGATCGCCCCCGGCTCGAACGGCAGGGCGAGACCGGCCGGAAAGTCCGCCGCCTCGTGCTCGAGCTGTCCGCCCGTCACATAGCCGCGCTCCCACCGCATCGCGCCGTCCCCTTCATAGCAATCGACGGGCTCGTTCAGCGCCGGCGCCGGCATCTCCGGGTCGGTCCGAAAGACGAGGAAGTGATGCGTCCCCGCGGTGGTGTCGTACTCGCCCCCGCTCACGAAGAGCTCCCCACCCCCCTCGGGCATCTTCACGAACTGACAAGCGTGGACCTCCTCACCGGGCCCGACGTTCACGACCATGTCGAACACGATCGTGTCGTTCGGCGCGTCCACCGGGTCCTCACCGCAGCCGGCGAGGGCCAACGAGAGGGAGCACGCCGAAACCACCGCGCGCGCGGGCGAAGGCCCTCCCCTCACGGCCCCTCCGCCGACCCGCGCCGGACGACGAGCTCGAGCAACGGCCTCGTCACCGCGAGATAGTACTCCGTCGGCGAGTCCCTCTCGATCAAGCGACGAATCAGCTCTCGATAGAACCCGAGGCGGACGCGCCCGTCCGACGTCGCCACCTCCTCCGGCACCGGCCGATCCGTGAGCGTCTCGTACCACCACGTCACCTCGATCCTGAAGATCCGGTTCTTGCAAGCGAGCGCGAGCATCCGCCAAAAGCGCTCCTCGAATACGCCGAGGTCGCCGTTCGGATCGGTCTCGTGGGCGAGACGGGCCACCGCCTCCAGATCGTCTCGCGACGCGCGCCGGCCCGCGATCTCGACGATCGACAGGCCCTGCACGTACTGCTTCTCGATGACGTCGGCCGCGGCGAACGGCGGCCGGTCCCCCTTCTTCGCCAGCCGATAGAACAGCGCGAGCACGCGCAGATCGTTGGCTTGCTCTGGATCGAGGACGATGGTCGCGCCTCCCTGGCGCACGCGCACGAGCCCGATCTCGGCGAGCCGATGCATCGCCTGTCGAACGATGATCCGGGACACTCCGAATCGCTCCACGAGGACGCGCTCGGGGGGCATGGCCGCGCCGGGAGCGAGCTCCCCCACGAGGATCGCCCGCGCCAGCTGCTCGAACACGTGCTCCGCGGCGTGGGCTCGCCGCGCGGGGTGAAGTCCGTCCAACGCCACACCTCGACTTGGTAACTTGGTAACCAAGTGAGGTCAAGCGCAAGAATCCTGCTCCGGGTCGCGCCGCCCGCCGGGACCGACGCTACGGAAAAGGTAGCACTGCCCCGCGATGCCCACCCCCGCCTCGCTCCGCGAGGCGCCCCTCCCAAGCGTCGCGCTGACGCGCGCCGCGGGAGGGGGTCCGGTCGGCCGCCAAAAGCTGTGCGCTCGCTGCACAGAAGCCCTCGATCGGCCGCGACAGCGGTGTCACGCCATTGAGATCATTGAGCAATCAGCCGCTCACGACGCAATGGATTCCATTGCATTCTCGCGCGCGCAGCGGTCGAATCGAGACATGCCGGCTCGCCATTCATTCGCGACGCTCCTGTTCGCATCCACCCTCGTTGCGTGCGGCTCCTCGGAGACGGGGAGCGGGGGAGCCGGCGGCTCGTCCGACGATGGTCCGGGAGGCTCGTCGGGCACCGCCGGCGCACCCGCAAACGGGGGAGCGGGGAGCGAGGGCGGCTCGGCTCCCACCGGCGGCGGCGGCGGCGGTCCCGATCCGGTCGTCGCGGACTGCGGCAACCTCTCGGCGGAGGGGGTGTTCGAGGAGATCACGCCCCCCGAGGTCAAAGCTGGTTTCGGTCAAGTCCAGGACGGCGGCGGGGCGTTCGCCTTCGCGGTCGACCCGGTCAATCAGGGGACCATCTATCTCGGCACGCTATGGCAGGGGATCTGGAAGAGCACCGACTGCGGCGCGACATGGGTGCAGCTCAACTCCGGAATGAACGGCCCCGACGCCAGCTCCGGCATGAACTGGACCTTCGCCGTCGATCCCATCGAGCCCCAGGTCATCTACACGAACAGCGGCTATTCGAACAGTCACCTCTGGAAGTCTTCCAATGGCGGCGCCGATTGGGAACAGCTGTGGCCCCCGCCTGCTCAGCCCGAGCTCGCCGCCGCGTTCACGTACAACTTCGCCAACGTCGTCGCCATCGACCCGGCCAATCATCATCACTTGCTTCTGACGTTCCATGAGGCCTGCTTGCCGCCCCACACCGCCACCTGCATCGCCGAGAGCACGGACGCGGGCCAGACCTGGACGCTCCACGACGGCGAGCCGGGCTGGAACGGCAACGAGGGACAGGTGATCTTCTTCCTCGGCGACTCTTCGACGTGGCTCTGGGGCTCTTCCACCAATGGCTACTATCGATCGGGCGACGCCGGGGAGACTTGGGACGCAATCCCGGGGATGAGCACGACGCACCTGCAAGGTACCCAGCTCGTCCAGCGAGAGGACGGCACGTTCTTCCTCGCCGGCGCCTCGGGCATCTATCGGAGCCCGGATGGATTGGCGAGCACGTGGGAGCTCATCGAGAACACGGGCCCGATCGTGGGCGGCCTCGTCTCCACGGGGACGAACCTCTACGCCGGGCCGTGCTATGGCGCCGGCTTCTGCGCCCACGCGCCCCTCCTCACCTCTCCTGTCGACGATGGATTCACCTGGACGGAGGTCGCCAGTTACCCGGACCTCGACATGGGAGGAAACTTCGGCTGGGATCCCGGGCACAAGCTGCTCTACACGTCGAACATGCAGCGCGGCCTCTGGCGCGCCGTCATGCCCTGAGCAGGCTCACGGACAATCCGCCACCGGCTCGAGCCCGCCATCGGGCGGCACCGTCGCGACGAGGTGCCCTCCTATCTCGAGCGAGCCAGTGTGCCCGGTCCGATCCGTGCCGTACTCCAGCGTCGCCTCCGCCTCGAACAGGGCGGGGAAGACGACGACCAAGGTCCCCGCATCCGGGCCGAGCGTTCCCGTGGCGGAGAGATCCCACGAAAGCCCGTCTCCGTCGCTGGCCCGTACCTCGAGCGAGAGCGCCGTCGTGTCCGCCCCGTCCGACCACGCATTGTCGAGCGTGACCTCTTCGAAGACATCCTCGCCCGCCTCGAGAGGCGCCTCGTCCAGGTACACGTGGTTGATCCAGCCCGCCCCGTCGCCCGTGCACTCGATACGACTGCACCGCCCTTCCTGACAGAATGGGTCGAACATCGAGGGCTCCGCGCACGGCGCGATGAGCGGCCCGGCGAAGAAGCCTGCCACGCCCGGCGGTTTGGGGAGCGCGGGGGCGAGCAGAAAGCCCGTCACCTCGGCCGCGCTGGGGTGCCCGGCGAGCAGCCCCACCGATGCGTCGAAGTCTTCGAGGAAGGCCGCCAGCACCGCGAGCTGCGCCTCGGTCGGGCATTGGAGCGATTCGTTCGCTTCCCCTCCCGCACCCCCATCCGCGGCCATCCCCCCTCCCCCGCCGCCCGGCCCCGCTCCGCCCGCGCCTCCTCCGGCCGTCGATCCATCGTCCCCGCACGCCCCGAGGGCCAAGAAGATGCTCGACGCGACGGCCAGCGCGATTCGCATATATGACGCGTATCATACAGAAGCCCGGGGACACCACCGCACACAACCGGGCGAACGTTCCAGTCCGTCAGAGGTGCTCGATGTCGAGGCCACCCCAGCGCGTCGCGAGGTACTCCGCGACGAGGCGGCGATGGCAGCGATGCGGCTCGTCCTCGCTGCAGAGCAGACAGCCGTGATCGAGCGCGGCGCGGGGACGGTCTCTTCGACGCGGCGACTCGCCATGAGCGAGAGGAATGACCGCGCGTACGCGTCCCAGGACCCCCCTCTCCGATAGGCCTCGAGCATCGGGCGTGTCGGGGCGAGCTCGGGCCGGTGGGCGTAGCTCGCTCCCGCGATCTCGCGCGTGAAGAACGCGAGGTCGTCTCGCTTCGCGAAGCCGGCGAGCTGAGAGACGTTGTTCAAACGAACGTCGATGAGCGCGCGAACGCCGGCGCCCTTCAAGCGCCCGAAGAAGTGCTCGGCAGAGGTCTTCGTGAACCCGATGGTGAAGACGATCACGAGTCGTCCAACACCGCCGCGACCACGGCTGTCCTTCCGCGACCCGAGCCCATCGAGAGACGATACTTGCGAGCGCGGAAATTGCCGAGCGGACCCGCATCGATTGCGCCCATGGTGCCGCGCTGGGGCCCATCGCCTCGGGATCTCGCGGGCCTACGCCTTGCTTGGCCCCATCACCATGGGTCACCGCTTCACGTTCGAGCAGGCGCCACAGCGCGTCTACTGGGAGATCACCCGCGCCTGCGACCTCGCATGCCGCCACTGTCGGGCCGAGGCGACGCCCAACGCGGACCCGGCCGAGCTCGGCCCCGAAGAGGGCAAAGCCCTCCTCGATACGATCACCAGGTTCGGGGCGCCCTATCCCCACCTCGTTTTGACCGGCGGCGATCCATTGAAGCGGGCCGACTTCTTCGAGCTGATCGATCATGCGACGAAGGTCGGATTGAAGCTCTCGGTCGCCCCCAGCGCGACCCCGCTCCTCACCGACGAGGCCGTCGCTGCATTCGCGGAGCACGGCGTGGAGGCCATGTCTCTCAGCATCGACGGCTCCTCGTCGGCACGACACGACGCCATCCGTCGTGTCGAGGGCACGTTCGAGCGCACCCTCGAGGCGGCGGCGGCGGCGCGAAAGGCGGAGCTGCCATTCCAGATCAACACCCTCGTCTGCGAAGAGACGGTGGATGACCTCCCCGCCATTCACGAAATGGTCTGTTCGATCGGGGCGAGCCGCTGGAGCCTGTTCTTCCTCGTGACGGTCGGGCGCGGCGAGGTGCTCTCCCCCATCTCGAGCGAGCGCTCCGAGCAAATCCTCGCTTGGGCGACAGACCTCCAGCGCTCCCGCCGCGGCAAGTTCGGCCCCGGCCGGCCCGTCGTGACCACCACCGAAGCCCCCCAAGTCCGTCGCGTGTTCCTCGAGCAACGCGCGCGCTCCGGGGGCCACCCCGGCCCCGAAGCGTCGCCCCACGGGGCCGGCATTCGCGACGGCAATGGCATCTTGTTCATCTCGAGCAAGGGCGACATCTGCCCCTCCGGCTTCTTGGAGAAGCCGTGCGGCAACGTTCGGACCGACGATCTCGTCGACGTCTATCGCAACGAGCCTCTGTTCCGAGCGCTCCGCGAGGTCGAGCACTTCGGCGGGCGATGCGGGCGATGCGAATATGCCCATGTCTGTGGGGGCTCTCGCGCCCGCGCCTGGTCCGCGACGGGCGACCCCCTCGCCGAAGACCCGCTGTGCCCGCACGAGCCGGGCACGACGAAGGCGACGCACCTCCCCGTCGTGCCCACGGGCTGAAGCCAGCACCCTTCTGTGGGGGTCGATGTCAAGGCGCACTTCGACGTTTCGCCGCCAGCCTTCGCATCGGGCGTTGGGTTTCAGTCTCGAGACGAGGTTTGGGTTGTCGCGGTCCCAGTTCGAGTGCGGAGCCGTGAAGCCTCCGGT
>JBGAID010000077.1:0-58692 GCA_044225865.1 Polyangiaceae bacterium | reverse complement strand
CTGGGGGCGTTGGGCCCGCTAGCGCGAGGCCCCGCTGCTCGGCTTGTGAGTCGGAGGTTTTGGCGAAAACCTCCCCCCGCTGCGCGGGGCCCCCCTCCGACGCTGAAGATGGCGGCTGGGAGGTGGTTGCTGCGATAGGTGGCAGCGAGCTCCTTGGCTTGCACGGCGTTGTCTCGAGACTGGGGTGGCTTGCACGGCGTTGTCTTGAGACTGAAGCAGCGCTTGCTCTCGGGTCTCGGGTCTGGCTCTCGCTCATGGCGGAGCTTTCGCGTCGTGGTTCTGGGGGCGTTGGGCCCGCTAGCGCGAGGCCCCGCTGCTCGGCTTGTGAGTCGGAGGTTTTGGCGAAAACCTCCCCCCGCTGCGCGGGGCCCCCCTCCGACGCTGAAGATGGCTTCTGAAAGGGGGGTTCCGCACTCGATTGCAGAAAGCTCCTTGGCCTGCGTGACGTCGTCTCGAGACTGGGGTTCTCGCATGGCGCTGTCTCAAGACTGAAGCGGCGCTTGCACGGCGTTGTCTCGAGACGGGGTGGCTCGCATGGCTGTCTCAAGACTGAAGCGGGGCTTGCACGGCGTTGTCTCGAGGCGGGGTGGCTCGCACGGCGTTGTCTTGAGGCTGGGGTGGCTCGCACGGCGTTCTCTCGAGACTGAAGCCCTCGGCAGGCTCTTCGCCGGGGCCTTCTGCGGTGCTGTAGATGGCGGCTGGGAGGTGGTCGTTGCGATGGGGATACGGGGTCCCGGCGCGGCGGGGGACGTCAGAAGCCTCGACGGCAGGGCGTCACCTGCGGTAAGCGACATGCTTCTGGAGGCGATCCGTGAGCCGATTCATCGACGAGCTGAAGCGAACCCATAGGTGCGGCGGGCTGCGAGCATCCAACGAGGGCGAGGTCGTCGTCCTCTTCGGGTGGGTGGCGTCGCGGCGAGACCATGGAGGGTGCGTCTTCGTCGATCTTCGCGACCGCACCGGGATCACCCAGGTCGTCTTCGATCGCGACTACGCGGCGAAGCACCCGGGCGCGACGGAGCACGGCAAAGCGGAGGAGGTGGCAGAGGCCCACCGCCTCGCGGAGATGATGCGCTCGGAGTGGGTCATCGGGATCCGCGGCCTCGTCCTCTCGCGCGGCACGAACAAGAACCCGAAGATCCCCACCGGAGAGATCGAGGTCCTCGTGCTCGAGGCGACGGTGTTCAACCGCGCCGAGACGCCCCCGTTCGAGATCAGCGACGACGTGGACACGCGCGAGGAGATCCGGCTCGAGAAGCGCTACCTGGACCTCCGCCGGCCCTCGCTGCAGAAGGCCCTCATCACGCGCCACAACATCAACCAGGCGACGCGGAACTACCTCACGAGCGAGGGCTGCCTCGAGCTCGAGACGCCGTACCTCGTGAAGTACACCCCGGGCGGCGCTCGCAACTTCCTCGTCCCCGCGCGCATGGCCCAGGGGAAGTTCTTCGCCCTCGCGGAGAGCCCGCAGCTCTACAAGCAGCTCCTGATGGTGTCCGGCTTCGACCGGTACTTCCAGATCGTCAAATGCTTCCGCGACGAGGACTCGCGCCTCGATCGCCAGCCCGAGTTCACCCAGATCGACATCGAGCTCTCCTTCACGAACCAGTCGGAGATCTTCCGCCTCATCGAGGGGCTCATCTTCGCGGTGTGGAAGGCGGCCCTCGGCATCGATCTCAAGGAGCTCTACCCGAGCGGGCAGTTCCCGGAGATGCCTTACGAAGAGGCGATGACGAAGTACGGCAGCGACAAGCCGGACTTGCGCTTCGACCTGCCGCACACCGACCTCACCGATCTCGTGCTCGAGCACGGGGGCGGCGGCGTCCCGTTCTTCACGGAGATCTCCGAGCGCTACGCGTCGGGCGCCCTCCGCAAGGACATCAAGCCCGAGATCGTGAAGGCCCTCGTCATCCCCGCGGCGGCGAACCTCTCGCGCCCGCAGCTCGAAGAGCTCGAGAAGGGGCTGCGCGAGATCAAGGGCTTCCGCGGCCTCGCGCGCGCGAAGATCGCCGAGGACGGCGGCTGGACGCAGTCCCCGTTCGCGAAGTCGATCTCGGCGGAGCTGCGCCTCGCCATCAACGCCGCGACCGGCGCGAAGCCGGGCGACATCGTCTGCTTCCAGTTCGGAAAAGAGAGCCTCGTCCACACCGTGATGGCGCGCCTCAGGAGCGACGTCGCGAAGCGGATGGGCCTCATCCCCGAGTACGGACACGGCGGGCGCTTCAGCTTCCTCTGGGTCGTGAACCCGCCCTTGTTCGAGTACGACGAGGAGACGAACACGTTCGCGGCCGCGCACCACGCCTTCACCCGGCCCGTCGACGAGCACCTGCCGCTCCTCGAGACGGATCCCGCGCGCGTGAACTGCTACCGCTACGACGTCGTCCTGAACGGCTTCGAGATCGGCGGCGGCTCCGTGCGCCTCCACGACCCCGAGGTCCAGAAGCGCGTCTTCAAGGTCCTCGGCATCCACGAGGAGGACGCCCGCGAGAAGTTCGGCTTCCTCCTCGACGCCCTCAAGAGCGGCGCCCCTCCCCACGGCGGCATCGCCCTCGGCATGGACCGCCTCGCGATGCTCGTCACCGGCGCCCAGACGCTGCGCGACGTCATCCCCTTCCCCAAGTCGAACCAGGCCACCGATCTGATGACGGGCGCGCCCGTCCCCGTCGACGCGGCTCAGCTCGCCGAGCTCAAGATCAAGTCGGTATGAGGACTGGGGGGTGCGCGCAGCGCAAGGGGGGTGTCAAATCCCCCCTCTTCTCGGGAAGGGCCCTCTCCCTCGCCGCCGCTCTCCTCGCGCTTGCGGCGGCGAGCTGCGAGAACCTCCACACCTACGTCCTGAAAGGCCAGTTCTACGACGTCGCGGGGGACTGCCTCGACGAGGAGCTCACCATCGACGTCATCGAAGGCGAGCAGCCCACCGAGACGTGCGAGGGCGTCCGCTGCATCCGCTCCGAAGAGACGGGCGACTTCTATGTGACGACGGCCTGCGCCGCGCCCGCCCACTACACCGACCTCACCGATCAAGAGGATGGTCCATGCGCAGCCGCGCTCGCCGCCTACGCGCGCGGCGACGACGCGATCTGCGCGGCGGGCGGTGGAGCGCAGGGCGGCGGCGATGCGGGCGGCGCCGCTCCGTAACCAGGTCGGACGCGCGCGGCGAAACAGCGCCGACCCAGCGCCGACCCTTCTGCAAAGGGATGCCCACCCCCGGCGGGCTTCGCCCGCCGACCCCTCCCTTGCTCGTCGCTTCGCTCCTCGCGGGAGGGGTAGCTCGAGTGCGAACGAGTCGGTCAGCCTCCATACGAAAGAGACCAGACCGAGACTTCGTGGCGAGGTGGGGGTTGTGGCTCCGATGAAGCCCGATGCCTTCGGGGCGGCGCGGTGTTCTCCGAGACCGCGACGCGATCGCCGGAGAGGAGAATCACCTCGAGCACGTGGCCTTCGCCCGCGTACGGGATAACCCCGATCCGCTCGAAGGACGGCATCGAATAGATGGCGATCTCCTCCCGAAGTTGGAGCGCGACCCGCTTGGGTGCGGCGGCCGCTCCGAAGCAGACCTGCCAGTTGGGGCAGATCTCGCGAATGATCTCATGTTCGCCCCGATAGCTCGGCACCGCGCGGTTTCGATCATTGAACCGCCACACGCTCTTGTGATCTTGGTGTGCTCCGGGAATGAGAGGGTTCGTACGAGCTTCATCCCGGGACTGGTAACGGTCATTCGGTCCTCCTTCGACAGGTTCGAGCAATTCGACCCTCGCTTGCGAGGCGTCGGCGAGCACGACAGCGCCGATCCCAGGCCGATCACGCGAAGCGCTTCTGCCCTCGCAGCATGTGCTGCATGAGCTGCCGGGAGACACAGAGGAGCCTCGCGGCGATGGTCTTGTTTCCTTGGGCCTGTCGAAGCGCGGTCTCGAGCATCGCGCGGCGGGCCACCCGCTCGACCTCGTGAATGGGGAGCATCCCGACGAGCGCGCGGACGTGGGGGGCGAGATCGGGGGGCTCCTCGAGCGCGCGCCGAGCGGCGTCCAAGAGCTCGGCGTCGGAGGCGGGCAACGATACGAAGGTGCGGACGCCGGCCTGCGCGAGCTTGAAGGCCTGAGCGGGGCGGGCGAGCTCGCTCGCGACGACGAACGCGCTCGCGACGAAGTCGGAGCTCGTGACGAGATCGCCGAGGGTGGCCGGGTCGAGGTCGAGCTCGACGAAGACGAGACCATAGCTTCGCTCCGCGAGGGCTCGCTGGGTGGCCTCTGCGCTGTCGACGGAGACGACGCTTCGAGCGCGGTCTCGCAGCAGGCGGGCAGCCCGCTCGGCGAGAGGGGACCTTGCAACGACGAGGACGTGAGAAGGGGCGCGGGTCACGCGGGCCTCGAGAGCAGCGGTCGTGCCGGGCCGAGTGCCCGTCTTTTTCGGCAAATGCCCAGGGGCGTCCGTCCGCGGACGCGTCCGGGACGGCACCCCGGACGTCCGCGGACATCGGCTCAGCCGTCCGGGGGACGGAAGCGCTCCGGCTCGATCCCGAGCTTCTCGATCCAGCGATAGACCTGGGTGCGCGAGCGACCGGAGGCGCGCGCGACCGCGGCGACGTTCCCGTCGTGACGACGCAGCAGGGACTCGAGCTCCTCGCGGGTAGGCAGCTCTCGCGCGGACGCCTCCAGGGAGTGCTGCTCCTCGGACGAAGCGGGGAGGTCGACGGCGAGGCGGTCTCTCACCGGATCGAGCTCGAGCCGCCCGCCCGATGGGTGCATCGAAAGCTCGGTCACGACCGAGAACAGCTCGCGCACGTTGAACGGAAACGGGTAGGTGAGGAGCGCCTCCACGAGATCGGGCGAGAGCGAGGGGGCGTCTTTGCCCAAGCGGTGCTGCACGAGGAGGAGAACGTCCTCGCGCCGCTGGCCGAGGGGCGCGATCGAGAGCCGCGCTTGATCGAGCCGCGCGTAGAGATCCCCGCGGAAGGCGCTCCGGGCGACGGCCTCGCGAAGGTCCACGTTCGTCGCAGAGATCAGACGCGCCGAGAAGGGGATGGGCGTCACCGCGCCCACGGGAACGACCTCGCGCGTCTCGAGGGCTCTCAGGAGCTTCGGTTGGAGGGCCTTCGGCATGTCGCCGATCTCGTCGAGGAACAGGGTGCCGTTCGCGGCGGCGCGGAGGAGGCCGGGTCGATCGGACGTCGCGCCCGTGAACGCCCCCGCGACATGGCCGAACAGCTCGCTCTCGGCGAGGGCCTCCGGGATCGCGGCGGCGTTGAGCGCGACGAAGGGACCTTTCCTTCCGCTCGCATCGTGGATGGCGCGCGCGACGACCTCCTTGCCGGTTCCGGACTCGCCGAGGAGGAGGACGGACGCGTCGCTCCGGGCGACCCGCTTCACCGCCACGCGGAGGGAGCGCGCGGCCGGCGAGACGCCGATGATCGAGGGCACCGGGACGTCGATCTGCCGCGGGTCCTCGAGGCGCATCGAGAGGAAGGTTGCGCCCATCCGGATCACGTCGCCGTCGGCGAGCTTGTGGCGGGTCGTCCGCATGCCCGCGACGCTCATGCCGTTGCGGCTCCCCGCGTCGACGATCTCGACCTCGCCCGTCTGTGGATCGAAGTGGAAGGTCGCGTGCTCTCGCGAGCAGAGCTCGTCGTCCTGGAGCGAGATCCCTGCCGCTCCTACGCTCCGGCCCGCGATCGTCGCGCCGGGTCGAAGCTCGATCGGAGGCTCGGAGACGATCCCCTGGCCGGGACGGAAGAGGACTCGAACCGTCGGCACCGCCGCGCGCGGGGCGGTCCGCTTCGGTGCGTCCACCGTCGAGGCATCCAGCGAGCGCTTGGGATCGATCGCCACCGCCTGACGATAGTAGCGTCGATCACCTCGACGTAGACGCCTCCGCGCAAGCCGCCGAATCCCCGGAGCTGCACGCCCGCTCGTACAGCGTCTTCGCCTTCGAAGCGTCCTTGGAGACGCCGCGACCGAGCGCGTAGAGGTGCCCGAGCCACGCGCAGCTCATCATGTTGCCGGCCGCGCACTGCTCGTCGAGCTTCTTCGCCGCGAGCGCCTCGTCTTTCACGACGCCGCGACCCTCGAGGTGGCTGAACGCGTCGCCGGTGCACGCTTGGGGCGCGCCGAGGCTGCAGCCGAGCTCGAAGTACGCGTGGGCCCGTCCGTGGTCTTGGGCCACGCCCGTGCCTTGGGTGAAGCAGACGGCGAGGTTGTAGCAACCGTTCGGCATCTCCGCTTCGCACGCGCGCAGGTACGCGTCGGCCGCGCGCTTCGGATCGGCGGCCACACCGCGCCCTCCTTCGTACGCACCTCCGAGGTTCTCGCAGCCCGCTCCGTTCCCCCGCTCGCACGCCGCCTCGAAGAGCTTCGTCGCCCGCGTCGCATCGAACGGCACGCCTCGTCCGCCCATCAGCATCTGCCCAAGGTTCACGCAACCGCCCTGCGCGCCGCCGTCGCACGCGAAGCCGAACAGCTCCGCCGCCTTCTGGTCGCTCTGCGGGACGCCTTCCCCGCCCTCGTACCGCCAACCGAGGTACTGGCACGCGTCTGGCTGTCCGTCCGCGCACGCGCGGCTGAGGACCTCGAGGGCGCGCTTGCCTTCGTCGGAGCCCACCGCGACCCCTCCGAATTGGGTGACGTTCCCGCACGCAGGCACGAAGCCGCTCGCGCACGCGCCGCGAACGAGCCGGACGGCGCGATCGTGATCGCGCGGCGCCGCGCGGCCGCGCTCGAGCTGGACGGCGAGGTTCGAGCACGCCGCCTGGACGCCCGCCGCGCATCCTCGCTCGAAGAGGGCGACGGCGCGCGCCGGGTCCTTCGGGGTGCCTGCGCCGAGCAGAGCGAGGAGCCCGAGGCTGCTGCACTCTTCCAATCGCCCCGCGTCGCAGCCGCGGGCATGGATCTGCGCGGCGCGGGCGGCGTCGCGAGCGATGCCGGCGCCCGAGGACAGCGCCCGTCCGAGGGCGTTGCACGAGGGACCGTCTCCGAGATCGCAGCCTCGGCCGTCGAGCTTCACCGCTTCTGCGAGATCGCGCTTCGTCCCCCGTCCGCGCGCGACGAGCTCGGCGGCGCGACCGCAGCCGCGACCATCGTTGTCGTCGCAGAGAGCGCGAAAGAGCTGGAGCGCGCGGCTGTCGTCGCGCTCGGCGGTGCGCTCGCTGAGCACCCGCGCGAGGGTGAAGCAGCTCTCTCGGACGTGGCTGGCGCAGTCGCGCTCACACGCCGCGAGGTCCGCCGCGCCATTCGCGCCTTCGGAGCAACCGCGTTCCGGGGCGGCTCCGTTCGGGGTCGTCGTGGACGCGGCGGGCTTTTTCGCGGCGCTTCGATGCGAGCGCGGCCGCAGCAGCAAGGCCGCTCCTCCCGCCGCGGCGGCGAGCGCCACGAGCACGGCTACGAGGAGCGCGACGGAGCGACGGCGCGCGCGCGGCGCGCCCGCCACCGGGAAAGCGGCGGGCGAGGCGGTCGAAGCATGGAGGCTCGGGTCGACGCGGAGCGGAGCGCTCGGCGGCACGATGGACGTCGGGACCGGTCGAGCGGCGACCTCGACGAAGGTGCGCGCGAGCTCCGCCGGAGAAGAGAACCGGCTCTCCCGCCTGGGCGCGAGCGCTCGCTCGAACCATGCGTCCATCCCCGCGGGGAGGTGCGCGCGCGTCGAAGGGGGCACGAACGGCTTGTGAACGCTCAGCGCGATCGCGCCCACCGTCTCGCCCGTGAAGGGCAGCTCTCCGGTGAGCGCGCGGTACGCGAGCACCCCGATCGACCAGAGGTCCGCGCGACCGTCCACGCCGCGCGGCGAGACGAGCTGCTCCGGGCTCATGTAGTGGGGGGTCCCGACGAGCGCCCCCGTCGCGGTGAGGGCGAGCCCCTCGTCGTCGAGCAGCTTCGCGATCCCGAAGTCGAGGACCTTCACCATCGGCGTCGGCGCGGTGACCCAGAAGACGTTCGAGGGCTTCAGATCCCGGTGGATGACCCCGCCCGCGTGGGCGTGCTCGAGCGCGCCGCAGATCTGGTGCACGAGCAGCGCGACGCGCGAGAGCGGAAGTCGCCCCGACCGCGCGAGCTCGGCCGCGAGGTCCCAGCCCTCGAGCCGCTCCATCACGATGAAGCGGCGGCCGTCCGGCAGCGCGCCTGCCTCGTAGACGCGCGCGATGCTCGGATGGCTGAGGCGAGCCATCGCCGCCGCTTCCCGCTCGAAGCGGAGCACCGCCGCCTGAGACGCGCGCGCGCCGAGGAGCTTCACCGCGACGGGGACCTTCTGCGCGCCGGCGAGCGCGGCCCAGACCACCCCGTTCGCGCCTTGCCCGAGCTCGCGCTCGAGGACGAAGCGACCCGCGAGCACGGCGCCCGGGACGATCGGCGAGGAGGCGCTCACCGCCGGCGCGCCTCGCAAGCAGGAGCGTGACCGCGCTCGCACGTGCGCCTCAGGAGCTCGTCGGCGCGCTTGGGATCGCGCGGGACGCCGGTGCCGGACCGGAGCTGCTCGGCGAGGTGGACGCACGCCGGGAAGCATTCGTCGTCGCAAGCGGCGGTGAGGAGCCGACTGCCCTGCACCGGATCTCGCGCCACGCCACGACCGGCGATCATCAGGCCCGCGAGGGCGTCGCAGCCGCGGCAGTCTCCGGCGCGACACGCCTTCTGGTAGAGCTCGGCGGCGCGCGTGAGATTCTCGGGTACGGCGACGCCCGTCTCGTGGAGTCGCCCGAGCTCGAGGCAGCCCTCGGTCAGGCCGGCGTCGCACGCGCGCGAGAACAAGGACGGCGACATCGAAGGGTCCTTCGTGACCCCGCGACCTTCTTCGTAGGCGCGCCCGAGCTCTAGGCAGCCGAACGTCCCTTCGGCGCAGAGGCGACGGAACATGTCGCAGCCGGAGGCGGGATCCGAGCCCTCGTACTGGATCACCGCGAGGTTGAAGCACGCCTGATCGTCGTCGGCTTCGCACGCGATCCGATAGAGCGACTGGGCGCGCGCGATGTCCCGCGGAACGCCGGAGCCGACGTGGTACTTCCAACCCAAGAACCGGCACGCCTCGGGATCTCTTACCGCGCACGCCTGCTCGAGCCTGGCCTTCATGCGCGCGTCGAGCTCCGGCGTGTGCTCGGACGGGGCGAGGCGCTCGAGCACCGCACAACCGTTGATGTCCCCCCCCGAACAAGCGCCCTTCGCGAGCGCGATCGCGCCCGCGACATCGCGGGGAGCTCCGCGGCCGATCCCCATCAGCCCGGCGAGCCAGTGGCAACCCTCTCGGACCCCGCCGTCACAAGCTCTTCGAAACAGCGCCACCGCGCTCGCGCTCTGGTCGCCTTCACCGACCGACGTCAGCATCAGCTCGCCGAGGGTCACGCAGGCGAGAAGGCCTCCACCGTCGCAGCTCGCGCGGAGCATCGACGTCCCCTTGGCCCGGTCCTTCGGCACGCCACGCCCGGTCGCGTATGCCCGCGCGAGACGCACGCAGGCCTCTTGCGAGCCGAGATCGCAGCCTCGCTGATAGCGCTTCACCGCCTCCGTCCGCGACGCGGTCGTGCCGCTGCCCCGCGCGATCATCTGGCCCGCGCGAGCGCACGCCGCCCCGTCGCCGGCGCTGCAGCCCCCCTCGAAGGCGAGGAGGCCGCGCGAGAGCTCCGGGGGCGAGACGGCGATGAGCGCGGTGCCGACCGCGTTGCATGCGGGCGTGCTTCCTTCGCCGCATGCGCGCTCACACGCCGCGATCGCGCTCGATGGCGCGGGCGCGCTCGCGAGGGCGCCGACCTCACAGCCCGGCGCGCTCGCGGATGCGGAAGCCGACCCGGACGCCCCTCCGCGAGGGCCGCGGCTGCGCACGGCGCCGACGACATAGGCGCTCGCGCCAACCGCGCCCGCCACGACCAGCACGGCCGCGATCGAGATCCAGCGTGCACGGCGCTTCGATGGAGGCTTCGCGCGCGGAGGCTCCATCGTCGCCGCCGGAGAGCTCGCGTCGAGCGAGGTCGTGGGGCCCGCGCCCGCTGCCGCGGCCGCGAACGCCTCGGCAAGGGAGCGAGCGCTCGCAAACCGCTGCTCGGGCTCGGGGGAGAGGGCGCGAACGAACCACCCGTCGAGGGCGGGCGGTAGCCCGGCGACGAGCGCGCTCGGCGGGGTGACCTCCCCCGAGTGGACGGCGAGGGCGAGCGCCGCCACCGTGTCGCCGACGAAGGGGAGCCGGCCAGTGAGGCACGCGTAGGCGACGACGGCGAGCGACCACAGGTCCGTCCGGTGGTCGACGTCGCGCGGGGAGACGAACTGCTCGGGGCTCATGTAATACGGCGTCCCGACGATCGCCTCCGTCCCCGTGAGCCCGAGCGTCGCGCTCGCCTCGAGCTTGGCGACCCCGAAGTCGAGCACCTTCACCAGCGTGCGCGGACCGTCCGCGAGGAAGATGTTCGCCGGCTTGAGGTCCCGGTGCACGATGCCGGCCGTGTGCGCGCCTTCGAGGGCCTCCGCGACCTGCGCGATGATCGCGGTGGTCTCGTCCAGTCGCAGCGCGCCCACCTCTTCGAGGCGGCTCTTCAAGTCCTGACCGCGGAGCCGCTCCATCACGATGTAGGGCTCGCCCTCGCTCGTCCCGACGTCGTAGACGCGGACGACGTGGACGCTGTCGATGCGGGCGAGCGCGCGCGCCTCTTGCTCGAACCGAGCGCGCGCCGGCGCCGAGACCTCTCCCTGAATGGAGAGCACCTTCACCGCCACCTCGATGCCGAGGGCGCGATGGGTCGCGAGCCAGACCGCGCCCATCGCGCCGCGCCCGAGCTCGCGGTCGAGGACGATCTGCTCGCGCAAGATGGATCCGGCTCGAAGCGCCATGACGCTCGCTCCGGCTCACGCACCTCCCCGCTGGCCGATCCACTGTCGATACTCCACGAGGAGCTTTCGGAACGCGCGGAGCAGCTGGAGATCGGCCTTGAACCGCTGCGACCAGACGAGGTCGAGCTGGGGGTTGCCCGAAGTCTCGGCTCGACTGGAGCCCGGGGGCGTGCGCGCGCACAACCACGTGTAGTGCTCGAGGCTCTCGGCAGCGGAGGCGGTGTTCGGATCGATCCGGAAGGGGAGGGCGGGCCGCTTCTCTGCTCCCGGCGCGGCGTCGACGGTCGCGCCCATGGAAGGGGAGGGCTCGAGGGAGACCGCCCGTGCGGGGGGAGGGGTGTCGTTGCTCGCGGGGACGAAGGGCAACGCGGGCCCGGGTGCGGGAGCGACGGCGTTCTCGGTCGCCCCGAGTGCAAGCTCTGGCTCGAGACGGCGCGCGGAAGGCGCGAGACCCGCCCACGGCGAGGGTTTGGAGATGGGTGCTTCGACCGGCTCCACCGGCGCGGCGGCAACGTCTGGAGGTGGCGCGGGAGGCGCGTTCCTCAACGCCTCCAGCGAGATGGGAGCGGCATCGACGCGCGCGGGCAGAGCGGGGAGCGATGGATCGATGGAGAGCTTCGTGGACACGATGACCACCTCTTTGGGAACGTCCGCGCTCGTCGCTCCGCCGGTCGTCACGTCGACCTGTAAGAAGGCGAGCGCACCAGCGACCCGATCCCGCATGCGCGCCCGATGCTCGGGCGAGCCGTGATTCGGATCGATCATGTCGCACAGGGCGACGAGAAGATCGCGCGTCGACCGAACGACGTCGGCGCTGAGCGAATCATCGCCGCCTCGGTCTCGCCTCCAGCGTGCGAGCTCGTCGTCGCTCGAAGCCTGCGCGAGCGCGAGGAGCGAGCGCGCCTGGTTACGAATGCTCCTCTGTCTCGGGTCCACGCTCACCCCCCTCGATCGTCGAAGGGCCGCATTCTAGCTTGGTCGGGCCACGGTTACCGGCAGTTGAGCTGGATGGGGTTTCCGTGCACGTCGCACGCCCCTTCGCTGATCACGGTCACGAGCTGGCTCGTGAGCTCCAGCTGCTGGTTCGCGCTCCAGAACACGTCGTCGGCGTTGAGCTCGGCGCGTGGTCCGACGAGCTCGAGCATCGTCCCGTCGGGGGTGACGGCCACGATGTCCGCCGCCTCGATCTTGATCGAGCTCCCCCGGACGGTGATCTTCGCTCCGGCGCCGCTGTCGATGACGATCGCGTCGCGCCGCATGACGATCGAGCCCGGACCGGTGTCGAGCTTGAGCGTCCCGTTCGGACAGTGGACGGTGAGGTCGCCTCGCTCGACCGAGATCGACCGGCTTCCGTTCGTCACCGTGAGGCTGTCGTCGCCCCGCACCTGCTCCGAGCGCGCTCCTCCGATCTCGGTGCGCCGATCGACGAGGACGTGCTCCGTCAGGTCGCGCTCGGCGCGAAGGAACACCTCCTCCGCGCCGGCCGTGTCGTCGAAGCGGAGCTCGTTGTACCCGTCCGAGGAAGGGGTGCTCCGGCTCTTGATCGTGCTCACGCCCGGCTTGGCCGCGGGGTCGTAGGGCGGGGGGCAGCGGGCGTTGTACACGCGCCCCACGATGACGGGCCGCTCCGGGTCGCCTTGCAGATAGGACACGAGCACCTCGTGCCCGACGCGCGGCATCGCGAGCGCGCCGAACGAAGGCCCCGCCCAGCTCTGCGACACGCGGATCCACATCGAGCTCGGACCCGGCCCGACCGCGCGCTGGTCCCATGGAAATCGCACCCGGACCCGCGCGTGGGCGTCCGCGTTCACTTCGGGCGGGGAGCCTCCGTGCTCCTCCGCGGTCACCGTCGCCGTCTGCACCCCGTCGATGTGCGGGCGCGCCGCGCGCCGGAGCGGGCGGAACGGTACCGTCATCGGCAAGACCCAGAACCGATTCGCGTACGTCCTCCGCTCGCGCCCGGCCGAAGGCTCGTGGCCGTCGAGGCCATCCTCGAGCTGCGAGCCGCTCGCCTCCACCCGGACGACGAGGACGTCGTGGTCCGCGACGCCGAAGTCCTGGACGAGCAGGCGAGACCCCGGGGTGAGGGAGCGGATCGTGCTGCGCCCTTCCGCGAGGTGGTCGGCCGCACGGAGCCCCTCGAGCACGAAGCGCGCAGGGGCCGCGGCGGGAGCTTCGGCGATCGCCTCGTCGCGAGCGGGGAACTCATAGTGCTGATCCGCCGATCCCGTCGCCGCGCCCTCGGCTTCCGCCCGTCCTTCGAGCCGGTCGCCGGGGCGCGCCCACGAATCGTCCCCCATCGCGACGACGCTGGCGCCGAGGCTCGCGCGCTCCGCGATGTGCTCGACGAGCTCGGCGTCGAAGTCACCCCCGATCGACGAGGCGCGGGTGCGCGCGACCGCATCGGACGCGAACAGCGGGATCGATCCCGGCCGGTCCGTGATCGTCATCACCACCCCATCCGCGACGTTCTCGAAGAGGTAGGACAGGCCTTCCTCTTCGAGCAGGCGCTCGAGGAAGGAGAGGTCCGACTCGTTGTACTGGACGACGTAGCTCCGCAGGCTCGCGTGGTGGAGCCGCGAGGCGTCGCTCACCGCGAACCGGTAATACCAGCGGTGGAGAATCGGGAGCGCCGGCACCGGGGCGGGGAGCGCGGGCACGCCCGGCCCATCGAGCAGCGAGAGGCCGCCGTTGGCCGCTCCCGAGCTCGGGTCCTCGTTGGTGAGCACGCTCGTGAGCACCTCATGGAGGGTGCGATCCACGAAGGTGCGGCAGCGCCGCCTGAGCCGGGCCCGGTGGATCGCCGGGGCGAGCACGACGCGGTACCGCAGCTGATCGGCGGTGCGCCCGACCCGCTCCGCCTCCACCACGATGCCGTGCACGAGCTTCCAATGGGTGGCGCTCGCGATGGCGAGCGTCGCGCTCGCCCCCAGCAGCGCGCCCAGATCGACCGGGCCGAGGTGGGCGGGCCGCACCAGGGCGACGTCCGCTCGATAAGGGGTCGAGATCTCCTCCACGAGGTGAAAGCGCGCCACGTCGAACGCCTCCCAGCCCAAGGGGGCGACGCCAAAAGCGACCTTGGGTCGGTCCGTGGCGTGGGTGGAGAGGAAGCTGGGATCGAATGTCATGCCTGGTTCGTGAACAGGTAGCCACCGGCGAAGCGCTCGGCGACGCAAACAGGTTTGCGGAGAACGTCTCCATCACCCACCGCAAGCGTCTTTGCGTTTCGCATCGCCGCGCGCGACCCCAAGGTCGAGTCATGACGATAGTCCCGTTCGCTCACGCCCGTGCCAATCCAGGCGGCGCCCATGGGTAGCCTCATCGCGCGCAGGGTCGCCGGGCGCCGCTTCGACTCCAACCTCGATACGGACATCGTGAGCGAGACTCGCAACGCCGAGCTCGTCCTCAAGGTACGGACGCGGGTCCAGCCCTGCCCGCTATTGCCTGGCAACATCGCCCACGACTACGATCACGTCCCCCACCGCGCCGTCCCGCTCAGCGAAAGCGATGTGGCGAGGCGCTGGGACCTCATCAAGGAAAAGACGGAGTCCACCTGGAACGACAAGCTCTGGTTGATTCCGGACCCGCCCCTCGAGTTTCATCACGTCTTCCGCGCCGACCGCACCCGCGCCATCTGTCCATTCATTCGCTGCGTTCTGCTCATCGTGCCGTGCCCGGAAGGGGCAACACCGCATTTGACAATCAATGTCGTCCAGCGCGTGAACACCTCTGTCGGGTTTCGGTCCTCCGCCGGGAATGGGTCGATGACCCTCGACGACGAGGAGTTCCTCTCGAGCTCGCACACGATCGCCCACGAGATGGGGCACCACATCGGCCTCGCGCACGTGCATCGCTTCACGGAAGCCTGCTTGACCCATCCAGATAGATACGGTCGCGTCGGTGGCGACAACAGCTGCTACGGCATCGGTGAGCCTTGGACGCCGGACAATGTCATGGGCGCGGGCTTGCGCGTCGAGGCTTGGAACTCATGGCCCTGGCGCTCCCGGATGAATCAGCATTGGGATATCGGCCACGACTGGCGCCGCGACCCGCCGCCCGCTCACACCCGGGACCTCTATCACGAGCCTCGCGGTCGACCGAGGCCGCGGGTCATCCAGTTTCATCCCGTCGAGCGGGGGGACGCCGACCCGGTGGCAGGGGTGCGCGACCTTCCCGACGGAGGTGTGTGATGCCCGGAGCAGGACGCCTCGGGGACCACGCGAGCGCCGCCGCGGACAGCCACGGTTGTCCGAGCAGCCCCCACCCCGTCATGGGGCCCGCCACCGCGGGGTCGCCGGATGTGATGGTCAATGGCAAGCCAATCCTCCGCGTCGGTGACGGAGGGACGTACTCGCCTTCCTGTGGAATGAAGACTTGGGTCTCCATTCGAGGGGCTCCCGGCGTCCTCGTCGACGGCGATCCCGCGTTTCGTCAGACGGACCCGGCACAGTTCTGCAGCGCCACCGGTGCCTTGGACGAGGGCAGCCCCGACGTCCTCATCGGCGACGGCGGCGGCGGTGGAGCAGCCGCGCCGGGGACGCGCGCCGACGAAGAGACCGACATCGCGTTCGTCGCGCGCTTCGCGGACACCCATGAGCCGGTCGCGAATGTCCGGTACGAGATCACCCACTCATCCGGGGAGGTCTCGAGCGGCCGAACCGATGGCGGCGGAAAGAGCCAAACCGTGAAGAAGGGGCGCGGCTCGCCGCGCGTGAGATTCTCGAATCAGGACTGATGGGCGACGAGCATGAGCATGAGGAAGGTCCTCGCCGGTGGGATTGGGATAGTCGGTCTCTGCCTGATAGCCGGGGTCGGCGCGGCGTTGCTCGGACCCTTCCGAGAGAGCTGGGCGGCCCGTGATTGGCCAGCGTCCGACTGTGAGGTCGTCCAGAGCGGCGTGCAGGAGACAGAAGAAGGTTGGGAGCCGCGACTGACCTGGCGCTACCAGGTCGGGGGCGCCGGATATCAAGTCGAAGGGCACGATCCGCGAGTGTTCTCGATCTCACTCGACGAGCGGGAAGCACGCGCGCTTTCGGACCGCTTTCCAGCGGGGAAGCACGTGCCCTGTTGGTACGATCCGCGCGACCCGATTCGGTCCGTCCTCGACCGGACGCCCCCGCCGCTGTCGGCCTATGCGGTGGGCGTGCTCATCGTCGCCATGATGGCGGCGGGCCTCGTCGCGGCGATCTTCATTTGCGCATTCGCGCGCCGCCCACGCTCGCCCACCCAAGCCGAATGACGGATGGCGTCGGCGCAAGAAGACTTGCGGTGATTGTCATGCTCGGACGGCTATTGATGGGTGCCATGGATACGGCGGCGGGAAACGAGATTGGCGTGGCGTGGTTCGGGAGGCTTCCGCGACACCCCCGCGCTTCTATCCCTCGGAGGTGGACGCTGGCGGGTCTTCTTTCAAGAGCAATCCACACTGTTCAGCGCGCCCCTGACGAGCACGCCCTGATCGGGCGATGACGGTCACTCGATGATGGACCGCCGAACCCTCGTGAGCGCGCTGTGGTGGCAGGAGCGGTATCGGGACCGCGGTGGGCGCGTGCGGGGCGTGTTGCTCATCGCCGGGGTGACGATCGTCTTCTCTGCGCTCTTGTTGCTGTCGCTGCGGTCGCTCGGCGCCCAGAGCCCGCTTCGAGCATTGGCGATTGTCTGGTTGCCCATGGCTTGGCTCGGGACGGTGAGCCACGTCGTGGGAATGCAATTAACGAGCGGGTATCACCGTCTGCGGCAGTTCGAGGTGGACGGGAGATGTTACGAGCGCCTCGGGGTGCGACTCTTCAAGCGCCTCCTGCGACGCGGGCCCTTCGCCCTCTTCAATCCCGGCCTTCATCTGCCTCCGGATCGCAGCGCGGATGAGCTGGCGAAGCTCGAGCAGCGCATGCGCACGGCGGAGACGACCCATTTCGTCCTCCTCGTCGCGACGCTGCCCGTGGTGGGCGACGCCTTGGCGCGCGGCGCGTGGGCCGCCGCCGGCTACACATTCGCGCTCGACGTCCTCGTCAACGGCTACCCCGTCATGCTGCAGCGCTACAATCGCGCGCTCCTGCGGCAGCGCTTCGGGCACCTCGTCGGGTGAGGACGTTCGTCGTGTCCCCGCCGGGCGCGCGCTCTATGCTCCACCGAGCGATGATCAACCCCTGCGCTGGCAGTCTGCTGTTGTTGGTGGCCGGTTATCTATGCGGTGCTTGCAGCTCCGGGAAAGACGCCCCCGCTCCCTCCGCGAGCGTCCGCCCCAGCGCGTCGCTCCAGGCGAGCGTGGCCCCGCAGACGAGCGCACCGCCGCCCCCGACGCCGAGCGCCGCCCCGTTCGTGGCGCCGACCGAGACCCCGGAAGACGTGAGGGCGATCGCGCGACGGCGCAGCGTCGACGACGGAAAGATCCCGCCCTCGGACCTCGCGGAATATCGCTGTGGTGACCTCGACTGCATGGTCATCAGCAACGGCTACACGTCGGATCGGTGGTGCTTTCGGAATGGTCAGGTCGTCGGGCGGGCGCACGGCACGGACTATGGCGAGGGCAATAGCGCCGGCGGCGAGCTCCCTGACCTCGGGACGTGCACCCGCAAGCCGCCGACGAAGCAACGCTGACGCCTATCCCTCCGAGGAGGGTGTCGAAGCGTCCTCTGACGAGAGCGCTCCACCCCGCTCACCGCGCCCCTGTCGAGCACGCCCTGACCGCTCACGTCGCTTGAGCCGCACCCGCACCCCGTGCTTCGGCCGCAACGTCGCGCTCGGCTCTGGCACGTCCGGCGCGAGCAGCTCGAAGCGATAGCGCTTCATCATCGTCGCGAGCACGAGCGGCGCCTCCATGTACGCGAAGTGAATGCCGAGGCAGATGCGCGGCCCTGCGCTGAACGGCAGGTACGCGTAGCGGTGCCGCTTCGCCTCCTCCGCGGGGAGGAACCGATCCGGATCGAAGCGCTCCGGATCCGGCCAATAGGGTTGGAGCCGGTGCATGACCCACGGCGAGATCATCACGTTGGTCGGGCGCGGCAGGTCGTAGCCCATCACGCTCACCGGCACCGCCGAGTCGCGCCCGAACATGTACACGGGCGGGTACAGCCGCAGCGCCTCCTTGAACGCGCGCAGGCACACGTCGAGCTTCTCGATATCCGCGAACGTCGGCGCGTCGCCGAGGGCGTCCGCCTCGCGCTCCATCGCCGCGTAGATCTCCGGGTTGCGACACGCCTCGTAGATCGTCCACGCGAGGCCCGTCGCCGTCGTCTCGTGACCGGCCACGAACAGGGTGAGGATCTCGTCGCGCGTCTGCCGATCGCTCATCTTCTCGCCGTCGTCGTCGCGCGCCTCGAGCAGCCTCGTCAAAAGATCCTCGCTCCGCGCGGTGCTCCTCCGGCGCTCGTCGATCATGCGCTGCACCTGCTGATCGAGGGTCTCGATCGATCGCGCGAGCTCGCGTCCGCGCGAGCCGAAGAGCACGGCCGGGCCGCGCAGCTCCAACGCCGCCTTGCGCGCGGGGCCTCGCAACATCGAGGGCCCCTCCTCCGCCAAGTCCGCGAAGAACCGCCGCGCCACGATGTGCCCGACCGCGAGCGGCCTCCCGATGATCCAACCCGCCCAGTCGAGCGCCACCGTCAGCGCGTGCCCCAGATCGTCCGCCTCGCTGAAGGTGTCGGCGCCGAACAGCGTCTTGCCCGCGACCGCCATCGTCAGCCGCGTCGTCTCCGTGTTCAGCGCGACCTCCCTGCCGTCCGCCCAGCCCTCCATCGTCCGGTGGGTCGCCTCGACCATGTCGGGGATGAAGCCCTCCAGCGCCTTCGGCTGGAACATCGGCGCCATCAGCTTGCGCTGCCGCCGCCACAGCTCCCCGTTCGAGGTGAAGATCCCCTCTCCCGCGAGCGGAAACAGGCTGAACCGCAGCATGTCCGACTTGTTGAAGAGCTTCGCCTTCTCGACGAGCACCTCTTGGGCCGCGTCCGGGTGGTTCGCGATCACCGCCCGCACGATCCGGATCGGCAGCCGCAGCCGCACGAGGCCCGCCTGTCCGGTCAGCCGCTGCAGCGACCCCAGGCGGTCCTTTCGGAAGTCCGCGTTGTGTCCGAGCGGACCAAGCCCGCCCGGCGCGTACGGGATGCTGTCGAAGTCCATCTCGGGCAGCGTATTCGGGAGCGCCGACGAGCGCGAGCGATGATGCCCACCCCCCTCCTCGCTCCGCTCGTCGGCCCCTCCCAAGCGTCGCGCTCCGCGCGCCGCGGGAGGGGACGCTATGTTTCTAATAGCGGCGCGACCCGTGGGATCGACGACGCTGGGCGACGCCCGTTTGGCCCGACGAGCTTGCCGAATGAGCTCGCTTGTCCTGGCGTTGCTCGTTCCCGGACCGGATGGGTTGTCGCTATCCTGCTCGGATGGCCTCGGACGTGTTCGGCTTGGTGGGGACGACGATCGATCGCCGGTATTTGTCGGCGACGGTGGTGAAGTCCGCTCCCGAGACGAAGTGCGGAAAGAAGCTCTGCGTGTGCGACGACCATCCACGACCCAACGTCGTCAATCGAGGACCGATGTTCGGGCCGGCCAAGAGCCCGTCGTTTCACCAGTGTGGGGCTACGAGCGATTGCACCGCTGGGCACGTCTGCGTCGACGAGGGCTACTGCAAGCCGGCCTGCGCCGCGGACGGTGAATGCACTCGCTACCCGTATGCCAATATGGCTTGTCGACCCGTTCAATGAGTCGCGGTTCGAGCCCGGCGACCATCGAAGGCGTTCGAGCGAGATGTCGGGCTGACGGGCGCGGGCGGTCAGGATTTTCTTTCGTCAGCCGTGCCCAAACTCCGAGCTGGCGTGTCCAACCGCGTGCCTCTTCGCCGTGCCGTGCGGCGTCGAGCGGTCGAAAGGACTCGATATGGCCGGGCGCGCTGTTTTTTCTTCGCTTCTTTTGGCCCTGGGGCTCTCGGCACTGTGGGGTTGCGGCGCTGACATCACCGTCGAGGGTGCTCAGGAGGGACTGAAGCCCGGCGAGCCGGGCGTCGGCGTCATGATGTCGGCCGGCTCGGCGTTTCCAGGTGTGGACATGCCGGAGGTGGGCATCGCCGCCGACGACATGCTGTTTTTCGTGCGCAGCTTCGAGCCGGAGGACTGCAGCCAAGGTGAGACCTTCGATTTTGGCGAGGGCCGAACGGGCTTTCATTGGCAGGTGCTCTTTCTCCTGCCGGCGAAGCGCCTCGTCGCGGGCGAGACGTTCTCGATCGGGGAAAGCTCGTTTGGAGAGGAGGACGCCGCGATGTCGGCGCTGTCCTCGGAGCTCGGGGGCACCGACGGTTGGACCGGCGGGGAGGGGCGCGCCTGCGAGGACGCTCGCTACGATCCCGTGACCCCTGTCACCGGCAGGATCTTGGAGGTCGGCGACGAGTCGATCACGGTGCGATTCGACAGCCTGTGCTTCGACAACGAGGGCCCGTGGGTCGAGATCCTCGACGAGAACGGCGACGTCCTGGATTGGTACGACGATCCCGACGACGACGTCGTCATCGATGCATCCGGTACTTACGTGTTGTCGCGCTGCGACGCGCCCGGGTGAGGGCCGTGGGGGTGGCCGCGAAGAACGGCCAGGTACGGCTCTCGATCGTTCCCTGAACGGCGTAACCTCACGGCATGGATGACGCACGCGGCGCCGCCGTTCGCGAGGCGCTCGACGCGTTCGAGGCGGCGTGGAGCGAGGGCGATCGGCGCGCGATCTACGCGGCCGCGCTCGCGGGGTGGAGGGCGTGGCCGGCGCCGGAGCTGGCGGAGCTCATGGAGCGGTGCGCGGATGGCTTCGGGGGCGCGATGGCGGCCAGCGCCTCGGTGGCGTCGTGGAAGAGGCGCTTCTTGGAGCGGGCGCGCGCGGCGGAGCCCTTCGAGATCGCGGGGCTCTTGCGCTCGCTGACGCAGCAACGGCTCCCGCGGACGAAGCTCGCGGCGTGCCTCGTCGAGCTCCCGACCGCGCCGAGAGACCCGGCCGTTGGGCGCGCGGCGCTGGAGCTCGCGATCGGCAGTCGGCACGATTCGCTCGGGGGCTCGGCGTGGGGCGTGATCGATCGGAGGCTGATTGTGTGGGCGGAGAGCTCGGGGGACGCGCGGCTCGTTTCGGCGATCGCGGCCTGGCGCGTGCGGCTCGAGCAAGCGTCCCGAGCCGACGCGTACGCGGCAAAGCTGCTGGGCTGGATCACCCACGCACAGGACGCGCTGCGGGGCTGCGAAGCGCCGCCGCTGCCGGGCGCGGAGGCCGAGCGCGTCGCGAGGCTGGTGGCGCGCTTCGACGGCCCGGTGCCGCGCGCCTCGCGCGCCGCGACGAAGGCCGCGCCCACCGTGCTCGAGGCGCTCGAGCGCGAGGTGATGGAGCGCCCTGGCGACGACGGGGCGCTCGCGGTGTGGTCGGATGCCCTGCAGCGGGTCGAGGACCCGCGCGGGGAGCTGATCGCGCTCCAGCTCGCGGGGACGCTCGACGAGAAGAGGCAGCGGCGCGTGGACAAGCTCATCGCCGCGAACTGGCGCGCGTGGCTCGGTCCCATCGCGTCGGCGGTCGTGCCGGGGAGCGTCGTGTTCGAGCGCGGGCTCTTCGCCGCGTGCACGACCCGGGCCCTGCGCGCCAGCCAGGTGTCCATCTTCAGCCATCCGGGGTGGGCCACCGTTCGGCGCATCAACTTCGGCGGGGCGGGCGCGCTCACCGCGACGATGCGGCAGCTCGAGGAGGTTCGGGCGCTGCCTGCGGGCGCGCTCGCGCGGTGTGAGCGGCTGGTGTTCCCCGCGCTGCGGTCGCTCGAGATCACGCTGCAGCTGACGTGGCTGCCCCGAGCGCTGATGCGGCTCACCGGCGTGCCCGCGCTGCGCAAGCTGGCGCTCCGCGCCGCCTCGAGCGACGTGCTCTCGAGCTACGCCGCCGGGGGCGACGGCACCATCCTCCCTCCCTTCCCCTACTCGGCGGAGGTCTACGGCGCCGTGTTCCAAGCGCCGTTCGCGGCGCAGCTGGAGCAGCTCGAGCTTCCGCTCGATTGGCGCGACGCGCGCTGGACGCTCCAAGAGCTCGCACGGATCGGCGCCGAGCTCCGCGCGCGCGCGCCGCGCTTGCGGAGCCTCGCGCTGTACGCCTTGGGTGGGGGCACGCTCGCGCTGGATCTCGAGGGTCGGACCGGGACCGTGCTCTGGTCGGTCCGCCCGAGCGCGCTCGAGCGGGGCCGCGCCGTCACGAAAGCGTTCGGGCTCCGGTTCGTCGCGTCGGCGTGAGGTCCGAAGAGACCACGCCGAAAGTCTGAGGGCCCACCCCTCCCGCGAGTCGCGGAGCGACGAGCAAGGGAGGGGTCGCCGAGCGGAGCGAGGCGGGGGTGGGCATCGGGGATCGGGTTGCTACCATCTCCGGGATGGCGGCCCACTACGAAGCCGATCTCGCGCACGTGCATCACGCGGGGTTCAGCGAGTACTCGGCGCGGGCGGGGCGGTGGCTCCTCTCGGAGCTCGCGCGGCGGAGGGTCACGCGCGGCACCGTGGTCGACCTCGGGTGCGGGGGCGGGACGTTCCTCGAGCTCTGCGCGGGCGCGGGCCTCGACGCGGTGGGGGTGGATCTGTCGCCGGCCCTCGCGACGATCGCGCGGCTGACGGCGCCTTCGGCCGAGGTCCACGTCGCGTCGGCGCACGCGTTCGAGATCCCGCGGTGTGTGGCGGTGACGGCGTTCGGGGAGGTGCTCGGCTATCTCGCGCCGGGGGCTCGGAGGGGGCCGCCGCTCGCGCCGTTGTTTCGTCGCGTCTCGAGAGCGCTCGAGCCGGGCGGGATATTCCTCTTCGACTTGCTGGTCGAAGGATCGACGGCGCTGCCGGGCCAGCGCTTCATGTCGAAGCCTTCGTGGGCGGTCCTCTCGAGCACGCACGAAGACCGGCGCGCGCGCGTGTTGACCCGCGACATCGTCACGTTCGTCGAAGAGGCGGACGGGCGCTTTCGCCGGAGCGAGGAGCAGCATCGGCTCGCGGTCTACGAGCGGTCGGCGGTGATCGAGGCGCTGCGCGCGGCGGGGCTCGTCGCACGCACGATGCGCGCGATCGGAGAGCAGCCGATGCTGCCTCGGCGCGTCGCCTTCTTCGCACGGAAGCCTGCGCGCGCCGCGCGCGCCTGACACGTTGGCAAACGTCTCCGCGCTCCGTATGCGATCGAGGGGAGGCCTCGTCGAAGGGAGCATGACGACGTTCTCACGACGTTCTGTTTGGACGGGTCTCTTGCTGGCGACGGGCGTCCTCGTCGCCGGCACGGCGTACGCCGACGAATCGAAGAAGAAAGAGGGTTGCGAAAGGCGCGGTGAGTCGCGCTTCCAGAAGTCAGACAAGAATGGTGACGGCTTCCTCACCGCCGACGAGGTGGGGGAGAAGCGATGGGCTCACATCAAGGTCGCGGACGCGAACGCCGACGGCAAGGTTTCGCTCGCGGAGATGAAGAAGGCCAGGGCTGACGGCAAGCTCGGCCACGGCAAGCACAAGCACAAGGGCAAGGGGCACAAGAAGAAGGACAAGCCGGCGGCGGCCTGACCTTCGTCGCTCATTGCGGTGGATAGATCCGGCGCGGGTGGCCCCACGTGCGGATGTCCCGCAGGAGCCCCGAAGCCGTGAACTCGAAGCGCTGAGACACCTGGCGGATCCCGACGCCGGCGCGCGCGTCCGCGCCGGGGCCGCCGGTGGCCTTCTCGAGATCGATCTCCATCCCCTGACACATCAGCTGAAATGCCTGATCCGCATCCTTGGGGACGATGACGATCTTGCATTGGTCCTGCGCGGTGCGGAGCGTCTTCGACATCCAGGTGATCGTCTCGGCGAGCTTGTCGGGGGCGAGCGTCTGACCGAAGAACCCGATGGCGCCCGAGGTGTCCTTCGCGATGCGATCTCCCTGGCCAGCGTTGAAGCGGTTCTCGTAGACCTGCACTTGGGTGGAGGCGTTGCGGAGAGAGCCCCCGAACTTGTCGAGGTCGCCGCCGAGGGCCACCGCGCGCGTGCAGCATGCGGCGGCGCGCGCAGGGTCGAGATCTTCGGGCGGGACGACGACGCGGCTCGCGCAGCCGAGCTCCCCGCCGCGCACCACGAGGCCGCCCGAGTCGGCGCTCAAGGTCCACGTCGGGGCGGACGCGAGATCCGGATAGGAGGAGCAGGCGCGATCGAACTGGGCGTCGGTGCAGAGCGCCATCTTCTTCGCGCGGCACGCGGCCTCGGCGGCGAGGAAGGCGAGGCCGACGTCGGAGCCATCGCGCTGGACCCAGAAGTCAGGGACCCAAAGGCTCTTGTCCGACGTGCGGCCGTCTTTGACGACTTGCCTCTTCACCGGGGCGACGACGACCGGCTCCCGCACCTTCGGAGCGGAGGAGGAGGTGACGGGCGGCGCGCTCGTCGTGAGCGTCACGCTCGAAGGCGCGGGGGGGACGACGGTCGAAGAGGCCGACGGAGCGGAGGTGTCGGGGGCGGCGCCGCCGAGCTTTCCGCTCGCGAAGAGGGCGACCGCGCCGACGAGGACGGCGGCGGCGACCCCCCCGATGATCACGGCGCGCTTGGGGCGGCCGCCCTCGATCGTGACCTTCGGGGGCGGGCGCGTCTCGCGCGGGCGGAGCGGCGCATCGGAGGGAGAGCGCTTGGTGACCTCGGACGAGGTCGGCTTGTTCGAGCTGGGCTTCGGCTCTGCTTCGGAGCTCGGGACCGGTGTCGGCGCGGGCGCGTCGTGCACCTCGACCACGGCGCGGCGTCGGTCGAGGACGGTCGGGTCGTAGGGCTCGTTGCGGGCGGAGCGCTCGGTCGCGTCGCTCGCGTCTTTGCGCGCGCTCGCGCCCGTCGTCATGGCGACGAACTCGGCCGTGGACATGTCGGGAGAGGTCCCCGCGAAGGCCATCTCCTTGGACGCGCCGGCGCCGCCGCTCGGGTCGGTGAGGACGACGGGGGCCGAGGCAATCCCGCCCACCGACGCGGCGAACGCGGCCGCGAGCTCGGCCGCGGTCTCGAAGCGCCGCGACACGTCGGGGGCGAGGGCCTTCTGGAAGAAGGCATCGAGACCCTCCGGCGCCTCCGGGATCGACATCGAAGGCGGGCGCATCTCGGCGCGGGTGATGGCGATGAGGGTCGCGGCGAGGGTCTCGCCCGCGAAGGGGACCTTGCCCGTCACCATCTCGTAGGCGACCACGCCGAGGGCCCACAGGTCCGCGGAGGAGTCGGCCGGGCCTGCGCGCATGAGCTGCTCGGGGCTCATGTACTGGGGCGTTCCGATGAGAACGCCGCTGGAGGTCTTCACCGCTTTGTGGAGCTCCTCTCCGGCGTTGGTCGTCTTCGCGATCCCGAAGTCGAGGATCTTGGCGACCTCGACCCCGTCCCGCCCGCGCGCGAGGAAGACGTTGTGGGGCTTGATGTCGCGGTGGACGATGCCGATCGCGTGGGCCGCGCCGAGGCCGCTCGCGATCTCGGAGATGATGCGGGCGGCGTCTCCAAGGGCGATGCGCTTCACCTGGGCGAGGCGCTCGGCGACGCTCTCGCCGCGCAGGAGCTCCATCACGATGTAGGGGGTGCCCTCCTTCGTCACGCCGTGGTCGAACACGCGCACGACGTGGGAGCTCTCGATCTTGGCGGCGAGCTTCGCCTCGCGACGGAAGCGCTCCACCACGAGAGGATCACCGCCCGACAACAGCTCACGCGAGACGAACTTCACGGCCACGTCGACGTCGAGCGACTCGTGCCGCGCGACCCAGACGCTGCCCATGCCTCCGCGCCCGAGCAGGCGCACGAGCCGGACGTTGTGAGTGACGACGTCGCCCTCGGCGGGCTCCATGAGCGACGGTTATCACGGGCCGTTCGGTTTGTCCTGGATGCCCAGCGCGCCGGGCGGAGGTGATAAGGTCGGCGCATGACCTCCGCCCGGAGCCGCGTGAATCGTCACCTTGCGCGCATGAAGAAGGGGCTCATCGCGGCGAGCTTTCTATCGCTCGCGCCGAGCGTGGTCGCCTGCGATCCCGGACCGCCCCCCGCCCATCCCGCGGTCGAGCCCTCGACGGCGACGGTGCGCGCGGAGGGGGTGATCGAGGCGGTGCTGCTTCCACCTCAAGGCGGATGGCGCGTGTCCGAGGTCGAGGTCGAGGGCGCCAAGATCGTCTCCCGCAGCGGGGACGACAAGCTCCTCCTCGCCTTGAGGCGGAGCGAGCCGAAGCAAGGCGAGACGACGGTCCTCGGCGCCGACGAGCCGATCAAGATCAAGGTCCACTACACGAACCAGGGGCACGAAGAGGTGCTCACCTTCACCATCGACGCGAAGGGCACGGAGCCCGACGGGACGACGGTGAAGGTCGACGCCTCCTGGTAGGGGCGCGCCGAGCGTGCGCGCCCCGCGCGCTCAGTCGTTCTGCATGAGGCCGCGGATGCGACCGTCGGCGGCGACGTGGATGTGCTTGGCGGCGGGCTCGCGCGGCAGGCCCGGCATCGTCATCATGTCGCCCGTGATCGCGACGACGAAGCCCGCGCCGGCGGCGTGGCGAAGCTCGCGCACCTCGAGATCGAAGTCGCGCGGACAGCCGAAGCGATCCGGCTCGTGGGAGAGGGACATCTGCGTCTTGGCGATGCACACGGGCAGGCCCGCCGCCGCCTTCTCGATGCGGGCGATGTCCTTCTTGGCCTGGCTCGAGAGCTCCACCCCGCGCGCCCCGTAGAAGGTCCGCGCGACCTTGGTGATCTTCTCCTCCAGCGTGTCTGTCAGCTCGTATGTGTAGCGCGGCTCGGGCGGGGCCGCGTCGGTGGAGTCGGCGAGCTCGACCACGGCCCGAGCGAAATCGATCGCGCCCTCGCCGCCCTTCGCGAAGCCCTCGCAGAGGACGACCTTCACCCCCGCGCTCTTCGCGTGGGTCTCGACCAGCGCGAGCTCCGCCTCCGTATCTTCCGGGAAGCGGTTGATGACGACGAGCGTGGGCAGCCCGCGGCCCTTCGCCACCGACGTGTGATGGAGGAGGTGAGGGATGCCGGCTTCGAGCGCGGCCGCGTTCGGCTCCTTGCAGTGGGCGACTCCGGCGCCGCCGTGCAGCTTGAGGGCGCGCAGGGTGGCGACGAGCACGAGCGCGCGGGGCCAAGCGCCGAGGGCGCGACACTTGATGTCGAGGAACTTCTCGCCCCCGAGATCGAAGCCGAAGCCGGCCTCCGTCACGACGTAGTCGGCGTAGCGGCGGGCCATGTCGGTCGCGACGACAGAGCTGCACCCGTGGGCGATGTTCGCGAAGGGCCCCGCGTGGACGAACGCGGCGCCGCCCTCCTTCGTCTGTACGAGGTTGGGCATGAGGGCGTCTCGGAGGACGGCCGCCATCGCGCTCGCGGCCCCGAGATCGGCGGCGGTGATCGGCTCCGACTTCTCGGAGTAGCCGACGACGGTGCGCGCGATGCGCGCCTCGAGATCCGCTTGGCTCGAGGCGAGGGCGAGGATCGCCATGACCTCGCTCGCGGCCGTGATGTCGAAGCGATCCTGCCGCGGCATCCCGTCCGTCCGGTTGCCGAGCCCGACGACGACGTTTCGCAGGGAGCGATCGTTCATGTCGAGCGCGCGGGCCCACGTGACGCGCCTCGAGTCGAGGGGGGCCTTGTCGGGGATGGGCGAGCGGAAGTGGAGCGCGTTGTCGACGATGGCGGCGAGGAGGTTGTTCGCGGACGTGATCGCGTGCAGATCACCGGTGAAGTGGAGGTTGATGTCGTCCGCGGGGTGGAGGCTCGCCGCGCCCCCGCCGGTGCCGCCGCCCTTCACGCCGAACACGGGGCCGAGCGAGGGCTCACGAAGGCAGAGGGCGACCCTCGTCCCGAGGCGGCGCATGCCCATCGCGAGGGCGATGGACATCGTCGTCTTGCCTTCTCCCCCGGGGGTGGGGTTGATGGCGGAGACGAGCACGAGGCGGCCATTGCGACCGGCAGGTGCCTCGTCGCGCGCCGCCAGCTCGACCTTCGCCTTGGCGCGGCCGTAGGGGATGATCCTCTCGGCAGGAATTCCTAGGTCGGAGGCGACATCGGGGATGGGTCGGATCGTCACGGTGGCGCGAGATTACCGCGCTTTTACCCCTCGGGTTTGCGCTTCTTCACCCGCGGCGTGAGCTGCTGCACGGCGGCGCGCTCGGCCTTCGCCTCCTCCATGGCCGCGCGCCGGAGGGCAGCGAGCTCGGCCGCTCGATCCGAAGCCGAGCCCTGTCCCGCACCGGGCGGAGGGGGCGCGCTCGCGCGCGCCTTCACGCGCGCGACCTCGGCGGCGGCGCGGTCCTCCTCCGCCTTGCGGGCCGCCTCTTCCACGAGCGCCCGCTCACGCGCGCGGTGCTCCTCCTCCGCGAGGGCCCGCTCGTGGGCACGCTGCTCTTCTTGCGCGCGCTCGTAGGCGATGCGCTCCAGCTCCGCGCGCTCGTAGGCGATGCGCTCCGTCTCCGCGCGCTCGAAGGCGACGCGCTCCAGCTCTGCGCGCTCAGCGGCGGCGCGCTCAGCGGCGGCGCGCTCAGCGGCGGCGCGCTCAGCGGCGGCGCGCTCAGCGGCTGCGGCGCGCTCGGCGGCCGCGCGTTCGGCGGCGGCGCGCTCGGCGGCGAGCGCTCGTTCCATCGCGGCCGTTCCATGGCCGCGCGCTCGGCGGCCGCGCGTTCGGCCGCGGCGGCCATCTCGGCGGCGGCCATCTCGGCGGCGGCTCGCTCTGGGCGGCTCGCTCGGCAGCGGCGGCAGGCTCCAAGGCCGCGCGCTCGGCGGCCGCGCGTTCCATCGCGACCCGCTCTGCCGCTGCTCGCTCGGCGGCGAGCGCTCGCTCCGTCGCCGCGCGTTCCATCGCGACCCGCTCGGCGGCGGCTCGTTCCATCGCCGCTCGCTCCTCGGCCATCGCGCGCTCTCGAGCTTCTTGCTCGCGGATCGCCCGCTCTCGAGCCTCTTGCTCGCGGACCGCCCGCTCTTGAGCGGCGCGCTCGGCCGCGGCCGCCATCGGCGGGCGGCGCGCTCGGCCGCCAACCGCTCTTGGGCGGCGCGCTCGGCCGCGGCCGCCATCTCGGCCATCGCCCGCTCCGTCGCCGCGCGCTCGGCGGCGAGTCGCTCGGCGGCGGCGGCCATCTCGGCGGCGGCGCGCTCGGCGGCGGCCCGCTCCGTCGCGGCGCGCTCGGCGGCGGCGGCCATCTCGGCGGCCGCGCGCTCGGTCGCGGCGCGCTCCTCCGCGGCGGCCCGCTCTTTGGCGGCGAGCTCTTCAGCGACGGCGCGCTCGCGCGCGCTCCGCTCCTCTGCCTCCGCCGCTTCGCGCGGGGCGATCGCGCGCTCGACCATGGCTCGGTCGAGGTCGGCGCGCTCGATCGCCGCGCGCTCCGCCGCCTCTTGGGCGGCGCGCTCCTGGGCGGCGCGCTCTTGGGCCATCGCTTGCTGCGCGAGCAGATACGAAGGCAGCGGTCCTCCGCCTTGCGTTTGCATGGGTTGGGTCTGCTGCGGGGCGAACGCGGGGGCGGGGACATACGCGGGCGGCGCGACCATGGGCGGCGGTGCGACCTGCGGCGGGGGGGGAGGCGGCACGTACGCGGGAGGTGGCGCCTGGCCGGCCGCCTGCCCCGGACCTCTCGCGTGCTGGGCCCACGGCGACACGTTCGGCTCGCTCGCTCCGCCTGCCGAGAACGCGGCGGGAGCGTACGCGCCATAGCCCGGCGGGATCGCGGGGGCGGGCGGTTGATACGCGGGCGCGGCCGGGGCGACGGGGTACGTCGGCGCGTAGGCCCCGTAGCCCGGAGGAGGTGGAGGGTACCCCGAGACCGATCCGGCGGAGGCTTGCGGTTGGGCGGGCGCGAACGGCAGCGCGTGCGGGGATGCTCCTTGGGGCGCGGCCTGGAAGGGGAGCGCGGCGGGAGAGGGTATGACGACGTCGTTCGGCGAGGGGCCCGCTTCGGGAGGTTGCGTCGAGGGCCGCCCGGGGCGCTCCAACATCGGCGGCGTGTTGCGTCGCAACGGCGCTGCAACCGCGACCTCGGGTTGCACCGGAGAGCCCTGCGCGAACATCGGCGCTTGGGTGAATCCCACGGGCATGATCGGCCCCGGCGCACGGGTCAAGACGCCGGGATTGTCGAGCCGAACCTCGGGGGGGGTGGGCCAGCGCCCTCGCAAGATGACCTCGAAGGTAGCTTCAGTTCAAACGGTTTACCACGGGCTCATGTCGAGTCCGTGCGTCTGCTTTACGCTGACGCCATGCGACGGATGCATCTCTCGTTCTCGGTCTTGCTGTTGGCCGGCTGCACCCCCGATCCGACCGACGTGCGACCCACCCTCCAGGCGGCGGATCTGGCGGTGGAGGGGGAGCGCCTGGTCGGCACGATCGACGTGCACTTCGAGAGCTTCGGCGAGACCGATCTCACGATCAGCGAGCCGCAGCTCCTCCTCGGCACGACGAACGGCTACGTGGACGGGGTCGGGTTGGTCTTTCCGGAGGGCTTCGATCCCGTGTTCGCGCCCGGTGAGACGCGCGACATCACCTTCGACATCGACGACGACGGGGGATGGTCTTCGTTCTGCAATTCGACCGTGACCGGGGAGATCGACATGAAGACGGAGAAGAAGGCGGGCTCGGTCATCGTGACCATCGGGGCTCCCTTGGAGATCGTGCTCGCCTGCTCGCCGTAGCTCAGTCGGGGAGCGTCTCGACCTGCTCCAGCGCGGGGAACCGCCTCTTGAGCGCGTCGCGTCCGCCGCGGTTCAGGTAGTCGCCCTGGATGGAGATGCGCTTCAGCTCCGGGAGCGACTCGATGAACGGCAGCGAGCCCACCGATTGCTTCGCGAAAATGTACAGGCCGAGCTCCTTCAATCGGGTGAGCTTCCCGAGGGACTCGGTCTTCTCGGGCATCGTCGCGGAGTAGATCTCCAGGCGCTCGAGCTGGGTGAGGGGCTCCACCCTCGAGAAGTCGCTCAAGCCGAGGACGTACAGGCTTCGGAGCTTCGGGGCTCTCGCGAGGGCCTCGATCTCCTTCAGATCGCCGGTCGACTCGAGCATCAGGCTCGTCAGCGCGGCCGCCTCCGCGAGCGGGGCGATGGTCGGGAGCTTCACGCCTTGCAAGCGGAGCTTCTCGAGCTTCGGGATTCGGGCGAAGACGGATGGGTCGGTCGGGCCCGCGCAACGGAAGGCGTTCACGGAGAGGGACGTGAGCCGCTCGAGCCGAGGGAGCCAGGCGAGATCGCACGCTGCCGCATCGGTTCGCAGGGTGAGGCTCTCGAGGCCCGAGAGCGCGGCGAGGCTCGCGAGCGGCGCGCTCTCTCCGACCGCGGAGAGGTCGAGCTCGCGCAAGGACGGGTGCTCGCCGATGTCGTCGAGGCTCTCGATCGTGCCGCGCCACAGGGAGAGCTTCTCGAGCCCCGCGAGAGGAGCCAAGAAGCGGAGCGACGAGAGGCGCGCGTTCGAGATCTCGAGCTCGACGAGCCCGGTGAGCCGCGAGAGGACCTCGAGGCCCCCACGGCTATGAAAAGAGTAGCGATCGCCGAGCTTGATTCGGAGCCGCTTCAGCGAAGGCAGCCCCTCGAGCGCGCTCAAATCGACCGGTGCGTTCTCTCCCGTCGAGATCTCGAGGACGGTGACGGCGTCCCCGAGCTCGGGCAGGTGGGACATGCTGTCCGGCGCCGCCGCCGAGGGGTCGAGCACGAGGGTGGACCGGGAGAGGATGTCGTTCTTCCGCAGCTCTCGAATCACGAATGGGGTGAGGCTCCCGCGGACGGTGCACTGGCTCTCGGCCTTGATCTTTCGGCACCCCACCAGGCCGTCGTCCCTGACCGTGGCGCGGGCGCCGGACTTGTCTCCGCACGCGACCATGCACGCGAGGAGGAGGGCCCACCGCGCGCTCACGAGGCTGCCTCTGCGCGGGAAACGGCCGCGGCGAGGGCCGGCCGGATCGCGAGCGAGACCGCTCGAGCCTTCAGCGCGCGGGCTTCGGCGTCGCCGAACACGCCGTGGCGCGCGGGGCCGGTCGCCCCGGGGCCGTCCTCGCGTGGAGCCGGCCCCCACGCCTGGGCGGCGAGGATGTCCTCCACCACCTCGTCCACGATCGCGCCGTGCGCCGAGGCCATCCACGCGAGGGCCCGATAGGCGAGGGCGGCGTGGCGCTGCTCGTCCTCTGCGATGCGGCGGAGAGCGCGCGCCACCTCCGGCACCTCGCAGCGGTCGGCGAGGATCGCCGCCTCCGCCGCCGCGAGCGCCTCCCCGATGCAGCCCTCCGCCACGAGCGCGGCCGCGATCTGCCGCGCGTCGCTCGAGATCGGCGCGGTGGCAGCGGGGAGCGTGGAGGGCCCGGACGCCTCGGCGCCATAGAGCCGCGCGATCGCGTAGCACGTCTTCGCGTGCTCGATCTCGTCGCCCATCGCCGCTTGGGTCTCCCGCACGAGGTCCGCGGGCGCGCCCATCGCCAAGAGCTGCAGCGAGAACCGGGCGAAGCTCGCGATCGAAGCGTGCTCGAGGGCGCCCGCGCGGAGCCAATGCTCCTTCACGAGCGCGCGCTCGTCGTTCGAGAGCTCGGGCGCCGTGCCGTCGATCTCAGCGGCGAGCCAGTCGCATCGGCGCGCCGCAGGAGCCGCATGCACCACACCGTCCAAGAGCAGCGGCCTCCCCACTTGGCACTCCGCCGCGCGACAGGCCCATCGCGCCTTTTGGCCCTTCTTCTCCTCCTCCACGAAGACGCACTTGGTCGGCTTCTTCCGTTCGTTCGGCTTGCAGTCGTCGTCGGAGTTGCACTCGTCGTCGGACGTCTTGCACGCGATGCGGCGGGTGGTGCGGCAGCCGTCGTCGTAGATCGAGAGCCCGCAGACCCCGCTCGCGCAGTCCGAGCCTGAAGAGCAAGACGCGGGGACACACGCCGACGCCGAGCTGCCGAGATCGGGCCCGCACACGCACAGCTCCCCCGGGCCGCAGTCGGCGTCCACGCTGCAACCGTAGATGCAGTCGCAGGCGGCCGGCTCTGCGGCGCGCATCGTGGCCGCGGGCACCGCCGCCCGCGAGGCGCACATCCCGACAGGCCTCTCGTTGCAGTCCGCGTCGGTCCGGCAGCGAAGATCCGCCTCCGTGCCTGCGCACGGGGTGTAGCTCCGCGCCGAGTCGCACTGGGCCGGTCCGGTCCGAACGCGGAACCCCGCGCTCGCGGTGGAAGCTCCGCGCGGGCCGCTGCTCTCGCACGCCGTCGCGGCGAGCCCCAAGCTGGCGAAGAGCGCCGCTCGCAGGGTGAGGCAGTGCTGGTCGAAGTTCGTCATGGGCTTCTCCGGAATATCAAGAAGAGCACGCATGTCACGCGGCGCCCTCGATCGACACGGGCACCGCCGGATCGAGCAGGTACCCGCCCTGCACCGTCAAGACGAGATCGCGCAGCCCGAGCTTGCGCAGCGTGGCGAGCGCGACCCGAACGCGATTCGCGGACGCCGAGCCGCGCAGGCGCTCGCCCGGCCACCCCGCGCGGACGACCCCGTCGAGCGAGAGGGGCTCACCCGGCTGCGCGATTCGCAGCGAGGCGAGCGCGAGCAGGATGCGGCGGAGCGGGGCGCGCGTCTTGAGGTCGACCGTGTGGCTCGCGCCGGGGAGCCGAAACCCCGCGCCCTCGGCGAGGATCACGAGGGCATGGGCAGGCGCCCTCGTCTCCGCGAGGGTGCGCCGCACGAGCAGGCGGTAGGCGAGGCGGACATCGTCGCTCGCCGCATCGGCTCGCGGCGCCTCCGATCGCACGCGCGCGACGATCCCGGCGCGCTCGGCGCCGGTCGCGCGCTCGAGCTCGACGTGGAGGGCGTGCAGCCCGACCGCGGTCGCGATCGCCGGCTCGCTCGCGCAGAGCTCGACGGCCGCGCCTGCGCGCTCGAGCCAGAGGGAGGCCGCCTCGAAGGCCCCTTCGTCGGCCGCGCACGCGGCGAGGGTGGCGGCGATGAGCGCCTCGTAGCGGGGCATGCCCACCGCGCGGATTTCTTCGAAGGCTCGCTCGAGGACCCGCATCGCCTCCGTCGTCGAGCCCTTCTCCGCGTACGCCGCTCCCAACGAGTACAGCGCGCTCGAGGCTCGGTCCCGCGCCCCGATCTCCTCGAAGACGCGGGCGGCGCGCGCGAGATCGCCGAGCGCGCAATCGAGCTGACCCCGCTCCTGGGCGAGGATGTCGAGCGCGCACAGCGCCGCCCCCTCTGCCTGGCGATGATCGAGCCGCCGCGCGAGATCGAGGGCGCTCGCGAAGTCGCGCCCCGCGCCCTCTCGATCTCCGCGAAACAGCGCGATGACCCCGGCCTCGTAGAGGAGCATGGGCAAGGCGCGCTCCGCCCCCGCGCGCTCGTAGAGCGAGAGCGCGAGCTTGATCTCGCGCTCGGCGCGATCGAGGTCACCCTCTCGACGCAGGGCGTGGCCTCGGTGCGCGCGCGCCTCCGCCTCCAGGAGGGTGCGTGACCTCGCCGTCCCGGGGACCGCCTCGATCCGCTCGAGGGCGCGCGAGAAGAGCGCGATCGCCTCCCGCGTCTCTCCCGCGATCTCGACGATCTCCCCGCGCCGAATCCACGCGAGCGCCTCGAGGGTGGGGTCGCCGTCGCGCCGCGCGATCTCGAAGGCTCGCTCGACGTCGGCGCGGGAGAGCTCGAGCTCCGCCCGCTGCCGGCGCGCCATCGCCCGCGCCACGAGCGCGCGCGCGAGGTGAGGGGCGCCGTCCGGCGCCGCCCCGATCGCCCCATCGAGCAGCGACACACACGTCGAGAGCCGCCCCGATCGCAGGAGCGAAGGCGCGATCAGGACGGCGAGGGGGAGCACGCCGGACGCCTGCCGGCGCGAGAGCAGAGAGGTGAGCGCGCCGATCGCGTTCTCGATCTCGGGCTCGACCAGCTCCGTCTCCGCTTCCCGCGCGCGCTCGGCGAAGGCCGCGAAGAACGCGGCGTGTCGCAGGGCGATCCGCTCCGCGCGCCGCGCGTCGCGCTCGAGCTCCTCCTTGGCCATCTCGCGAACGACGGCGTACGTGGCGAACCGCATCTGGGAGGCGCGCGGGCGAGCCTGCACCAGCCCCCGCGCGACGAGCGCGTCGAGCGCCCGCATCACCTCCACCCCGTCGTCCGCGAGCACGTGCTCCGCCGCCTCGAGGGTGAAGCCTCCGCGGAAGACCGAAGACGCGCTCAAGGCCGCGCGCTCCTCGCGGTCGAGCGCCCCGAAGGAGTCCTCGAGCACGCGTCGCATCGATCCGTGCTTGCCCCGATCGTCCCGCCGCACGAACACGTCGAATGGCGCGCCCAAGCGGGCGCGGAGCTCCTCGAGCGTGAGCACGCTCACCCGCGCCGCGGCGAGCTCGATCGCGAGGGGGATCCCGTCCGTCGCGCGCACGACGTCGGCGAGCACGCCCATCTCCGCCGCGCTCGGCTCGAATCGGGGGCGCACCTGCCGCGCGCGCCTCACGAAGAGCTCGACCGCCTCGCCGCCGCGAAGCGCCGCTTCGTCGTCGCGGTCGGCCGGGAGCTCGAGGGGGCCGAGCTCCACCACGTGCTCGCCCGGCAAGCCGGTGGACACCCGCGACGTGACGAGGAACCGCGCGTCGGGAGCGAGCTGCATCCAGACGCCGAGCGTCTCGGAGGCGACGTCCGCGACCGGCTCGAAGCCGTCGAGGACGATGAGGACCCGTCGCTTGCGCGCGATCGCCCGACCGATCGAGGCCGGGAGGCGTCCCGCGGCGCCGCCGTCCTCGACCCCGATGTCGAGCTCGGCCGCGACCGCCGCGCACGCGCTCTCTCGATCCGTCGCCTCCGCGAGATCGCACGACCAGGCGCCGCCGCCCTCCTCCGCGTACGCGCCCTCGTGCGCGGCCGCGAACCGCGCCGCGACCCTCGTCTTGCCGAAGCCGCCCGGGGCCACGACCGTGACGAGCCTCGCCCCGTCTTCGAACGTCGCTTCGATGAGGGCGAGCTCTCTCGCGCGCCCCACGAACGAAGACGGGACCTCGCGCACGCCCACGCGCCGAAGATACCTCGCGTCCGCCGATTTAATGCCGTCTTTACGCGCGTTGAATGTCCGCCGGGGGCACGGTGGCGGGGACCACGAACCGAAAGGACATTCGATGACGACGACTTCTCTTCAGCTTCGCGCCGCGCTCTCCCACCGGATCTTGCTCGCCATCGCCGGCGCCGCCGCCATCGCCGCGTGCGGGGACGACAGCTCCTCGGGCGCGGGGGCTTCGGGGCAAGGCGGATCCGTCGGCGAAGGGGCGGGAGGAGCCGCGGCCACGGGCGGAAACGCGGACGGGGGCGCGGCGTCGGGGGGCGCCCCGAGCCAGGGTGGACAGGGCGGCGGGGGTGCCACCGAAGGCGGTGGCGGCAGCGGTGGCGCGGGCGGGGAGCAGGACGTCGAGCGATGCTTCGCGAACCCCAACGTCGGCGTGGCGTGCCCGACGATCAGCGAAGCGACTCGGATCTTTCTCTGCACCGCCGACGGCGAGCGAGTCCTCGCGTGGGACAGCGGACCCACCGAGAACGCCGACATGTGCTGCTATCAAGTGGACGTGAGCGCGCCGAACGATCCGAGCTGCGGCGCCGTCGGCCGGCCGCTGGTCGTGGACGCGATCCCCCGTCGCGCTCCCATCGCACGAGGCCGCGGTCCGCGCGGCTCCTGGGAGAGCTCGTCGTCCTCGCCCCGCCTCGCCGGGCTGACCGCCGCGGATCGCGCCGAGCTCGCGCGCGCGTGGGCAGAGGAGGCGGCCTTCGAGCACGCGAGCGTCGCCAGCTTCGCGAAGTTCTCGCTCGAGCTCATGGCCCTCGGCGCGCCCGCCGATCTCGTGGCGCGGGCCCACCTCGCCGCCCTCGACGAGATTCGTCACGCGGGCTTGGGCCTCGGGCTCGCGAGCGCCTATGCCGGTGTCGCCCTCGAGCCCGCTCCGTTCGAGGCGGCCTCGCGCGTCGCGATCGCCCGTCACCCGGAGGAGATCGTCGCCGCCGTCGTGGTCGAAGGCTGCGTCGGGGAGACCCTCGCCGCCCTCGTCGCGGCCGCCCAGCACGCGGTCGCGAGCGATCCCGCCGTTCGCGGCGCCCTCGAGGAGATCGCGCGGGACGAGTCGAGCCACGCCGAGCTCGCGTGGCGGACGGTCGCGTGGGCGATCCGAAGCTTCGGACCTTCGATGAAGACCGCCGTCTCCGCGGCCTTCGATCGCGCCTTCGCGTCGTTCGAGCAGAGCCGGCCCTCGTCCGAGGTCGCGCGCCATCCCCACGGCCGCCTCTCGGGCGAGGAAGCCCACGCCGAACGAACGCGCGGTCTCGCCGACGTCGTTCGGCCCTCCATGCGCGCCCTGCTCGCCTGAGCGCGCTCACCTCTTCCACGAGACGCGGCTCGCGTCTTGACACGACCGAGCGCGAGCCGCTCCCATGCTGGCGTGAACGAGATCCAGATCGAGCTCGAGATTCAGGCGGAGGGGGGCGGCGACCCGGTCGTGTTGAAGGTGCTTCGCCTCGATGGGCGCGAGGAGATCGGCCTGCCCTACGAGTTTCATGTCGAGGCTCGCCATTCAATCGAGCAAGGCCTGCTCGAGATCGACAAGATCGTCGCCCAGCGCGTGGCGATCGCCTTCCGGGTCGTGGGGACGGATCAAATCGCGACGACGCGGCGGACGGTGCGCGGCGTCGTCACGGAGATCCAAGACAGCCTCGAGCCGCAAGGCCGCTTCACCCGCGTCTACAAGCTCACGATCCGCCCCGCCCTCGCCGAGCTCGAGCGCTTCGTCTCTCAGGATATCTTCGTCGGAGACTCCTATCCGGCCGTCGTCCAGGCCAAGCTCGAGGGGGCGCGCTTCGCCCCCGCCGACTATGCCTTCCGCCTCCGCGATCCCGCCCTGTACGGCGAGGGCACGTGGGGTGACGGCGCGAGCGACACGCTCGAGCAGGGCCGCCTCGTGGTCCAATACCGCGAGAGCGATCTGAGCTTCATCTCGCGCCTCATGGAGCACGTCGGCGTCTCGATCGTGTTCGAGGACGCGGGGGACCGAGAGGTGATGGTCTTCGCCGATCATCCGGGGGGCTTTCCAGAGCGCGCGGACGCGGTCCCGTTCCGCGGCAACGGAGACGATCACGGCGTCACCAAGCTCGTCCGCAAGCTGCGCGCGATCGCCGGCGACTTCTACGTCTACGACTACAACTATCGGACGCCGACCCTCACCTTCGGGCGCGGCGACGAGCAGCTGTTCGACGTGCTCGGCGGCGAGTCTCACCTCGACGTTCCCTCCGCGGGGGTCCTGCTCGAGTATGCCCCCAACGCCAAGACCCCGGCGGAGGCGGAGCTGCTCGCGACCATTCGATCGGAGGAGCAAGAGGGTCGTCGCGAGCGCTTCCACGGAGAGAGCGTCGAGTCGTCGCTCTACGCGGGCCTCCGGTTCAAGCTCGATGGTCACCCCGAGGTCGAATCGAGCGAGCAGCTCCTCGTGGTGTCGATGGTCCACCGCTTCCGCGACGTCGAGTCGTTCGAGCCGGGGGCGCAAGCCCGCGGCGAGTACCACAACACCTTCGAGGCTGTCCGCGCGGACAAGGCCGGCAGCAAAGGCCGTCGCATCCCCTATCGTCCCGAGCGCCGCACCCCCAAGCCTCGCATCTTCGGCGTCGTCACCGGCGTCGTTCAATCCGCCACCGAGGAGCAGATGCTCCGGTACCAGCACATCGACGGCCAGGGTCGCTATCTGGTGAAGCTCCACTTCGATCAGGGCCCCAAGGTGATGCCGCGCATGCGCATGGCCCAGCCTCACGCCGGAACCGACTATGGCCATCACTTCCCCCTTCGCCCGGGGGTCGAGGTCCTCGTCGGATTCCACGACGGAGATCCGGATCGCCCCGTCATCGTGGGGGCCGTCCCCAACCCGATCCAAGTCTCTCCGGTCACGCAGGCCAAAGACAAAGAGCCCCTCGACATGAGCCGCATCAAGACGCGCTCGGGGGTGATCATCGAGATCAGCGACGGCCCCGTGACGGACCATTGAGCGCCATGCCCCTCCTCACCAGACCGCTGTCGCTCGGGATCGCCGTCACCGCCATCACCGCCGTCCTCTCCGCGAGCGGGTGCGGCGACAGCAGCGAGACCCCCGGCGGCGGCGCCACCGGGGGGGCCGGGGCGGGGTCGAGCGAGGGCGGCAACGGAGGGGCGGACGGCGGCAACGGGACGGGGGGCGCCGTCATCCCCGGCGAGCACCCTCGCATCTATTTGAACGAGGCCCAGCGAGCCCGCCTCGCGGAAGCTGTCCAATCAGGGACCGACGCCGCCAATCGATTCGTCGGTTTCGTGGAGAGCGAGCTCGCCGGCAACGATCCGTACGAGTTCCAAGGCTGGCACGCCGGCCTCCTCTACGGCATCACCGGCGACACCAAGTATGCAGATCTCGCCATTGCCCACGTCGACGCGATGGTCGCGGAGGACGAGGCCCTCGTCGCCTCCGGGCAAGCTCCCAACGTCGCGTTCGACAGCTACCTCGAGGTCGGCCCGCGCGTCGGCGACATGGCGATGGTCTATGACTGGTGCTTCGACCGCGTCACCGAAGAGCAAAAGGCGCGGTGGGTCGCGTGGGCCAATCAAGCCGTCTACAACGTGTGGCACCCCGAAGAAGCGCAATGGGGCGGGATGGCCATGCCCTGGAGCGGTTGGTCAATCGACGACCCGGTCAACAACTACTACTTCTCGTTCTTGCGAGCCACGATGCTCTTCGGTCTCGCCACGTACGCGGAGAACCCGGAGGCCCCCGCCCTCGTCGACTTCTTCCGCCAAACGAAGATCCAAGACCAGCTCGTCCCGGCGTACTCCGCCCAGCTGGAGGGCGGCGGCTCGCGGGAGGGGACGGGCTATGGCGTCTCGATGGCCAACCTGTTCCGCATCTACGACATATGGGAGCAGTCGACGGGGGAGCGCATCGCCGACCTCACCCCCCACGCCCAGGCGTCGATCTCCTATCTGACCCACGCCATCGTCCCCACCCTCGATCGGCTCGCCCCGATCGGTGATCACGCCCGCGACAGCACCGCTTCGCTCTTCGACTATCACCGCGACTATCTGCTCGTCCTCGGTGCCCTCTATCCCGAAGCCGATACGACCCGCGCCGCTCGCACCCTCCTCGCCCAGAGCAGCGTCCCCGAGATGTCGCAAGGGTTCATGTCGTTCTCAGATTTTCTCTACGATCCGGCCGGTCTGCCCACCGCCCCGCTCGCGAGCCTCTATCCCGCTTATTACGCTGCCGGGACGGGTCACATCTTCGCGAGGACGGATTGGTCGGCGGCCGCGACGTGGACGTCCTTCATCGCCGGCACCTACGATCAGAGCCACGCCCATCACGATCAGGGCTCGCTCCTGGTCTACGCCGGCGAGTGGCTCGCCTACGACGCCAACATCGACTCCCAATCCGGCATTCGCTCCGAAGAGGAGCTCCACAACCTCGTTCGCATCGAGGACGGAGCGGACGTCGTGCGGATGCAAGAAGGCTCGCCCCCCTCCGATCTCATCGCCCTCCACGACGAGCCAGACTTCAGCTACTTCGCCTCCGACTCGGCGCCCGCGTATGGTGGGCAATCACCCGTCGACGCCGTCCTGCGGGAGGTCGTGTTCGTGAAGCCCGGGGTCTTCGTCATCCGAGATCGGGTCCGGACGAGCGACGCGTCCGCGCGCCGCGTCTTCCAATTGAACACGCCGCTCTCCCCCGACGTCTCGGCCGGACGCGCCCACATGGCCGGAGCGGCCGGCGATTTGGATCTCTACGTCGCGCGGCCCGCGAACGTGACCCCCGAGGTCGTCGACTGGTCCGCCGTCGACTCCGACATGAACGGCGGCTACCGCGTCGAGATCTCCTCCCAGGGCGCGGCAGAGGCCGTGTTCATCACCGTCCTCGGCGTGGACGGGGCTGTCACCGGCGTCACGCCCGCCGGCGTCGATGGCGTCAGCGTGGCGCTCTCCGCGGGCGGAACGCTCACCGTCACCTTCGAAGCGTCGACCGAGGGCGCGACCATCGAAGCCCCCGGCTTCGACGCCACCGTCGGCCCCGGCGTCGATCCCATCCCGCTCCTCGCGCCCTGAAGCCCTTCACGCCCCCCGCCAGGCGCGATCGCCGGTGCGGCGAGGGCGCCGCCGCTGCTCGACCACCGCCTCCGCGATGCTCTCCCACGTGGTGAGGACGCGCGTGAGCTCGCTCTCGACTCGCAGCGAGGGCGCCGCGCTCCCGCCGATCCACAACCCCACGCTCCGCGGCAGCTCTCGCTGGAGCACGCGGATATCCGCCCGCGCCTTTCGAAGGTCGGACGATGGGGTGACCGCGACCCCGACCACGTCGGCGTGGAGGATGCGCGCGCTCTCTACGAGCTCCGCGGCCGGCGTCGCGGCCCCGAGCAACCGCGGCTTTGCCCCGAGCGTAACGAGGAACAGCGCCACCATCTGCAGAGAGAGCGTGTGCGGCTCGCCCGGGAGGGTCGCGAGGAGCACGAGCGGCCTACCTTGATTGTCCTGAAACGTGGCGAGCATCTGCCGGAGCTGGGTGACGAGGCACTCCGTCGCCATGTGCTCGTGGCGGACGTTGATCCTCCCGCTCGCCCACGCGTCTCCCACGCGCACCGCGAACGGGTGCGCGAGCTCGGTGACGAACCTTCGCGGACCCAACGCGGCCGCGCCCCGGCGGAGCTCCTGCTCCAGATCGCCGATGGCGTCGCGTTCGAGGAGGCCCAAGAGCTCTTCCACCGCTGGACCGGCGTCGGGGGACGGGAGCACCGGCTTTGGGGGGCGACCCACCTCGAGCCCGGCGAGGGCCATGAGCTCGGGGCCCGTCTTGTCGATCACGTCCCCCACCCGGTAGCCCGAATCGAGCGCTCGCCGGATGGCCAACAGTCGCTCGACGTCCGCCTCCCGGTAGAGGCGCCGGTTGCTCCCCGCGCGCCGGTCTGGCGAGGGAAACCCGTATCGCCGCTCCCACGCGCGAAGCGTCTCGAGCCCGAGACCGGTGCGCATCGCCACGACGCGGATGGTGCTCCCGCCGCGCTCGTCGCGGGGGGGCGCGGGCTTGACCGGATGGCTCATAGACAGTATCTGTACAATACCTGTACAAAACATGAACAACAAGGCCTTCGTCGACCGTCCCACTCCCACCTCTTCCAACCCAGGAGCAGCCATGGTCCGCGCCCCCCACTCCGGCCTCGAGGTCGAGATCGCCAGCACGGCCAAGCTCCCCTCGCGATTTGGCGACTTCACGATTTACGTCTTCAAGAACGACCAGGACGACAAGGAGCACCTCGCGATGGTCCACGAGGAGGTGTTCGGCGCGGAGGACGTCGTCACGCGCGTGCACTCGGAGTGCCTCACCGGCGACGTGCTCGGCTCGCTCCGCTGCGACTGCCGTGATCAGCTCGAGCGGTCGCTCCGGCACGTGGGCGCCCTCCCGCGGGGGATCGTCCTGTACATGCGCCAAGAGGGGCGCGGCATCGGGCTCACCAACAAGATCCGCGCGTACGGTCTCCAAGAGCGCGGGCTCGACACGGTCGAGGCCAATCACGCGCTCGGCTTCGACGACGACCTGCGCAACTACGACATCGCCGCCGCGATGCTGAGGACGCTCGGGGTCGGGAGCATTCGCCTCATGACGAACAACCCGGACAAGGTGCAGAAGCTCGAGCGAGAGGGGATCGTCGTGCGCGACCGCATCCCCCTCGCCATCCCCCCCAACCCTCACAATCGAAACTACCTGGCCACGAAGGCGCGCCGCTCCGGGCACCTGCTGGACGCGACCGCCCTCCTCGAGTCGAAGCTCGCCGAGAGCGCGTGACGGCCGCCCCCGCTCCGTTCGACGTCCTGGTCATCGGGGCCGGGTTCGGCGGTCTCGCCGCGGCCCTCTCCCTCGCCGAGCGGGGCGCCCGCGTCTGCCTCTGCGAGAGCCTCCGCTATCCCGGCGGCTGCGCCAGCACGTTCTCGAAGGACGGGGCCCGCTTCGACGCGGGGGCCACCCTCGTCAGCGGCCTCGGGCCCGATCAGCTCTTCGGTCGTTGGCTCGCGCGCTACGCTCCCGAGGCGCGCCTCGAATGGATGGATCCACTCGTCGAGCTGCGCGCGCCCGGCCTCGCCCTCCCCATTCCGCGCGACCGCGCCGCCCTCGTCGAGCGATTCTGTGCGATGGAGAGGGCGCCCGCGCCGGCCCTTCGCGCCTTCTTCGCGAAGCAGCGCGTCGTCGCGGCCACGCTCTGGCCGCTCTTCGACGATCCGGATCTGCTCCCGCCACTCTCCATCCGCAGCCTGCTTCGGCACACCGGACGCGCTCACCGATATGCCGCCCTGCTGCCCCTCGTGGGGAGGCCACTCGGCGCCCTCCTCGAGAGCTTCGGACTATCGACCTTCGCTCCGCTCCGTCTCTATGCGGATGCCCTGTGCCAGATCACCGTTCAATGCCGGGCCGAAGAGGCAGAGGCCACGTTCGCGCTCGCGGCGATGGACTATTACTACCGCGGGACGGCCCACGTGCAGGGCGGGGTCGGGGCGCTCGCGAGCGCGATCCTCGCCGGCGCGGCGAGAGAGGGCGTCGACGTCCGCATGCCGAATCGGGTGAGCGGGCTCACCCGCGAGAGGGACGGCACCTGGATCGCGACCACCCGACGTGGCGAGATACGCGCGCGGACCGTCGTCGCGAACCTCGTTCCGGCGGCCCTCCTCTCGCTCTTGCCGCCGGAGCTCCACGTCGAGTCGCTCCAAGAGAAGGCTCGCGCCGTCGAGGACGCGTGGGGAGCGGCGATGATCTACGCCATTGCGTCGACCCCGGAGGGGGAGCGAAGCGAAGCCCATCACCTCCAGCTCGTCGGCGATCCGGCGGCGCCCCTCGCGGAGGGGAATCACGTCTTCTGCTCGGTGAGCAGCGCCGCCGAGACGGATCGCGCCCCCGCCGGGCGTCGCGCCCTGACCTTCTCGACCCACGTCCCGCTCGAGAAGCTGCGCGCCGCCGCGGACGCAGGGCGCTATGTTCGATGCATTCAGGACACCATGCGCGCCACGATCTCCGCGCGCGCGTCGGAGTGGTCCTCCACGATCGAGCGCTCGCTGACGGCTTCGCCGCGCACGTTCGCGCGCTTCGTCGGCCGGCCGGCGGGCGCGGTCGGGGGGCTGCCGCGGCGAGCTTCGATCGCCGCCTATTCGGAGCTCGGCCCGTCCGAGGTGCAAGCCGGCCTCTACCTCGTCGGTGACTCCGTGTTCCCGGGGCAGAGCGCCCTCGCCACCGCGATTGGCGGGCTCCGAACGGCGGTGGCAGTCGCCCGCGCCCTCGGGACGAGCACGTCTTCGCTGGCCGTGCGCGCCTCCTGAGCAGGCTGCTGAAAGAGTCGGCGTCATGCCTCTCGGCACCGGAGTGGCTGCCAATTCACCCCCGGCCCCCTCGCTGTGCGAGCGGGGAGATCCGTCGGAGGGCACGGTGGTCGCCGCGTGAGCGGTCGCAGCGAGCTCGCCTTGGGTCTCTCTCCTCCGCGCGCAACCGGGTCAAGGTGCTGTGCACAACCCAGAACGCTGACTCCCCCCTCGCTACGCGAGGGGGGCTGGGGGGGGGTGAAAGAGCAGCAACTGCCCACCCCGTGGCCTGACGACCGCCCTCTTTCAGCACACTGCTATGTTCGGTGCTCTGGCGCGCAAGCGGCCTGAGCCATGGGGCGGCCGAGCCCCGCGAGCAGAGGCGACGGAGCCTCAGGGCACCCCGCGCGGCCGCGGTTCTCGGCCGATTTTGAAAAGCTTCGACGCTGGCACGGCGCGCGCTCTTGGGCGCAGAGAGGGGCAAGCTCGCCCCCTGCTTCGTCCTTGAAAGGGTCCGCTCATGAACCGGCGTGTTCGTTCAATCACCTCGCTCTCGTTCCTTCCTCTCGCTGCGATCGCGCTCGCGTCCGTCGCTTGTGACGTCGGCGATCCTCCGCCCGTCGACGAAGAGGACGTGGGCGTTGCTCCTGCGATGCTGGCCGCCACGACGCCAGAAGGGGTGATCTCCGGGACCAGCACCAATCTATCGAGCGCCTCCGCGCGGACTCCATTCGCCATTCCCCCGAGCAAGGTCATGGTCGATATCGTCGGCGTCGCCGTCGATAAGACGAGCCACAAAGTCTATTATTGGTACGCCGACGGCACCCGGTCGGTGGGCGACGACACCGACGCCGACAAATACGAGGCCCCCACCCCGTTCAGCCTCGGAGCCACCAATTTCGCCGCCAAAGACATCGTCGGCGTCGGCATCGCGTCGAGCTCGCACGTTCGGTACTTCTTCCGCAAGTCGGACGACACGCTCGCCGTGAGCGAAGGGACGAGCCACGACGTCGACTATTACGGAGGGGCCGTCCCCGTGACGATGCCCCCCGCCCGAAAGGCGAGCGACGTCATCGGGGTGGATCTCGCCGCCAATGACCACGTCTATACCTGGTACCGCGACGGGCGGGTGAGTCACGGCACGCTCTCCAATCTCGCCCAGTACAACGCGAATCCGGCAAACCTCCCCCAGTTCGACATGCCGGAGGGAAGCAAGCCCGGTCATGTCCGCGACATGGGGATCGGCGCGGGCGATCGGGTCTACACGTGGATGCAAGACATGGAGAAGGGGGTGGCCCCGCCCGCCCTCGCCGACGCGGTCGACCCCGTCATTCGCCAGACCATGCTCGACCAGCGCCGCACCGCGGAGTCTCCGCCCGATCCCGACGACACCCACGGGGCGATCGCCGGCATGACGGTGGCGGTGACGAAGAATGGCCACCTCATCATGAGCCGCGCCTACGGGTACAAGAACGTCGCCACCCAGGAGTCGCTCATGCCCACCGACCGGGCTCGAATCGGGAGCGTCGGCAAGCTCATCACCACGATGGCGGCTCTCCGCGAGCGGGAGCGATCCCCCTCGTTCGGCCTCAGCCACAAAGTGTACGGGCCGTCCGGGTTCCTCACCGTCCCGAGCTGGCAGGAGGCGATGACCAAAGGACAGGCCGTCTTCCAGCCCCTCGTGGGGCTCGCCATCGACGCGGACGATCACGTGTTCGCCTGGTACGCCAACCGAAAGCGCAGCGTCGGCTGGTCCGGGGATCTCGGCAACACCGTGGTCGACTACGTGTTGCCCCCGGGGGAGGAGCCCGAAGATCTCATCGGGGTGGCGTTCAACAGCGCCGGGAAGGTCTACTCGTGGTACCGCGACGGCAAGCGCTCGATCGGTACCCCGAACGATCTCGGAGCAGAGTCCACGACCACGTTCTCGATCCCGAGCGGATGGGACTACGACGACATCGCGGGGATCGCGATCCGCCAGTCCGACGATCACGTCTTTGCCTGGTCGCGCACCAAGCGGAAATTCGTCGAGGGTACCTCCACGAACCTCGCCGGTGACGTGACCAGCTTCGTCCCCGACCCCAACCACAGCACGTTCGACATCGTGGAGATGGACTTCGCCTCCACCGGGCTCGTCTATGCCTATTACTCGGACGGAATGGTGAGCGCCGGCTCGCCAGGGCACCTCGGGGACGCGATCGCCGCCTACGACACGCACCTGGCCCCCGGCGCCAGCGTCTCCCACGATTTTCACGCGGAGTACAACTCGATCACCCTCGCCCAGCTCCTCAGCCACTCCTCCGGGTTCGCGGAGACGTCGGAGAGCGGGACGAAGCTGATGTACGGGGTGACCGACGAGGACATGACGTACGCGGAGCTCGACCAGTTCATGCTCCAGACGCGCCAGCTCCTCTTCACCCCGGGCACTGGACAGTCCTATTCGAATCACGGCTTCGGAATGGTGGGGTACCTCGTGAAGCTCCACTCCGGCGTCTCCTATGAACAGTTCGCGAAGAGCTACATCCTCGCCCCCGCTACCATCAGCCGAATCGTCCGCCGCGACACGGACCTCGACGGTCACGACGCGGTCCCGTATGGCTTCGACCGCGACGCCGGCACCTATGACTCGAAGCCAATGGTCCCCGACGTGAACGATCTTGGCCTCGCCGCCGGCGGGTGGGTCGCCTGCGCCGAGGATCTCGGCCGCCTCATGCTCGCCACCGATCGCCTCTCTGGCCACCCCGACGTCCTCACCTCGAGCTCTCTCGATCTGATGGAAACCAAACAGCCCGGCACGAGCTACGCCCTCGGTTGGAAGATCGATACCGCAAAGAAGAAGGTGGCGAAGGACGGCGCCGCCGACGGCGGTCGTGGCTACGTCGCGCGATACCTGGCCGGCGCCAAGATCGGCGGCGTCGACGTCAGCGGCATCACCGTCAGCATCGCCATCAATGGTGAGCCGGACTCGACGATCTTCGCAGGTCTGACGGACGCGATAGCAAAAGCCGCGGCCACCGAGGACGTCGACCCCGACCTCGATCTGTTCTGATCGAAGACGTCAATCGGAGCAGAGCCCGTCCCCCACGTCGAGGAGGACGGGCCGCTCCTTCGCGGCGCAGACGCTCCCGTCGGTGGCCACGCGATAGGCGCGGCGAATGACGGAGCGCGGGCAGCTCGACTCTCGGGGGACCCTCACGATGAAGCCGCCGTCGAATCGATCGACGTCGAAGGCGTCGACGCTGCCTGCCGCGAGCTCCTTCGGCATCCTGACCTTCTTCTCCGGCCTCGGAGAGGCGAGCTCCGGTCCGTAGGCGACCACGTATCGCAACGCCACGAGCCCGAGCGCCTTTCGAGGCGAGTCGATGGGAGCCAGAGCGGCCGCGAGCTCCTCGTCGGCGGCGGCCTTCCGGCCTCCAATCGTGTACTGGCAGTAAGTCTGCTGGAATCCGCCTCCTCGATAGAAGCCGGAGCGCGGCTCGGCGGTGCCCACGGTCTGGCACGACGACGTCACGGTGGTGGGCGTGATGGCCCACGCGGCGATTCCCATCGCGCCGACGCTGCTTTCGGGGCCGAACTTCGATAGTGAGAGCTTCAGCGTCGCGTCGACGACCTCGACCTCTCGATGGCGTGTGTCCTCCCGCTCCGAGCCACAGCCGGGATCGGGGACGAGAGGAGGGGCAGACGAGGTCCCGCTCCGAGCGGGAGCGCTCCCCGTGCCGCGGGGAGGGTTCTCGGAGCAACCGAACGACAGGAGCGAGAGGGCTACCCCTGCGAGGCGAACCGGTCCGGGCATCTGCAATTGCACCGCCGACATGGTACCCCGAACGTGTCGAGTCGAGTCCGCGCGCGCACACGCATCATCGCGAGGGAAGCAAGCCGGCTCCGCGGTCGTTGGACAATGTCGTGATCCGACGCTCGATGCCTGGCACGATGCCCGCCATGAACGCGAGGAGAAGCGTCGGCGCGGCGTTGCTCGCGCTCATGCTCGACGCCTGTGGAGGCGCTCCCCCCGCTGCCACTCACGGTTCCGAGCCGGCGGACTCGTGTGCCGCGTTCGACGGGGCCATTGCGTCGGTCGCGGCGCTGCGCCGCGAAGGCCGTGTCGATCGGGCCGCGAAGGTGGCGACGGCAGCGATGAAGGCCTGTCCGAAGCGAGCGCAGGACATGCGAGCGGACGCGCTCGGGGCGCTGCTCGACGTGGGACGGCTGGACGAGGCCCGCGAGCTCGCCGCGGAAATTCTCGGCGAGGGCGCTCGCGCCTCGGAGCCGGAGCAGAGCCTCGCCCGGCGCGTCCCGGCCGAGCCGTCCAGCTCGGAGCGAGCGGCGCCGCTGGTCGGCACCGCCGGGGCCGAAGCGATGCTCGAAAAGGGCGCCCCGAGGGAAGCGCTCGCGCGCGCGGACGAGATATGGTCGCGCCAGCCGTGGCACGGCCGCGCGGCGCTCGTCGCCGGATACGCCGCGGCCGCCCTCGGCGACGGACCGGGCGCGCGCCTGCGATTCGACAGAGCGCTCGTCGCGTACGAGGCGAGCGCGCACGACCGCGCGGCGATCGTCCAGGTCGTGGGGAGCGCGGGGACAGTCGCGCCTGCGAAGCTCGTCCCGACCCACGAGGAGGTGACGCTCCTCTCGCAACCCATTCGCGCCGGCGACCTCGCTCCATTGCGCGCCGTCGGCAAAGTGCTCTTCTCCGGCCGGGGGGTGAACATCTTGGAGATCGGAGGGGCGGCCGAGGCGTTCGATGATGAAGGCAAGTCCCTCGGTCGCCTCGCCCGCTTCGACCGATTCGAGGTGCTGGGCGATTGGATCGTCGCCTCCAACAACACCTCCACTGTCGTCTTCGACCGCGGCCTCCGCGAGCGCGGGCGCTCCGGCGCGCCGCTCATGGAACGCTCACATCTCAGCACCGACGAGGGAGCGCGAGCCTTGCTCGAGACGACCGACACGGAGGTTCGAGTGCTCGAGCTGCCTTCCTTGAAGACGACGCTGGCCTTCGAGGGCGTCATCGCCGGGCAGGCCTTCTTTCAGCAGCGGAAGCTGGCGGTGATGTCCGCCGACGCCAAACGAAATGGCCCCCCCGCCGTCTTCGTGGACGTCTACGACCTCGATACGAAGAAGCGCCTGGCGCGCGCGGATATCTACGGATTCGGTATCACCTTCTCCTGGGTACCCAATTTCGGAATGGACCCAGAGGGCAACCGCCTCGGATGGTCCACCGACGAGACTGTCGTCCTCGATCTGAGGACGCAGAAGCGCGTCACCCTCGCCACGAACGGCGAGCTCCTCGGCGGCGACCCTTACGCGCGGTCCTCCGGCCTCGGCTTCACCAAGGACGACAAGCACGTCTGCTTCGACCAGTTCGCCCGCACGCGCGTCGTCCCTCCGGTCCCCACCCCGCCCGGCAAGACGACGCACTGCCTGCCCGTCGACGGGCGAGCGGTGATTGTCCATCTTCCCCTCACCCCCGGGCGCGAGCGCGTCCTCGGCTCGATGGGCCATTTGACGCGGATCTTCCCCGAGGCGACGAGCAAAGACGGCAAGCTCGTCGCCGTCCTCGACGTCGACAAAGCGAGCGCGCCCGAAGAGGGCAGTATGGCCATCGGGGGCCACGCTCACCTCGGGGTATTCAAGGTCGTCGGCGGGGCGCGCGTCGCCGATATCGACGTCGGCGACCTGGCGCCGACCGCGGAGCTCCAAGTGCGCTTCGTGGGGGAGGACGCGGTGGGGATCGCGACCGGCGACGGGGGTGGTACCTATCGAATCGCCACGGGTGAGCGCGTCGGAGATCGTCCCCGCTTCGAGTACGAGGACGACCTCGAGGGCTCCTCCAAGAGCCTGCCGCCGCGGGCCGGAGAGGTACGAATCGGGGGCCCCTTCGTCCTCGCGACGAGCGAAGCTCCGGGCGACGTTGGATACGCCCAATGGAACCTCTCCACCGGTCGGCTCGTCGCCGATGGCTCGGAGCCCCCGTGCTTCGCTCGGATCTCGGGCGGCGGTCGAGCGATCGGCGTCGCTACGTGCGATCGGCCCGGCTCGGGCCGCGGCAAAGTAAGGGTGCGGGTCGACGGAGGAGCGCCGAGCGCGCCCACCGAGGTCCCGGAGGGCTTTGCGATCTCGGACTCGGGGAGATTGGTCTTTGGCGAAGGCAAGCTGAGAGTGGCGGATCTCGGGCCGGCGGGGTGGACGACGCGCGACGTCGACGTGCCGGTCTCGGGTACACCGCGGCTGTCACCCGATGGCGCTCATGCCCTCGCGGATTTCGAAGGCAAAGTCCGATTGGTCTCGGTGAACGACAGAGACGTCATCGCCAAGTTTCCGACCGCACATCGCCAATTGGTCGGCTTCATCGACAATCGCATCTTCATCGCAGACAGCCACGTGCGGGTGGTCTCCGGGGCCCTTCCCCCCGGCCCGCTCCCAGTAGGCCTGGAGACCCGTGACAGTCCGACGGTCGTCGACGTCGCGGGCTCGAGCGGCGGCGTCGAGCGCTCGCTCTTGTTGGTCGCGCCCACCCCGACCGCCTGGACCATGCTGCCGGGGGCGCTCATCGCGCTCTCGGACGGCCTCCAAGTGGTGCGTGTGTTCTCGCTCTCGGACGGCTCGTTGCGGCGAGCGTTCGTCCCCACGGGTCGCGCGAGCGCCCTCCTGTTTCACCCAGACGGAGGGGCGACGCGGCTGGGGCCGCGAGGCCGGCGCGAGCGCCTCCTCTGCAAAATCGGGGGCGAGCTCCTCCCTCTCGAGGTCTGCGAGGAGCGGCTTCTATCCAGCGGCCCGCCCGCGCCCCTCGCGCCGTAGCCGATTCGAGCGCTCGACGCAGTGGCCGCGAAATGAACTTCGGGCCGGCAGCAGGAGTCCCCCAATCCTCAGTCGTCGCTGAACGAGACGCAGCGCGCTTCTTCTCGGCCCGATCCATCCCGGAAGCGACCGCACACGCGCCGATAGCCGACGTGGATCTCGGCGGCTCCGTCGAGCTCCTTCACCCGCGTCGGCGTCGGCATCAGGCCCGGCTCCGGGAGCGCGCCCCAACAATGGACCTCGCGCTTCTTCGTGATGGCGCAGGTGGCATCTCCCTCCGCCGCGATCGAGACGACGTCGGCGAGGCCGCTCGCCACCACCGGCTCCTCACGGTCGACGCCGCTGCCGTCGCCGAGCTGATCGAAGCCGTTCTCACCAAAGCAATGAACCTTGGAGTCTTTGTCCACGAGGCACACGTGGTGAGCGCCGAGCGCGAACGAGACGAACGTGGACCCGGGCACGACCGCGGGCGTCGTCCTCGCGGTCCAGCATCGAACGGTGCCTCCACCGTCGGCGGCGCACGCGCGGCCGGGGCCGATCGCCATCGTCTTCACGGCGGAGAGGACCTTGGCAGGAGGGCTCACCGCCGCCCCCGAGTCCAGTCGGCCCCAACAGATGAGATCGCCGTTCGTCTCGAGGGCGCACGCGTAGGAGCCGCCGATGAACAGATCGACCGCGTCGCGAACGCCGGGGACGGCGACGGGCACGTCCCTGCTTTGTACGATTCCCTTCGAGCTCCGCTCCTCCGGAACGCCGAGGACCCCGCCATAAGAGAATCCCCAGCACTGCACCTTGCCGCCCGCGACGGCGCAGTGAGACGGGCCGGACGATACGAGCTTTCGCACCCCCGAAATGGCCGGCAGAGGCCTCTTCGCCTTGGGGTCGACCCTCTCCAGGTTTCCCCCCGGGCCGACGCGGTAGCTCCCGGGCGAGCCTCCCATCCTCCGCTCGACGAGGTCGGGGGTGGTGACTGTCTCCGTCGTCGTCACCGGGCGGGGGCGAGGGAGCGAATCGACCTTCCAGATCATGACGCTCGTGTCCGCCGAGCTGGTCGCGAGGAAGCGACTGTCCGGCGAGAACGCGATCGACGTCACGTGCTCGCGGTGACCGCGGGCGAGGCCGAGGAGCTTGCCCGACTCGATGCTCCAGACCGCGACCGTCCGGCTGGAGGCGCCCGCGGCAAGCTTGCCATTCGGAGAGACGGCGGCGACGTCGCAGCACGCCCCCCGCTTCAGCTGCCCGACCCTCTCGAGCGAGTCCTTCGATAGCAGGACGATCCCGTCGCCGTCAGAGATGAGCGCGACCTTGTCGCCCGCGAACGCCACGACGCCTGGGCGCTCGACCTCGACGTGCTTTCGCGTCGAGAGATCGCGCGGGTCCAAGAGCTCGAGCGACGCAGGCTTCGAGCCATACCGCTCCCCCAATGAGACGACGAGGGCGCCGCCGTCGGGGGCCACCGCGACGCGGTGAATGGGGCTCGGGAACGTTCGTGTCTTCTCGGCTTTCCCGCCACCCCCGGCGATGGAGAATCGGCCGAGCTCGGCGGGGCTGTCGTAGCCATACCCCAAGGCCGCGAACAGCTCCGAGCCGTCTGGGGAGAACGCGGCCGCCTTCCCGCCCCGCACCGACTCGAGCTTGCGAGTGCTCCCCCGCTCGTCGACGACCAGCGACTCCTCGCCGCCGAGCATGAGCATGGGCTTCTGGGGAGCAGAGACGAGATCCGTCGCCTTCACCGCGGGCTTGGATTTCGGCCTGCCCGTCTCGGTATCCCAGAAAATGGGCCCGCCGTCGGTTGCGACCAACGTCTTGCCGTCGGGGAGAAACACCAGGCTCTCCACGCGCCGCTGCGCGCCGTCCGGCGTCTTCGGATTGGAGGGCGATCGGAAATAGCGGCTCCCCCTCCGATCCACGAAGATCTCCCCGTTCGATGAGGAGGCGACGAAGGAACCCTCGAGCTTTCGCACCGATTCACCACTTCGATTGATGATCTCGTCGTCGACGAGGAGACGCGCTCCGTCGGCGAGGACCTCGAGGCGACTCGTCAGCGGGAGCGACAGCGCGTCGGCAGGGCGCCGCCTCAGCGGAGTCGCTCTCCCGCTCTTGAGATCGATCTCGTCGACGTCGCCCTGGTCGCTCCGGAAGAGCTTCGTGCCGTCGACGCTGATGGCGAGCGCATCATAGCCGTGGTCGGGGGTGCGCACCGCGCTCGGCTGGGTCGGGTCTGGGGTCGGTCTCTTGAAGGTCTCCTGTCTCACGATCGCGCCCGTCGCCAGATCGACGACGGCGTAACCGAAGTTGGGGCCATACGCGGTCATGGCGAGGAGGCCCGTGCCCCCGCGGTCGACGAACAGCCCGCGACGCCCCTTGGCCGATAGAGATCGCAGCTGCAATTGGGGCGGTACCTTGATCGCCTTGGTGGACTTGAAGGTCGCCGGGTCGATGGCGTGAACCGCCCCTTCGCTCGTCACCGCGACGAGGGCGAGCCCATCCGGAGAGACCATCATATCGATGATGTGCGCCCGCACTTTGAACGGCTTGCCGTTCTTTCTGGTCTCCATTCGCTCTGGCAGGGGCACCTCCGCCGAGCCGAGCACACGCGCGGAGGGCACCTCGAAGAACGTGACGACGCCGGGAGTGCCGCTCGGCTCGGCCGCCATCCAGCGGGCGCTTGGCTCGATGACCCATTGCGCCGCGGATCGCAGCTCTTGCTCGTCCTTGCCCGCCTCGACGTCCCGCAAGATCGTCTTGCCCTCGACGCGGTCGATGGCCCAGATTCGTCCCGCGTCCGTCACGGCCACGCATTGGGGAGAAGCGGCGCGCATCCGCGTCGTCCCGAGGCGCGCGACCGCGCCGGGCGGCAATGGCTCGGAGGGGTCGGCCTCGAATCGACTGCCCATCTCGGGGCCGAGCGCCTCCGCGGGCTTCACGCTCGCTGCCTTCTGGAGCTCGTCCACCGCCTGCTTCTTCACCGGCCCTGTCACGCGCGGCGGGATTGGCTCTGCCGTCGAGGAGCACGCGGCCGCGGCACCCACGAGCGTCAGCACGACCCATGGATGTCGGGGGGAGAGCGGAACGCGACGCATGGGCTTCATGCGTAGCGGCAGCCGGCCTGTGGTGAAAGGCAGAAGTCCCTCGCCGCTTGACGCGGTAGCGCCGACGCGATGTCTTCTCGGGATGCAGCGGACGGCCATTCTCGCGCTCGGGCTCGTCCTTGTCCTCGCGTGCGCTCCCAGCCGCGGCGCGGCCCCCGCCACCTCTGCCCTCATGGAGGCGCCTGCGCCTGCTCCGCCCCCGCCAAGAGCCGCCCCATCTGCTTCGCTCACCCCCGACCCGGCGAAGGCGATGGCGGCCGGTCTCGAGGCGTATGCCCAAGCGAAGCGACAGAAGCGCCTCGTCGAGGAGTCGGAGCGTCGCAAGTACCTCGAGTCGTCGGGTGGACCCGAAAGGACGCACGACCCGAGGGGCCTCGTCGACGCCGTGCCCGAGGCCGCGACCGGCCGCTCCGCCGAGGTCGCGAGCCCCTCACGAGGCAAGCAGATCAAGCTGAAGCGTCCACCGAAGGCGCCTCGAAAATAGAAGCTCGCGAACGGCTCGCACATGGTTTGGCAATGGCTGACCGTCATCGCGCTCACGATGGTGCCGTCGCTCGTGGCCGGCCCCTCCGCGGGTATCATCGCGGGGATTCATTTCGGCTTTTCCCCCTGGATCCTCTTGCCGGTCGTGGCCGCCGCGAGCTTCGCCGAAGGCCTCCTCGTCATCGGGATCGCCGAGCTCGGCCTGCGCGTGCCGTGGATTTTCAGGACCCTCGCGCGGTCCCGGACCGCGAAGGCTCGAAGGTGGGCCGAGAGATGGGGGATCTGGGGCGGCCTCACGCTGGGGGTCGCCGTCCTCGGGCAGGAGCCGATATTGATCGCGCTGGTCTGGATGCAGGTCGACAAACGGCGGCTCGTCGGCCCCCTCGCCCTGTCGAGCGTCGCCTTCACCGTCATCTATTTCGCCGTCGTCCGCGCCGGGTACTCGCAGGTCAGTCTGCTCGGGTCTCAGCTCCGAGAGCTCTATGACCTGCTCGGAGCGTTGTGAAGCGCTTCAGGGCAATAGCCCCGGCGCTTTGTCCGCGCTCGGTTTGACGCATCGAAAGCCGACCGTCTCTGGCACGAGGACCTGACTCACGTTCTTCGAGAGCACGCTCGCCCGATCGAGATCGTTCCAGGCCCCGCCCAGCGTGTAGACGAAGGGCTGGAGGCACGCCGTCCCCGCGGGCGGCTTTCCGATGCAGCCGTCGTCGAGGAGGATCTCCGAGACGTTCCCTCCCATATCCATCAGGCCGGCTGGGGTCTTTCCGCTCGCGTGCGTCCCTACCGGACACGTCCCATCCGGGTGCTTGAAGCACGCCCGCTCGGGCGTCGGATCCGCGTCGCCCCAAGGGTATTTCCGGCCTTCCTTCCCGGCGGCGGCGAGCTGCCACTCCGCGGCCGTGGGGAGCCGCTCGCTCTTCCAGGCGCAATAAGCCTTGGCCATGTCCTTGGGCACACAATTGATAGGGTGATCCTCGCGATCCGAACGTGGATAGTTGCAGCGCCCCGCTTGGAGCGGATTGTCCGGAGGCGGCTTGCAAGCCCCCGCCGTCACGCACGCCCGATACTCGGCGACCGATACCTCGCCGACATCCATCGAGAACGGCTCGACGGTGAAATGGTGGACCCCGTCATTCAGGTCGTTCGCGTCGATCTCGCCTCCCTCGACGGCGACCAGGGTTGCCGACGGGGCGCGCGCGCTCGCGGAGGGCGCCGTCGAACCGGCCGCCGAGGGCGTGGGGAGCGGCGCGTGCTTGGCCGAGCTCGAGCCGGCCCCCGCGGATGTCGCGGCGGATGCGGGGTCGCGCGCCGAGGAGGAGCTCGTCGCAGATTGAGAGGACGACGCCCCCCCGCCGCCATTGCAGGCGGCGAGGAGCACGAGGAGCACGGCCGTAAAGGAGCGCAGCATGGGCGGAGGTTACCCGTTACACGCGGCCCCGAGGCGATGGTTCCCTCCGACCGAGCCGAGGGCTCACGTCGGGGGGGTGACGGCGCAGAATCCGTTGATGCAGAGATTGGTGGGGTCGCAGCAGTCGGCGGCGGTGGTGCAGATCTCCTGAGGACCGGAGCAGTCGTTCCCGGGGGGAATGTTCGAGCAGATGAGCTCGCCCGAGTCGTCCGGTTGGCAATACCCGCCGCAGCACTCGTCACCCGCGTCGCAGGATTGGCCATCGTTCTTGCAGGGGTCGAGCACCCAGAACCCCCGCGAGTTGCCGGCGAGGAGCTCCTGACCGGGGAGATAGAAGGCGGGGTGGCTCGCGTCTTCGATCGGGTTGCCGGTCACGTCGATGGCGGCCACCCACAGCTTCTTCGGCGTGATGTTGGTGAAGAGGTTCACCCCGCGGGGGTCGCTGCAGAAAGGGGGGATCTCCGCCACGCTCCCATAGAGGCGCCGGCTCGTGAAGACGACCCAGGCATACCCGCCGGACGCGACCGGGTTGACGGTGGGCTCATAGTTGAGGTTCGTGTCGTCGCCGTGATTGGCGTCGATGTTGCCGACCTGCACCGCGTCCCCCGTGCACGACATCGTGATCGGACTGTCGAGCTCGGGCAGGTAGCTGGCGCCGTTCTCGATGCCATTCAATCGGTCGAGGGGCGTGATGCTCCCCCCTCCCGCGGTCGACGTCCAGACGATCCGGGCCTTCGCTCCCTTCCTCGTTCGTAGGTCGTGGAGGCCATTGCCGTCCACCCCCGCCGCGAGCTGCTCGTGATAGACGACGGCCTCACCCGTCGGGAAGAACGCGGGCCACCCCGGTCGCGTCTCCGCGCCCTGCCCCGTGTAGTCCGCGACGGTGACCGCGTTCGAGAAGGTGAACGTGGCCGGGTCGAACGCCATCACGACGAGCTTCTGCTTGGGGTTCGAAATGGATGAAGAGGTGAGCATTCCAAACGCCACCTGCTTGCCGTCCGGGGAGAATGCGCTCGTCACGAGGTCGGAGCTGACCGCGCTGAGCCCGCTCGAAGCGACGAGGCTGGAGGCGGGCAGATCATAGAGGTTCCCCGTCGGGGCGAGCATGAGGTTCCCGTCCGGAGAGATGCCGGGGAACTCGGCGCCGTTGGCGATCGGAAACTCCGTGGACGAGGTCGGGGTCAGATCGTAGCCCGAGCTCACCGACGAGGCGTCTCCGTGTTGGGCGACGAGCCGGGAGCCATTGGCGGCCACGGAGTGACAGACGCGGCACTCGCTCGCCGCCCCGTCATTCCCCGCGGTGAGGGCGGGCCCCGGATCACCGGCGTGGATCGACAGCACCGCCCCTCCGAACATGCCATTTCCCCCGACCGCGCCGCTGTAATTGTGGGCGAGCTGGGTGCCATATGAATTGTAATAAATGATCCCGGAGAGACGCGCGGGGGCGATGGTCCACGTCTCCTGGATTGGACCATAGGCGACGCCCCCCTTGGCGATCGTCAGCGACATCGTGATCCGATCGGTGCCGCCCGCGGTGTTCGTCGCGGCGTTCCAGACCGACTGGGGGATGGGGTGGCGAACGAAGGCGCCCCCCGTCTGGGAAAGGATCGCGGGAGGGGCGAACGTGCCTTTCCAATGGAAGCTCCCGGACGTCGTGGTGAGCTCGATCTTGATCGCGTCGACCCCGCCGAGCGAGGAGCGCCACATCAGGTTCGGGGCGAGGAGGCCGCGCGGCCAGACCGTACTGTCGTATGGATAGATGAGCTTCAGGCCCTGCGCTTGGCCGTCCCCCGACGGCGCGTCGAGCGCGGTGAGGGTGGCGGCGTCGTTCACCGCACCCCCGAGGCCTTCCCCTCCCACCCCGTTGACGCCGCCCCCCTCCGTGAGCTGGGCGACCGAGGTCGCGACCTGGGCTGCGTCGGCGTCGCCATATCCATTCTGGCTGCCCTCGATCTTCACGGTGACGTCGCGGGTCACGACCTGCCCGCTCAACCCGGCGCTCACGTGGACGAGGCCCCCCGTCGTGCCGCGGGGCGTGAAGTCGGTCGACGCGGCGGGACCGGCGTCGACGGTGCCGATCGCGCCCTGGTCCACGTTCCAAGCCGCGTTCGCGGGCTCGCCATCCACCGTCGCCTCGAAGGTGAGCGTCGGCGTCGTTTGCCCGAGGCCCACGACGATCGTCTGCGGATCTTCGGGCGTGACGACGAGCATGTGGCTCGGAGCGCCCCCGGTGGAGAAGCCCGCGCCCGCGCCGCCCCCGCCGCCCGTCGCATCGCCGGCGCCGACCGAAGTATCGCCCGCCCCTCCCGATGGCGAGGTCGAGCCTCCGCCCCCCGCGGAGCCGCCATCCCCGCACGCCGCCGCCCCCGCCGCGAACCCAACAGACACCGAAAAGAGACCGAAGGTGAGCGCGGACGAGCGAGCGCGAAGGGCCCTGAGCATGCCCCACTCTCTCCTCCGCGCGCGACCGGGTCAAGGTGCTGTGCACAACCCAGAGCGCCGACTCCCCCCTCGCTACGCGAGGTGGCTGGGGGGTGAAAGAGGGGCAACTGCCCACCCAGTGGCCTACGACCGACTTTTTGGCACACTGTTAGCGGGGTGGAGAAAAAGGCACCGTCGTTGTGCTCGATGAGGGAGGTGCTGCTCTTTCACCCCCCCCCGGCCCCCCCTCCCTGCGCGAGGGGGGAGCAGTGGAGAAAACAGCGGTAAAGAGGCTCCAGAAGCCGAAGGCTCCCCCTCACGAATAGGGGGGTGAAATGGCGCCCATGTGCCTTCGAAATGGCAGTCGGGGGCTTTTTCAGCAGCCTTCTGTGGGGGTCGATGTCAAGGCGCACTTCGACGTTTCGCCGCCAGCCTTCGCATCGGGCGTTGGGTTTCAGTCTCGAGACGAGGTTTGGGTTGTCGCGGTCCCAGTTCG
>JBGAID010000196.1:0-6526 GCA_044225865.1 Polyangiaceae bacterium | reverse complement strand
GGTGGACGCGAGCCTCGCCGTCGCGCCGATCACCAGGCTCGGCGGGCTCGCTTCGGGGCCGTTCGCGGACCCTTCGTTCACCTTCGGCGACGGCGCGGGCAAGGCCCTCTTCTATGCGGAGGACCTCGGTGAGAGCGGCCGGCTGCGACAGCTCGAGCTGAGCTGGTGAGCCCTACGGGGTGACGCCGACCCCGACGCCGACCCCGACCGGTGCCTGCGGCACGCGCAGGTCCTTTTGGCGCACCCCCTCGTCGTCGAAGAACAAGAGGTACGCGACGAGCAAGCACGCTTGCTGCGAGTACGGGGTCACTCCGCAGCCGGCCCAGTGCCCGGCGCTGCGTGAGGTGCCGTCGGGCTCGAACTTCACGATCTCGCCTTGAGGGGTGATCGAGAGCCACGCGTTGGCCTTGCCTGGCATGGCGGCGTAGGCCGCGCCGACCGTGCCGAGCAGCTCCTGATCGTTGCCGACGAAGCGACCATCCGGCTCGAGCAGCCCGATCGGGCGCTGGAGCTTGTCATAGACGCGGCCCACCCGATCGATCACGAGGCGAGGCTTGCCGTCGACGAGGACGTCGGCGTAGCTCGGACCGCGGGGGCGGAGCTCCACCGGGTCGTTCCGATACGTCCAGCGAGCGTGCACGAGATCGAGCCGCTCGCCGCCCGGGATCCAGTTCACCGGCGGCTTGGCGCGGGCGCACGAAGCGAGGCCGAGCGCGATCGCCGCGATCGCGAGCGCGCGCCCGCCGCTCATACCTTCTCTGCCCCCGCCTTGCCGAGGATGCCGGTCGGCCGAACGAGCAGCACCGCCACGAGCACCATGAAGACGATGACCTTCTGCTGGCTCGAGTACGGGGTGAGCTTCGTCAGCTCGCCGATGATGCCGAGGAGGAGCCCGCCCGCGACCGCGCCCGGGACGCTGCCGATCCCGCCCACGACGGCGGCGACGAAGGCGAGGGTGCCGATCTCCGTGCCCATCGTGGGCTTCGCCGGCGATTGATCCAGGCAGTACAGGATCGCGCCCAGGGCCGCGAGCGAGGAGCCGGTCATGAACGTGAGCATGATGACGCGGTTCGTCCGGACGCCCATGAGGCGGGCCGCGTCGACGTTCATGCTGAGGGCTCGCATCGATTTGCCGAACCACGTCCGATGCACGAGGATCTGGAGGACGATCATCGTGGTGAAGCTCGCGATGATGATCGCGCCGCGCGTGCCGCCCACCGACGAAAAGGCCTGCCGCCACTCGACCGGGTAGTTGCGGGGAGTAGGCGTGAAGAGGAGCTGCGCGAGGTTCGTGAGGAGCACGCTCATGCCGAGCGCGGTCACGAGGGGCGCGATGCGGCTCACCTCCTTCCCTCTTCTTCGCAGCGGGCTGTACGCGAGCCGCTCCACGATCACCCCGAGCGCGCCCGCGAGGAACATCGACGAGACGACGCCGGCCGCCTCCGCCACCAGCGGCGCCTTGTCGGCGCCGAAGATCTGGATGAGGAAGAAGCCCGAGTAGGCCGACATCATGAAGACTTCGCTGTGGGCGAAGTTGATGAGCTTCAGGATGCCGTAGACCATCGAGTAGCCGAGCGCGACGAGGGCGATCATCGCGCCCTGCGCGACCCCGGTACCGAGCGCCGAGAGCAGCTTCTCGAGCATGTTCTACTTGGCAGAGCTCGCCGCCGAGGGCGCGCCGCTCGCGGCCGGAGCGGCGCTCGTCGCAGGGGCCGCGCTCGTCGCGGGGGCCGCGGAGCCCGAGGGCGCGGGCGCCGCCGTCGTCGACGCCGTCGCCGAAGCGGGCGTGCCCGTCACGGCCGGGGGCGTCGCGCCGGCGAGGATCTTGTCCGCGTTGGGCCCGACGACGGCCGCGTAGTGGGCGGAGCCCTCGCGGATCTGAGAGACGACGATGGGCTTCTCCGCGTTGCGATCCTTGTCGATGGTGATGATGCCGGAGGCGCCCGGGAAATCCTTCGTCTCCGTGATCGCGTCGCGGATGCCCTTCGGCGTGTCTTCCTTCGCGCGCTTGATCGCGTCGGCGAGGACCTTGGTCGCGTCGTACCCCATGGCCGCGAGGCTCGAGGGCTCCTTGTTGGAGTTCTTCTCTTTGTAGGCGGTGACGAACTTCTTCGAGGGCTCCCAGGGGAGGTCGGGGGCGTGGTGATCGGTGAAATAGGCGCCGTTCAGCTCCTTCAAGAGCTCGACCTCGCCGCTCCACCCGTCCGCGCCGAGCCACATGTCCGTCCCGATGCCGACGTCCTTCGCGTGGCGGCCGAGCTGGAGCATCTGCGAGTAGTAGATGGGGGCGTAGATGATCTCCGGGTTCTTCGCCTTGAGCTCGCGGGCGAAGGTCGTGAAGTTCTGCTCCTTCTGGGTGAACTTCGCCTCCGCGACGATCTCGCCGCCGAGGGATGCGACCGCCTTCTTGAACTCGTCGGCGAGGCCTTGCGAGTAGACGTCGTCCTCTGCGAACGCGACGCCGATCCGCTTCTTGCCGAGGTTCTTCACCGCGAACTCGGCGCCCATGCGGCCCTGGAACTCGTCCACGAAGCAGACGCGGAAGACGAAGTCTTTGCCCTTCGTCACCTCGGCGTTGGTCGAGGAGGGAGAGATCATGGGGATGCCGCGCTTCGTCGCGACGATGCCGCCGGGGATGGAGCGGGACGACGCGACCTCACCGAGGAGGGCGACGACCTTGTCGCGATCGATGAGCTGCTGGACCTTGATGGTCGCTTCACCAGAGGTCGACTTGTCGTCCTCGTAGAGGACCTTCATCGGCTTGCCCTTGATGCCGCCGGCGGCGTTGATCTCCGCGACCGCGAGCTCGATGCCGGCCTTCGTGTCCTCGCCGAACTTGGCGTCCTCGCCGGTGAGGCTCAGGAACGCGCCCACGAGCCACTCGTTGCTCTTGCCGCTGCCGCACCCGGCCGAGAGGGCACCGAAGGTCGCGGGGCCCAAGATCCCTACTGCACCGAGACCAGCCGCACCCCCGAGGAAACGTCGTCGACCGAGCATGTGTTCTCCCCATCGAGCCGAAGAAGCGCTTCGTGGCTCGCAGTGCCACCGGTATACAACCCTTGCCTTCGCCCGTTAAGCGTCATCGGCGCGGTGTTCCGGGCCTGGGCCGGGCGGATCCGCTGCTCGCGTGGCGAGGATGAACCGCTCGAGGTTGCCCTTCGGACCGCGCAGCGGGCTGTCGACCTCGCGCCGGATGACGAAGCCCGCGCCCTCACAGGCGCGCCGCGCCCCGTCGATGGCGCGGGCCCGCTCGTCCTCGTCGCGGATGACGCCTCGGCCGCGCCGAACCGCGTCACGGCCCGCCTCGAACTGAGGCTTCACGAGAGCGAGGAGGAGCCCGCCCTCCGGGAGCACCCGCGCGATGGCCGGCACGAGCTTGTCGAGGCCGATGAACGACGCGTCGACGACGACGAGATCGATCGGCTCGTCGAAGTCCTCGCGGCGAAGCGAGCGCGCGTTCGTGCGCTCGCGCACGACGACGCGCGGATCGCTTCGCAGCCGCGCGTCGAGCTGACCCCACCCGACGTCGACCGCGAACACGCGCCGAGCGCCGCGCTGGAGCAGGCAGTCGGTGAAGCCACCCGTGGAGGCGCCCACGTCCACCGCGACCGCGCCTTCGATCGGCGGGGCGGCGTCCCCGAGGAGATCGATCGCGCCGTCGAGCTTCTCGCCGCCGCGCGAGACGAAGCGACGCCGCGGTACGACGGAGAGGCGCGAGGTCGGGGCGAGGAGGTCGCCCGGCTTGTCCACGCGCGCGCCGTCCGCGAAGACCTCGCCCGCGAGGATGAGCGCCTGCGCCTTCGCGCGCGAGGGCGCCAGGCCCGCTTCACACACGAGCACATCCGCGCGCTTGCGCGCCGGCGCGGGGCTCATGCCTCGAACGCCTCCGGGTGGATGAGCTTCGCCACGACCTCGACCCCCTCGCCGATGCGCGGCCCCGGCCGAAGCGCCGAAGATCCGGGGAGCCGTCGCAGGCGACCTTCCTTGGCGGCGCGGAGCGCGGAGAGGCCGGGGATGGAAGCGACGAGCGCCTCCGGGGAGCCTTCGTACGCGCCGCCGGATCCATCGAGCACGACGTCGGGATCGAGGGAGAGCAAGCCCTCCGTGCTGAGCTTCGGGTAGGGGCCGCCCGAGACGGGGTTCACCCCGCCCGCGATGGAGATGATCTCGTCGGGAAAGCTCTTCGATCCCGCGGCCACGAGGGGCCTCCAGTCGAAGAGCATGACGACGCGGAGCCTCCCGCGATCGGCGACGCGCCCGCGCACCTCTTCGATCTTCGACTCGACCGCCTTCGCGACCTCCTCCGCGCGCGCAGCCGCTTCGACGCGCGCTCCGAGCTCGCGAATGGCGGCGGGCACGTCGCGAACCGCGTCGATGGGAGGGAAGAACGTGGGGATGCCGAGCCGCTCGATCTCGGCGACGGAGTCCGGCCACGACGGCCCTCGCTCACCGCACACGAGGCTCGGAGAGAGGGAGACGATCTTCTCGAGGCTGGGCGTGGAGAACCCGCCGATCACCTCCACCTTCGCCGCCTCGGGTGGGTAGTCGCAGAACGAAGAGCGCCCCACGAGCGCTTCGCCGCGGCCGATCGCGAACACGCTCTCCGTCATGCTCGGGGACGTGCTCACGATCCGCATCGCGCCCGCGTCCTTCCGGAGCTTGGGCGTGCAGCCTCCCGCAAAGACGAGCGCGGCGCCCGCTCGAAGGAGCGAGCGCCTCCTCAAGTCCGATCCCGCCCGATCGATCAGCGCTTCGACCTGCGCCGGCCGAGGGCGATCGCGATCGCGGACGCGGAGACGAACCAGGGGACCGGGTTGGTGGGATCGGACCCGGCGCTCGAGACGGTGCAGCCGTCGTCGTCGGTCGTCGTGTCGCCATCGCCCGCGTCCGAGCCGCCGGCCGCGCCACCGCCCTCCGACGGGGTCGGGATCGGCACGCAGACGCTGGTGTTGTCCTTCACGGTGTCGCACTCGTACCCGTCGGGGCACGGCGCGTTGGTGTCGTTGCAGAGGGCCGTGCACTCGTCGTTCCAACAGAGCGAGCAGCCGTTCGCGGTGCAGTCGCCCCCGATGGGCCCGTTGTAGGCCGGATCCGTCGGGAAGCCCTGGGCCCACTTCGCCGGCTCGTACCCGCCGACCTCGGCGGCGTGGAGGGCCGTCGACTTGATCCAATCGCCCCACGAATGAACGGCGCCGTAGATCGGGGATGAGCAGTTGGCGCCGCCGCGGGAGGTCACGCCGACCACGCGGTTCTGCATGTCGAGGGCGGGGCCACCGGAGTCGCCGGAGCAGATCCCGGTCTCGCCGATCCACTCCGTCTCCGTGACATAGGCTTGCTCGAGCGAGCACCCCGTCTCGGCGCAGTAGACGCTGAGGTCGTCGCGACGACGGCGCGTCCCGGCGGAGTTCTGGTTCGCGTCGCTCGATTGGCCGTAGCCGATCGCGTAGTAGACCTCGTTCTTCTCGAGGGCGGTGTCGACGCGCGGGACGTACGGCTTCGCGAGCGAGTCGGGGATGCTCTGCTTCAGGATGAGGATCGCCTGATCGGCGCCGCAGAGCTGATCGCTCCCGGGCGTGGTGATGACCTCGGCCACGTCGTAGAAATCCGAGATCTGGGCGTTGTACATGTTCTGCACGGTGGTGACGCCGAAGCCGCCCGCCGAGTAGGGCGTCCCGCCTTGGGTCTGACCGCAGATCACGCCGCCGTTCTGATCGTTGACGATGTCACCCACGCAGTGGCGCGCGGTGAGGACCATGTTCGGGGCGAGGAGCGAGCCGGTGCAGATGTCGCCGTGCTGAAAGTTCACGACCCCGACCGCGGCCGTGTCGTCCGCGTCGTCGTAGCCCCCTTGGATCGCCGAGCGCGAGGCGGCCACGTCCTCTCGCTGGTAGAGACCGGAGCCCTTCGCGTCGTCGTGGGGCGCGCACGCGGCGGGCGCGAGCGCGACCGCGAACAGACCGAGCGAAGCAAGACGATAAGCAGTCGGGTGAAGCGAACGATGCATCAGGGACCTCCGAGTGGGCCGGCCGCGAGCGAACGAGCTTAACAGGTTTCGTCCGTTCGTCCCTTCGTCCGGCGCGCTCCCGGCGACCATTCGAATGTCCTTCAGCACCGTTGCGAAAATTCGCACGGGGCGAACTTCCCCTTGATGGGCGGCGACGCGGCGCGGCGGGCGTCATCCGCCTGGTCGGCGACCGCCGCCGGCGGCTCGGTGAAGCCGCCGAGATTCCGCTCGAGGCGGGTGGAATGGTTGCTGCCGAGCGCGACGCTCGTGTCCGGACGAGATCTCGCGCTGCTCGTCGCGCTCGCCGCCTGGGCGGGGGGCGCCGTCGCCCTCGCGCCCATCGCGACGTGCTTCGGCTTCGGGGTCGTGCTCGCGCTGCTCGCCGCGCGCGGGCTCGGTCGCGAGAGAGCCGCGCTCGCGCTCGCGCTCGTCTTCGCCCTCGCGGGCGGCCGCGCGGTCGTCGCCGAGCACCACGCGCGCGCGGCCTACGAGCAGGCGAGGGCGCTCGTGTTCCCGATCGCC
>JBGAID010000076.1:0-59257 GCA_044225865.1 Polyangiaceae bacterium | reverse complement strand
GGGCGCTACTGAAATCATAGCGTGGGGGGGGAGGGGTGCCCACCCTCGTCTCGCTTCGCTCGCCGGCCCCTCCCTTGCGGCTTCGCCGCGGGAGGGGCGGGGCGCTTCGGTTTTCGAAGCGGGGGGGCGCGGGGGGCGCCGAAACGCTAGGATGGGCGGCCTTCATGGGCCTTGGTCTCGCTACGAAGCTGGTCTCGCGGGGCGCGCACCGCGCGGAGGCTCTCTGCGCGGCTTGGGAGCTGTTCTCGGTGACGCTGTTCGCGGCGGCGGTGGTGCCGGTTGCGTTGAGCTCGCCGTGGCCGTTCACGGTGTTCGCGGGGACGCTCGTCGTCTCGGCGTGGGCGGTTCGGTTCGTGGCGCGGCTCGGTGAGCGGGGGGTTTGGCTGGCGAGCTTCGGGCGGCTCGCGGCTTGGATGCTGGGGCTCGCGGTGCTGCCGGAGCGCTCGGATCCCCGGCTGCTCATCGCGACCGCCACGTTCGGGCTGATGGCGGGGGCGATGCGGAGGGCGATCTATCGGCGAGAGCTCGTGGCTCTGCCGAGCGACAGCGAAGGGTCCGGTCCTTCGCTCTCGCGCTGGATCCGGCGGCGCTTCGGGGAGAGCGCGGCCATGGCCGGCATCCTGGGCGGGCACCTGATCCTGCTCTTCAGCGTCGCGTTCCTCAGGGTGGAGAGCAACCTCCTGCTCCGCGGCTGGTGGCAGATCATCCCGCTCATGGCCGTCAGCGCGACCGCGGTCTACACGGGCGCGATGCTGGTCATGACCCGTGAGGTCGCGGCCTGGCTCGCGTCCCACGACGTGCTCTCGAGAGAGAGAGACGCGCGGGCCGAGCTCGAGCGGCTCGGGCTCTCCACCCTGCCGAGGCGGCTGAGCTGGCTGAACTTCGCGATGTGGATGGGGTGCACCGCCGTCGGCGTCTTCTATTTCAAGAGCGGTCCCCTCGCGTGGAGCGAGCCGGATGCCCTGACCCAGATCGGCTACGCGTCGCTGTTCGCGTGGGGCGTCGCCTACTATCAGCGGGGCTGGGATCGCGACACGGTCGCCCAGGCCGAGTCCCTCCTCGTGCGCACCGAAGAGCCCTCGCCTCCTTCGGCGACGGCGGGACGGGCGAGCTTCACCCTGCGCGAGCGTATGCTGCGCGACTTCGGGTGGCCGCTCGTGTTCGCGGCGGCGGTGATGCTCTTCTCCTCCATCAACCTCTACCGCTCGCTCGGGGGCGACTCGGTCCAGCGCGGAGGAGGGCCCGCCATCCTCGCCCTCGTGGCCGCCTTCTTGATGCTCGTGATCGCGGTGGGCGGGGTCATCGCGCGCGTCGCCCGCGAGCTGTCGCGTCCCATCACCCAGGTCTCCAAGGCGGCCGAGGTCGTCGCCTCCGGTCAGCTCGACGCGTCCGTCCCCGACGTGGCCGGTCCGGACGAGATCGCCGGCCTCGCCAAGAACGTGGAGCGGATGCGGGAGCGCCTCGCTCGGACCATCGCCGAGGTCGAGAGCGCGCGCGCCGATCTCGAGACGAAGGTGGAGGCGCGCACCAACGAGCTCCGCGAGGCCCTCCGGGAGCTGCGGGAGGCCCAGGCCGCCCTCGTCCAGGGGGAGCGGCTGGCGTCGATCGGCGAGCTCGTGGCCGGAGTCGCCCACGAGATCAACAACCCCCTCAACGCGGTCGCGGGGTCGGCGGAGCCCCTCGAGCACGTCGTCCAGGACGTCCGTAAGATGCTCGACGCGTATCGGGCCGCCGAGCGCGAGCTCCCCGAGCCCCGCCGGCGCGCCATCGAGGCCCTCCGCGCCGAGCTCGATCTCGAGGCCTCCCTCGACGACCTCGTCGGGATCTCCACCGTCGTGAAACGAGCCACCGACCGGACGGTGCGCATCGTCCAGAACCTGAAGAACTTCGCGCGCAGCACCCAGGAGGCGGTGCCGACCGACCTCCACGCGAACATCGAAGAGACGCTGCTCCTCCTCGCGCCGCGGCTTCGCCAGAGCTGCATTCAGGTGGTAAAGACCTTCGGCGAGCTGCCCCTCGTGACGTGCCGGTCGGGCGAGCTGAACCAGGTCTTCATGAACCTGGCGATGAACGCCATCCAGGCCCTCGAGGGCGTGCCCGACCAGGAGCCCGGAGCGGATGACCTCGCGCCGCCCTCGAAGGAGATCCGGATCGAGACGAGCGCGACCCGAGGATTCGCCGAGGTCGTCTTCGTCGACAATGGGCCAGGAGTGCCTTCGGATCTAAAGGCAAAAATCTTCGATCCGTTCTTCACGACCAAGCCCCGTGGTCAAGGCACGGGTTTGGGTCTGTGGATCTCCACGGACATTCTTCGCAAGCACGGAGGCAGCCTCCAGGTCGACCGAGGTCCGGAGGGCGGCGCACGGTTCGTCGTCCGATTGCCCATCAAGCCCGAGCCACGCCCATCCGGGTCGCGGACCGTGCGAGCTGGGTGACCATTGCCCGACATCGGCCGGCCCGAAAACGAGGTCCTCCAAGCGGCGATCGAAGGGATCGGGAGCGATGTCGATCGACAAGAGCGTGACGCCGATGACGGCACGTTGGTACATTCCGCGACTAGGGCGCGGAGGAAGCGTCCGCAATGCAGCTTGAGAGGAGCGTTCGCGTGGCCATAAGTTCGGCGCGCCGTGGGTCCACGACGGATCCCATGCTCGGGAAGGTCGTAGCAGGTCGGTACAGGCTCGAAGCACGGCTCGGCGAAGGAGGGATGGGCGTCGTCTATCGAGCCCGCCACGTCCTCATCGACCGGGTCGTCGCGTTGAAGCTCATTCGACCGGACCTCCGCGGCGAGACGCATCTCCGCGCGTGGATGCTGAGGGAGGCGCGCGCGGCGAACCGCGTCGACCACGCCCACATCATCGACATCCACGATATCGGGGAGACGGAAGAGGGCGAGCTCTACCTCGTCATGGAGTACCTCATCGGGACTCCCCTCTCTCAGGAGCTGTCGCGCGGTCCGATGCCGATCGCTCGAGCCGTCGACATCCTCGAGCAGATGTGCGCCGCCCTCGCGCGCGCCCACGATCTCGGGGTCGTCCACCGCGACCTGAAGAGCGACAACATCCTTTTGACCGCCCGCGGCGGTCGGAAGGACTACGTCAAGATCTTGGATTTCGGGCTCGCCGCGATCGCGCGCGACCCGCGCCTCGCCCCGAAGGGGGCGGTGTTCGGGACGCCCGAGTACATGTCGCCCGAGCAGGCGCGCGGCGAGGACGCCAACGCCGGCTCGGACCTCTACGCCCTCGGGGTGCTGCTCTTCGAGATGCTCACCGGGCAGCTGCCGTTCCGGTCCAACGACCGCGAGGCGCTGCTCGAGATGCAGCGCTCGCAGCCGCCCCCGCGGCCGCGGGCGATCCGCCCCGACGCGCACCCCCAGGCCGAGGCGATCTGCCTGCGGCTCCTCGAGAAGGAGGTGCGAAAGCGCTATCAAGACGCCCACCATCTCCAAGAAGAGCTGAAGGCACTGCAGCGCAGCTTGCCCACGCAGGCCTGGGACATCGACGGCGGCGGCGATGCCGCGGTCGCGCCGCCGCCGCCTCCACCTCCGGCATCCGCTGGAGTCACGGAGTGGGCGAGCCGCGCGGCCCTGTTCGCCCGGATGGCGTCTCGCGCCTATCCCGCCAACGCGGCCCCGCCGGATCTCTCGGCCGCCCTCGCGAAGCTGTGGGATCTCGCGGCGCGGGCAAACCAGCTCGAAGGCGAGGTCTCGAGCTACACCCGCAAGCTCGATTCCCTCGAGCGTCGCGGTCGCGCGCTCCGCGCCGAGATTGGCCGAAAGGTCGAAGAGCTCGCCCACGAGGAGTCTCGCGTCCTGCGTGAAGCTTCTGCCGACGGTGAGGACGTGGAGAAGGTGCGGGTCGAGCTCTCGACCGCAGAGAAGGCCTCCCTCGCGTCACGCCAGCAGGCCGATGGAGCCATGCGCGCGGGGACGTTCGACCCTGCCGTGTACGAGCGCGCCGGCGCCGCCGCCGCGACCGCGAAGGCCAAGCGCGAGCAGCTCTCTCGCTACGAGGCGAAGAAGGCCTCCCGCGAGGCGACGGCCCGCGATCTCCGCCGTCAGATCGACGACCTGCGCGCCCAGCTCGTTCGCTACGCAGAGGCCCTCGAAGAGGATCTCGCGCAAGGGCGGGAGAAGGTCGCTCACAAGACCCGCGAGGGCCTCGCCTTCGAGAAGGCCTTCGCGGACGCGTCGGCCCTGCTCCTCTCACACCTGCGCAATCGGCCCGAGTGCCGCGACCTCGTGACGCAGCTGCTCTCCGCGGGCGTTAGCGCGGACGCGCCGCCGGAGTCGAAGGTCGTTCGCACCCAAGAGTCCTGAACGTCGCCGAAGCGCTTCGCGGCCCTGCTATTTCTCTCGCGCCGGGCGGCGAAGCGCAGCGTCGCTGCCCGCGGTACGATGAGCCATGGCTTCTCGCCACGCGGTCGCGGGCTTGCTTTCGCTCTCCTTGCTCGGGTGTGGCGACCCAATCAGCGGCGGTCCGACGTGCGGCGACGTCAGCGAGTACTACGGCGGTTCTGAGGTCCCGCCCTTCACCGTTGGCCACGAGCCGTGGTGCGTAGACTGCCCATTCAAGGATATGGCGACGCTCGATCCTGGCTTCGTGGATTACGGGTTCACGTCCCGAGTCGTCATGTCGGAAGGAGGGAACGCCGCCCTCATCGCGATGGGCCCCTTCCCGCAAAACCAGGCCGTTTGGGCCGCGCCTTACGCCTCCGACGAGGTGACGCCGATGCCGGGCGTCGCCCTCGGAGCGGCGTTCGCGATGGGAGACGAGGGGGTTCCCTATGTACTGTTTCCGACCAAATCTCCTCACCAGTTGCGGCTGCGAGAGCCCTCCGGCGTCGAAGAGATCGTCTCTTGCCCGGCGACGGACCAGCTGGCCCACGGGCTCGGCATCGCCATCGAGCCAGACGGGCTCCACGCCATCGCCGCGTCGTCGGCAGAGATGTCGTTGAATCAGAATGTGATGGCCTACGCGCGAGGGGCAGACGGCAATTGGCGGGAGAAGGAGCTCGGCCAGCTGAATTACGGGCCGGTCGCGGTCGCGCGAGCCGCGAATGGCGCGTGGTTGGCCATTGGCCAGCCGGCCTTGGTCCACGGAAAAATGCCTCCCGGGCAGACGATGCTCCGGGAGGACGAAGAGGCTCGGCAGATCGACATTCCCAGTCCCGTGATGGAAGAGGACTACGAGGGGACGAGCTTCCAACCCCACCCGCGCCTTCAGATCCTGCCGGGAGAAGATGATTACTTCGCGGTGTTGTCGGTGGGCGATGGCCTCGTTACTGTCTTGTTCGCGGACGGTCGGCGCATCGAGATCCCAAAAGAGCAGTCGGTCTTCGAGGAATGCTCCACCACCGCCGACCATTGCCTGATCGATTGCACGACGCTCGGCTCTGCGACGATGGCGGCGACGGCGTTCGTCGATGGGGACAACCTCTTCGTTGTCATGTCCGAATACGCGGTCGACGCGCTCACGCTGTTCGACTGTCAGCCGGTGACGGGGGGGCCCTGTGACTGCACCGAAACCTTGGATCACGACGAGCAGCAGGCTCGCCTCGTCATCGCGCGCTACGACCTCGCCACGTTGAGCGGAGGGGTCGTCCTGGAGCAGCCGATCCCGAGCGCCTTTCCCGAAATATGGATGTCGGCCATCCCCGTCGGCGACGATCTGCTCGTCGCTTTCCGGGAGCTCAGCGATACGCCGGTCCGAGTTGGGACGCTCGACATGGCCATGTTGCGAGCGCTCTGAACCTCCTGGAGCCGCGTCCGCCCTCGGCGGTCGTGCTCGGTCAGGGCGCGACAAGTCGGCCCCGCACGTGTCCGACGGTGGCGTGAGGTTTTTGGTCTATAAGGTCCCGATGCAGACGCGCGCTCTTCTTGGCGCTGCCATTTTGCTGGTCGTCGGGTGCGGCTCGAAGTCCGGCGAAGAGAAGAAGGAGCGCGCGCCGCTTCCCGCGTTCACGGGCCCGCTCACGATCCCCAAGATCATGGCGGCGGAGGGGGCGGTGACCCCCTTCGACGAGTGGGAGCCCGCCCTCGAGGAGCTCGAGTCGAAGCTCGGGAAGGCGACCCGCGTCGACAAGAACAAGTACGGCTGGGCCGTGATCGAAGGGGACGACTGCGCCTACTTCATCGTCGAGAAGGACGAGCGGTCCAAGTACCAGCAAGGCAAGACGGGCTTCATGGTCGGCACGACCGAAGGGCCGATGAAGCTCGGAAAGGACGGCGCCGTCTTCAACCTCGCGGAGTGCCGCGAGATGGCGGGGGAGACGGTCGGACCGAAGGAAGATCCATCCGTGCCCGGGCCCCCCGCGGACGGCTCTGCCGTCGATCTGCAGACGTTCCTCGATCGAGTCTTCGTCGCCCGGTCGAAATGGGACGGCAAGCGGGTCAAGGTGACGGCCCAGGTCCTCAACACGAACGTGTCGAGGTGGACGAGTGGCGGCCAATCCGGGGAGAGCGTCAGCGCCGTCCTCGTCGTCGGGGCGGGCAAGACGGAGCCGAGCGTCAGCTGCGACCTCCCCAAGGGGAGCCCCGCCCCCGAGTCGATGACCCAATACACGCCCGTCGTCGCCATGGGAAAAGTGCGCGTCGCGAAATGGACGAGCCTCGCCGGTACGACCGGCCTCTCTGCCTCCCTCGAGGACTGTGAGCTGATGGTCTTGCCCAAGCCGGAACCCGCGCCGAGCAGCTCTGCCGCTGCGAAGACGCCGCCAAAGAAGAAGTGAATCATCGGTGCGCGGACCGGCGAGGCAGACGCAAATCTGGCCCCGCCGGCATCCTCCGCCTCGTGCGCCTCGTCGGTGAAGAGAGGACTTCGGCCCGAATCGAGGGCCACCATCGTGATATTCAGTCGGCTTACGCGATGTCGAAGCCGCACTCCGATCTCGACACCCGCACTCGCAACGCCGGGCCCACCGCGCCGGGCGGAGCCGCGGAGCGACATCTCGCCCTCACGATCCTCGGCCACCCCAAGGCCGCGCGCATCGGCGACCGAGCCACCCTGATCGGGCTCGCCGCGGGAGAGACGGTGAGCATCTCTCGTTCGGCACCGAATTTCGCCACCCCGGGTGCGCGCAATCCGCCCGAGCCGCTCGGCGATCCGTTCTTGAGCCGGAGCGCGGCCGCCGAGATCGCGATGCGCGACGGGGCGGTGAGCGTTCGACGAGGACCTGCCGGCAGCGCCGTCACCGCCGACGCCGAGCTGATCGCGGAGCGACGGACGTTCTCGCCGCCCGAGCTCGATCGGGGCGTCGTCCTCGAGGTCGGGGATCGTGTCGTGCTCCTGCTGCATTTCGTCGATGCGGTTCGGGCGAAGCCGCCTCCTCGGTTCGACCTCGTGGGGGAGAGCGACGCCATGGACGCCCTGCGGCGCTCGATCGCCCTCGCCGCGCCCACGGAAATGCGCGTCCTCGTCCGCGGCCCGACCGGCACGGGCAAGGAGCTCGTCGCGCGCGCGATTCACAAGGCGAGCGCGCTCACGCGGGGCCCGTTCGAGGCGGTCAACATGGCGACGGTGGGGCCCAACCTCGCCGCCAGCGCGCTCTTCGGTCACGTGCGTGGCGCCTTCAGCGGCGCCGTCACCGATCACGAAGGACACTTCGCGATGGCCAACGGGGGGACGCTCTTCCTCGACGAGATCGGCGACACGGAGCCGGCGGTGCAGGCGATGTTGCTGCGCGCGCTCGAGACGGGCGAGTTCCAGCGCGTCGGAGATCGCCGCGTCCAGAAGGCTTCGGTGAGGCTCGTCTCCGCGACAGACGCCGACCTCGAAGCGGCGGTGAACGCGGGAAAGTTCCGCGAGCCGCTCCTCCACCGCGTCGCGGAGCTCTCGCTGTCCGTGCCGCCGCTCGCCGCCCGTCGCGACGACATCGGGCGCTTGATGATCCACTTCATGCGCGAGCTCCTCGACAAGGACGAGCAGGCGCGGCTCCTCGACGGCCCCGTCGGCGAGCGGCCGTGGCTCGCGGCCCACGTCATCGCGAAGCTCGCGCGGGCGCCTTGGACGGGGAACGTTCGCCAACTTCGGAACGTCGCTCGGCAGCTCTGCGTCCTGCACCGATCCGAGGACACGATCGCTTGGAGCCCCGCCCTCGACGCGCTCGTCGGGACGGCTCGGCAGGCCGAGACCGCGCCGCCGCTGGTCGCGTCGGTCGCGCCGGCCGCGACGAGCGAGGCGCCTGCGAAGCGCCCCCAGGACCTCTCCGAGACGGAGATCCTCGACGCCCTCGAGGCGAGCGGCTGGCGTCGCGCGCGGGCGGCCCAGCGGCTGGGTATCGCTCGCTCATCGCTCTACGCGCGAATGGCGGAGTTGCCGGGCATCTCGCGGGCTCACGATCTGACCGAGCCGCAAATCAGGGCGAGCCTCTCGAAGCACGAAGGAGATCTCGAGGCGGCCGCGAGCGCGCTCTGCATCTCACCTCACGGCCTGAAGCTTCGCATGCGCGCGCTGGGCGTCGAAGAGGGCGCTCCGGGGATCAGCGGAGGGCGAGGGCCTCGCCGAGGGTCGTGATGAGCTCCTCGGCCGACTGGTACCGCTCGTCGGGCGATCGCCGGACCGCGCGCGCGAACCACGCGTCGAAGCCGCGAGGGATCCCCTCCGCGAGCGAGCTCGGGACGGGGGCAGGGTCGGTGTGCAGCGCGACGACCAAATCGGCGAAGCTATCCCTCCGGAACGGTAGGCACCCCACGATGCATTGAAACGCCACGATCGCGAGCGACCAGAGGTCGGCGCGATGGTCGATATCGTAGGTGCCGCGTGCTTGCTCCGGGCTCATGTACGAGATCGTCCCCACCGTCGCGCCGGGCGCGGTGAGGGTCGCCCTCGAGAGCGGAGCGTCGTCGAGCACCTTCGCGATCCCGAAGTCGAGCAGCTTGAGGTCGTCGCCCGGCGTGATGAAGAGGTTCGCGGGCTTGATGTCGCGATGCACGATCGAGTGAGCGTGCGCGCGCCCGATCGGTCCCGCCGCCTGAGATAGGAGCGAGTACGCGACCCGAGGCGCGAGGGATTTCTCGCGAGCGAGGCGAGCTCCGAGCGTCTCTCCATGGAGGAGCTCCATCGCCATGAAGGGAGCGCTGCCCTCCACCCCCGCCTCGAGGATCTCGACGAGGTTCGGCCCTCTCAGCGCCATGATCGCGCGCGCCTCGCGGAGGAAGCGCCGCGCGAGATCAGGCCGGTCCCCGACGTCGCCGTGGAGCAGCTTGACCGCTGCTGGTTTCGTCTGAGTGAGATCGTCCGCTCTCCAAACCGTCGCCATGCCTCCCGATCCGATCGGCGTGACGAGACGATAGCGACCCCCGATGAGATCGCCGGGACGAGCGGAGGCCATGCCCCTATCTCGGACATGGCCTGGGGTTGGACAAGCAGAAACGTCCGGCGCTCCTGGGCGGTCGGACGGTCCGTCGGACGGTCCGGTCGACGCCTCGGACGCAGCGCGACCGGCGCTTCCGCGCGATTGGCGGCATTTCCCGACGGCACGCGCGTTGCGATGGGGGTCCTCGAAGCCGACGCGAAAGAGCTCGCGGCGGTCACCAACCCTGAGCCAAGGATTCGAGACATCATGAAGACGCAGAACCTCGCCGCCGCCCTCCTCGCCTCGCTCGCCCTCGCTTCCCTCTTCACGAGCGGCTGCGTCGCGGGAGAGGAGGAAGACTCGATGTGCGACGAGGCCGGCGAGGCCGACGACTGCGATGAAGACGTGGGAGAGACCGAAGACGCGATCACTGCGGGCATCGACCCGGCCGCGGCGAAGCTGAGCTGTGAATCGCGCCACCACGTGTGGAAGGCGAGCAACCAGTCGTGCGGCGGCTGCGCCACCGGATACGTGGCCTCGGGCGACCAGTGCATCTCCAAGGCGCAGCGAGATTGCTACATCAAGGACGGTGTCTGGCAGAACGGCTACTGCATCACGGCCATCCAGTGCCCGGCAGGCCAACATCCGGTGCAGGGCTTCTCCTCGCAGCACTGCGAGTGGGACGGTTCGATGGGCGATCCCAACGCGGGCCTCGAGCTCCCGTGCGAGGTCGGCCTGACCTGCCCCCCCAACCTGTACCCCAGCGGGTCCGACCCGTGGAGCAGCACCCACTGGGTGCCGATGGGCCCGGGGTGCATGGAGCCAAGCGATCCCGGCTGTTTCCACTGAGCGGTAGGGGCTGCGGAGAACGGGAGCGCGCGTCGCGCTTCGCGCTCGCCGGGAGACGGGGGAGCTGAAGCGTCGTGGTGCTGGGAGCGTTGTGTGGCAAGCGCGAGGACCCGCAGCTCGGCTCGCTCGTCGGAGGTCTTGGCGAAGACCTCCCCCCAACTTCGTTGGGGCCCCCCTCCAACGCTGCAGATGGCTTCTGAAAGATCTCGATCGCTATGGGTGACTGGTGGGCGCCTTGGCCTGCACGGCGTCGTCTCAAGACTTGGGTCGCACGCACCGTGTCGTCTCAAGACTTGGGTCGCACGCACAGCGTCGTCTCGAGACTGGCCGGGAGCGCGTCGCGCTTCGCGCTCGCCGGGAGACGGGGGAGCTGAAGCGTCGTGGTGCTGGGAGCGTTGTGTGGCAAGCGCGAGGACCCGCAGCTCGGCTCGCCAGTCGAGAGGTCTTGGCGAAGACCTCCCCCCAACTTCGTTGGGCCCCCCTCAACGCTGCAAGATGGCTTCTGCGGCGTTGTCGTGGCTTTGGGTGACCGGAAGCTCGTTGGCCTGCACGGCGTTGTCTCAAGACTGGGGTTCCTCGCACGACGTCGTCTCGAGACCGAAGTGGCGCTTGCACAGCGTTGTCTCAAGACTGGGGTCGCATGCACAGCGTTGTCTCGAGTGGGGATCCAACGCAGGGCATTTGAACTCGGTCCTCCGAGTTCACTTCGTAGACCTCCTTGGACTCCGTCCCACTTCGTGGACTCCGTCCACTTCGTGGACTCCGTCCAATCCGGTTCGCTGCCCGTCGACTGAACCGCCAAATCCAGAACTGGGTGCGCGGCTTATGGGTTTTCGCATGGGCTCGACTCGAGAATAAAGGGGCGCTTGCAAGGGCGTCGTTTGGGGCTTTGAAGTGGGGCAAGGGTAGCGAGGTGCGGAGTGGGGTTGTCTCCGCAGGGCACGCGGCGCCCGCATCGTGGTGTCTCTGGGTTGGGAGTGGAGCAACGGTAGCGAGGTGCGGAGTGGGGTTGTCTCCACAGGGCGCGAGGACCTGTCTGAGCACTCGGGCTCGCGAAGCGAGACCGAGGCGAGTTCCGCAGCGCCCGGAGGGGACAACCCACTCCGCGCCGAGCGGACACCGCGAGGACCTGTCTGAGCACTCGGGCTCGCGAAGCGAGACCGAGGCGAGTTCCGCAGCGCCCGGAGGAGACAACCCCACTCCGCGCCGAGCGGACAGCCCTGGGCTTCTCGCATGGGCTCGCCACTCGTCTCCGAGCTCGCTGGCATCGCGATGTTTGTCCCCGGCGCTCCCGACGCTCGGTAGCATGGGATGGTGCGGTCCCACGCGCGCCTCACTCTCGCCGCGCTGTCTCTCGCTGGATGCGATCCGCTCAGCGCGCCGACGCTCGGATACTGCGGCAACAGCGTGGTCGAGCCCGAGCTCGGAGAGGCCTGCGATGAGGCCTCGCCCTCGTGCGGGGCCCCGATGCTGGCGGGAGCGTGCCAGCCGCTCTGCGATCCGTCCTCCGCCGAGCCCGGCTGTCCGGCCCACTACGCGTGCGGTCTGGACGGGGTCTGCCGTACGCCGAGCCTGACGTTCTCCGCGCCCGTCTCGTTCGCACCGAACATCGCGCGCCAGCTGATCCCGGGTGATTACGACGGAGACGGGCGCGACGACATCGTATCGCTCTCGAGCGAAGTCCAGCTGCGGACCTTCGGTGACGACCTCTCGGTGACGTCGCTCTTCCGCGACCCGGTCCTGCAGGTGCAACCGGATGAGCTCGGCACGAGCGGCCAGCTGACGGGCTCGCGGAGGCGAGACCTCGTCATGCCCGTGACCGCAGGCTACTGGGTCAGCTTTGGCGCGGTTCGCGGCGTGCAAGCGTTGAGAGGCGAGCCGGACGGCACGCTCAAGGCCGCGTTCGTCCCTCATCGCGTGGGTCTGGCAGAAGAGCTGCTGCTCCTCCACCGAACCGAGAACGGTGCCCTCGTCGTGAACGGCGATCGCCTCGAGCTGTGGACTGCGCTTTCGACTCCGGATCTAGGCGGCGAGTCCGTGCCGCTGCCGCACGACGCGTCCGCCCTCGTCTCGAGGCCTGTCGTCGAGTCACGCAACGGCTGTCTGCTCGTGGCCTTGGGCTTCCAATCAGAGCACAGCGTACGACTCTATGCCGTCGACGAGGGCGGCTGCACGCTGCCCGAGGTCTTACCCGTCGTCGATGCCCCGGTCAGCGAGCGGGTCACGGGCGTCGCTTGGGGCGACATCGACGGAGACGGTCTGTCGGACCTGATCGTCTCGTCGGCCCTCGGCTCAGAACCACCCTTTGCCCATCCCGCCTATGCGTGGCCGGACGGCTCGTTCGCATCGGAGCCGTCGGGCAACCCCAACGCAGCGGTGGGGCGGGTGAGCTCGCGGTCGCTGGGGCAGGCGCCGCTCGCGGTGGGCGATCTCGACCGCGACGGCATCGCCGATCTCGTCGTTCAGCAAGTGAACGGCGAGCAAGGCTGGTCTCTGTATCTCTTCAACAGCCGACAACAACACGCGGGGACGTGCACCGGCCCCGCGCCCGGAGGCTATGGTTGCATCCTCCTCGCGGCCACGAGCCTCCAGCTCCTTTCGGGCGATGACCCGCAGTTCAACCAAGCGATGATTGGAGACGTCGATGGCGACGGTCTGGACGATCTCATCGTGTCGGAGGCGACGCGACCCACCGTTCAGATCTTCGCCGGCACGGATCCCCCGGGCCTCGACCTCGTGCCCCGCGTCATCCAAACCTCCGCGCCCGTCTCCAGGATGAGCCTCGGCCAAGCCGACACCACCGACGACATCGCGGATGTCCTGCTGGCTGAGAATACGGGACCCGAAGCGACCCTGGCGGTCGCATATGGTCGGCTCCACGGCACGCCCGCCGACCCGGTCTCTTTGGAGACGTTCAGCCACGTGGCCGACCTCTGCCCCGACTCGACGCTCGTCCTTGCCTCGGTCGACCCAGGCGAGCCGCCCATGGCGGCGATCTACATGGGTCGGTGGCCTCCCGTCGTCACGGGCGCCCTCCTCGGCAGGGTCAACCCCTACACAGGAAGGTTCGTCAGCAGCGAGGTGGATGACGTGGCGTTGCTCGACATCTCGTTGGACTCCGCGACAGCGGGGCTGGCCCTTCAGCTCCTGCCGAACCGCGGAGAGGCCTTCCTTGGAGTGCGCAACGATTTGTCGCTCTATCCGCGGGCTCTACTGCCTGGCGCACCCGAGACTTGCACGGGAAACTTCTCCATTTGCGAAGCTCAACAACAGTCGCTCGCCGTCGTCTGGGATTTGGAGGGCGACGGCGTCGACGAGCTCATCCTCTTCACCGACGATGCGGGCGGAGAGGGCGCGTGGATCAACGTCGCGCGCGCGACCTTCGATGGGCAGACGAGCGGTTTCGACTTCGACGAGCCCATCCCGCTCGCGGCATCGATCGGCGCCGGGTACTTGCCTCGCAACCGGGCGATCACCGTCGACACCACCGGCGCGGGCGCCCCCGATACGCTCCTCGTCCTCACCGGCGAAGAGAGCCCTCGGCTCCTCGCCTTCGATGCGTCGCTGACGGAGCCGCGCGTGCTCGCGACGTACGAGCCCGAGAACGCGCCCGTCGCGATGGCGGCGTTGAAGATGGGGCCGGGCGAGCCCGACACCATTGCCCTGTTGAAGAGCACCTCGTTGGATCTGGCTCGCGTCCTCGACGTCCCGACCACTTCCAATCCGTGCCCGACGCCGAGCGAAGCCGCGCCGGGGGAGCTCGTCCTGTGCTCGACGCAGGAGCTGAAAGACGCCGCCACCTTGGCGACAGGCGACTTCGATGGTGACGGGATAGGCGATCTCGCGATTTCTGGCTCCCGGGGCCAGATTGTCATGCACGGTGAACATTACAATCAACCGCCGGAGACTTCCAATTCGCGCTCCCCCTGAGAAACCAGCTCGGGTCGCTCAATACCGCATCGAGAACGTCAGCCCGGCAAAGGCGGGCCCGGCGATCGGCGTGAATACGAGCTCCGGCGAGCTGGGCGAGTCGGGTGAGCCCTCGCGCGGGGAGGGCGGGGCTTGGACGCTCGGCTCGTCGAAGACGAAGAGGAAGATGCCGCTCGTCAAGCCGGCCGCGCAGAGCCCCCAGCCGACGGCCGCGCCCGTGCGCAACAGATCGCGCGAGGCGATCGCTTCGTCGAAGCGCTCGACGTCGGAGGTCGTGACGCTGCCGCCCTGCTCTTGAATCGGCTGCAAGATGTCGGCGGCCTCCGATTGCTTCTCGAAAGCGAGGCCGGTCAGGACGGCGCCGACGACCGCGGCCCCTCCCGCGACGGCGAAGGTCGCGTAGGCGCTGTATCGCTGGGCCGTCGATGGAAGCGACGCGTGGATCGCATATCGCTCGCCCCGGTCGACCTTCTTCCATTCGACCATCGGGTGAGATCCACGACGGGTCACGACGATCAATCGATCGCCCGCGGGGACGGCGAGCGGACGCGGCAATGGCAGGGTTCCTTTCGGTACGCCGTCAATCGATACGTCGGCGCCGGAGGGGCCTTCGATGGCGAGGACGGAGGGCTTCGCCTCGAGAGAGATATCGAGGCCGAGCAGAGCCCCTTTCTCCACCCGCACTTCGCGCTCGACCGCCACGAACCCGGGCGCCATGACCCGAATGCGGTGAGGTCCAGGCTCGGTATCGGCGCTCAAGAGCCCCTCCGAAGCGACCTTACCGTCGAGCTCGATCCGCGCTCCCGGCGTGGACGAGGAGATCAACAGACCTGTCTTGGCCTCCGCCGGCGCGGCGGGGGCGGGAGGGGGAGCGGCCGGCTCCTCTTTCGGGAGCAGCGGCTCGAGGCGCGCGAGCGCTTCATTGGCGACGGCCCGGTGGGTCGGCCCCACCTTCCCTTCGACCACGGTGGGTGCGTCGAGCTCTTTGTCGGAGGCGTCCTTGAGGTATTGGCGGTACCTCTCCACCGTCACGCGGAGATCTTCTTCCCGCCTCGCCTCCTTCTTCATCGACCAATAGGCGCGCTCGGAGGCTTGGCCGATGCTGTAGAGGTATTTCGGCTCCTTGGTGATCCGATAGCACTCCTCGAGCGCGCGAACGGCGCCACCGTATTGTCCTGCTCGGAAGGACTTCTTCGCGAAAGCGTAGAGCGATTGGGCGTTCCGGCTCTGCTCTTCATTGGCGGGTTGCGCGAACGCCGCCCGAGACGAGAGGAGCGAAGCGAACAACAGCGACAAGGTGGCGGCTCTCATGTCCGCTCAATCCAGCACGTCGCCAGAGGGGCCGGCCGGCTTCAAGCGCACCTTCATGGTTCGGTCTGCGCTCGGCACCACCTTGATCACCTCGGGAAGGTAGCCCGGCTTCCTGAGCGTCAGCGGGACGGGCCCTTCGCCTCGTTCGAGCAAGAGGGGGCCCGGCGATACTCCGACTCGCTTTCCCGCGCGTACGATCTCGACGGCGGCCGGAACCGTGTCGAAGGTCACGGCGACGGAGAGCGCGGCCTCGACCGCGCTCGTCGAAGCGGTCGCGGTGGCAGCGGAAGAGGCCATCGAGGCCGCCGTCGCCGTCGCCTCGATCTGTCGATCGGGCCTCGCCGGCGGGGCGACCACGCTCGAAGCGATTGCCGGCTCGCTCTCGGCGCTGGTCGTCGCCCTCGACGGCTCCGACGAGCTCTTCGTCCACGCATAGGCGCCCGCGCCGCCCACGATCGCGAGCGCGAGCCCGCCGAGCGCGAAGGCCCTGCCTGACGGTCGCGTCGGCCGCGCGCTCTTCTCCGAGACGGTATGGGAGGCCCCGCTCGCGCTCTCGAGCTTGGGATCGTCGAGCGGATCCGGGGTGGCGACCGTCGCCGCTTCGCCCATGGCGATCCGGGTGCTCGCGTCGTCTGTCTCGACAGCGGGTGCTCCGTCGGCCGACAACCACGGCGTCTTCTCCGCGAGGACGGCCTCGAGCGCCGTCGACAGCTCCTGAATGGTCTGGAAGCGCGCTCGGGGATCCGTCGCCACCGCCTTCGCGAACCACGCGTCGAATCCCGGCGGAACCGGCCCGAAGGCGGAAGGCTGCGGCGTCTTGCTCGTGCAGACCGTCAGGACGAGGTCACCCAGCGAGTCCCCCCGGAACGGCCGCTTCCCGGTCAGACACTCGAAGGCGATGATCCCCAGCGACCAGAGATCCGTCCGCGCATCGACGTCCTTCCTGCCGCGGAGCTGCTCGGGGCTCATGTAATAGGGCGTTCCGAGCATCGCGCCCGTCGCGGTCGAGACCGCTTGCTCGGAAGCGGGAGGCTCGTCATGGAGGCTATCGGCATCCTCCAGGACCTTGGCGATGCCGAAGTCGACGACCTTCACGACCTCCCCGAGCTCTGGATCTCGCGCGAGGAAGATGTTGTCGGGCTTGAGGTCCCGATGAACGATCCCGGCGGCGTGAGCCCGCGCGACGCCACGGCAGGCGCCGGCGAAGACCTTTGCGACCGCGACCGCCGAGAGCGGCCCCCGCCCGAGCCGCTCGCGCAGCGACTCGCCGCGGAGAAACTCCATCGCGATGTACGGCGTCCCTTGGTCGATCCCGTGATCGAAAATCCGTACGACGTGGACGCTCTGAAGAGCAGCCGCGGCCTGCGCCTCGCGGAGGAAGCGCGCGCGCAACGCGCGGTCTTGGGCGAGCTTCGGATCGAGGACCTTGATGGCGACGGCGGTGCGCAGGCTCGTGTGCTCGGCGCGCCACACCGAGCCCATCCCTCCCTTTCCGATCAATCCGAGCACCCGGTAGCGCCCGCCGAACACCTCGCGAGGGTCGAGCAGCGCCTGCACGCGCTCCGCCGGCACGGGGTCCCGCCCGGATATCGCCGCGACGGCGCTGAGAAAAGAGCCGCGCGCCGCCTGGGTGGCGGAGAGCGGAGGCTCGTCGTCCCCCGGACGGACGTCCTCGCTCGCGACGTCGCGCGGACTGGACCGATCTCCCACGATCCAGTCAGGCTAACACGGTCGGCGAAGCTTCAGGCCGGCGGCCTCGTTTCGGCGACGTGAGACCACCGCGACGTGAGACCATGAGACGGCGTCTCCGTGAAAGACCGTGAACCCCTCAGCTACCCCGCCCGGCTGGCGCACGCGAAGTGGCTCGAGCGCGGCCGCGCCGGGGAAGGGCGTTTGGTGGCCGTCGAGAAGGACCTGGCGGGGGTGAACGAATCCGGCGCCCGCCTCGTCGGCGCGAGGTTCGAGCGCTGCTCGTTCGACGGCGGCGCCCTACAGATGAGCAACCTCGACGAGATAGAGCTCGTGGAGTGCCGTGGCGAAAAGGGCACGCTCGCTCGGAACAGAATGTACAACGCGACGATCGTCGACTGCGTGTTCCTGGAGATGGCGATGTGGCGGCTGCGCTGCGTCGATGCGCGCATCGAGCGCTCGACCTTCTTGTGCTGCATGCTCGAGGAGGCCTGCATCGTCGGGTCGGAGCTCACTGACACGAAGCTCACCGGCTCGAACCTGCGATTCGTTCAGCTCGACCGTTCACGCCTCTTGCGCTGCGATTTGTCCACGGCGGACCTGACCGGGGCGACGGCGAAGGACACCCACTTCGAGGGCTGCGACCTGCGTGGCGCGCTCGGGGCCGAGCTCGTCGGCGCGACGTTCACCGACTGCTTGCGGGATTGACCACGCAGCGGAACATCGTCGCCGTCGACCCCTCCGATAGCGCTGGCTCAGGCCGGCAGCTTCGCGGAGAGGAACGACGTGAGCTTCACGAGGTTCTTCTCGTCGCGCGTGAACTGAGGCGCTTGGTAGCTCTCGCCCCACGCGCGCAGCTCGCGGAGGAAGCTCGCGCGGATGTCGGCGTCGTCGACGATCTCGTCGGTGGTGCGGCCCCGGGCCGCTCCGTGGAGGAGGTTCTTCACGTACGTCGCGAGGCGCGTGTAGTCGGCGCCGAGGAGCTCGCGAACCAGGTCGCTGTCAGGGGCGAGGCGCGTGATCACGGCCGGCTGGGCGGCGTCTCCGCCCGCTTCGATCGCGAGCTTCGCCGCGACCCGGAGGACGAACGCGTCATCCAAAAAGCCCAGATCCTCGATGCCATCGGGGATGAGATCGAGCGACTTGAACAGGTAGTTCAGCGCGGCCGCGGCATGGCGCTTCGTCGCGTCGGGCACGCCCGCGTCGTCGAGGAGGGCCGCGAGATCCGCCGCGTCGGTCGTGAGGCTGCGCAGCCACTCCGGGAAAGCATCCAGACAGCGCGTATGCAATTCGCTCATGTCGCTGGGCGGCTTTCTTCTACGTGACGGGCCCGACGACAAGACAAAAACGGGCACCGGCACGGTCAGGGAGGATTCGGAGGAGGCGAAGCCGGAAGCGAATCCGACGAAGGCCCGGAGCGGCGAGCGCGAAACCGAGCGCGCGAAAACCCCGACCCACCCCGCGCCTACCCCAAAAGGGCGACTTGCGAAGCGAGCGAAGCAAGGGAGGATTCGGAGGAGGCGAAGCCGGAAGCGAATCCAACGAAGGCCCGGAGCGGCGAGCGCGAAACCGAGCTCACTTCAGGATGTAGCCGGCGATGAACCCGAGGATGAGGCAGGCACCGCCGACGGCGCCGACGACCCACCATGGCGCGCCGATGGGCGGCGGAGCGAGGACCTCGACGCTGGGGCTGGAGCGCGAGCCTTGGGTGAGCGTCGGCACGCCGGGAGGGCGCTGCACGCTCATATGGGTCGCGGGGTTTTGATTGTTGTGGAGCGGGCCTTGGGGGGGCGGCGGGGTCGAGCCAGCGGTGATGTAGCTCTGGGCCGCGACGGACTGCATGCCCGCGGACGCGGGCCCGCCCGGGTAGCCTGCGGAGGGCTGCGGCATCGAGTAGGGCGCGGGCGGGTGATTGCTGATGCGTTGCGCGCCGGCGGTGCCGAGCCCTTGCGACATAGGCGGCGCGTTGCCGCCATAGGGAATGGCCACCTGGGCCGTGGGGACCTGGTTCTGGTTCTTGCCCACGGGCGTGTTCGGGAAGCGCTGCGCGACGGGAGATGCGGACGTCGCGGGAGGCGCGCCGACGGCCAGCGCGGTGGCGCCGAACGCGGGCGCGCTGATCGCGACGGTGCCGTGATCTCGGCCTTGCGCGCTCGACGATCCCGCGACCATCGCGGCGAGGGCCTGGGCCATCTCCTGCGCGGATTGGAAGCGGCTCCCGACGTTCTTGGAGAGGGCGCGCTGGAAGAAGCTCGCCCACGGGGCGAGATCGCGCGAGACCTCGGTGACGGGCCGGATCTCTTGGGTGAGGACGAGCGTGAGGCGGGTGAACTCGTTCTCGGCCGGGAACGCCTCGGCGCCGGTGAGGAGCTCGTAGAAGATGACGCCGCAGGACCAGAGATCGCTGCGCGCGTCCACGCCCTTCGAGTTCTTGATCTGCTCGGGGCTCATGTACCCGGGGGTGCCGAGCAGGACGCCTGTCTTCGTCTTCGAGCCCATGCCTCCGGCCGCGTCCATGACCTTCGCGATCCCGAAATCGAGGACCTTCACGACGTGGTTGCCGCGCCCGTCGGGGACGAGGAACAGGTTGTCGGGCTTGAGGTCGCGATGCACGACGCCGCGGCCGTGCGCGATCGTCAGCGCCTGGAGCACGCCGAGCACGATGCCGGCCGCTTGGTTGGGCGGCATGGGGCGCCCCGGCTGCATGAAGTGAGAGAGCGGCGCGCCCTGCAGGTACTCCATCACGAGGTAGGGCGTTCCGTCCTCGGCCCGGCCCTCTTCGTAGATCTGGGTGATGTTCGGGTGCTGCAGCTGACGGACGGCCTGCGCCTCCGCGATGAACCGCTGGAGGATGCCCTGGTCGCTCACGAACTCGGCGTGGAGGACCTTCACCGCGCGGACCCCTTCGCCGCGCACGCCGTGGGCCTCGTAGACGGCGCCCATCCCGCCCTCGCCGATGAGGCGAATGAGGCGCCAGCGCCCGTTGAGCACCGCCCCCACGAGCTGCTGCGCTACCGTGTCCGAGTCCATCGAGCTCCTGCGCACGATACAACCGTCGTGGCCGCGGCTGCTCGGTCTTTTTCTGCCAATCCCAAGGGCCGAGATTCAGCCGCGCGTCCGCGTGGAGGGGACCTTCTCGCTCGTCGCGACGACGTCGGTCAGGGCGCCTCCCCCGTAGAGGACGACATAGGCGAAGTAGCTCGACCAGACGCGCTTCACGTAGGCCTTCGTCTCCGCGTAGGGGATCCTCTCGACGAACAGATCCAGGTCCCACGAGGGCATCTGCTCGATCCAGTCGTCGGGGGCGCCGGGGCCGGCATTGTATCCGGCGACGGCGAGCGGTGTCGCGCTCCCGAACCTCCGCCGCAGGGAGGCGAGATACTGCGCGCCGATGCGGAGGTTCGGCTCCGGCTCGAAGAGGAGCTTGTCGTTGTAACGGAGGCCCAGGTTGCGCGCCATCCGCGCCCCCGTCGCGGGGATGAGCTGGAGAAGCCCGCGCGCGTTGGCGACGGAGACGGCGCGCGGCGAGAACGCGGACTCCTCGCGCATGACGGCGTAGATGAGGGCGCTCGGCACGCCGCTCTCTCTCGCCGCGACCTCGACCTCGCGATCGAAGAGGCGAGGAAAGGCGAGCCGCCACGCGTCCGCGGCTCTTCCGCGCGGGAGCTCGAGGGCGATGTCGTCGCAGTCGAAATGGTCCTTGTCGCGCTCGCGCTCGCGCGCGGTGCGGAGGAGGGCGTGGGCCGCTTGCGGATCTCCTGCGATCGCGAGGAGCTTGCCTCCGAAGGCGTAGAGCTCGGGCGGAGCGGTGTGGTCGCGCACCCCGAGCGCGCCGAGGGCGTCGTCCACGCCCCGGGGATCGTGCAGGCCGGCGATCGCGAGCGCGGCCGCGATCTTGGGCTCCGTGCTCCGCGCGGCCGCGACGGTGGCGAGCTTCGACGGTGCCTTCGCGAGGAGGGCCTGCATCGTCCGGGAAGCGCGCCCGGGCTCGATCGCGTCGAGGCGCGCGGCGGCGAGGGCGCCGTAGTAAGAGAGGGGGGCGGCTGCGAGCGTAGCCTCGAGCGCGCGGGCCGCCTCCTCCTTCTTCCCGGCGCCCCAGAGGGCCCGTCCCAGGAAATACGAGAAGCGCCCTGCCTTGGTGTAGTGGCGCTCGGGGGGCAGCGTGGCCGCGCGCGTCAGGGGGGGGATCGCCTCGGCGGGGGCGCCTCGCTCGAGGGCCTCGATCGCGAGCAAGAACAGGGCGTCGCCGATCTTGTCACCCTTCGGGTAGTCGTCGGGCAGCGACGCGAGGAGCTTCTTGAACGAGGCGGCGTCTCCCGCGTCGAGCGCCGCCTTCGCCCCCTCGAAGCGCGCGTCATCCGCGAGTCGATGCGCGGGAAAGGCCGCCTCGAGCCGGCCGAAGAACGATCGGGCCTCCGTGTTCGCATGACCTCGGGCGGCGGCGCGACCAGCGCCCATCAACGCCTCCGCGAGGGCCTCTGATTCGCAGTCGCGCGTGGCGCGGCCCCACGCGTCGAGGGCCTCGCTCTTGCGCTTGACCGCCGCCATCGCCTTGGCCTCCGCGACCGCGAGGGCGCATCGAGCCGTCTTCGAGAGCGCGCTCCCTTTGTCGAGCTTCTTGGCGAGCTTGTCGGCGAGCCGCGCCGCGCGCTTGCCCTGATCGGACTCGGCGATGCGCCTCACCCGATCGATCGCCACGTCTGGGGAGGGCTCTCGCCGCGCCTTCTGGTCCGCCTTTGGGAGCCGGCTCGTGAGCTCGTTCGCGAGCTTCTCCGCATCGGCGGAGCCGCGGCCGCGGGGGGCGTCGAGGTCGACCCGATCGCAGAGCTCGATCGCGAGGCGAGCATGGTCGAGGGTGGTTCGCTTGCCGAGGATCTGGGCGATGCGCAGGGCGAGCGACGACCACCCCGGCCGTTCACTCGAGCCCTTCGGCAGCGCGAGATCGATGGCCTTGCGCGCGTCGGCGGCCGTCCCCGTGCGCGCGATGGACTCGAGGGAAGCGGACGCGATGCGGGCCTCGGAGAGGACGGCGCGATCGATCTTGGCCGCCTCCGCGAGGGCGATGTCGTGCTTGCCGAGCTGGGCGGCGAGCTCGACGGCGCGGAGGCGCGCGAACGGCGCGAGGAGCGTCTCTTCGCGCGCGGCGGCGCGGAAGGCCTCGAGCGCGACGTCGGGGATCCCGGCTCCGGACGCGAGCGCACCCTCGAGGTAGGCGAGGGACGCGCGCTCGCCCGGGTCGCTGCTCTTCGCGGCGACCCGGGCCTCCTTCGCGGCGCGCGCGGCCCCGAGCGGGTGCCCCGCGTCGAGCTCGGCCTTCGCCTTCGCGAGCCGCGGGTCGTCGAGCCAGCGCTTCACGGTCGCGTCGACGTCCAAGGCGGGCGCGGCCTCTTCGGCCGGGGCCGGCTCCTTCGCGGCGCTCGCGGTCACGGCGGATGCCTCCGGCGCTGGCGCGGGCGCGCTCGCGAGCACGGAAGCGGCGGGGCGCGGCGCGACCGCGCTCGAGGTGTCCGAGGCCGAGCACGCCGTCGCGCTCGCGATCGCGAGGACGCACGTGACGATTCGCCACGTCTCGCCTCGACCCGCGCGCGCCGGTGCTTCCACCCCATCCGCGTAGCTCGATGGAGCGGGAGCGACAATGCTCGTATCCTCCTGCTCGTGGTCCCGGCGCTTGAAAAAGGCTCGCTCCTCGGCGGGCGCTACGAGCTCCGGGACGCGCCGGGCGACCTCCACGAAGAGCAGAGCGTGGTCGTCGCGGGGTGGGATCGCGTCCTCGAGCGCGACGTCGCGGTTCGAATCTGCGCCGCGCCGGGGCGAGGGGAGGAGCGCGCGCGCTTCCTCCGCGACGCCAAGATCCTCGCGCGCGTTCAGAGCCCGCACGTCGTGGGGATCTACGACGTCGGGCCGCACGGCGACGGGCCGAGCCCGGCGTTCCTCGTCATGGAGCCGATCGAAGGTCAGACCCTCCGCGCGCGGCTCGACTCGGGCGGCGCCTTCCCTGTCGCGCGGGCGATCGCGGTCGCGCGAGAGATCGCGGCCGGCCTCGTCGCCGTGCACGGGGCGGGGCTCGTGCATGGACGGGTGACCACCTCGAGCATCCTGTTCACGAAGAACGCGGATGGGACCGAGTCGCCCAAGCTGCTCGACGCGGGGGGTGGCGTCGACGCTCGGCAAGACCTCAGCGCGCTCGGCGCCGTCCTCTTCGAGATGCTGGAGGCTTCGCCGCCATCCGTCCTTGTCGCTCATCCTTCCGATCCCCTGGCCTCGCTCTCGGGGAGGATCCCGCGCGCGGTCGTCGACGTGGTGAGGAGGTGCTTCTCGACAACGCCCGGCGAGCAATTCGATTCCGCGCGCGCGGTCGAGCGCGCCCTCTCCGACGCCGCCTCGCGCCACGAAGCCAGAGCGACCGACGAGGCGTTTCCCGAGCTCGTCCTCGACGCGCCTTCCCCGATCGACGAGCGGGCGGAGCGAGTGGACGCGGTCCACGGCGTTCCCCCTCCGAAGGTCCCGTCGTCGATGTACGACGGACCGCCGGAGCTCGCGCTCGCCGCGCAGGCGCCCCTCGATCTGTCGCTCGACCTGGACGGCGTCGTTCGGGAAGCGCCGATGGGTCGCGCCCTGACCGAGGAAGCGGCGACGGCGCGCGGCGCCGGACCCTTCGCGGTGGAGGGCCTCGGCGAGATCGCGGTGGCGCCGAGCGCGGCGGCCCCGGCGGGTGCCCTCCCCGAGGTCGCGTCCCCGATGCCTTCTCCGATCGTCCCCGTCGAGCCCGCTCCCCCCGCGCTCGCGCGAGCCGAGGGCGGTTCCTCTTCGTCTTCGCCGTTCGCGGTGCTGCCCGCTCACGTGCACATGCGGCTCGGGGTCGGCGCGCTCATCCTCGGGGCGATGGCCTTCGCCTTCACCCAGAGTCTCCTCGTGCTCGCGTTCTTCCTCGCGATCTCGCTCTTCGGCACCGTCGGCTACTTCGTGCGACGTCGCGCCGACGGGCTGGATTGAAGGTCGGTCTCAGCGCGCGGTGTGCTTGCGCATGAGTCCCTCTTGCGCGCACGAAGCGACGAGCCGCCCATCCTCGGAGAAGATTCTCCCGCGCACGAGCCCTCGCGCCCCGTGGGCGGCGGGGCTGTCGATCACGTAGAGGAGCCACTCGTCGACGCGGAAGCTTCGATGGAACCACATCACGTGGTCGAGGCTCGCGACCTGCATCCCCGGAGTGAACCAAGTGACGCCGTGAGGGAGGAGCGCGGTCGTGATGAAGCCGTGATCGGAAGCGTACGCGAGCAGATAGGCGTGGAGCGCGGGATCGTCGGGCAGCTTTCCCTGCGCCTTGAGCCACACCTTGCGCGCGGGGGCCTTGCGAGAGGGCAGGAACGGATCGTCGGCTTCCTCGATGGGGCGGAGCTGGAATGGGTGCTCGGCGAGGGCGCGGTCGCGCAGGACCTTCGGCAGCCTCGCGGCGTGGGTGAGCATGCGCTCTTGCTCGGTCGGGACCGACTCGGGGGCCGGCGCCGGTGGCATCTCGTCCTGATGCTCGAGCCCGTCCTCGATCTTCTGGAAGCTCGCGGCGAGGTTGAAGATGGCGTGTCCGTCCTGGATCGCGACCACGCGCCGGGTCGTGAACGAGCTGCCGTCGCGGATGCGATCGACGTCGTAGACGACGGGGATGTCGACCCTCCCCGGCTTCAGGAAATAGGCGTGCAAGGAGTGGACGTGCCGCTCGCTCGGGACCGTTTGCACCGCCGCCGAGAGGGCTTGCCCGAGGACGTGGCCCCCGAAGAGCGTGCCCCAGCCCAAGTCTTGGCTCTGCCCGCGGAAGAGGTTCTGCTCGATGCGCTCGAGCGCGAGGAGCTTCACGAGGTCGTCGAGGATCTTTGTCACTTCTGTCTCCACCGCTTCAGGGCCCGGCCGCTCTGCGCGCCTCGAGGGCGCTCTCCAAGCGACGCTTCGCCGCGTCGTCGATCGGCATGGACGTCTCGCGCAGCTCGGCCGTGAGCGCGTCGAAGGTCGCCGCGTCGGGGGCGGACAGGGCCGCCTCGAGCTTCTGATCGAAGCACTCCGAGACGAGCCCTTCGATGCTGCGGACCTTGGCCTTCCCAGGATCGGCGTGGCGCTTGAAGCCCTCCTCCAGGGCCGCACATCCCTCCTTGAATTTGCCTTCGGAGAGGAGCCGCTCCGCCTCTCGCAGCTTCAAGGCCGGGTCGTCGGCGGGCAGATCCGTTCCCTTCGGCTTCATCACGAGGGGCATGAACATCGCGACGATCGAGAACATCGCGAGAGAGCCGACCACGAGCGAGCCGAGCCCGAGCATCGACTCGTTCTCCTCCGCGGGCGCCGTCTCCGAGCCCGGCGGCCGCTTGCTCTCGGGGGCGGTGAGGGGCTTCGCTCCTCGGTGGATGCCGAGCCCCTTTAGCGTCCCCACGACGGCGGTGACGAAGGCGATGGCGGCGAAGAAGAGCCCGACCTTCGCGAGCGACGCCGACTGGTCGTAGCCCTGCCGCTCGTACGCGGACTTCGTCGGCTCTTCGAGCTGGGTCGCGGCTCGATCGGTCCGCATGCGATGGCTCATCACCCCCGCCACGGTGGCGGAGCCGGTCGCGGCGACGAGGGCGAGCGCGGCGAGCCCGACCTTGGCCCCGGTGCGCCCCTTCGCGAGCGCGATCGAGACCCCGCCCACCGCCACCGCGGCGACGCCGAGCGCCACCACCACGAACGCGAGGGGACCGTGGATCCGAAAAAGCTCGAGCATCAGTTCGCTTTCCGAGGCGGGGATGGACGCCCGCCTCGCACCCCCCCAGCCTTAGTTCAGGCCGCGCGAGGCGGCCACATCGGGGCGTCGGCCGGTGTCTCGATGATCGCGCGGTGCGCGCGGCCGTGATACATCGGGCCCGATGTTGCTTTCGCCGCCCGCCCTCACCCACCTGAAGAGGCTCGAGGCCGAGAGCATCCACATCATCCGCGAGGTCGCGGCCGAGTTTCAGAACCCGGTCATGCTGTACTCGATCGGCAAGGACAGCGGGGCGATGCTCCACCTCGCCAAGAAGGCGTTTCATCCCGCGCCGCTCCCGTTCCCCCTCCTCCACGTCGACACCACGTGGAAGTTCCGCGAGATGTACGAGGTCCGCGACGCCGTGGCCAAGGAGCCAGGGATTCGCCTCCTCGTCCACGTCAACCGCGACGGTCTGGCTCAAGGCGCCAATCCATTCGATTGGACGAGCCAGAAATATACCACCGTGATGAAGACGCACGGCCTGCTCCAGGCCCTCGCCGCCCACGGCTTCGACGCCGCCTTTGGCGGGGCGCGGCGGGACGAGGAGAAGTCGCGGGCGAAGGAGCGGGTGTTCTCGTTCCGCGATCGAGACGGGCAATGGGATCCGAAGAACCAGCGGCCGGAGCTGTTCAATCTCTTCAACTCGCGGGTGGACCGGGGCGAGTCGATCCGCGTGTTTCCCCTCTCCAACTGGACGGAGCTCGACGTCTGGCAATACCTCTGGCTCGAGAACGTGCCGGTCGTCCCCCTTTACTTCGCGGCGATGCGGCCCGTCGTCGAGCGCGATGGCGCGCTCATCATGATCGACGACGAGCGCATGCGGCTGCGCCCCGGTGAGGCGCCGACGATGCGGCGCGTTCGCTTCCGCACCCTCGGGTGCTATCCCCTGTCGGGCGCGGTCGAGAGCGACGCGACCACCCTGCCCGAGGTCATTCGCGAGATGCTCCTTTCGAAGAGCAGCGAGCGCCAGGGGCGATTGATCGATCACGACGAAGAGGGCTCGATGGAGACCAAGAAGCGCGAGGGATACTTTTGAGCTCGCCGCGCCCGCTCGACGACATCGAGGGCTTTCTCGCTCGCCACGAGAAGAAGGAGCTCGTCCGCTTCACCACCGTCGGCAGCGTGGACGACGGCAAGTCGACCCTCATCGGTCGGCTCCTCCACGACACCGGCTCCGTGTTCGAAGACCAGCTTCGCGCGGTGAAGAAGGCGAGCCGCGGTCGCGTCGAGGAGGAGATCGACTTCTCCCTCTTCACCGACGGCCTCCTCGCCGAGCGCGAGCAAGGCATCACCATCGACGTCGCTTACCGCTACTTCTCCACCGAGCGGCGGAAGTTCATCATCGCCGACACCCCCGGCCACGAGCAGTACACGCGCAACATGGCGACGGGGGCCTCCACCGCCGACATCGCGATCATCCTCCTCGACGCGCGCCTCGGGGTCCTCCCTCAGTCGCGGAGGCACGCCGCCATCGCCTCGCTGCTCGGCATCTCCCAGCTCGTGGTGGCGGTGAACAAGATGGATCTCGTCTCGTACGACGAGGCGGTGTTCACCGCCCTCTGCCGCGAGTTCGGGGCGTTCACGGAGAAGCTCGCCTTCGACGGCGTCTCGTTCGTCCCCGTGAGCGCAAAGCGAGGCGACAACGTGGTCTCTCCCGGCGAAGGGACGCCTTGGTATTCGGGGCCCACCCTCCTCGGCCTCCTCGACGCCCTGCCGCTGAAGCAGGCCTCGCCGGACGAGCCGTTCCGGTTCCCGGTCCAGTTCGTCCTCCGACCCAACCTCGACTATCGCGGCTTCGCGGGGATGATCGCTCGCGGCGTGGTTCGGGCCGGGGACACCGTCGTCGTCCTGCCCTCGGGGAAGACGACGACGGTGGCCGCCATCGACACCTTCGAAGGCCCGCTCTCCCACGCCCCCGCTCCCCTGAGCGTCACCTTGCGCCTCTCCGACGAGGTCGACGTCAGCCGAGGCGAGATGCTCGCGGACGCCGCTTCCCCGCCGGTCTCTTCGCGCGACCTCACGGCCAGCCTCGTCTGGCTCTCGGAGCGGGCGTTCGAGCCCGGGCGCAAGCTCCTGATGAAGCACACGACGCGCTGGGTGCCGGCGCGCATCGCGGCCGTGCTCGGCAAGCGATCGCTTTCGACCCTCGAGCTCGAGAAGACGGACGGCATCGCGATGAACGACATCGTGGAGGCGCGCATCCACACGACGCGGCCCGTCTTCTGCGATCCGTACCGCGCGAGCCGCGCCACCGGCGCCTTCATCCTCGTCGACGCCCTCGACAACGCGACCGTCGCCGCCGGCATGATCTCCGCGGCGAAGCCCACCTCGGGCCGAAACGTGGAGGGGCCCGTAACCGCGGCGGAGCGGGCCGAGCGCCTCGGTCATCGGGCGGCGCTGGTCCGGCTCGCGGGCGAGGCGGCGCGGGTCGAGCGCGCGCTCTTCGATCTGGACGTCTACGCCGTCGTCATGGAGCCGATCGCGGCTATCCCGGACGTCGTCGCGCGCCTCGTCGGCGCGGGCCTCGTCGTGTTGCTCCACGATGTGGACGACGCGACCTACGAGGCCTGCGCGCGCGCCTCGATGCGCGGGGGACCGTTCCCCCCGGTGGAGCTCGACATGCGCGCGACCTCCGGCGAGATCGCCCGCCATGTCCTCGCGCGGATCGCGCACCACGAGGTCGCGGGCGGCGAGTCCATCTGACGCAAGCCCGATCATCGACGCGCGACAGCGGTGCTTGCTACCGTGGGTCGATGCACACGGGACCTCTGCTCCTCGCCGCCTTGTCTTGCCTCATGGCCGGATGCGGGGCGAACGTCGTCTTCGGTGATAGCGGTTCCGGAAACGGCGGCGGCGGCGGCGGCGCCGGCGGCTCCGGCAACGCCAGCGGGGCGGGGGGCTCGGGCAACGCGAGCGGGACCGGCGGCGCCACGACGGAGCCCACCGCGTGCGAGGTGCTCTGCGGCACGGGGTGCTTCGACAGCGACTGCATGCAGATCTGTCTCGACCGCTATCTGCCCGGCTGCGAGGACCGAGCCGAGTCCCTCAATCAATGCCTCTCGAAGCAGTTCGAGCCCGGCACGTGCGGCTACACGCCCCACCTCTGCGACGAGGTGGCATTGGACTTCTTCCTCTGCGCCCAGCCCTCCCTGTGCGCGACCGACAGCTGCGCCGTCTTCGGAGGCGGGGGCGCGTGCGATTGCAGCGGGACGTGCAAGATCGTCGATCCGTTCGACTTCGAGCAATCATGCTCGTTCGGTCCGTCCGACGTCGAATGCGACTGCTTCGAGAGCGGCAACTATATCGGGTCGTGCTCCCAGTCGAGCCTCACGTGTGAGCTCGAGACGGGGTGCTGCTTCTCGCTCTATTTCACCCAGTGACCAGCCCCGAAACGAGACTCTCCGCATCGGGCCTGGTAGAGTGGCTCATGCACTTTCTTCTCTTTCGACCGGCGACGCTCCAAGCGCTCGTCACCGTCGCTCTCCTCGCGCTGTCGGGCTGTGGTGCGAACGTGGTCTTCGGTGACGACGGCACGGGAGACAACCCCGCCAATGGTGGCAACGGCGGCACCGGCGCGACCGGGGGGTCGGGCCTCGGGCCCGGGCCGGGGGGCTCGACCTCCACCGGCATCCTCACCCCTTGCGAGCAGTTCTGCGCGGCCGGTTGCTTCGATCCGGACTGCATGTCGAACTGCACCAGCCTGTATGGCCAGGGCTGCGACGTTCAGTTGGAGGCGCTGCTCCTCTGCTACGCGGGGGCCTTGCAGCCGGACTGCTCGCTCTCCCCTTCCGATGCCTGCTCCCAGGAGTCCGCGATCTACACGTCCTGTTCGGAGCCTGAGAACTGCTTCACGGACGGCTGCTCCGCCTTCGGCGGCGGCGGGGCATGCGACTGCGTTGGTGAGTGCAACGGGACGCCCATCGAGCAGAACTGCTTCTTCGGCACGCCGCCTCCGGGCGATCCTCCTCCGCCCCCTTCCGTCACCTGCGACTGCTTCAGCAACGGCACGTTCTTCGGGGAGTGCACCCAGGACGCGCTCAGCTGTCAAATCGAGACGGGCTGCTGTCGCCAGTTCCTCGTCGAAGGGTGAGCGAGGCGGCCTGAATCTCCGGCCGCGCTCCCTTTGATCACGATTTCGACGGGCGCTCCCGAATGACGCGCAGGGAGCGCCAAAAGCGCGGGTTGCCGCCATAGAGACGGCCCATCTTCGATCAACCTGGAGGTGCCGTTCACTGTTCCCGGCCTCGTCGCCTGGCGTAAGATCGAACGATGCTTAGGCGCGCGCTCTGGGGGCTCATGTGGACCGTCGCGGTGGTGGCGATCGGCTGCGGCCGTTCGAACATCGACGACTCGTCGGCGGAGGGCGGCGCGGGAGGCGAGGGCGGCTCGGGCGCGCACTCGAGCTGCGAAGACACCTGCAGCGGATGCTGTGACGACAGCGGCACGTGCCATCCCGGCAACGCCCCCGACGCGTGCGGCAAGGACGGCCAAGGCTGCGTGCAGTGCCTCGACGGGACGTGCGACCCGAGCGCGCGCACGTGCACCGGCCAATGCGCGTGCGGCGATGGGTTCTGCAACCTCGAGTGCGAGAACCCCGACAACTGCCCCTCCGACTGCGGCAGCTGCGAGGGCTTTTGCGGCGACGGCGCGTGCTCGCCGATGTGCGGGGAGAACGGCTCCACCTGTCCCGACGACTGCGCCACCACGTGCGTGTGCGGGGACGGATTCTGCGACTTCAAGTGCGGAGAGACGGAGTCGTGCCCGATCGACTGTGGCTCGGAGTGCATCTGCGGCAACCAGATCTGCCAGCCCGAGTGCGGGGAGAGCTCCTTCAATTGTCAGTTCGACTGCGGCGGGTGCGGGCCGAATTCGTTCTGCGGCGACGGCAAGTGCGAGCCCGAGTGCGGCGAGAACGAGGACTCCTGCAACGTCGATTGCGGCTTCTGCGGCTTCTGCGGTGACGGCATCTGCCAGCTCTCGTGCGGCGAGAACCAGGGCAACTGCTTCAACGATTGCCAGTTCTGCGGGGGCGAGTTCTGCGGCGACGGCTTCTGCGATCCGTTCTGCGGCGAGAACGAGCTCACCTGCTCGTTCGACTGCGGCGGATGCGGGAACGCCTTCTGCGGCGACGGCCAGTGCCAATTCGAATGCGGCGAGGACGAGCAGAGCTGCAACCTGGATTGCGGCTTCTGCGGCGTGTGCGGCGACGGCATCTGCCAGACGGCGTGCGGGGAGAGCCAATTCAACTGCTTCAACGACTGCCAGTTCTGCGACCAGGAGTTCTGCGGCGACTTCTTCTGCGACCCGTTCTGCGGGGAGAACGAGTTCACCTGCGGCTTCGATTGCGGCGGCTGCGGGGGGGCGTTCTGCGGCGACGGTCAGTGCCAATTCGAATGCGGCGAAGACCAGTTCTCGTGCCCGTTCGACTGCGGCACGCCGTGCTTCTGCGGTGACGGCTTCTGCAATCCGGGGTGCGGCGAGAACGCCTTCAACTGCCAGCCCGATTGCAACCCGTGCGTCTGCGGCAACGGTGTCTGCCAGCCTCAATGCGGCGAGACGCCCGAGACGTGCTTCGACTGCGATCAGGTCTGCGTCTGCGGCAACGGCCAATGCCAGCCTCAATGCGGCGAGAACAGCGGGACCTGCCCGTTCGATTGCCCCTCGAGCTGCATCTGCGGCAACGGCGTCTGCCAGCCTCAGTGCGGGGAGAACCAGGCCACCTGCGGGGCCGACTGCTTGACCCCGTGCGTCTGCGGCAATGGTCAGTGCCAGCCTCAGTGCGGGGAGAACCAGCAGACGTGCGGAGCGGACTGCGGCCAGCCGTGCCTCTGCGGCAACGGCCTCTGCCAGCCCGCCTGCGGCGAGAGCTCCCAGACCTGCCCGACCGACTGCCCGATGGGGTGCCTCTGCGGCGACGGCGATTGCGAGCCCGGGTGCGGCGAGACCTCCTCGACCTGCCCCTCGGACTGCGGCCAGCCCTGCCTGTGCGGCAACGGCCTCTGCCAGCCGGAGTGCGGCGAGAACCAGCAGACGTGCGGAGCCGACTGCGGCTCGTCGTGCGTGTGCGGCAACGGCCAGTGCCAGCCGCAGTGCTTCGAGGACAGCTTCTCGTGCCCCCAGGACTGCGGTCAGAACTGCCTCTGCGGGGATGGCCAATGCTCCGCCGCGTGCGGGGAGAACCCCGGCACCTGCCCGTTCGACTGCGGTCAGCCCTGCATCTGCGGCAACTTCACCTGCCAGCCCGCGTGCGGTGAGAACAACCAGACCTGCCCCCAGGACTGCAACCTCACCTGCGAGTGCGGCAACTTCGTCTGCCAGCCCGACTGCGGTGAGAGCCAGCAGAACTGCCCGGACGATTGCGACAACGGCTGCCTCTGCGGCAACGGTCAGTGCCAGCCCCAATGCGGAGAGACCCCGTCGAACTGCGCGGGGGACTGCGGCGCTCAGTGCCAGTGCGGCAACTTCTCCTGCCAGCCGGAGTGCGGAGAGAGCGTGCTCTCCTGCCCGCAAGACTGCGGCAACTGCCAATGCGGGAACCTCTTCTGCGAGCCGCAGTGCGGAGAGACGGCGGCCTCGTGCCCGAGCGACTGCATCACCTGCCAGTGCGGCGACGGGCAGTGCCGCCCGCAGTGCGGAGAGACGACGGCCTCGTGCCCGCAAGACTGCCACCCCGGCTGCCAGTGCGGCGACGGCGTGTGCGACCCGTCGTGCGGCGAGAACATCGTCTCGTGCTCGAGCGACTGCGCCACCGGGTGCCAGTGCGGCGACTTCTTCTGCGACCCGTCGTGCGGCGAGGACAACCAGACGTGCCCGTCGGACTGCTTCTCGGGGTGCCAGTGCGGCGACTTCTTCTGCGACGCGTTCTGCGGCGAGACGATCGACACCTGCCCGTTCGACTGCCAGTTCGCGTGCACCTGCGGAGACTTCTTCTGCGACCCGAACTGCTTCGAGGACCCGTTCAGCTGCCCGGCCGACTGCGGGAGCTTCTGCGCCTGCGGCGACTTCTTCTGCGATCCCAACTGCGGCGAGAACGCGTTCAACTGCCAGACCGACTGCTTGCAGCAGTGCGCGTGCGGCAACTTCATCTGCGAGGCCAACTGCGGCGAGGACCCTTTCGTCTGCTCGAACGACTGCGGCGTGTGCGACTGCGGTGACGGCACGTGCCAGTCCGCTTGCGGCGAGGACCAGCAGTCCTGCCCGTTCGACTGCAACGGGTTCTGCGACTGCGGGGACGGCTTCTGCGACCCGGGGTGCGGGGAGTCCGTCTTCAACTGCCAACCGGATTGCCTTGGCCTATGCGTTTGCGGTAACGGTTTCTGTGAGGCTTTCTGCGGAGAGAGCGCGTTCACCTGCCCCACGGACTGCTGAGCCGAGCTGGATGACCCGGAGACCACCGACCGATTCGAACGAAGGACGCAGCACCGATACCCCGGCCGAGGACGAGCCGCCCATGAGCGGGGCCCGAGTGATCTCGGGCTCCGCGAGCCGGTCGTCGGTCGACGTGGTCGCTTCGGATCGCGGTCCGTCCCGGGCCGAGCTGTCTCGGGCCGGCTTGCTCGCGTTCAACGCCGTCTTCTGGCCGTACCTCGTGACGACCTCGGCGCTCGCGTTCGTGCCGATGGTCGGGTTCTATGCGGCGAGCCTCTTCGACAAGAAGAAGACGCTCCTTCGCCGCTTCACGGAAGAGTGGGGCGCCCACTACCTCGAGCGCGCGCCGTTCGCGGGCGTCACCGTCATCGGGCGCGAGCGCGTCGACCCGAACCGCCCCGCCATCTTCGTCGCCAACCACGAGTCGATGGTCGACATCCTCGCCATCTTCGCGGCGCGCCTGCCGGCCCTCTGGGTGAGCAAGATCGAGAACGTCTACGCCCCCGTCCTCGGTTGGAACATGTACTTGAACGGGTACATCTTCGTCCGGCGCGGCAACCTCCCCAGCATCATGCGCATGGTGAGGACCAGCCTCGCGAAGCTCCGTGAAGGGCGATCCCTCATCGTCTTCCCGGAGGGGACGCGGTCGCCCGACGGCCGCCTGCAGCCATTCTATCGCGGCGCCTTCATGCTCGCGTGTCGAGCGGGCGTCCCCATCATCCCGATCGTGATGGACGGGACGCGCGGCGTGCTCGGCAAGGGATCGATGACGGTCCGTCCGCGCCACGTCACGGTGAAGATCCTGGATCCGATCCACCCCTCGTCGTTCGACGGCGACAGCCGCACCCTGCGCGACGAGGCGCGTCGGGTGATGACGCGCGAGCTCGCCGCCCTTCGCGCGACGACACAGAGGCCGGGGCGCTCATGACCTGCATCGTCGGCCTCGTGGAGCGCGGGGTGGTGTACATCGGCGCCGACTCGGCGTCCGTCTCGGGGTGGACTTCTCGGGTGACGAAGCTGCCCAAGGTCTTCCGCAAAGGCCCGTTCCTCATCGGATACACGACGAGCTTCCGCATGGGGCAGCTCCTCGAGCACGCGCTCCACGTCCCCGCCCAAGCGGAGACGGAGCGAGACGACATGCGGTTCATGGTGACCGTGTTCGTCGAGCACGTGCGCCAGCTCTTGAAGGATCGCGGAATGGCCAAGGTCGAGGCCAACAGCGAGTCGGGCGGGCAGTTCTTGGTCGGTTATCGCTCCCGCCTGTACTCGGTCCAGTCCGACTTTCAGGTCAACGAAATGGCGGACCACTTCGACGCCGTTGGCAGCGGCGCCGAGTACGCCCTCGGCGCCCTCGCGGCGCTCAAAGGCGCCCCGCCCGTGCGCCGACTGAAGCGCGCGCTCGAGGTGAGCGCCGAGTTCAACATGGGCGTGTGCGGTCCGTTCTTCGTGCGCTCGCTCGGAGCGCGCTGACCTCAGCGAGGAGGCGACGGATAGACGGGGGGCGCCCCGATCGTCACCACGTCCCCGTCGCGCAGCCACACCTCCCGCTCGGGGATGAAGACGAACGCTGCCTTCCTCCCGCAGCCGACGACCCCCGCGAGCACGATCGGGCGCGTGTTGTTCCGGGAGTCGTCGAGCGAGGACACGGTGAGCGCGTCCTCCGCGCAGTCCAAGTCGAAGCCGGCCCGCTTCTTCAAGAGCTCGATCCGGCTCCGCGTGTAGACGGAAGGATCGCGCGCCTCTTCCTGGGCGCAGCCCGCGCTCGAGAGGAGCATCGTCACACCGAGGATCTCGAGCGGGCCGAGCTTCATGTCAGCCCTTCATGAGAGGTTTTCTCGGCTGGTACGTCAATGCCCGAGTCAGCCCGACTGCACCGCGATCTGCCGCGGCTTCGACGACGCGCGGCGCGGGATCGTGACCGTCAGCACGCCGTCGGCGAGCTTCGCCTCGATGCGCTCGGGGTCGAGATCGTTCGGGACGAAGAAGGCGCGGCGATAGACGACGGCGCGCTCCGAGAGCGGCAGCTTGCGGCTCGCGTCGAGGAGGAGGGTGTCCTTCTCGATCCGAAGCCCCACGTCCTCGCTGCGGACGCCGGGCAGGTCGGTGATGACGACGACGCGATCGGCCGCCTCGTACACGTCGACGGCGGGGGTGAGGACGCGGGCCTCGGGTCGAGCATCACGCTTGGCCGCGCCGTTCTTCTGGGTGTCCTGGGTCTCGATGCTTTCCATGATGCGCTCCATGCTTTCGAAGAAGAGGCGGTTACGAGAGGACGCTCGGCTCGGTGGACGAGCCGGAGACGGGGATCTTTCGCGGCCGGGCCTCGGCCGCCTTCGGAAGGGTGAGGGTGAGGACGCCGTCGACGAGCGAGGCCTTGACCTCGTCGGAGCTCACCCGGACCGGCAGCTCGATCTTGCGGAAGAGGCGGATGCGGGGCCTCTCTGCGCGGGCGAGCTTCGCGTCGGGGATCGGCGCGTGGCTCGCTTCGGCGCGCAGGGTGAGGGTGTCGCCCTCGAGGGTGATCTCGATGTCGCTCTCCTTCACGCCCGGAAGGTCCGTGACGAACACGAGGGCATCGCCGACGTCGCGGAACATCGTCGTCGCGCTCTCGTCGCGCGGCTCCGGCGTGAGGATGCGGTCCATCTGTCGCTCGAGGGAGCCCATCCATCGGAAGCGGTCGTTGATGTCGAAAAACGGCGTGAACATGGTGGATCCTCCAAAGGGTTGGGGCCCAGATCGGGCACGACGCGCCGCCGAGGCTCACGACCGCGTCGCGCAGTGGACGCCGTTCGCGAGCGCTCGTCGGCGGAGCGACGTGCGCGCTCCGCGCTCTCGAAGAGCGGCGCGGCCCACGACCGGCGCGCCTCGAGCGCTACGAAGAGCCCTCGATCCGCCGTGTGAGCTCGCTGGGTAGCCGCAACATTGGCATGCAGCGGAGCGTGTCAAGATCCGCGCCGCCGCGTGCGCCCGTCGTCAGCACCCGCAGAGGAAGTTGCCCTGCGCCTCCGCGACGCACGAGCCGTCCCACGAGAGGATGCAGCACTGGGGCACGCTCGCGCAGACGGCGAACACGCAGGGATCGCAGTCGAGGGAGAGCGCTCCGCCCGCGAGGCACGGGTCGTGGGCGCAGGCGCCGGTGGCGCAGTCGTCGGGGCACGTCTGGGCGTTCTCGGACGCGTCGCAGGTCCCGTTCGGACAGGTGCTCGGGCAGTCGCCCGGGCACGTCGTGGTCGTCTCGCCGTTGTCGCAGCTGCCGTTGCCGCAGCAGGGATTGCAATCCGAAGGACAGGTCGAGCAAGTCTCGCCCGCGCTGCAGTCGCCGTCTCCGCACATCGGCCCGCCCGTCGAGGTGGACGTGCTCGTGCTCGTGGACGTGGGCGAGCCCCCCGTCGAGGGAGCCCCGCCGTCGCTCGACGTCCCGCCTTGCGAAGGAGCGCCCCCCTGGCTCTGACCACCGCCGCCGTTCGAAGAGGAGCCGGCGCCGGTGCCGTTCGGCACCTCGCTCCCCTGGGCGCACGCGACGAGCAAACAGCCGATGGCGACGAGCGCGAGGCGATGTTGCGAGGCCTGCATGGCCGCCATGATACGAGATGCGGCCTCGAAGCCCCGCGTTTCCAGCGTCAAAAATCTTCGTTCAGGTCCCGGCGCGCTTGACCATCCGGATCTCGTTGCCCCGCTCGTTGAACGAGACCTCATCCATGAACATCCGGATCAGCATCAAGCCCCGCCCGTGCGTCTTCTCGAGGTTGGAGACGTCCGTCGGATCGGGGAGGGTGGAGGGGTCGAAGCCGCGGCCCTCGTCGGTCACGACGTAACGGACCTCGTCCGGCGCATAGCGGGCGGTGACGGCGACGGTTCGGTCCCTCCACGGGGACTGCGAACGGCGCTGCTCGACGAGCTGCTGGAACGTCGAGCCGCCCCCCTCGAGCAGCTCGGAGCTGACCTCGAGGTTCCCATGCACGATCGCGTTCACGATCGCCTCCCGGAGCGCGACCGCGACCTGCATCACCGAAGTCTCGGAGAGGAACCCGACCTGCTTCAGGTGCGACTCCAGCTGCCCGACCACCTCTGCGAGATCCGAGAGATCGGGCCCGAGGAGGAACCGGACCTCCTGGGCGTCGAGCGGATCGACGGTGCTGATCCGGTCGACGTCCGCCGAGATCGCCACGATCGCGTCGACCGTGTCGCCGAGGTCGGCGGCGAGGCGCTTCTTCGGGACGTAGCTCGCGGCGCCCGTGCGCAGGGCAAGCATCGCGATCTGCTCGCTGCCGTGCGCGGTCATGAGCACGACGGGGAGGGCGGGGAACTGGGCGCGGATCGCCTCGACGAGCTCGAGGCCGGTCATCTCCGGCATCTGCAGATCGGTGACGACGACGTCGGGCCGCGCCTTCACGATCTCTTCGAGCGCTCGTTTGCCGTCCTCCGCGTAGACGACGGTGTGGCCTCGCTTGGAGAGGAGCGCTCCCGCGAGGCGGCGATCGATCGCCGAGTCGTCGACGACGAGGACGGACGTCACCACCCCCTCCCGCGGCTGAGCTCGTGAGAGCGAAGACGCTTGGGAGGGGTCGGCGAGCGGAGCTCGCCGGGGGTGGGCATCAGACGATCTCGCCGTGGGTGGACCGCATGGGAGGCGTGGAGTCTAGCGAGAGCGCCGAGAAAGGTCGAAGCATTGATGGTCCTTCGTCGGGGCCGGCGGGGCGAGGCCATCCCGCCTCGGTCGCCGGGCGCTATGAAAATCGTAGCGCCGGGCGGGCCCGCGCCGAGCCCGGCCCTCACTCCTCGGCGATGAAAGGCTCGGGGGCGAGCTTCACGGAGTGGGTCGCTTCGTCGACGACGCCGGTCATGGTGATGAGGGTCGTCTTCTTTCCGTCTCCGTCGAGATCGGCCTCGGCGGAGGCCTCGAAGCCCTCGGGTCCCGGGTCGGGCCCGCCGCGGGCGGGGCCTTTGTAGCCGGCGCCGCGCCGGTATTGGATCTGGAAGCTCGTCGGCGAGCTCAGCGCGAACTTGAGGCACTTCCAGCCGGTCTTGACGTCGCCGGTGGCGAAGTCCCTTCCGGGCTCGCTGGAGGCTTGGTACTTGTTGCCGCTGGGGATGACCTCCGGCACCGCCGTCGAGTCTTTGCACAGCTCGTGGGCGAGGGGCGGGGGAGTGTCGGTCTCCAGGATGTGCTCGTCGATGGACTCGCGCTCGTAGGCGTGGACGGCGTTGCGCGCGATCATCCGGACGTACGTCTCACCCTCGGCGATCCGCGTCGAGTCGACCGCGCGCCTGCTCGTGCTCGAGTCGCTGCCCTTCGAGCACGACGCGAGGGCGAGGACGGCGAGGCCGATCGCGCGGGACGGCAGCGACATGCTCGAAGGGTAGCGTCACTCCTCCGAAACGAACGGCTTCGTCTCGAGCTTCACCACGTTTGTCGCTTCGTCGACGACGCCGGTGAGGGTGATGAGGGTCGTCTTCTTCCCGTCGCCGTCGAGATCGGCCTCGGCGGAGACTTCGAAGCCCTTGGGCCCGGGGTCGGGGCCGCCGCGGGCAGGGCCCTTGTACCCGGAGCCCTGTCGATACTGCAGCTGGAAGCTCAGCTCGTTCGTCACCGCGAACTTGAGGCACTTCCAGCCCGACTTCGCGTCGCCTGTCTCGAAGTCCTTCCCCGGCTCCGTCACGGGCTTGTACTTCTTCCCCTTGGGGATCTCGGCAGGGACCGCCGGCGCCTCTTTGCAGAGCGCGTGCGAGGTCGTCGGCGTCGCGCTGTCCTCGACCAGGACCTCGTCCGCCGTGGTCTCGCGCTCGTAGGCTTGAACGGCCCCCCGCGCCATCGCGCCCACGTAGGACTTTCCTTCCTCGACGCGGGCGGCGTAGTCGGCGGGCTTCTTGCCGCTCGCGTCACCACCTTTGGCGCCGCCCTTGTCGCAGGACGCGAGCGCGAGGAAGCCAATGAGGAGCGGGAGGCGGGCGGGAAGGGGCATGCGAGCCAGCCTACCGCCAAGGTTCGAGCGTTTGCTACTCGTCCTTCACGAACTCGGATACCCGATCGAGGAGCTGATCGAAGGCCGCTTCGAGCGCGGCCACGTCCCCGCGCAGCGCGTCCGGAAGCGGGGGACCGGCCTTGCCTGCGAACTCGAGGGCGCGGGCGAGGTCACGCGCCCGCACCGAGCCGTAGTGGTCGGCTTGGCCTTTGAGGGTGTGGGCCGTCCTCGCGAACGTCGGAGCGTCGCCGCGCGCGCGCGCCGCCTCGAGCTCGCGCAAGAGGCGGGGGGCCTCCTCGAGCAGCATCGCCCCGAGCTCTCGCGCGAGATCGCGATCGTTGTCGGCGCGCGCGAGGGCCGCCTCCTCGTCGAAGACGTCAACCTCGGACGCGGACGCGGACGCGGGAGGGGGCGGGGCGAGCGACGCCTGTTCGGCCGGGGGAGGCGCGGCTGCCGCGCCCGCCTCGACGAGGAGCCGCTCCAGCTCGAGGAAGAGATCGCGAATGCGGATCGGCTTCGTCACGTAGCCGTCGAACCCGGCCGCGAGGCACTGCTCGCGGTCCCCCTTCATGGCGTGGGCGGTCACCGCCACCACCGGAAGCCTCGGGAGGCCCTGCTTCTTCTCGCGCTCCCGGATGCTCCGCACCGTCTTCAGGCCGTCGAGGACGGGCATCTGGATGTCCATGAAGACGATGTCGAAGCGCTTGTCCTCGATCGCGGCGAGGGCGGCGCGTCCGTCCCCGACGCCGGCGACGCGATGGCCAGCCTTCTCGAGGATACGGGTGAGGAGCTTCAGGTTGACGGGGCTGTCCTCCGCGACGAGCACCGAGAGCTCGCGGAGCATGTGGTGAGGCGCGCGGACGCTCGCGGGGGCGGGGTGGGGCGCGGTTCGGAGGCCGAGGGCGGCGAGGACGCCGTCGCGCAGCGCCTCGGGGCCGAGCGGCTTCACCACGTACGCGGGGAAGCCGAGCTCACGACATCGCTGGGCGTGCTCGCGCTGCGAGGGGGCCGTCAGCATCATCACGACGGGCGCCCCCGTCGCCTTCGCCAGGCGCTGCGCGAGGGGCAGCGACTCGTCCACGAGCACCACGTCGATGGGGGCCGGCGGCTGGGTCGCGAGGCTCATCGCTCTCTCTTGAGACGACGCCTCGAGGATCTGCATCCCGAGCGCCTCGAGCGACGTCTTCAGCGCGGCCCGCGCGGTCGGGTTGTCGTCGAAGAGGAGGGCCGTCTTCTGGGCGAGGGGGGAGGGAGGCTCGCTCAAGACGGCCTCCTCTCGCGCGTCGACCCGGAACGTCGCCTCGAAGGCGAAGGTGCTCCCGCGGTCGAGCTCGCTTTCGACGGTGAGCTTGCCGCCCATCATGTTCGCGAGGCGGCTCGAGATCGTCAGGCCGAGGCCCGTCCCCCCGAAGCGGCGGCTCGCGGAGCCGTCGGCCTGGGTGAACGCCTCGAAGATCAGCTCCTGCTTGTCCTTCGGGATCCCGATGCCGGTGTCGCGGACGGAGAAGCGTACGCGCGCGTCGCCTCGCTCGTCGTCCCGCGCGACGGTGTCGATGCGGACGACGACCTCGCCCCGGTCCGTGAACTTGATCGCGTTGCCGACGAGGTTGATGAGGATCTGTCGGAGCCGCTGCTCGTCGCCGATGGGGCGTCGCGGGACGGAGCGGCCGATCACGTAGATGAGCTCGAGATCCTTGGAGTGCGCGCGCAGGGCGAAGCTCTTCATCACGTCGGAGACGGCCCCGCGCAGATCGAACTCCGCCTCGTCGAGGTCGAGCTTGCCCGACTCGATCTTGGAGAAGTCGAGCAGATCGTTGATGAGGACGAGGAGCGCCTCCGCGCTGCCCTTCACCGTGTCGAGGTAGTCCCGCTGCTCGCGCGTGAGCTCGGTGTCGAGGGCGAGGGTCGTCATCCCGAGGATGCCGTTCATCGGGGTGCGGATCTCGTGGCTCACGTTCGCGAGGAAGTAGCTCTTGGCGCGGTTCGCGATCTCGGCCGCCTCCTTCGCCTGTTGGAGCTCGGCCTCGGCCTTACGACGGGCCGCGAGCAGATCGAGCAGCGAGGCCGAGTGCTCTCGCTCCTGCCGCAACGTCGCCTCCGCGTAACGCTCGGCGGCGCGCTTCGAGAAGCCGCTCATGACCACGATGATGGGCGTCGTCGCGAGGTGGACGAGCACCCGGAGCAGGTCGTCCTCGCTGTAGTGGAACGACCAGGGCGGGTCGGCATAGAACCCAGCGAGGTACGTCACGGTGAAGAGGGCGGAGAGCAGGCCGATGCGCATCCCGCCCGTGAAGGCGGAGAACACGCAGATCGTCATCAGGATCGCGGGCGGGTTCGGGACGCGGAACGAGAGCCGCCCGAGGACCTCCACCACCACGATGACGCCGAGGGCGAGGAACGGCCCCAAGAGCGCGTTGGGCCCCTTGCCGAGGATGCGTCGGATCGCCTCTTCGTCCTCTTTGCCGTCGTCGGAGGGGCGCCCCATCGCCCGCTCACTCGAACGTGCCGCGCACGAAGAGGCCGGTCGCGGTCGACCCGACGACGACGCGAGGCGCCGTCCTCACCGTGCCTCCCTTGCTCGCGCTCGCGCTCGGGCTGTCCTTCCCCACCGTGAAATAGAGGATGGTGGCGGCTCCGAGAGCGGCGACGCCCACCCCCGCGAGGCTGAAGGCGGCGATCTCGTAGCGCCGCCCGCGATCCGCGACCTCTTGGAGGGCGGGGTCGCAGCCGGTGTCGGGGTCCGCGCCCGCGCACGAGTCCCGCACCTCGCCGATGGACGCTTGCCTCAAGCCAATCATCACCCCGGAGCCCACGAGGCTCGCGATGCCCACGCTGCCCACGACGAAGAACGGAACGAGGGTGCCCTTGTGCGCGGCCGTGTCCGGCTCCGGCTTGGGCGGTGGGGGAGGGGTCGGCTCCGAAGGGCCCTCCTCGTCGGTCGCCTCCTCCTTCGGCAGCTCGAGCTCCAGACGCTCGCGCTCGGCGATGGAGATGGTTCGGAACGGCTTCGCCTCCCGGCCGCCTCGCGCGAGCGCGATGACGTGCTTGCCCGGATCGATGGCGATCTCGAGCTTGGCGCGGACCGTCCCCGCCTCCTCGCCGTCGATGAGCACGACCGCGCTGCGGTCGCTCGAGCCGACGAGCACGAGGCGCGGCATCCGCTCCTCGACCTCGGTGAGGAGCGCGGGGGCGTTGTCGATCACGTCGCGCGCGGAGTCTGGATCCGCTTGAGCGAGCCGCAGCGCCTCCGTGAACCCTTCCCGGGCGCTCTTCAGCTTCTGCGTGCGCGCGTCGCAGAGCGCGAGGTGAAAGCGGATCTGCGCGGACATCTTCTGCTCCGCGATCTCTTTGAAGACGCCGCGGGCCTGGGCCCACTGGCCCTTCTCCTCGAGGGCGATGCCCTCCCGGAAGCGCTTTCGGAGCGCCTCCAGCGCAGGATCGGGATCTCCGGCGCGGACGAGTCCGCCGGTCGATACGGACGCGACGACGAGGAGGGCAGCGAGGAGGTTCGAACGGCGCATCGCCAGATCAGGACGCGTTGCGTTTGTGGATCAGGTACAGGCCGGTCAGCGTGAGGTCGCTGTCGACTTGCTCGATCGACTCCGTCTGCTTGCCGATGAGGGGGGCGAGTCCCCCGGTCGCGATGACGCGCGGGTCGTCGCCGAGCTCGCGCTTGAGGCGGGCGCAGAGGCCGTCCACCAGCGCCGCGTATCCGAAGATGATGCCCGACTGCATCGACTGGGTCGGGTTCTTCCCGATGGCGCGCGGCGGCACCGCGAAGTCGACGCGGTGGAGGCGGGCGGCGCGGGCAAACAGCGCGTCGGCGCTGATCTGCACCCCGGGGGTGATGACGCCGCCGAGGTACTCGCCCTTCTTGCTCACGCAGTCGAACGTCGTCGCGGTGCCGAAATCCACGACGATGACCGCGCCCTTCGCCCACTCGTAGGCGGCGACGGCGTTCACGATCCGGTCCGCGCCGACCTCGCGCGGGTCTTCGTAGAGGATGGGCATCCCCGTCTTCACCCCGGGGCCGACGACGAGCGCCTCGACCCCGAACGCGCGGTGCACGAACTTCTGCATCGTGTCGGTGAGGGCGGGGACCACGCTCGCGATGATGGCGGCGTCCACGTCCTTGGGATCCGCGTGGTAGAGCTCCATCATCTGGCGCACGAGCACCGCGTACTCGTCGGCGGTCCGCTCGCGGGCGCTCTGGCTGCGGAGGTGGTGGACGAGCTTGCCTTCCTCCAGCAAGCCGAACGAGATGTTCGTGTTGCCGACGTCGACCGCGAGCAGCATCAGCGTTTCCTCGCCATCATGATGCCGTCGCGGATGGGCAAGAGGGCGTTGTCCACGCGCGGATCGCGCGTGACGTGCTTGTTGAACGCGTCGATGGCCCGGTCGTCCTCGTCGGCGGGGCTCAGCACCCGGCCGCTCCAGAGGGCGTTGTCGCCGAGGATGATCCCGCCGGGACGAAGGCGCTCCATCGCGAGCTCGTAGTAATCGATGTACCCGCCCTTGTCCGCGTCGATGAAGACGAGGTCGAACGGCGGATCGAGAGGGAGCTTCGCGATCGTCTCCCGCGCCGGCCCGAGCATCGGCTTGATCTTCTTCCCGTGGGGCGCGCGATCGAAGAAGGACTGCGCGATCGCGACGGAGGCGGGATCGACGTCGCACGTGACGACCTCGCCTCCCTCCGGCAAGGCCGCCGCGAGGCACAGCGCGGAGTAGCCGGTGAACGTCCCCACCTCGAGGACGCGCCGCGCCCCCGTCGTGGCGACCATCATCATCAGGAACTCGCCCTCGACCGGCCCCACCTGCATCGCCGGCGCGCGCGTCTTTTCTCGCGTCACTCGGATGAGCTCCGCGAGCAGCGCGCTCGGCGCCTTCGTATGGGCCACCGTGTACTGCTCGAGCCCGTCGCCGATCAGCGAGACCATGGGAGCTACGTTTCTATCACCGGCGCTCGTGTTACGTCTTGTCCATGCTTCGCTTTCCGGTGTTACACGGGTGTGTCACCCTTGCCGTCGCCGCGCTCGCCGCGTGCGGCGCTCGCACGGGGCTCCCCGTCCCGGAAGGCGCTTCGGAAGAAGGAGGCGGCGGCGCCGGCGGCGCGCCGCCCGCCGGGGGCGGAGGAGAGGGCGGTGTCGGCGGCGTCGAGCAGCTCGCGCTCGGGGCGGGCCACAGCTGCCTCCGGACCATCACCGGCGACGTCTACTGCTGGGGCGACAACCACGAGGGTCAGCTCGGCCTCGGCGATTTCGAGGATCGCCTCGGGGCTGAGCGCGTCGAGCTCCCGGCCAAGGCGCGCGAGCTCGCGGCGGGATCGTTCCACACCTGCGCCGCCCTGGATTCGGGCGAGGTCTATTGCTGGGGCCGCAACGACTCGGGGCAGCTCGGCACCGGGACGATCGAGGAGAGCCAAGAGCTCCCCGCCAAGGTGGAGATGGATGTCGTGGGGGGGCCGAGCCCGGTGTCCCTCGGGCTCGGAGAGCAGCACTCGTGCGTCGTCGCCGTCGATCAGGCGGCCGGGTCATCCCTCTACTGCTGGGGCGAGGGCGGCCTCGGCCAGGTCGGCCCCGACGGGACGACGAGCACGCCCCGCCTCGTCGTCTCCGGAGCGACCGCCGTGACCGCGGGGGCCTTCCACACGTGCTTCTTGGACGCGTCCGGCCAGCCCCAGTGCATGGGCGAGAACAGCCAGCTCCAGTGTGGTGTGGATATCGGCTCGCACGTGTTCTTCCCGACGCCGCCCGTCTTTCCTCTCTCTCCCGCGAGCGTCCTCCGCATCTCGGCGGGTCGCGGACAGCACACCTGCGTCATCGGCTACGAGACGGAGCAAGGCATCCGCTGCTGGGGCGACAACGACGACGGCCAGCTCGGCGTCGTCGCGTTCGAGGCGGGGACTCCCCTCGACACCGCCACGCTCTTCCTCGACGGCGCGACGGACGTGAAGGCGGGCTTCGCTCACACCTGTGCCCTCGTGGGCGGGCGCGTCGATTGTTGGGGCAGCAACGATTCGCTCCAGCTCGGCAGCCTCGGGCCCTCCCACGCGGACCCGCGCGAGGTCGCCGGCGTCACGGACGTGGTCGCGATCGCCACCGGCACCCTCCACACGTGCGCGGTCCGCAACCCCACCGAGGTGCTGTGCTGGGGCGACAACGACAGCGGCCAGCTCGGAGACGGGACGACGGAACCGAGCGCCACCCCGGTGCGAGTCGCGCTACCGTGAGGACCCGATGACGATCACCTTCGCGATGACGGGCATCACCAGCGGCGCCGGCCTCCGCTTCGCCGAGATGGCGCTCGGCCAAGGGCACGCGGTGCGGGGGATGGTCCGCAACTTGGAGCGCTCCGATTCGAAGCGCCTCGCTTCCCTCGGCGCTACCCTCGTCCGCGGCGACCTCGACGACGACGACGCCCTCGAGGAGACGGCGCGCGGCGCGACCGCGTTCGTCCACTGCGCCGCCCACGTCGGGGACCGCGGGGAGCCCGCCGACTTCGTTCGCGTCAACGTCGGGGGCACCCGCCGGGCCCTGGAGGCGGCGCGCCGCGCGGGGGTGAAGCGCTTCGTCCACCTCTCCTCGACGGCGGTGTACGGGCGCCCCGATCGCGGCCGCGTCGACGAGACCTGGCCCACCAAGCACTGCGGCCTGCCCTACGAGGACACGAAGACAGACGCGGAGCGGCTCGTCATGGAGGCCGGGCCTGCGCTCGGTCTCGAGGTGACGGCGATCCGGCCGCCGATCATCTACGGGCCTTACGACCGGAACTTCATGCCGCGCGCCGTGACCGCGCTCGAGAAGCGCCGCTTCCTCCTCGTGGACGGCGGGCGCGCGCCCCTCAACGTCGTGTGGGTCGATCACGTCGCCGAGGTGCTGCTCCTCGCCGCCACCCGCGCGGAGGCGGTCGGGGAGACATTCAACGTCATGGATGAGGTCGACCAGCGGCCACCCCGCGTCGTCGAGGTGGCGCGCACGATCGCAGAGGCGGTCGGCGCCCCCCCGCCCAAGCTCTCGCTGCCCTACGCGGTCGCGATGGCGCTCGGGCACGCGGTGGCTCGCGTCCACGCCCTCGCCAAGCGAGAGGGCGAGCCGATGCTCTCGCCGTTCGTCGTGAAGATCCTCACGCGCGACGTGATCTACGACGCTTCGAAGGCGGTGCGGCTGCTCGGGTTCACGCCCAAGGTCCACGCCCTCGAAGGGCTCGCCCGTGAGGCGCGCGCGTTCGCGGCGCGGCGGGCAGAGGCTACGCGGCCGGCGCCGTAGCCTTCTTTCCGCGGAGCGCCCCGAGCACGAGCCCGACCGGCACCACGAACACGGCGAGGGCGAACGAGACCGCCGCGACGACGGTGCCCGCGGCGACGGCGGCGGCGAACGTGGCCGTGTCGCCGAGGGAAGCGGGGCGCTGCGGCTTGCCGAGGCCGGTGTGATCGCGCACCGCCTCCACCGTCTCGTCGAGCATCCCGTCGAGGTCGCGACCGTAGAGGCTCTCCGTCGCGCGGCCGCGCAAGAACGCGGCGTAGATGCGGCGAGGCGCGAGCAGACAACCCGTCGCCGTGCCGGCGAGATTCAGGTACCAAGCGGCATAGAAGTCCTTGCAGCCCGCGCCGACCTCCCACGCCGAGATCTCCAGCTCGCCCATGAAGTCCGTCCGATACCCGGTGAGGATGTGGTGCAGATCGTGGACCTTCACCGCGCGCACGCGGCCCTTCGTGTTGGGGAAGGGGCAGGGGAGGGGGCCGAGGTGGAAGTCGACCCACGCGTCGTCGTACCCGCCGTTCGAGCCGAAGCCGTTATCGAGAAAATATTGGTCTCGCGCCTGGCGCATCGTCCGCTGCTCGCTCGCCCCATCCATGCCGACCTCCCATCCTCGTGTTGACCGACCACGGTCAGTGACTATACTCACTGAGTAGGTTCAGTCCGATGTCACGTCAAGCCCCCCCCGCGCCGAAGACGCGAAGAGAGCAGAAGGAGGACACGCGCGGTCGCGTCCGCGCCGCCGCGCTCGAGCTCTTCGAGTCGACCGGGTTCGAGCAGACCACCACCAAGGCGGTGGCGGAGCGGGCCGGCGTCGCGGCGGGCACCGTGTTCGTCCACGCCCGCGACAAGGACGATCTCCTCTGCCTCGTCATGTCCGATCTCCTGAGAGACGCCGTGCGAGAGGGCTTCGCCCGCAGCGAGAAGGCGAATGGCTTCGTCGACAAGCTCCTCGCCGTGTTCGGGGCAGTGTTCGAGATGTATGGCGCCCACCCAAAGCTGGCGCTGCCGTTCATTCGGATCGTCCCCGGCGCCGACGGGCCCAATGGCACGATCGTCAATGGTCTGACCTTCGAGTTTCTGGGGCGCCTCGGCGCCCTCGCCTCCGAGGCCCGCGATCGCGGTGAGCTCCGGGCCGACGCCCCCACCACCCTCGTCACCCAGAATGTCTTCGCGCTCTATTTCTTTGCGCTGTTCTCGTGGGTCAGCGGCTACGTGACAATCGAGAACGTCATCGACCCCTACCTCCGCATGTCGCTGGAGCTCGCCCTCGACGGGAGTCGATAGGCGCGTGCGCGGATTCACCGAAGCGCTCGCGCGAGCCAGCCCCCGTTGGGCAGGCGCAAATGGCGCTTCGTCGCCTACGATCGGCTCTCGGACGACATCCACGAGCTGAGCGACCATTGCGAGACTTGCTCGTTCGACCCGGACGAGAGCTGTCCATTCACGCGGCTCTATTGGGCCTTCCTCGAGCGCAATCGAGAGACGCTCCGCGACAATCCACGGATGAAGCTACCCCTCGCGTCGGCCGCGAGGCGCGCCCCCGCCCCCGCCCTACGCGTCGAGGGTCGCGAGGCGCTTGCCGACGATGCGCGAGCAGACCAGCCCGAGGACGATCCCGGCGAGGGTGATCGAGACGCCCCAGGCCGTCGTCGAGGCGGTGAGCCGCCCGAGGCGCTCCGCGTCGGTGTCGCCCTGCGCGAAGCGGGCGAAGAACGTGGCCGCCAATGCCTCGCGCGTCCCGAAGCCTTGCGGGGTGATGGGGAGGGTCGTCGCGACCAGCAGGATCGGCAGGTAGAGCATCGCGGTGCCGATCGGGATGTCCACGTGGAAGAAGCGATAGGAGACCCACGTGCCGAGGACGAGCACGGCGAGGTGGGGGATGCGGGCGCCGAGCGAGACGGCGTGGCCGGCCAACCCTGCCTCGAAGAGAGGCGCGAGGAGCGAGACCTTCTTCAGGCGGGCGGGGGCGACGTGGACGACGACCAAATAGGCGACCCCCGCGATGAGGATCGCCGGCAAGTATCCGAGCGGGAGACCGGTCAGGGGGAGCGCGACCGCTACGCACCCCACGAGGCAGCCCATCCAACCGGCGTAGGAGACGAGGGTGGCCCCCGCCATTCGCGCGAGCGGGACGCGCGCGAGCTTCGACATCAGGTAGGTGAGGTAGGCCTGGCCGAGGTGGTGATTGAGCATCCCCGGCAGGTACGAGGCCCCGCGAAAGACATAGAAGTCGCCATAGCGAACATTCGGCATCGTGAGGCGATAGGCCGCGTAGTTGCCGAGAGCATCCGCGCCGAGGAGGACGATCTGCCAGACCATCGCGTAGGCGAGGAAGGGGGCGACATCGAGGCCGCGCAGGGCGGCGACGAATGCGCGAAAGTCGATGCGCGATCCGATGAAGGCGAGGAGGAGGGCGGCGAGGACGAAGGGCACCACCTTGCGCGCGGTGCCGATCTTCGGCGGCGGCCGGCGCGACTCGGCAATGGTCACGCCGGCGTCGGTGGTCTTTTCGGTCGCGGCCATCGCTGAAGAGGGTCTCCTTTACCCCGGACGCCGGACGCTCGCTACTTTGGCGGGCCCGGGCCGAGGCTGGTAGTGTGGTCCTCGTGAATCGAGGTCGTCTCGTCGCCGCCGTGGCCGTGCTCACGCTCCCGTGCGCTGTCTTCGCGTGCGGCGGCTCCCGCTACGGAGATTTCTCCGACGTCCCGACCCGCAAGACCTGTGAGCTGAACCTCGTCGTGCCGAACATGGCGTGCGAGGACGCCTGTCCGGTGAAGGTCAAGTCCGCCCTCTTCAACGTGGAAGGGGTCCGGCGCGTCGACGTCGACTTCGGCAGCCGGACCGCGGTGGTGGACGCGTTCTATCCCGCGTGCTCGGCGGAGGGGTACGAGCACATGATGGCCTCGCTCGCGTCCCTCGGCTACGAGGCGCGGATCGTCTCGTCGCGGCCGCTCATGGGGTGGGAAACGCAGTAACCCCGCCGCGGAGCGATGCTATCGTCGCGCCGTGATCGGCGTCATCGGCGGCAGCGGGATCTATCAGGTCGACGGGCTCGAGAACGCGCGCTGGGAGCGTGTGTCCTCTTCGTTCGGAGAGCCCTCGGACGAGCTCTACTTCGGCACCCTCGGCGGCACCGAGGTCGTCTTTCTGCCGCGGCACGGGCGCGGCCACGTCCACTCGCCGAGCGACGTGAACTATCGCGCCAACATCGACGCCCTCAAGCGGGCCGGGGTCGAGAGCATCATCGCCCTGTCCGCGGTCGGGTCCCTCCGCGAAGACCTCGCCCCCGGGACGTTCGTCGTCGTCGATCAGTTCATCGATCGGACCTTCGCCCGGCCGAAGTCGTTCTTCGGGGCGGGCCTGGTCGCCCACGTCTCGATGGGCCACCCCGTGTGCGCGCGCATCGGGGACGCCCTCTTCGACGCGGGCAGGGCGGAGGGCGCGTCGATCGCGCGGCCCGGCACCTACGTCGTGATGGAGGGCCCCCAGTTCTCGACCCTCGCCGAGAGCAACCTCTATCGATCGTGGGGCGCATCCGTCATCGGCATGACGAACATGCCGGAGGCCAAGCTCGCCCGAGAGGCGGAGATTTGTTACGCGACCCTCGCGATGGTGACCGACTACGACTGCTGGCACCCCGACCACGACCACGTCACCGTCGACGACGTCCTCGCCGTGCTCGCGAAGAACGGGGAGATGGCCCGGCGCATCTTGAAGCGCGTCGTCCCCGCCCTCGGCGCGCAGGCGGGCCCGTGCCCCCACGGTTGTGATCACGCCCTCGAGACCGCGATCATGACCCACCCCGAGAAGCGCGACCCCGCGATGGAGAAGAAGCTCGAGGCGATCATCGCCCGCGTCTCGAAGAGGAGCCGATGATGGATCTGCGCGCGCTCGTCAGGACCATTCCCGATTTCCCCAAGCCCGGGATCCAGTTCCGCGACATCACGACGCTGCTCGGCCACGCGGAGGGCTTCCGCGAGACGATCCAGCGCTTCATCGATCGCTACCGCGACTCGCGCATCGCGAAGGTCGCCGGGATCGAGGCGCGCGGCTTCATCCTCGGCGGCGCCGTCGCCCACGGCCTCGGGGCCGGCTTCGTCCCCGTCCGGAAGAAGGGCAAGCTCCCCGGGGAAGCGGTCGGCCACGACTACGCGCTCGAGTACGGCACCGATCGCATCGAGATGCACGTGGGCGCGGTCGGCCCCCGCGAGCGCGTCCTCGTCATCGACGATCTCATCGCCACCGGCGGCACCGCGGAGGCTGCCATCAAGCTGATGCGGATGGCCGGCGCCGACATCGTGGAGGCGTGCTTCGTGATCGACCTGCCCGATCTCGGCGGCAAGAAGCGCATCGAGGCGCTCGGGGTCACGACCCACGCCCTCTTCGCATTCGAAGGTCACTGACCGGTGCGGGTCGGGGGCGCGAGCTACCGGACGATCTGGGTCGGCCCCGAGGGCGTCTCGATCGAAATCATCGATCAGACGCGGCTCCCGGACGCCTTCGAGGTCGTCAGCATCGAGACGACGGCGGCCATGGCGGAGGCGATCCGCACCATGAAGGTCCGCGGCGCGCCCCTCATCGGCGTCGCGGCCGCGTACGGGCTGTGCCTCGCCTCGGTGGAGGACGCCTCCGACGCCGCCCTCGAAGAGGCGGCGCGCCTCCTCGTCTCGACGCGGCCCACCGCCGTCAACCTGCGCTGGGCCGTCGATCGCACGATGCGAGAGCTCATGGCCGTCCCTCCCGATGATCGACCGCGGGTCGCGTACGCGTTCGCGGCCCGCCTCGCCGACGAGGACGTGCGCGCGTGCGAGCGGATCGGCGAGCACGGGGCGAACGTCCTCTCCGCGATCCGCGCCCAAAAGCGCGATCCCTCGGAGCCGCTCCGCGTCCTCACCCACTGCAACGCCGGCTGGCTCGCGACCGTCGATTGGGGGACCGCCCTCGCGCCCATCTATCGGCTCCACGAGCAGGGCGTGCCGGTCGAGGTCTGGGTCGACGAGACGCGCCCCCGCAACCAGGGCTACCTCACCGCGTGGGAGCTGAGCCAGCACGGCGTCCCCAACACCGTCATCGCCGACAACGCGGGAGGCCACTACATGCAGAAGGGCCTCGTCGACGTCGTCATCGTCGGCTCCGACCGAACCACCAAGAACGGCGACGTCTGCAACAAGATCGGCACCTATTTGAAGGCCCTCGCCGCGCGCGACAACGGCGTGCCTTTCTACGCCGCCCTCCCCGCGAGCACCCTCGACTTCTCGCTCTCGTCCGGCGCGACCATCCCCATCGAGATGCGCGACGGCCGCGAGGTCCACGCCCACCCCTTCACGCGGGCGGAGAACCCCGCCTTCGACGTCACCCCCGCGCGCCTCGTCACCGGCATCATCACCGACCGCGGCGTCGCGGAGCCGAACGAGGCCTCCCTCTCCGCCCTCCACCCCGAGCTCGCGTGAGCGAGCACCGCTACGAATAAAGTAGCACGGGGGCCCCTCGAGGAGGTGCCCACCCCCGGCTCGCTCCGCTCGCCGACCCCTCCCTTGCGTGTCGCTCCGCTCCCCGCGGGAGGGGTCAGAGGCTCTCGAGGTACGCGACGAGGTCGGCGACGTCGCCTTCGGAGAGGGCGCGGAGATCGCCGTGCGACGCGCCGCTGCACGCGGGATCGAAGAGGCGATCCTCGAGGGAGGCGGCGCAGCCGTCGTGCATGAACGGGGCGCGGTTGCGGACGCCGGCGAGGGAGGGGGCCTGCACGGCGGGGCCGCGGCCGACCGCGAACCGCTCGCGCGCGACGCCGCCGCGGGTCTCGTGGCAGGAAGCGCAGCCGGTGTCGCCGCGCTCGAAGAGGGCGCGACCGCGCTCGATCCGATCCGCGTCCGCGACGGCGCGGGCGGGCACGCGGGGGATCGCGTCGAGGTAGCTCGCGAGGGCGTCGATGCGCCCCCGCGATTGGTCGGCGCCTCCCATGCGGTGGACGAACACCGTATCCATCAGCATCGCGAGGTCGCGCTGATCGCCGCCCAATGGAAGGGCGCTGCCCCCATGACGCCGCCCTCGAGCGACTGGGTTCGGCGCGCGCCGATGCCGGAGAAGTGCCAGACGTGTCCATCCTCTCGGCCCTCGGGATGACAAGACGCGCACGCGAGGGCGGTGCTCGACGCGCCGTTCTTGTGAAAGAGCTCCCAGCCCGAGTCGGCCCGGCTCGGGCCGCCGAGATCGATCCGCGCGATCTCCTCCAGCGAGGTCGCGTCGAGCACGACGACGGCGGGCGGCTCCCGCAGCTGGACGGCGAGCCGCTCGCCTCCTTTCGCGAACGCGACCGCGACCGGATCGGGCAGCTCGCGGGTGGTCGCGCGCACGAACGACTCGTCGCAGCCGTCGTGGTCCTCGAACGAGGACCGAGGGGCGATCCCCACCTCGCCCGCGCCCGCCGATACGAAGGCGATGGCGTCGCCGACCGGCCCGACCGCGACGTCGACCGCGAGCGGCAGCGCGCCGAGACCCCCGCGACCCTCCTCCGTCATGGTGCGGCCGCGCGCGTCGAACCGTGTGACCGCGCCGCTCACCACCGCCGTGTCGCAGTCGAAGTCGGCGGCGCCGTACCCGTCCTCGGCGCCCTCGCCGATATCGATCGTCACGTTCGCGGCGCGCTGGTGGATCATCGCCGCGCCGCCAGCGAGGGGGACCATCCGATACGCCACGTCCGGCGCGAAGCGACGGTGGGTGTGGGCGTTCTCGTAGTCCCGCGGCCGGGCCCGGCCGAGCACCCGGCCCGACGGATCCACGGCGAGGACGGTCGCGCTCCGGAACGTGCTCACGAGGCGCGTGCCGTCCTCGGTGACGACGACGTCGCGCAGATCCGGCTCGAGCTCGGCGGCGTCGATCCCGGACGTGAACGGGGCTGCGCTCGTGGTGACGAGCTCGCCGGTGGCGCACGCCACGATCAGCGCGTCTCGCTCCACCGACGCCGCCGGGGCGACGGCGAGCCCGCGCGGCGCGGCGCAGATCGATCGGCGCGCGCGCACCCCCTTCGACGACGGATCGATCGTAACGACCGCGCCCCCGCCCCGCAGCGCGACGTGGACGCGCCCCGCCCTGTCCTCGACGAGGCGACCGGGCTCGTCGCCCGGCTCGAGCTCGATCGACTCGAGCACCGCCCCGCGCGCGAGATCGACCGCGACCACCCGATCGCGATCCGGATCGGAGACGTAGGCGCGCGCGCCGTCGGCGGTCACGAGCAGCGTCCCGCCCGCGAGGGGCGGCGGTCGAACCTCGGCTACGACGACCCGCTGTTGGGTGCGCACCGGCGGGAGCGGCTCGAGCTCCGGCGCCGGCTCGGAGCAACCCGCGAACGCCGCGGCCAGAAGCACTGCGCTGATCGACGCGCGCCGGGGGTGGATGAGCATGAACACCTCGGTGGGACGGCCAAGGTACCGCGGATCGCCGCGCGCCGAACCGACTTTCAATCCGGCACGCCGCGCGCGTACAGCCACCAGGTGCCCTCGTGTCGGACGAGCCGTATCGACTTGTCGGGCCGGAAGAGCACGCCCGGATCGCGTGTCGAGCGTACGAGAAACCAATCGAAGAACGGCCCATGGCGCCGGACGTCGAAGAGGTTGGGCTGCCACTCCCATCGCAGCGGCACCGCCGGCGGCACGACCGCGCCCTCGCCCTCGCGATACTTCACCGGCGAGGCCCCCCACATCGCGAAATGGAACGAGAGAAAGCCGCCCTTCTCGGCCTGCACGTACGCGGGCAGATGAATGTACGGCGTCGTCGCGCGCGTCGAGCCGCCGTGATCGAACACCAGGTAGAGCAGCTTCGGCGCCTTGGGGATGCTCTCCACGACGGCGGTGAAGTCTTGGGTGGTTCGGTCGAACGCCTCGTAGTTGCGGACGACCACCCGGCTCACGGAGAGGGCAGACCACGCGAGCGCCCCGACCGAGAGGGCGCGAAGCCAGATCGCCTTCGGCAGATCGGGCAAGAGGGCCATCGCCAGGTAGAGGGCGGCCGTCGCCTCGCGTGGATACACGTACCACCACACGCCGATCTCCATCGGCAGGACGACGTACCCGAGGACGCACGCGAGCACGCACCCGGTCACGAGCGCGTGCCCCGCGGCCGCGAAGCGCACGTCCTCACCGAGGATCTCACGCGGTCCTCGACCCCGCGCGCGGGCGATGCGCGAGGCGATCGTCGCGCCGAGCACGAGCCCCACGATCACGAGGTGCTGCTTCGCGACGCGCGGCTCGTCCTCGTCGAGGAAGCTCCCCACGATCAGGTTGAAGAACCCGTGCAGTCGCGTGGTGTCGAGCCCGAGCTTGAGCTTCGAGCCGACGGCGGCGGGGCGCACCGCGAGGAACGCGGCGAAGGCGAGGAGGGCGGGCACCATCGGCAAGAGCAGCGGCCGCACGCGCTTCGTCGCGGGGTAGAAGAGCGCGGCCGCGGCGAGGAGCCCCGCGAGCGCGTACGGGAAGCGGAACACGTGGGTGAAGAGCAGGGCGAAGAGGCTCACCCCGAGGGCGATCCGGCTCCGGAGCGAGGGCCGATCGAGGACGCGCACCCCGAGCCCGAGCGTTGCCGCGAAGATCCCGAGCGAGGAGACGAAGTTGATGAACCCCCAATGGGTGAGGTTGCAAAAGACGAAAGGCACCCCGGCGAGGCCGAGGAGCGGGCTCTTGCGAAGCCCCCACGCGAGGACGGCGAGCCCGGCGGGGACCATGAGCAGCATGATCGCGGTCGCCGTCTTCACCGCCGCGACGGCGGGCAGAAAGAGCATCAACACCGCGCCGAGGAGGTAGCTCGAGACGTACGGCACCGCGAGCGGGGTGAGCTCGAATTGCTCGCGAAAGTGGTACGAAGGGTCCCCGTAATGAGCGAAGATCGAGGTCTGCGCGGCGTGGAACGGCAGATCGGTCATGGGCGGGTACGTCGCCGCGAAGAAGGGCCGGAGCACGGCGAGGAGCGTGATCACCGCCGCCGCCGCGTAGAGCGCGACCTGGGCGCGGCCCCCTCGCGTGCAGAGCCGCGCTCGCGTGCGGAGGGAGAGGCTCCTCTTCGATCGCTTCGCGGGCTCCACCGGCGGGCGAGGGTAGCAGCCTGTGCCTCGGTTTTGACGCCATGGATCTGAGCCGGCTGTCCGCGCTCCTCCGCGGCGTCGGGGCGGCGGATCTCGTCGTCGATCCGCGCGGCCCCGGCCTGCCGCTGCGCGCTACGCGCGCCGAGCACCGGACGAGCCTCGCCCTCACCGCGCTCGCGACCGCGCTCATGCTCGCGGTCGTCACGTGGGAGCTCGCCGGGCCCGTCCTCGCCGGCCACTTCGCCTCCAACGCGAGCATGGGGATCATCGCCGAGAACATGGAACGCCACCGGATCGCGTTCCCGATCTGGAGCTACTTCGACGGACCTCCCCGCGCCGCCGACGCGTACTGCCACCACCCGTGGGGCATCTTCTGGACGACGTTCGCGTTGTTCGAGGTCTTCGGCCGGCATGCCTTCGTGTGCAAGCTCGCGGCCGCCCTCCTCAGCGTCGCCACGCCCCCCCTCCTGTATCGAGCAGGGGCGGAGCTCCATCGGCCGCTGGCGGGCGCGTGCGCGGCCGTCGCCTTCGTCTCGACCCCCATCGCCCTCGCGTTCGCGCAGTTCAACGCCCTCGAGGTCCCCGTCATCGCCTACGGCGCGTGGATGGTGGGGAGCTGGGCGCGCGCGCGCCGCACGGATCGGCTTCGGGATCGTGTCTCTACCGCGATCGCGGCCGCCCTCGCCATGCTCGCGGATTGGCCGGGGTTCGTGCTCGTGGCCGCCCTCTGCCTCGTCGAGCTCGGCTCCTTCGCTTCGTCCCGTCGGTCGATCGGGATCTCGCGCGGCGAGCGTCGCCGCCGCATCGCGAGCGCGATCGTGCTCGGCGCGTCGGGGGTCGCCATCGCCGCCCTCTTCCTCGCCGTGTTCGCGTCCTTCGGAAAGACCCACGACCTGTTCGCGAGCTACGAGATGCGTTCGAAGGCGAAGCAGGCCACCCTCGCTCAGAAGCTCGACGAGCGGAGCTTCTGGATCGAGCTCTGCTTCACCCCGCTCGGGATCGCCATCGGCAAGGCGGGCGCGGTCGTGGCCGCCGCGCGCTTCGTCGTCCTTCGACGCGCGGAGGAGCTCGCGCCCCTCGCCGTGCTCGCGATGGCGGTCCTCCAGTACGTAGCGTTCCCCCAGGGGGCAGACATCCACGTCTTCTGGCCGCACCATTTCGCGCTGTACCTCGCCCTCGCCGTCGCCTCGATCGCGGCCACCATCGCCGCCCCCATGGGCCACGTCTTCCGGAGCCCTCGCGCCTTCGCGGCGACGCTCGCCTACGTCCTCGTCCCCCTCGCGATCATGATGAACGACGCGATGCGCGTGCTCGCGTGGGCTCGCCGCACCGGCGGCAGGTTCGACGAGAAGGGCCTCTTCATCGAGACCGACGGCGACAAGATCGCCCTCCTCGAGCGGCTCGACGCCGAGCTCCCCCGCGACGCCCACCTCGCGCTCCACGCGAGCTTCCGCCCCACCTGGGCCCATGTCTTTGCGCTCGGAGGGCGGGTCGCCCGTCCCACCGATGCTTCGCCGGTCGACGACGACACCCCCGATGTCTCGATCGCGGATCTGCGCAACCTCGAGCCCGCCACCGCCGTGCGCATCTTCGAAGACCGCCACGTGCGCGTCTTCGGCCCGTACCTCGTGACGGAGCGCGGGTCCGGCCTCGAAGTGTCTCGCTTCGTCGCGCGAGAGCCGACGCTCTTCGAGCGGGGCCTGCTCTCCTCTCACGAGCCGGTGTGGTCCCACGAGCCGGACCCGTACGGGGCGTGGGAGATCGCCTTCCACTACGGCCTCGACCCGCGCGTCCCAAGAGCGCGCCCGACCACGCTCGAAGATCTCCGGATCGCCTACGACATCGCGGTCACCGAGCGCGACGAGGCCGGCCGCGCCGAAGCGGAGCGCGCGCTGCTCGCGGGGCTCACCGTGCGCGCCCCGATCGCGTTCGAGGGCGGGCACGAGGTGATCGGTGCGCGCCTCTCCGAAGGAGCCCAGCCGCGCGTGACCTTGCTCGTCCGCGCGGGAGGCTCGATTCGGAGGGGAGCCATTCCCATGATCCGCGGACGCGTCGTCGCGCCGCCGCGCGGGTCGACCCTCCCCGCTGCCCCCTCGGTGCGGAGCGTTCTACCTCGGCCGCGGATCGCCCCTTCGCTATGGAGGCGCGGCTTCATCTACTCGGTGGAGGCGGCGCTGCTCGATCGGCCGGGCACCGAGGTGTTCGAGGTCGGCTTCGAAGGCCCCGGCGCTCCCAAGGCGGAAGACGGCAATCGCTTCGTCGAGCTCTTTCGTCGATGAGCACGCATCCGACCAAACACCGTTCGACAACCCCACCGTTCGGTGTAGCTTCATGCGGTGACGAGAACGCTCCTCGCGTCCTCGCTCCTTCTCGTGGTGGCGTGCTCGGGGGCGGCAGAACCGCCCGAGGTCCGGGTCAGCGACGCCGAGCAGGGAGCGCCCACGGAGACGATCCCCGAGAGGCCCCCGCCTGTCGTCACCGCGAGCGCGACGGCGAAAGGCGAGGACGGCAGCCCCGAAGATCTTCCCACCGGCGGCGTCGAGGTGAAGCCCAACGAGCACAAGGAGAAGAGCCACGTGTTCCAGGCGTTCACGACGAGCGAGGGAGACGCGAGCCTCGCCCAGGCCGAGGTCGCGCGCGCATTCGACGAGAACGCATCCAAGCTTTCCGCCTGCTTGTCGGTCGATAGCGTGCTGAAGATAAAATTGAAGGTCTCGCCCTCGGGGCGCGTCACGGACGCCCAGGTCCTCTCGGCGGCCCCGGATGCGCCGCGGCTGCGGGACTGTGTGGCCGCGACGCTGCGCGCGCTCTCCTTTTCGAAGCTCCAAGGGAAGGAGCCCGTCACGCTCGTCATGGACGTCGCGTTGAAGAAGGGATCGACATGAACAAGCTCGCGCGCGTCGCAGCATCGTCGTGGTTGGTCGTGTCCGGGTGCGCGAGCGCGCCCATGCCACCCCCTCCGCCGGAAGCGCCGCCCCCTCCCATCGCCACCGACACGTGGACGGTCGATGTCCGCTCCCTCGACGACGACCGTCCCACCATCACCGTCGCGGGCCGCCCTCCCACCGACAAAGAGATCGAAGCGCGGACCCGCGCCGAGCAGCTCGAAGAAGCCGATGACGCGGCGGCCGCGCTGCCCCCGCCCGGCGCGCCCGTGCCAGCGAGCGAAGGGGGCTCTTCGTTCAAGCGCCAAGGTGTCCACGGGGCCGCGAACGATCGCGTCGAGGCCCGGGTGGACGCGGCCGCCCTGCAGCGGGCCGTCGCCAGCCACCGCGAGCTCTTCGAGCCGTGCCTCCGCTCGTCCGACGTCTCGTTCGAGCTCGAGGCCACCGTCGCCCCCTCCGGAAAGATCGTCGAGGCCAAATGCACGCGGGTCGTCCCCGACGAGCCGAAGGCGCGTGACTGCATGCTCGAGGGGTTCCGCCGCCTCGACGTCGGCCCCACCCAAATGGACGGACCGGCGCGCGTACGGTTCGCGATCGCCCTCAAGCGCGTCGCGCGCTGAATGAGCGAGCGCGATTCTCGATCAGAGATCCTCGCGCGATTCGATTGCCGGGTCTGGACCTGGATTCTCTCGCCGTGCCTCGATGATACCTCCGCTTACGCGAGGCCCCGCAGAGCGCCCCCTAGTACCTCGGCACAGGGGAATCGATTGATACATCAAGCCGCTCGACGGGCGAGTCCGGCCACGTGGGGGTATTTCTTGCCGAGCTTTCGCCGCGCGGCGTCGACCGTGAACATCCACTTGATTCGTTCGCCGGAG
>JBGAID010000075.1:0-59465 GCA_044225865.1 Polyangiaceae bacterium | reverse complement strand
AACATGATCGGTGCTCTAGAGCACCGATTCATTTGAAGGCCGAGTGATGTCGCGCGAGTTTGCGTGGGAGGCGCGCGCCCGAGGAGTGAGCACCACAGCACGACTCGCAGTCATGCGAGGAGCGGAGCGACGAGGCCGCGTGGATTACGCGTGAAATGGCGCGAAAGCGCCGGCTTTCAAACGGATCGGTGCTCTAGGCGGCGTTCGCCGAGCCGAGCGCGCGTCGGATCAGATCCGATGCGCGGGCCATGCCGGGTTGCATCGACACGAGCTTGCCGTTCGAGAACACGGCGAAGCTCGGAATGCTACGGATCTGATAGCGGGCGGCGAGATCCTGGTTTTGGTCGGTGTCGACCTTGAGGACGACCGCCTTGCCGGCGAGCTCGGCGGCGGCGCGCTCGACCTCCGGCGCGGCCATTCGGCAGGGGCCGCACCACGTCGCCCAGAAGTCGACGAGCACGGGCACGCGCGCGGAGCCGACGATGGCGTCGAAGAGGGCCGCGTCCACGTCGATCGGTCGCGAGGAAGGGGGGAGGGGAGCCTTGCAGGCGCCGCACGTCCCGCGGTCGGCGACGTGGGAGGGGGGGATCCGATTGGTCCGTCCACACGCGCTGCACGTGCGGTGGGTGGATGCAGCCATGAGGCCAGCATGGTCACGGCGGCGCGGAGATCAATGCCCGCTTCGATGCCCGCCCTCGGGCGCGTGTGCTACGCCTGCGCGTCATGCGCGTGGCGCTCCTTTACCCGCCGACCTGCGATCCGACGGCACCTTATCTGGCCCTCCCGATGCTCGCCGGGTTCCTGCGCCGGCACGGCGTGGAGGTGGAGCCGATCGACGCAAACCTCGAGGCGTATCTCGATCTCCTCACCGCCCGCCGCACCTCGGACCTCCGTGAACGGCTCGAGGCGCGGCTCGCGGAGCTCGACGGCAAGGGATCCCTCGCCCACGCCGAGCAGCTCGAATACGCCGCCCTCGCGAACGCGCGCGCCGATGCTCACGCCGTTCCGGGCGTGATCGAGGGCGCGGTCTCGACGATGCGGGACGAAGCGGCCTTCTTCGATCCGGGAGCCTATGGTGGGGCCGTCCTCGCGGTGGAGTCGGCGTTATCGGTCGTCTCGGCCGTCCACTACCCGCTCCACCTCGACTTCACCGCTTATCGGACGCCCTTCGGGATGACGTCCATGGCGGAGGTCGAGCGATCGAGCGCGCCGGAGGCGGACCCGTTCCACCCCTGGGTCGACGGCGTGCTCCTGCCTCGGCTCGCCGCGCTCCGCCCCGATGTCGTCGGCATCTCGGTGTGCTTCCCGGGGCAGCTCCAGCCGGCCTACGCCTTCGCCTCGAAGATCAAGCGCGCGCTGCCGGACATTCACCTCACGTGCGGCGGACCGGGGATGACCCAGATGCTCATTCGCCTCTCCGGTGAGCGGCTCGCGAGGGCCCTCGGCCCGTTCGACTCCGCTTGCGTGTTCGAAGGCGAGCACACCTTGCTCGGGCTCGTGCGCGCGCTCGACGAGGGGCGATCGCTGCGGGGGTGTGAGAACGTCGTGCTCCGCGATCGCCTCGTGGGGGCGCGGTGGCTCCCCGGGCACGGCATGGAAGATCTGAAGGCGCTGCCCGCCCCCGACTTCGAAGGGCTCCCCCTCGACCGCTATCTGTCGCCCCGGCTCGTGCTCCCTTATGACCCGACGCGCGGCTGTTATTGGGGCAAGTGCACATTCTGTCATTACGGCCTGGCCGAGGTCGGGACCGCCTCCTACCGAGAGCGCGAGGTGGGCACCGCCGTCGAGCACCTGCGCGAGCTCGCCGACCGACATGGCGTTCGCCATTTCTATTTCTCTCAAGACTCTGTCGCCCCGAAGACGATCGTGAAGCTCTCCCAGGCGATCACGGAGGCCGGCTTGGACATTCGCTGGGCCACCGATTTGAAGCCGGAGAAATACCTCACGAAGGAGCGCGCCCGCACGTTGCGCGCGGCGGGGGCGGTGGCCTGCGCTCTCGGGGTGGAGTCGGCCGCGCCGCGGGTGCTCGAGCTGATCGACAAGGGCGCGCCCATCGAGGTGGTGTCCGACGTGATCGATCATTTGGCGGAGGCGGGGGTCGCGGCGGAGGCGATGTGCTTCACCGAGTTCCCGACCGAGACGGCCGAGGAGGCGGAGCGCACCTTGGATTTCCTCGCCGAGAAGCGGGACGAGGTAGCCGTCTTCATCGTGGGAGAGTTCGGTCTCACCCACGGCTCGCTGGTGGCGCAGGACCCTTCGCGGTTCGGGATCCGATCGACGTGGGAGATCGAGGGCGACGAGCTCGGTCTCGGGATCTTCTTCGAGCCGGCGACGCAGTGGAAGACGGACGAGGAGCGCGAGGCCCTCGAGGAGAAGCTCGGCGATCTCTCTTCGCGGTGGGCCCTCCGGAGCTACCCGTGGGCGGGCGCGGTCTCGACGGCGCACTCGATCCTCCATTACGACAAAGGCGGGCCCGGGGTCTTCCGCGAGCTCGCCGAGCACACGGGGGAGAGCCCCTCCGCGCTCGAGCTCGCTCCCTTCGAGGCGCCCCTCAGGTTCGACGTTCGCGCGTGCGCGCGCGCGTCGATTCACGAAGGCTCGATATGGTCGACCCTCGTCCAGGATCGGAAGATGGTGAGTCGCGCTGCCTACGAGGAGCTCGCCGCGGAGGCGCCCGCGCTCGGGCCGAGGCCGATGCGCGTACGGTTCGCTTGCGGGCAAGAGCCGCGTCCCATCGTCCCGAGGACGCGTCCCGGGCGGCGCCCGTCCCACGCGACGAACGCCACCCGCCGCTGACGCTCGTCAGCCGCCGGGCTGGGGCGGGCAACCGAACGTGCAGGCTTCGATGACGACCTCGACGGGACCGGCCGCGGGGATGCCGAAGGCGACGGGGGTCACCTCGGACTCCTGGCCGCTCGCGAACCCGTCGCAGAGCCCGGTGCCGGGGTCGCAAGTGCACGCGTCCGTCCCCGTGCACCCGTCGAAGACGGTCACGCCGATCTGATAGGCGCCCGCTGGCGCCGCGATCGCTTGATTGCACGCAGTGCCGCCCGACGCCTCGAACCAACACTCGGAGGGCATCATCGTGGGGTGGGCCGCGATCTGGTTCCAGGTCACCTCGAGCGCTTCACCGGCAGGGATGCGATAGGCGGTGGACAAGCACGCGTCGCACAAGAGCTGGCCCGCCGTCTGCAGCTCATCACAAGATTGAGAGCACGTGCCGAAGGCGTTGCCATAGTAGTTGCCGTCGGGTCCGGCCGCCGGCTGGATCGTGTACTGAAGGTCGTCGCACGTGGCGGGGATGTAGACGTCGACGACGGTCTCGTTCACGAACCGTAGCGTGAGATCGCCGGGCGAGGTCGCGTCGGCGAACGTGCTGCACGAGCTGGAGCCGCCCGTCCCGCCGCCGCCGGTGGAGGCCGCGCCGGAGCCGCCTTCACCACCTCCGCCTTGGGTCTCCACGTCGGAGCCGCAGCCCACGACGAGCATCGCGAACGCACCAAAGAAGAGAGAAGCTCGGATCATGTCCGAGCCAGAGTGCATCGAACGTTCCAGCGTGCGCGGCCACGGCGGCGGTGATCGCGTGTGTCACGCTGCGCCTGAGAGCGACATCTCCGTCGCCGCGCGCTCAGCTTCGAAGCGGACCCTCGTAGGCGGCCACGCTGCGGGTGACCTTGCCGTCGTCGCCGAAGATGAACGACTCGGCCACGCGCTGTCCGCGGTGGTTTCGATAAGCAATCGTGAGCACGTCGCTGCCCACGTAGATCCGCTCGATCTCGAAATGGAGATCGGGAGAGAGGGGCAGCGCCGTTCGCCAGTAGCGCTCGAGCTCGGCCTTTCCCGAGACGCTCGCGTCGCGGGTGCCCATGACGGCGGCGATGCGAGGAGAATGAAAGACGACGTCCTCCGCGTAGTGCGAGAGGACGGCGGCGAGGTCGCGGCGATTCCAAGCGTCGACCCAGGCCTCGGCGAACGCCTCGGCGAAGCTCCGATCGATCACGCGCTCACCGCTTCCAGCGAGCCTCCGCGACACACCACGTCTCGGCCCCACCCCCTTCGCGCATGGCGACGCGCACGTCGCGCGCGTTCGACATCTCGAGCAAGGCTTGCGTCCCTCCGAGCGCGTCCTCCCAGATGTTCTCGTCGAAGCCGTTCGCGTGATCGAAGCGAAACTCGAGCTCCGAGTCGCCCACCGTCGCGTGGTGAACGCTCCCGATCTCGAGGCGTGGCCCTTCGACGTAGAGGGCGAGGACACGAACCAAGTGCTTCAAGTAGAGCTCGGGCGTGGAGAAGCGCAGGACGAAGCGATAGAGCCCACGCCCGTCGATCCGTCGCGCCTCGCGCCCGAGCGCCCGCGCGAGCTCCGGTCCGCGCCCTGTCACTTCCCGCGCGAGTCGATGGATGGCGGCGTAATGGGCGAGCGGATACCAGGACGTGCCGCCGAAGGAGCGGCTCAACAGCAAGCGCGCGCTCGAGCTCGTGTCCTTGCTGGTGCTCGAGCCCGCGTCGTCGTCCGTGAGGGTGTGGAGGCGGGCGAAGACCTCTGCCAGCTCTCGCGCCCCGAGCTCGGCCCCGAGGGCGCCGAGCAGGCTCTTCAGCGCTTGGCCGCGCACGAGGGTCTGTCGCTGGGCGACGCGGCGCGGCCCCGTCTCTCGAAGGCCGGCTTCGCGCGTCCCCGGCGGTCGCTGCCCGAACTGTGTCGCCACCCCCATGATTGCCTCCCGCTGACTCGAGCCCCCCTCGAGCGCCGTGCTCCCTCGATCACGAGAGCACGGTCGCGCTCATTAGACTAGCGGATCATTGTGGCGGAGCGATGACGACGTCTTTCGGGGGAATGAGGAAATAAACGTCTCGTTGATCGAGGGGTGATCCGTCGCCTCGCACCGTGAGCGTCGCCCGATAGATCTGCGGCTCGTCGGTCGCGGGCAGCGTCGTGTTCTCGGCCACCGGGTGGACGTCCCAGCAGACGTGCTTGCCGGGGTAGAGGGTCGGGAACTCGTCCTGGTGGCTGTCGGCGTCGCTGTCGAGGGTCGGAGAGACGATGTCGCAGCCCCCCGATCCGGACGCGTTGATCTCGAGGTAGTCGAGGAATTGGAGGGCATCGACCGTCTCGCCGTCGTCGGCGTCGGCGGCCTCGATGGTCGTGTCGAGCGACTTGCCTCGGGCGAGCTCGAGGACGGCGGTGACCGCGTTCGTGACCACGTCGGCGTCGATGGCGAGGTAGACGAACGGCTGGCCGCTGGAATTGACCGTGCCCGAGGCGATGCCGATATCCTCCGCGACGGATTGCGCGGTGCCGGCGCCTCCGTTGTCGCCGGTGCCGTAGAGGCTCACGAACTTGATGTCCGCTGCCTGGAGCGCCGCGCCCGCGGTGGCGGCGGTGAATTGAGAGCACGCCGCGCCGGAGCACTGGTCGTCGGCGTCGGTGATCTGGACATAGATGCGAATGGCATCATTCCGGAACGCCGGGCACCCGACCCCGCCCGTGGTGCAGTTCAGGACGGTGTCGCCCGGGCAGAGCGCCGGGTTCGAGATGCACACCGGCGGCTGGAACGGCGCCTCCGTGCTCCCGCCGTTGGTGCCGGGAATGGCGTTGGCGGTCGCGACCGGGTCCGGCTGGAGGGAGAGGATGTTGTGATAGGTGTTCAGAATGTCGAACTTGCCGACGCCGGTCCACAAGTCCGGGATGCAGCCGGCGCCGGCGTTCGGGTCTTGAATGCAGCTGTTCTGGAAGCAGATGCCGGCCCCGCAGTCCTGATCGAGATTGCACGGTTGGTTGAAGTCCGCGCAGCGCAGGTCCTCGACGATGGCGGGGATGCCCGTCGCCGCGTCTTTCATCGCCGTGAGCTCGGCCGACATCGAGGTCGTCGTGTCGAACGCGAAATAGACATCCGCGTACTGGATGTTGGTGCGGAACTTCACCGTGTCCTGGGGCGGCGTCGTCGGGTCCTTGTAAGGCACGATGAAGACGAAGTCGCCATTGGCCTGCGGATTGTCGCTCTCGTCGGTCGGATCCGTCCCGGCCACGACCTCCACGAGATCGCTGACGCCGTCGCCGTCGCTGTCGACGTTCGTCGGGTCCGTCCCGAGATCCAGCTCCTCGGTGTCGGTGACGCCGTCGTTGTCGGAGTCGAGATCGCGGAAGTCGGGGAGCGCGTCGTCGTCGCTGTCGGCGGGAGGCGTCGCCACGTCGCCGTCGCCCGCCTCTTGGGCGTCGGAGATGCCGTCCCCGTCGGAGTCGTCGTCGTAGCGATCGGGGACGCCGTCTTCGTCGGTGTCCGCCGTGCTCTCGTCGGCGTCGCCGATGTGGTCGCCGTCGCTGTCGAGATCCTGATAGTCGACCGCGCCGTCGCCGTCGCAATCCTTCGGCGTGTCCGCGGTCCCGAGCTCGTCCGGCTCACCGTCGCCGTCGCAGTCCGCTCCCTCCGCCTTGATCTCCATCCAGTCCGGGATGCCGTCGCCGTCGTCGTCGCCGTCGGCGTAGTTCTGGACGCCGTCGTCATCGAAGTCGCCGTCGAGCTCATCCGCGTCGAGGATGCCGTTGTCGTCGGCGTCCGTGTCGAGGAAGTCGGCGGTCCCGTCCCCGTCCGAGTCGACGGGCTTCGTCTCGACGTCGTCGTCTCCCGCCTCCACCGCGTCGGGGATGCCGTCCCCGTCCGAGTCGTCGTCGAGGTAGTTCGCGACACCATCGCCGTCGGCGTCACCTTCGCCTTCGTCGGCGTCGGAGATGCCGTCGCCGTCGGCGTCGAGCGTCGTCGGAGGTTGGCCTCCGGTGCCGCCATCTCCGCCTTGGCCAGTGTCGTCGGCGCCATCACCACAGGCGGCCGTCATCATCAGAGCAAGCGGCAAACAGTAAGCAATTCGTCGTGCAAACAAGAGCGCCATCGTCGACCTCGGTTCGCGCAGCGCGCTGCGCGTCGGCGTGGGGAGAAAAATATTGGAGCACGCGAAATGCAACCGTTCAAGGCGGCGACGCTGCTCGGCGAAATCGAGTGCGTGGTGCGCGCACCCGACGGCACTCGCGCGGAGATCCACGTCGCCTTCGTGCTTTGGGCGAGAGCTCCCCGCAGCGTGTGATCCCCCGGCGTGCTGTCGCGCTCGCCGAACCCTCCCAGGCGACTGCGCCCTCCGAGCTCCGTCGCAGGAGGGTCCTGATCCGGACGGGTGGACGAATTGCCGGCTACTCGCCGGGTTTCGTCTCGCCCGAGCCGCTGACGAACAGGGCGGCGACGCCGTGCTTCGCGCGGAAGAGGATCACGGCGCGCTTCTTCCCGATGAACGCGATTGGATCGCCCGTCCCGGGGCCGTCATGATCGGAGTCGTCCATCACGAAGCGCGGCGGATCCGAGCCTCGATCCAGACGGAGAACGCCGTTCGGAGCGCGCGCCAGCTTGACCTTCGTCCCTTCGAGCTCCGCGTCGACCCACACGCCTTCGCTCGCGGGGAGCCGCGGGCGGTCGGAGGCGGCGACCACGTCCTCGGGGACGTCATCCGTCTGCTGCCCGGTCCACGCGTCGAACACGCCGCGCTTCGTCTCCTCGACGCTGTTGCCCATCTCGGTCACGCCGACGATCAAGAGCTTCGACTTGTTCTCGACGAGGCGCGCCGCCGCCGGCTTCTTGATAGGGAGGGTCAGCGGGCCGCAGCGGATGGGCCTGTCGCCATCCGGATCGATCTCGCAGCCGTAGAGCGTGCCGACCTGGTCTCGATAGAGGAGCGCCGTCTTGTCGGCGCCGAGCTTGGTCATGCCCTGAAGCGCGGCCGTGCCCGGCACGATGTCTTTGAAGGCGTCCGCCTTGAGCGGCTTGCCCGCGAGGCGAGCGGGGACGTCCTTCACGTCGGCGGCGCCCTCTGGCTTGATGCCCGCGGACGTCACGACGTCATGGAGCTGACCGAGCTTGCCGACGAGGCTGTCCGCGGAGCACTGGGTCGTGCACTTGAGCTCGAGGTCCATCACCTCCTTGACCCCGCTGCTCTTCGGGTCGCTGCCGAGCGTCTGGTAGAACGCGGTGATCTCGTCCTCGCAGCGCTTCGGCCAATCGCCCTTGGCGTCGCCGAGCGCGGCCGTGATCGATCGGAAGCGCGACTCGAGCGACTCCCCCTCGTCGAGGGGGGGGCCGACCATGCACCCCCAGAGCGCGCCGTACGCCTTCGACGATGAGGGCTTGGGGGCGAGCTTGCCATAGAGCGCGTAGCCGCCGGCCCCCAACGCGCCGAGGGCGACGATGACCGCGACCGCGATGAATGGGCCCTTCTTGCCCTTCTTCATCCGGGCGATATCCGAATCGGGCCCCCCCATCTCGACGCCGCGCATGGGCCGCGTATATCACGAAGCGCGAAATGGTGTTCGAGCGGGATGGAGGATGCCGGTGGTGACGCTCGCGCGCGCCGCGACCCTGGAGCTCTCCGCGGCGAGCGGTTTGATCTGCCGGCGCGGCGAGCTGTGGGTGGTGGCGGACGACGAGCTCGAGCTGCACCGCTATTCCCTCGCCGGGGATTGGGTCGGTCGCACGGCGCTGCGGTCGGGGCGATTGCCGGAAGAGGCGCGGGCACGAAAGCGCGCGAAGCCGGACTACGAGGCGCTGGTGGAGCTGCCGGACGGCTCCGTCCTCGCGCTCGGCTCATGTTCGACGAAGGAGCGCGAGCGCGGGGTGCGACTCGACGGGGAGCGGACCGTCGAGGTCGATCTCGCCCCCCTCGCCTTGCAGCTGGCAGGCGCGGTCGACGGGCTCAACATCGAGGGCGCCGCCGTCACCGACGGAGGCCTCTTCCTCTTCTCGAGGAAGACAGGGCTCCGCGGTACGAACGCAATGGTCGAGCTCGACCTGCGAGCGGTGGCGCGCGAGTTGGCGAGCTCGTCACCCCGTCTCGAGGCGGCTTCGGTGAGGGCCGTTCATCGCGTGGAGCTGGGAGAGATCGAAGGCGTCGCCCTCGGCTTCACCGACGCGACCGGGCGCGAGGGGCGCATGGTCTTCAGCGCGGCCGCGGAGCGCACCGACGACCCGGTGGAAGACGGCTTCTGTACGGGCAGCGTCTTGGGCGTGATCGATCGCAGCGGCCGTGTCCTCCATCAGGAGGTCGTCTCTCCTCGGAGCAAGATCGAAGGGATCGCGTTCGGGCCAGAGGGCGAGCTCTTTGCGGTCGCCGACGCGGATGAAAGGAGAAGTAAGGCGCCCCTCCTCCGGGGCCGCTTCCCCGAGCCTGAAAGATTCCGATAAAGTCGTACGAATGAAAGCATCGCTATCCATTGCCGCAGGGTTGCTGAGCATCGTGGCCGGCTGCGGGAGCGACGTGCAGACGACAGGCGGCGGCGGGTCGGGCGCCGGCGGGGCGGCGGCGGGGGGCACCGGGACAGGGGCGAGCGAGAGCGGCGGAGGGGGATCCAACTTCGCGGGCGGCGGCCAAGGCGGGACCGGAGGCGGTCACGACTACGATCTGAGCGAGTGCCACTCCGACGCGGACTGCCCCGGGGGCTCGTGCGTCGACGTAAATGGCGGATACCGCATGTGTCGCTATCCAGTTCCGGAGGCGACGCAGTGTGAGCAGCCCCAGTTCGACGCGTGTTGCACCTCCGCGGATTGCGACGTGGAGGGCGACGCCTGTTATCTCGGCCCCCTGACGCCGTTTTGCGGCGGGGTCAAACCTCTGCCCGCCAACGCGTGCGGCCAGGATCTGTGCAAGTCCGACGCGGACTGTGATGGAGGGGTCTGCGTCCCGAGCGGCGTCGTGGGCAACGCGGTCGCGATGTGCGTACCCGCCCAGTGCTTCGGGACGACCTGTGGCCAGGAGCACCTCACGTCGTGCGTGCTCGTCCGGGACCCCTGCTGCAACGGTCCCGCCGGCTTCTTCTGCATCGAAGAGGACGGGTGCCGCACCAGTGAAGACTGCGCGGACGGCTATTGCGACGCGGGCGTCTGCATGCCGGGCGGGCCCACCTGCCCGGCCTGACTCAATAGCGCTTCAACGTGAGATCGAGGGTCGCGTCGATGGTGGCGCGGCCGGCGATTGGACAGTTGAACCACCCCTTCGCGAGCGCGCTGTCCATGCAAACCGCGGCCGACTTGGGGATGTTTGAAGGCCACTCGGCCTTGTGCTTCTTGACCCTGCCGTCCGGCCCGACGACGAACCGCACCGGCACCGAGAGCTCGCCGAAGGGGGACTCGATCGCTCCGAGACAGTCTTCGAGATCGCTTCGAAGCACGGGCTCGCTCCCCGCGATCGCGGTGGGGTCGTCGGCGCGCTCCTTTCCGAGGAAGGCCATCGCGAGGAGCTTCATCTTCCTGGGGGGCCCGACGGTGCTGGTGAAGATGTCGAGCGCCGCGCGCCGCACGCCCTTGGCGGTCCCGAAGCTCAGCTTGCGGAGCGCCGCGCACTGACAGTCGAGCTCGGGGGGCGGGGATCGCTCGGGGAGGTTCGACTCGCAGCGGGTGATCTTCCCGTCGAGAGCGACCTCGATCAGGTGGGTCGCGGCGTAGAAATCGCGCCAGCGCTTCGTCACCGACTTCTTGCACGCGGCGAGATCGGCACGGATCGGGTCGATGTCTTTGTCGGTGAAGGCACCCTCCCACGGTCCCTCGAGGACGCGGTCGTGCAGGGTGACGTAGATCCCGGGCTTCATCCCTCCCGAGAGGATCCCGAGCATGTCGGCGGTCTCGGGGAGCTTGGCCGGTTTGGGAGCGACGAGCTTCCCTTTGCGGATGCGCGAGGCCCAGTCGCTCGAAGACGAGGCTCTCGGGAGGTCCATCGTCAGCCGGGCCCGCTCCGGCTCATCGTCTTGGCCCGGCTCCGCCGGCGCCCTGACGACGACCTCGAGCACGCACGGGCCCTTCTTCTTCGCGGGACAGCGAATGGTCGCGCTCGCGGTGGAAGCGCCAGGATGGAGCGCCTTGGACAATTCGAATGGCGGCGGCGCCGACTCACAGACGAATCCGACGTCGGGGAGCTTGCCTTCGCGCGCTTCGGCCCAGGACTTCCGCAGCTCGGCGGGAGGGACGACTTTGTATCCGCCGTGCTTGGGATTGGCGAGCGCGACGGCGAGGGCGTCGGCGAGAGGGGCTGCTTCATCGGGGAAGACGACGCGCTCGCCATAGACATGCACCGACTCGAGCAGCAGGGTCTTTTCATCCAGGCGCGGGCGCGGCGCGACCGGCCGCTCGTCGATCTCGGGGGCGGCGCTCGGGATCATCGGCGCAGCGGCGGTCGCCGGCGCGGGGGGAGCCGGGAAGGGCGCGGGAGCGGCGGGCGAGATCTGGGGCGGCAACGGCGCCGGGGGCTCCGCCCCGCAAGCGGCCAGGAGGAGGACGAGCGCGCGCGGGAGGATTCGCATGGCGGGCTCACCCTACACCAAAGACTGGCGAGCTCGCGCGCGCGTCGTCGTCAGGACATGCTGTTGGCGAGGGCGCACCGCACTCGGCCCGAAGCGTCGGCGTTGCCGATCTTGAAGCCGTGCCGCTTCAGCACACGAATGGACGCGACGTTGTCGATCGTCGTCTCCGCCTCCACGATCTCGGCGCCGCGAGGGGCGGCCCAGTCGAGGAGCGCCCCGACCATCTCCGTCGCGAGCCCGACGCCGCGGTGCTCGGGGAGGACCGAATAGCCGATCTCCACCGCCTTGCGCTCGTCCGGCTTGCCCCTGAACCCGACACTGCCGATCAGGACAGGCCGCGAAGTGTCCGTGCGAATGGCATACCAGCCGAGCCATCCAGTCCAATCCGGGTGCTGCTCGTGCAGTGAGAGGAAGATGGGCAATGCCCCGGCGAGAGAGGCGTCGGGCCACGCATGCGGGACCTCCGCGTCGACGAGCCTCGCGAGCTGCGCGCGGTCCGAGAGCTCCGCTCGGACCGTCTCGGCGCTCGCGGGGAGGAGCCGAAGTCGGGCGGTGGTCAGGGCTCGTGGGCTCACGCCGAGCGCTCCTCTTCGGAGGTCGCGTTCAAGACGAGCGTCGGTCGCACGGAGCCATGCATGGGGACCATGCTACCGCGCGCAGGCGCGATACGATGCTCGATCCCAAATGGCGACGCGCCTGCATGCGGGGATCCGGTTGGCGGAGGTGTTGGGCTCGCTCTCGCTCGCGACCGACATCGCGGACGGGTTCCCCCTCGAGAAGTGCATTCGAACGTGCGTTCTCTCGACGCGGCTCGCGATCGCGCACGGCTGCTCCTCCTCCGAGGCCGGGCTCGCGTTCTGGTCGGGGCTGCTGCGCTTCACGGGGTGCACCTCGTTCGCGCACGAGGAGGGGCACCGCTTCGCCGCGGGGGACGACATCTCGCTGCGCCGCACGCTCGCGATGGTCGACTTCGGGCGCCCCGCGACGTTCGTGGCGCGCGCGATTCGAGGGGTCGCTCCCGACGCTACCGCGGGGGCGCGGCTGCGTGCGGTCGGGGCGCTGCTGACGACGCCGTCTGCCCCGCGAGCGCATGCCCACGCTCAATGCGAGGCGGGGACCGCCTTCGCGAAGACGATCGACATGCCCGACGTGGCGGACTCGCTTCGGTTTCGAGAGGAGCGATGGGATGGGAGAGGCCCCCGGAAGGCCGCGGCGGCAGAGGCGCTGCCGCTCGCCGCGCGCATCTCCGACGTCGCGGACGTGGCCGAGCTGTTCGCGTGGAACTACGGCATCGAAGAGGCGAGCGAGGAGGTTCGGCGGAGGCGCGGCGGTGCCCTCGATCCTTCGCTGTGCGACACGTTCCTCCGGGAGCGGGCGTGGGTCATGGCAGGGATCTTCGAGCCGAGCGCGTGGGAGCTGTTCCTCGAGACCGAGCCGGAGCCTCGCCGAGTCGCCGAGCATGAGGAGGCCATCGATCGAGCGCTCCTCGCGTTCTCTCGGATCGCGGACCTGACGAGCGCGTTCACCCTCCGCCACTCGGAGCGCGTCGCGGAGGCGGCGGAGGGCGCGGCTGTCTCCGCCGGTCTCGACGAAGGCGCGGTGACGCTCGCGCGCCGCGCCGGCCTCGCTCACGATCTCGGGCGCGTCGCGGTGCCGGTCGGGATCTGGGACAAGCCCGGCGCGCTGACGCCGTTCGAGCGCGAGCGCGTCCGCCAGCACAGCTTCCAGACGGAGACGATCCTTCGCCTCGGGTCTGGGCTCCACGAGCTCGCCGACGTGGCAGGGGCGACCCACGAGCGGGCGAGCGGCAAGGGCTATCACCGGCGCCTGCGCTCCGCCGAGATCCCGCGGGTGGCGCGCCTCGTCGCGGCCGCGGACGTCTTCGTCGCGCTCGGATCGGACCGGCCCCAGCGCCCGAAGCGCGATCGGTCCGCGATCGAGCGAGAGATGCTCGCGATGGTCGCGTCCGGAGAGCTCGACCGGCCCTCCATCGAAGCCGTCCTCGCCACCCCACCCCTCCCGCGGCCGCGCTCGGCGCGCGGGCGCGACCTGACGCCCCGGGAGATCGAGATCGTGAAGCTCGTCGCGATCGGCCGGACGAACCCCGAGATCGGCGCGCTCCTCGGCATCTCTCCCCGGACCGCTCAGAAGCACGTGATGAACGTCTACGAGAAGGTCGGGCTCGAGAGCCGCGCGGGCTTGGCCCTCTTCGCGATGGAGAACGGGCTCCTCGACGAGCCCGCCTCGGGCTGAACGGTTGCTCATGCGCCGAGTGGCGAATGGGCCGTTCGGCGCCGCGCCCCGAAGCTCGTGGTGGCTCGCCCTTCGCGAGCCGCTCGAGAGAGGAGCTACCAGATGATTGGAGTCTTCGGGGCCACGGGAAGCACGGGCATGAACCTCGTTTGCGAGCTCGCCGCGCGGGGAGAGAAGGTACGGGCCGCGGTCCGAGAGCCGGCGCGGCTGGCGACCGCGCTCTCCACGGCGGGCGTCGCGCCCGCGTCGGTCGAGATCGTGCGATGGGATTTGGAGGACCCCCTGACCTTCGAGGGAGCGCTCGCGGGCGTCGACCGGTGCTACGTCGCCGTCGGTGGCGCGACGGGGACGCCGCATCTGGTCGAGGCGGAGTGCAGCTTCATCGACGCCGCGCGCGCGCGCGGACTGGACCATTACGTTCGCGTCAGCGGGATCGACGCGAGACCTCACAGCCCATCCGCGATCCAAAAGTGGCACGGGCGCATCGGCGAGCACCTCGTAGCGTCCGGGGTGCCTTACACGATCCTCGAGCCGAGCTTCTTCATGCAGAACTTCCTCGGGCTCGCGCCGGCGATTCGGGCCGGGGTTCTGCCGCTCCCGACCGGCGACGGTCGCGCCGGCCTCATCGACGCGCGTGACATCGCCCTCGCCGCCGCCGCCGTGCTCACGAGCGAAGGGCATCGTGGTCGTCGATACGTGCTGACGGGGCCGGAGCTCTTCGGGCATGGCGAGGTCGCGGCGCTGATGAGCCGGGTGCTGGAGCGACCGGTTCGGTTCGAGGATCTGCCGATGAAGGCGTTCGAGCAGAGCCTCGTGGGAGCGGGGCTGCCTTCGTTCTTCGCGTTCCTGCTCGCCGACGTCTACGACAAGGTGTTTCGCCCCGGCCTCGCAGGTCGGGTGACCGAAGATCTCGAGAAGCTCATCGGGCGGCCGGCGCGAACGCTCGGAGCCTTCTTGCGCGAGCACCGCGGCGCGATCGTCTGAGCTCCCTCAAAGGCGGGCGCAGGCGAGCTCGTATCGCTTGCGCATCCGCGCCTCGAAGTGGTCGCGCGAGATCCCGACCGCCTCCCGGACGGGGCCGCGCGCGATGTCCTTTCGGCTGCGCGCCGGCACCTCGGACGCGACCGAGTCCAAGCCCCCCCTCAGCTTCCGATGAAGGCCGGCGAGCGCGCGCAGGCAGCCGCTCGCCTCCGGATCGTTCGCGTGCACCTCGAGGAGGGCGGCGACGACCTCGCCGTGGTCGCGCTCCTCCAGGGCAGGGGAGACCGCGACCCGCTCGCCCCAGTCGTCGAACCACGGCCCGATCGGCAACAGGAGGGCGCGGCTCGTCCGGAGCGCGCGCGGCCTCCGGAGCGGCAAGAAGCGGTGGTTCTCGCGGGCCATCAGGGCCTTGTTGAGGAGGCCGGCGCGCGTGAACACGGCCCGCGCCCGGGGCGCGTCCGCGTGCCCGAGCCGCACGAAGCGGTCCGCCCCGCGCGCGAGCGCGACGGGCCCGAGCGCCTCCGCGACCCGAGAGAGATCCCCCAAGTTGTGGGCTACGATCGTCATGGCGCGGAGCGCTCGCTCCACGCCGCCGGGGGCCCGCTCGCTCGCGAAAGCGTCCTCGAGGATCTTCGCCTCCCGCTCGACCTCCGCGTCGATGGCGTCGAACAACGAGCCCGCGATCTCGCTCGCGCCAATCGCGATCGCGCGGCCGAGGGCGCCCGCGCGGACGGAGAACCACTCGCCGTCGTGCCCGGAGACGGGGCCGTGCTCGGTGTCGAGGACGCGCTCCGAGACGACCCTCGCGTCGAAGGAGGCGACCTCGTCGATGACGGCGCACGCGGCGGCGAGAGCGTCCGCGTCATTGAGCGGCTGAAAGTAGTGGTGACGGATGCGGGCGTCGACGTCGGTGGGGACGAACGTGGCGACCGTCGCGTAGTGGGCGGCGAGGAGGAACCGGAGGTATCGAGCGGAAGATGCGTCGGTCGCGGTCTGCGCCTTCTCGGCGCCGGCGACGTCCTCGAGGATCGCGGCGGCGGGGTGGGCCGCGGGCAGATCGAAGATGAAGCTCGCGGTGTTCTTCACCTGCGCGAGCAGCGTCGCGGGGGCGATGCCGTGCTTCATCGCGAGGCCGACAGCCGCGCGAACGCCTCGCACACGAGATCGACGGCTGCGCTCGGGGACGCCGCGCTCGCGGAGAGGTGACCCATCTTTCGGCCGGGCCGCGCCACCGACTTGCCGTAGAGGTGCAGCCTCACCCCGGGCAGCTCGAGGGCGCTCCCGAACGCGGGGGTGCCGGCGCTCCACGCGTCCCCGAGGAGGTTGTAGATCGCGGCTGGCCTGACCACCTCGACGGAGCCGAGCGGCAGATCACAGATGGCCCGGACATGCTGCTCGAACTGGCTCGTCCCGCACGCGACGACGCTCGCGTGGTAGCTGTTGTGGGGACGCGGGGCGAGCTCGTTGACGAGCAGCTCGCCTCCGACGACGAAGAGCTCCACGCAGAGCAGGCCCTCGATTTCCAGCGCCTCCGCCACCCCGCGCGCGATCTCCTCCGCGCGTCGCGCGAGCGTGTTCGGCACGGGGGCGGGGATGACGGACCACGCGAGGATGCGATCGATGTGGTGATTCTTGGCGGGCGGATATGCGACGGCGCGCCCGGAGGGCGTGCGGGCCACGAGGACGGAGAGCTCCTGGTCGATCTCGAGGGCGCGCTCCACCACGCACGTCTCCGCCCCGAGCTCTCCCCACGCCGGCTCCGCCTCGGTCGCGCTGGAGATCTGGACCTGGCCGCGGCCGTCGTAACCGCCCCGGGCCGCCTTCACGAAGCAGCGACCGCCGAGGGCGGTGGCGGCTCGGGCGAGCTCGTCCGCGCTCGCGACGACGCGGAACGCGCCGAGGGGGAAGCCATGGGAAGCGAGGAACTGCTTCTGGCGCGCGCGATCCTGGACGATGGCGAGGGCCTCGGAGGAGGGCCGCACCGGCACGAAGGCGGCGGCGGCGTCGAGGCACGCGATGGCGATCTTCTCGATCTCGAGGGTGGCGACGTCGCACGAAGAGGCGAGGCGCTTGGCCGCGTCCACGTCGTCGAACGAAGCGACGATGTGCTCCTCGACCGAGAAGCGGGCGGCGCAGCCCGGATCGGGATCGATGACGCGCAGCTTGTAGCCCATCTCGCGCGCGGCCATGGCGAGCATGCGCCCGAGCTGCCCGCCTCCGAAGACGCCGAGGGTGCTGCCGGGGAGGATCATCGATCCTTCCCGCGGCAGAGATCGTCGGAGGGCGGCGATGGAGGGCTGGCGGAGGGCAACATGATCGTCAGACCTCGCGGTGGGCGAGGACCTCGGCGGTGCGGCTGTCGCGCCACTTCCGCAGCCGCTCGCGGATGTCGGGCCGGTGGATGGACACGATCTGGGCGGCGAGGAGGGCGGCGTTGGCGGCCCCCGGCTTTCCGATCGCGAGCGTCCCCACGGGGACCCCCTTCGGCATTTGCACGATCGAGAGGAGCGCGTCGACGCCTTGGAGGCTCGTCGCGGGGACGGGGACGCCGAGCACTGGGACGAGGGTCTTGGCCGCGACCATCCCGGGCAGATGGGCGGCGCCGCCCGCGGCCGCGATGATCACCTCGAGACCGCGGGCCTCCGCCGTTTCCGCGAACTCGAACATCCAGTCCGGCGTCCGGTGGGCGCTGACGATTCGAACTTCGTGAGGCACCCCGAGCTCGCTCAAGAGCTCGATGGCCGGCGAGAGGTGCTCGAGATCGCTGCGCGAGCCCATGATGACGGCCACGTACGGCGCTTCACTCACGCGGACTATGTGCCCTATGCTGACGCCCCGAACAAGAGGCGAATGTGAGCACGAGCCAACCAACCCCGAGCACCCCCGTCGTGCTAGTCGCCGTCGATCTCCACAAGGGCTCCAACTTGGTGATGTCGAGGGCCATGGTCCACGCCGCCGCGATGGGCGCCGATGTGCACCTGCTCTGCGTGACGGAGCCGAACATCGCGAACGTGAAGCCGCCCGAGGACTTGGACGCGCCGGAGCTCACCGGCACCGACGTTCATCGCGTCCAGGAGTTCGCGCAGACGCGCGTCGCGGACTTCAAGAAGAAGTATCCCTCTTTGCCGACGCCGCCGGTGCAGGTCCACATGGACGCGGGCGACCCGGCGGAGAAGATCGTAGCGAACGCGGCGAAGCTCAACGCGGACCTCGTCGTCCTCGGGACCCACGGCCGCACCGGGCTCAAGCGGCTGCTCATCGGCTCCGTCGCGGAGAAGGTGGTGCGCCTCGCGGGGTGCCCCGTCCTCGTCGTGCGGGAGAAGAAGCACGAGCTGACGGAGTGACCTCGGCTCAGGACCGGGCGGCGCGGTGGCTCTCTGCTTCGCGCACCGCCCGCTCTGCCGCTTCCTCCCCGACGGCGTAGATGGCCGCGATCTCGGCGACCACGCTCGTGGGGCCGTGGGCATCGAGCAGCGCCATCGCGCGGCGCACCGGCTCGTGGAGGTGATGCTCGAAGACCCAACGGCCGAGCTGCATTCGGATCTCGGCCTCGAGGATCCCCTCGACGACGTCGACCCCGGCCGCGCGCATGATCCGAATCCCCTCTCCGTCGACGCGCGGATGCGGATCGCGCATGCCCACCACCACGAGCTTGGGCCGATGGTCGACGATGACCCGCGAGCACGCCGGGGTCCGCCCGTGGAACGAGCACGGCTCGAGGGTGGAGTAGAGCGTGGCCTCCGAGAGGACGACCCCTTTCGCGACCGCCTCACGGAGCGCGCCAATCTCGGCGTGATCCTCTCCGGGCCCTTGGGTGTGGCCGCGCGCGACGATTCGTCCCTCCGCGTCCGCGATCACTGACCCGACCCACGGGTTGTCGCCGGTGCTCCCGCGAGCGCGCTCGGCCTCATCCATCGCGAGCTTCATCAAGCGGAGTTGGTCTGCGCTCACGCTGGCGTCCTCATGCCACGAAGCCACGTCGACGGCCATGTTTGTCCGCGCTCTGTTGTCCGCTCGCCGCTCGGGCCGGGAGAGGCGTTCGCCAAGCGAACGCCTTTCAAGCTCTCGCTCGCTACGCTCGCTTGGGTTGTGGTGGGTTGGGGGGCGGGAGGGGCGTTCGGCTCAGTTGTCCGCTCGCCGCTCGGGCCGGGAGAGGCGTTCGGCTCAGTTGTCCGCTCGCCGCTCGGGCCGGGAGAGGCGTTCGCCAAGCGCGAACGCTTTTCAAGCTTCGCTCGCTACGCTCGCTTGGGTTGTGGTGGGTTGGGGGGCGGGAGGGGGCGTGTGGCTCAGTTGTCCGCTCGCCGCTCGGGCCGGAGAGGCGTTCGCCAAGCGAACGCTTTTCAAGCTTCGCTCGCTACGCTCGCTTGGGTTGTGGTGGGTTGGGGGCGGGAGGGAGTGGCTCAGTTGTCCGCTCGCCGCTCGGGCTGGGAGAGGCGTTCGGCTCAGTTGTCCGCTCGCCGCTCGGGCCGGGAGAGGCGTTCGCCAAGCGAGAACGCCTTTCAAGCTCGCTCGCTACGCTCGCTTGGGTTGTGGTGGGTTGGGGGGCGGGACGGGCGCTCGGCTCAGTTGTCCGCTCGCCGCTCGGGCCGGGAGAGGCGTTCGCCAGGCGAACGCTTTTCAAGCTTCGCTCGCTCAGTTGTCCGCTCGCCGCTCGGGCCGGGAGAGGCGTTCGCCAGGCGAACGCTTTTCAAGCTTCGCTCGCTACGCTCGCTTGGGTTGTGGGGGGTTGGGGGGCGGGAGGGGCGGTCGGGGCTGATCCGCTTCGTTCGCTTGGGCCGGGGACGCATTGCCGCATTTCCATGAAGGAATGGCACGGTCGATGCTGACTCTCTCTGTCGAGGCAATCCACCATGTCCAAATTCGTCGTCCTCGCAGCGATCGATCTCAATCCAGGTAGCTCACCCGTATTCGAGAACGCGGTGCGATTGGCCGCTTCTCACGCGGACGGTGAGGTGCACGTCGTCACGGTGGCGGAGCCCCAAGTCCCGCTCATGGTCTATCCGGGCCTGGTTCCTCCGCCGGATCTGAAGGGCGCGGACGCCGACGCCGTCGCGCAGTTCTGTCGTGAACGGCTGCAGGCTTTTCGTCAGGCGAACCCCCGGAGCTCGACCCCGCATATCCACGTGCACACGTCGGTCGGTCTCCCGGCGGACGAGATCATCTGGCTCGCCGCGCATCTGGATGCGGATTGGGTCGTGATCTCGACCCACGGTCGGCGTGGGTTGAAGCGCCTTCTCCTCGGCTCGGTGGCGGAGAAGGTCATGCGCCTCGCTGGCTGCCCGGTGATGATCATTCGGGAGAAGAACCACAACCCCGATTGGAAGGTGCCGGAGATCGAGCCGCTATGCCCCGATTGCGCAAAGACGCGACAGGAGACCGCGGGCGCGACGCTCTGGTGCGAACGCCACCGCGAGCACCATATCCGTGCTCACGTGATGCACTACACCGCAGAGGGTGAGTCGTCGCCGTCGGCGTGGAGCAGCTCGACGGGGACGTAGCGCTCCCCAACACGCTTCGCCCTTCCGTCGGCGATGAGCTTCACGAGGTGCGCTTCCAAGCTCAGGCGAGCGATGGGGTGCACCTCGGGCTTGGCGTCGGCGTAGGCGACGGGGAGGAGCTCATCGAGGTTTCCACCTCCGCTCTTTTCGAGCGCCTCCTGGATCCAGACCTCTCGCATCGCCCGGTGCGCCTCGTAGGCACGGAACAGCCGCGAAGGCGTCTCGATGGGATCGCCGTGAGCGGGCAGGGCGACGCGCGCGTCGAGCTCCTCGAGTCGAGCGAGCTGCTTCAGATACTCGGACATGTCGCCGTCGCCGGGCGCGATGAGGATCGTCCCCACGCTCGCGACCATGTCTCCTACGACGAGGGTGCCGCGCGCGCGGTCGAGCAGACAGAGGTGACCGGACGCGTGCCCGGGGGTGTGAAGCACCTCGAGCCGCGTCGGGGAGGGGCCGGCGAGATCGAGCACCGCTCCGTCGACGAGGGCGCGGATCTCGGCCACCCCCTCGAGCCCGGCGAGCTCCACCGTCCGCGCGTGCGCGATCAAGGGGAGCCCCAGCTCTCGCGCGAAGAAGGTGGCGCCCCCGACGTGATCGGCGTGGTGGTGGGTCGCGAAGATCCCCACGAGGCGGCGGCCTTGCGAGACGAGCCCCCGCGCCCACGCGAGCCACTCGGCCCGCTCGTCTTCGTAGGGGGTCGCTGGCTCGACGAGCAGGACGTCGCGATCGCCGATCGCGTAGCTGTTCGTGTGGGTCGCGGGCGGGAGGGTGGGGGTGAGCGCCGCGAAGCGCTCGACCCCCGGGGCGACGGTCTCGCTCCTCTTTGGTGAGGCTACCGTCACCGCTCGACGACGACCGCGAGCGCCTCGCCCCCGCCGATGCAGAGGGTCGCGAGGCCGCGCTTCTTGTTCTGATCCTTCATCGTGTAGAGGAGGGTCGTGAGGATGCGGGCTCCGCTCGCGCCGATCGGGTGGCCGAGGGCAACCGCGCCGCCGCGCACGTTCACCGCGTTCGGGTCCAAGCTGCAGAGCTTGTTGCAGGCCATCGTGACGACCGCGAACGCCTCGTTGATCTCGTAGAGGTCGATGTCCTTGGTGGTGAGGCCGAGGCGCTTCGTCGTGTTCTCGATCGCCTTCGCGGGCGCGGTCGTGAACCACTCGGGGGCCTGAGCGGCCCCGCCGTACCCCGCGATCTTCGCGAGAGGGGTGAGGCCGTGCTTCTTCACCGCGTCTTCGCTCGCGAGCACGAGCGCGCTCGCGCCGTCGTTGATGCTCGACGCGTTCGCGGCCGTGATCGTCCCGTCCTTCTGAAACGCGGGACGGAGCGAAGCGAACTTGTCCGGCTTGCCCGCGGGGGGACCCTCGTCCTCGGTGACGAGGAGGGCGTCGCCCTTCTTCTGGGGCACGCTGACGCCGGTGATCTCGGCCTTGAAGAGGCCCTCCTTCTGAGCGGAGAGGGCGCGGCGGAAGCTCTCCTTCGCGTACTCGTCCTGCTGCTCGCGGGTGAAGGCGTACTCCTTCGCGCACTTCTCACCGGCCTGACCCATGTGGAAATCCCCGTACGGATCCCAGAGGCCATCGTGGATCATTCCGTCCACGATCTTGCCGTGGCCCATGCGGTATCCGGTGCGGGCCTGCGGCAAGTAGTACGGGACGTTCGACATGGACTCCATGCCGCCCGCGATCGCGATCTCGGCGTCGCCGAGGGCGATGCTCTTCGCCCCGAAGATGACGGCCTGGAGACCGGAGCCACAGACCTTGCCCACCGTCGTGGCGGGGACCTTGTCGGGCACCCCCGCGAAGATCGCAGCCTGGCGCGCGGGAGCCTGCCCGACGCCGGCGGTGAGGACGTTGCCCATGAAGACCTCGTCGACATCGGCCGCCGCGACCTTCGCGTTCTCCAGCGCGGCGCGGATCGCGGCCGCGCCCAGCTGGGGGGCGGTGAGAGAAGAGAGCGCGCCCTGGAAGGCGCCGATGGGGGTGCGCGTCGCGCTGACGATGAAGACGGGACGGGGCAGCGTCATGGCAGTCGCTCCTATGGGGAGAAGGCAGCGGATCCACCGCTGAGAATGGAGGAGTTAGTGCGCCCGCGCCCCCCCGGCAAGGCGTGCTCGCGAAAACAGAGCCGGTGCGCGAGCGCGCGTCGCGCTCCGATCAGCGGCGCGGCTTCTTGCGCTTCTCGTGTCGCTTCGGGCTTGGCTCGGCGGCGATCCTCCGCTCGCCGCCGCCGCCGCACCGCGCGCCTTGCGGGAATCCGCCCGCGGGCGACTTCTTGAGGCGCGCCTCGAGCTCCGACGAGTAGCGTCCGTTCTCCGGGATCGCGTCGTCCGGATGGTTGCGGTTCCAAAGCTGCTGGAACGCGAGGACGTCGATGTTTCGCCGCGACGACGCGCCAGGCCCTTTGAAGTCGAAGTGGACGCGATCGATCGCGCCGAGCCAGCGGAAGCCCTTCGCCTCGAGGATGGGCCGCCACTTCTGGGGCTCCGTGATGTCGAGGGCGAGGCCCGTCTCATGGTTGCTCTCGCCCGGGTTGCTCGCGAGCTGGATCCCGCAGCGCTTCGTCTTCGACCAACGGAAGAGCAGGTACTGCTGCGCGACGGTGCGGAGCCCGCTGTTCACCGTCATCGTCTTGCTCTTGTTCTCGTCGAGGGCGGCCACGAGGCGATCGCGCGCTGTCGCGTCGAGGTAGAGGAACACGTGGGAGCCGGTGACGAGGTTCGACCGGGGGGGAACGGGGGCGAAGGCTCGATCGTCGATGCAGCGCGCCTGAGCGATGATCTGACGGCTCAACCCGTCGACGCTCGACGTCGAGCAGCTCCGCGCCGCCGCTTCTTTGACGGTGCTGAAGCGCTTTGGCTCGGCGGGCTCTTTCTCTTCGTCCTTGGAGGGATCTTCGCCCGCAGGCGGAGGAGGCGCGGCCCCTTCGATCTTTGCGAGGGCGGCGCTCTCGAGATCGACCGCGGGCGCCACCAGCTCTCCCGGCTTCGCGGCCCCGCCGCGCGGAGGCGCCGCCTTGGACATGGTCCCGAACCCGACCTGCGCCAGCGTGGCCGTGACCTCCGCCCGCGGCCGGGCGGTGATGAGCAGCTCGTCCACGGCGATGATGCTGAACAGGGCTGCGAGCGCGAGCCCGATGCGGAAGCGGGCCCAGCGCGGATGGGCGAGGGGCGGCCACGCGAACAGGCCTCGCTTCACCGAAGGCGAGGGCGGCGGCCCTTCTTCTGCGGCGAGCCCTGTCGACTGGCCCTCGAGGGTATCGACCGAGGCAGGCTCAGAGAGAGGCTCGGCCTGCCTCGTGGGGTCGCTCGGTCCCGGCGCGGCCATCGCCGAATCGGGTACCCCGATCGGCAGCGAAGAGCAAGCAGAGGATGTCGCGGGCCCCTTCGGGGACCTGACCGCGGGTCATGGCAGAAAGCACGCGAGCAGCTCAGCACGGCGTGGCGCCCGAGCAAGGCACCATAAGAGACCATCTCGTCATGGGAACCTCGCCTCTCGGAGCAGCAGCCCGCGTGCCATCCGACGCCCGGACAGCTGCTACACTCGTCGCCGTGCGAAGGTGACCTCGAAGCGTCACGCTTCGTTTCGAGGAACCCTGACTCCGCCTCTATCGACCGATCAACGTCGTGCCGCGACCGGCGCCGCTGCCGGAACGTCGAAGGAGGAGTCGTGGCTGAAGCGGACGCGGGCCGCGTTCGGACACCTGCCTCGGGCCGCTTCGATGGCGTACCGGGTGTCCCCGCGCGGGGTGGCAGTGCTCGTCGTGCTCACCCTGGGATCGGCCTTCGTTCCTCCCGCGATCGCGTGGGTCGGCAAGGCGATCGTGGACGCCGTCACCCTCCACGACGGGCCGGCCGCGCAGCGATGGATCCTCATCGAGGTCGGCCTCGTCGCGGTCACCGTGCTGTTCACCCGCGGCGCACAGCTCGTCCGGCAGACCCTCGGCGGGGAGCTGGGCCACGACGTGAACGCGAAGATCCTCGAGAAGGCGCTCGCCCTCGAGCTCGCCGATTTCGAGGACGCCGCCTTCTACGACCAGCTCACGCGGGCGCGGCGCGAGGCCTCCATTCGTCCCGTGCTCGTCGTCAGCGAGACCTTCGATCTCGCGCGGTCTGCGCTGACCCTCGCCGGCTACGCGGCGCTCCTCATCGGGTACGCTCCGCTCGCCTGCCTCGCCCTCGCGGTGGCGAGCCTGCCCGCGACCTTCGCGGAGCGCCACTTCGGCCAGATGGCGTTTCGGATGCGGAATTGGCGGAGCCCCGACACTCGCCGCCTCATGTACCTGGAGCGCATGCTCGCGAGCGACGACTACGCCAAGGAGGTGAAGACGCTCGGGATCGGGCCGCTGCTGCTCGAGCGCTACCGCGAGCTCGGGCACCGGATCATCACCGAGGACACCGCCCTCGCGCGCCGGCGCTTCCGCTGGGGGACGGCGCTGTCGCTGCTCGCGTCGTTCGTCTACTACGGCGTATACGCCACGATGGTGCTCGCGGCGGCGAAGGGCGCGATCACCCTCGGCGAGATGACCCTCTACGCGGCGGCGTTCCGGCAAGGACAGCAGAGCTTCGAATCGATCCTGAGCGGCCTGGGCTCGATGCACGAGCACTCGATGTACCTCTCGAACCTGTACGGCTATCTCGATCGGCCGACGCGAAAGAAGGAGGGAGCGGGGCCGGCCGCCGAGGAGCCGCGCGAGGCGCTCGCGACCGCCGGTCATCTCGTCCTCGAGCGGGTGTCGTTTCGCTACCCGGGGGCGGAGACGGATGCGCTCCACGACGTCAGCCTCGACGTACCGCCGGGGAAGAGCCTCGCCCTCGTCGGGTTCAACGGGGCGGGGAAGACGACCCTCATCAAGCTGCTCCTCGGGCTCTACACGCCCACCGCGGGTCGGGTGCTGCTCGACGGCCGAGATCTTCGGACCGTGTCCGACGACGAGCGGCGCGCGACCTTCTCGGTGGTGTTCCAAGATTTTGGCCGCTTCCAGATGGAGCTGCGCGAGAACGTGGGGTTCGGACGGCACGAGAAGCTGGAAGACGAGGATCTGATCGAGCGCGCCGTCGAGCGCGGGGGGGCGCGGGGGCTCGTGGACAAGCTCCCCAAGGGCCTCGGGACCCAGCTCGGCAAGTGGTTCGAAGGAGGGGTGGAGCTCTCGGGCGGGCAATGGCAGTCGATCGCCCTCTCCCGATCGATGATGCGGGAGGACGCGCGCGTGCTCATCCTCGACGAGCCGACGGCGGCCCTCGACGCCCAGGCCGAGCACGCGGTGTTCGAGCGCTTTCGAGAGCTGACGCGGGGGCGCACGTCGGTGCTGATCTCGCATCGCTTTCCCACCGTGCGCATGGCCGATCGGATCGTCGTCCTCGAGAACGGAGAGATCCGCGAGAGCGGCACCCACGAGGAGCTCGTCGAGAAGGGCGGGCTCTACGCGCGCCTCTTCACCCTGCAGGCGGAGGGCTACCGCTGAGGAGCGCGGATGCGGAAGAGGTCGAAGGAGCCGTCCCGATCGCTCGCGAAATAGATCCAGCCGTCGGGGCCCCACGACGGCGTGGCGGCGCGGCGCCGGCCGTTCGTGAGCGCGACGAGGTCGCCCCCGGAGGCGGGGACGACGAAGAGCTGCAGGTGGCTCGCCCGCTCCCGTCCCAGCTCTTTGAAGCCGCGGTTCGAGGCGACCACGAGGCGGCTGCCGTCGGGGGAGAACGACGGCCGATCGCAGTCGAAGTCACCGTGGGTGACGGGGACGAAGCCGGTCCCGGTGCCGTCGGCGGGGCCGACGAAGACATGATTGAACCCGGCGACGGTGCGCACGATCGCGAGCTTGTCACCGCGCGGGCTCCACGCCGGTGCGCGGCCCTCCCCGAGGATCGTCGGGGCCACCGGGGCGCCCTCCGCTCTCACGAGGGCGACGACGCGCGCGCCGCTCGGGTCTTTCATGGAGATCGCGACGTGGGTCCCATCCGGCGACACCGCCGGCTCGGCGAGGCCGGGGGCGAGCTCGCTCGTCACGAGGACGGTGCCGGTGGCGCCGGGGGTCGCGCTCATCCGCACGATCGCGAGAGGCCCCGTCTCGTTGGAGACGAGGGCGACGCGCCGGCCATCGGCGAAGAAGCTCGGCTGCGAGAAGGCACGATCTTCCCGCGTGAAGAGGGTCCGCTTGTCGTGGACCTCCGGATCGATCCCGTACACGAGCTGTGAGACCAGCTTGCGCGAGCCCGTCTCGTAGGCCTCCGCCTGATAGAGCACGAGCGAGCTCGAAGGGTCCGGGCTCCGGACTGGAAAGAGCTCGTCGCTCGGATCGGTCGTGAGCCGCTCGATCGCGGCGCGCCCGTCGGCCGCGACCAGGGGCTCTCGGGAGGCCGGATCCTCCGCGGGCTTCGTGACCTCCGCGCTCGGGCTCGGAGGGACCACGATCGCTCCCTCGCTCGGACAGCCGAGCGCCGGCGCCAGCGTGGCTACGAGCAGGCACGTCCAGCGTCGAGTGGGCACGGTCCCCATGGGTTGCCCGATATCGCAGCCACCGCGCCCGGGCCAAGGACTTCCCCCGCTTCGGGCCGGCCGTCTTCTCCCGGACACGCGTCGCGTTTCTCTGGCAACACAGGGGCGGGGGGCTCCGATCTCGTAATTTCGAGGGCTTAGCTATCCAAAGGGGGTGGCACCCCGCTTGCGAAGTGCGGGCCCAGGAGGACTTCACCGAACATGCTCGCCGCCACCCGAGACGCCCACGACGAATGCCCCGCTTCCACCCGCCGCCCCAAGAAGGGCCCGCAGTCGGAGCTTCGAACCGCGCTCGTCAACCTGGGACCGGAGCTGTTCGCGAGGGCGCTGCGCCTCTGTCGCAACCCGACCATCGCCGAGGACGTCGTCCAGGACACGGTCGAGCGGGCGATTCGGTTCGAGTCTCACTTCATCCCCGGAACGAACGCGCGCGCGTGGCTCTTCCAGATCCTCTTCAGCGTCTTCATCACCCGATGTCGCCGCAGCCGCCGCGAGCAGAAGGCCCTCGGATCGCTCGCGAGCGACCCGTGCGCGTGGACGCTCCCCGAGAGCTCGACGCCCGCGATGCGCTCGCTCCCCGCCGCGCTCGCCGAGCAGCTCTCGATGCTCCCGGATACGTTCCGCCGCGCCGTCGAGCTCGTCGATCTCGAAGAGATGAGCTACCGCGACGCCGCGGATCGGATGGGCGTGCCGGTCGGAACGGTGATGAGCCGCCTCCACCGCGGCCGAAAGCTCCTCGCCTCCGCCCTGCGAGAGCGTGAGGCCGCCGTCGAGCTCAGGCTCGCCGCCTGAGCGCTACAGGCTCTTCAGATAGTCGATGAGGGCGGCGCGATCCTCGCTCGGGAGCTCGTCGAAGGTGCCGTGCGCGTCACCGCCGCACGGGCCGAACCTCTCCTCGATCGTCGAGGCGCACCCGTCGTGGAGATAGGGGGCGCGGTACCGCAAGCCGATCAGGCTCGGCACCTGGAACTTCGCGCCGGTGCCGACGTCCGCGCTCGTGAGGTTGGTGAGTCGCTCCCCGTCGTGACAGGCCGCGCAGCCCGCCGACTCGAAGGCCTTGCGTCCCTTCTCGGTGGTCGACGACGCGTCGTCGGCGGGCAGGTCCTCCAGCGTGGACAGCCACGCCTCGAACGCGCGCTTCTCGGGCGAGGTCAGCTCTCGGTTGCCCATGCGATGGGTGAAGACCTCGCTCAGGAGCGAGCCGAGGTCGGGCATGTCGCCGTCCCAGTGAAACGGCGACGTCGCCGTCACGTCCCCGAGGAGCGATTGGGTGCGGCGGGGGCCGCTCGGAACGAAGCTCCACACCCGGCCGTCGTCGCGCCCTTCGGGGTGGCACGACGCGCACGAGATCGACAGCGTCGGCCCGTCCGGCGTGCGATGGAACGCGGTGTGGCCGGGGTCCCTTGCGGTGCCGCCTCCGAGCCCGATGCCTTCCACCGCTCCGTCGCGGGAGATGACGAAGAGCGAGGAAGGCTCTCGGGTCTGCACCAGCACCTCGTCCCCCACGAACCGGACCGCGATCGGCTCGCCGGGGATCTCCATTTGTGCGAACGGGGACGGGGTCGTCTCGTCCGCATCCAAGAGCAGATCGCTCGACGCCGCGACGAAGACCTTCTCGCCGCTCTCGCTCACCGCGCCGTCGACCGGGAGGACCGCCCCCGGCGTCGCGTGGGTCTCGACGATCTCTCCGTTCGCGTCGAGCGTCGTCCCGCCCGCCTCCACCACCGGCCCCGCCCCCTGCTGCGGGTTGCCGTAGGCGTCCGGGGGAGCGCTCGCGTCGACCACGATCTCCGCGCTCGAAGATCGTTGGTGCACCAAGTAAACCCCTCCCTCCGGCGTGGGCGTCATCCGCCACGCGACGGACGGAAACATCGTGCCGTTCTCCACGGGCGGACGCGCCGTCTCGACGATTCGATCGTCGGCGTCGAGGAGCATCACCTCCGCGGATCGGAATCGCGAGACGAAGGTGTGGTCGCCGGCGACGACGACGTCTCGCAGATCGGGGCCGAGGTCGACCCTCGAGACGATGGGGGCGCTCGGATCGGCGCCGACGCGCGTGAGCGCGCCCGTGACGCAGGCGATGACGAGCTGGTCGCGGCCCGCGTCGTAGTCGATGCCGCGCGGGCCCGCGCAGACCTTCCTCGCGTCGAGCCGCTTCCCGTCTCGATCGAGGGTCACGTAGCCGTTCCCGTTCCGCAGCAGCACGTGGACGCGACCGGCGGCGTCCTCGGCGGCGCGCCCGGGCTGGTCCCCCTCGTCGAGGGGCACCTCTTCGACTACGCGCCGGGAAGGGAGGTCCACGATCACGATGCGGGCGCGATCCGGATCGGAGGCGAACGCGCGCGTGCCGTCCCGCGTGACGAGGAGCGTCCCGCCGGAGATGGGGGGCGGCGCGGAGGCCGAATCACTCTGGTCGCCTCTGCCGCCGGAGAGGTTCCCCAGGCCGCCGGAGGGCGCGGGCCGCTCCGAGGTGCCGCAGCCGAGAGCGAAGAGCGTCGCGAGGGCGACCGGCCCGACCCGCCGAAGATGCATGCCGCGATTGTGGCACGCCCTCGCGTATGCTGGCGATATGCGGCAGATCGACAAGGTCCTGCTCGGGCTGACCATCGCCCTCTTCGCCTGCGGTGACGACACCGGCTCCGGAGGGAACGCCCCCGGAGGCAACGGCAGCGGAGCGGGCGGCTCCGAGACGAAGGGCGGCGGGGGCGCGGGGGCGGGGTTCGCGCACGGGGGCGCCGGCGGCGGGGCGTGCGGCGCGGAGTGTCCCGAGGGAACGACGTGCTGGGCCGGCACGTGTTGCGAGACCCCTTGCGGGATCGCCGGCGAGAGCGAGGCGTGCTGCGGCGACGGTCAAGTGTGCTCGTTCCAACAATGCGCGAGCCCCGGCCCCGACTGTGTCGATTCCACGGACTGTCCAGAAGGCTCCATCTGTGATTATTCGCTCGGCGATCCGGTCAATGAGGGCGGAGCGGGCGGGGGCGGACAGGGGGGCGGCTCCGAGACCTGCGGCGGCGGATTCACTCCCCAGACGGGAAAATGTCTCCCCGCTCCTCCCGAGTGCGCTCCCGGCGAGGACCCGGGCGATCCGGTCACCTGCCTGCCCGCGTGCGAGTACATGCCGCCGACGCAGGACTTCACGCCCGTCCTCAAGTTCGCGTGGGGCGGGGACGTCGTCTTGCCTTCGACGACCGACGTGATGATGACCCCCATCGTCACCCAGCTCGACGATGACGACTGCAATGGGAAGGTCGACGAGAACGACATCCCCGAGATCGTCTTCTCGACATTCTCCGGGGGCGCCTATTACAAGCAGGGGACGCTCCACGCCATTTCGATCGTCGACGGTCAAGTGGTGGACAAGCTCACGCTGCCGAACACGGTCCAACCCGGCTCCACCCCCGCGTCGGCCGATATCGATCAAGATGGCGTCTCCGAGATCGTCGCGTGCATGAACCCCGGACCGAGCGGCACTTCTTGCTGCGACGCCACCGCGCAGAACACGGGCGTGGTCGCGTTCCGCGCCGACGGCTCGGTGCTCTGGACCCAGACCGACACGTCCAAGGTCCACTGCGGATACGAGTCGCCCGTCATCGCCAACGTCGACGCCGACCCGGAGCCCGAGATCATCGTGGGCCTCACCATCCTCGACGGGGCCACTGGCGCGGTCGAGCGCGAGCTCGACCCGGCCGTGAGCTATGGCGTGAAGCTCCCGGGGGCGGTGGACCTGGACGGGGACGGGATCCTCGATATCACCACCGGCCAACGGGCCTGGCGCTCGGACGGGACGGTGCTGTGGGATTTGCGGACCGGACCAGACGCCATCCCTCCGGGGTACCACGCGATTGGCGACTTCGATCTGGATGGCGCCCCCGAGGTGGTCGTCATCTCGACGAGCGGGCCACACAGCGCTTCCCTCGTTCGCTACGATCCTGCGAGTCAGAGCGGGGCGGAGGTCATCCGGACCGGCATCGATATCAACAACGGGATCAGCACCGCGACCTTCTGCAACCAGCCGAGCGAGTACGGCGGGGGCCCTCCCACCGTCGCCGACTTCGACGGGGACGGGGTGCCCGACGTCGGCGCGGCGGGGGCGGTCGGGTATGTCGTGATGAGCGGGGCGAAGCTCGTCGATCAGGCCTACACGAACCCGGAGGTCATCTCCTGGTTCAAGACGACCCACGACTGCTCCTCCGCCGTCACCGGGTCGGCGGTGTTCGACTTCAATGGCGACGGGCAGGCCGAGGTCGTCTATTCGGACGAGTATCACCTCTGGATGTACGACGGGGTCACGGGCGACAACCTCATCCCGAGCACCTGCAATACGACGGGGACGCTCTGGGAGTATCCGGTCGTGGCCGACGTCGACAACGACGGAGAGGCCGACATCGTCGTCGCGTCGAACGCGTACGCCATCACCTGCCCCGACGACGCGAGCAAGCAGAGCGGGATCCGCGTCTTCGGGAGCGCCACGAGCTCGTGGGTGCGCACGCGCCGGATCTGGAACGAGCACACCTATCACGTCACCAATGTCAAAGAGGACGGCTCCGTCCCTGTCGCGGAGTCACCCAATTGGACGATCCCCGGCTTGAACGACTATCGGCAAAACCGGCAGCCCGGCTCGGAGTTCGCGGCGCCGGACGCGGTCGTCTCTCTCTCCCCCCAGTGCGTCGGCGACTATGCGTTGATCGCGAAGGTCCGAAACCTCGGGAGCGCGGCGCTCCCCGCCGGCCTCGCGGTCGGGTTCTACGCGGGCCCGCTCGGGTCGGGCACCCTCCTCGGCTCCGACGTCACGACGAAGACCCTCTTCCCGGCGGAGGCGGAGAACATCGTCCTGCCGCTACCGGACGCCTCTCCCGACATCCTCGACGGCTCGACGCCGGTCTATGCGGTCGTGGTCGACGGCGATCCGCCGGAGGGCCTCCACGAGTGCCGCACCGACAACAACTCCTCGGAGGCCGTCAGCGGCGCTTGCGGCGTTCCCCAGTGACGGGGCGCGACTCTTGGCCGCGCCTTCGATTCTTCGGAGCAGGCGGAGATCGAAGCCTCGCCTACAGATCCTCGTCCTCGGCGAGCTTCAACAGCGAGGCGATGATCTCGGGGACCATCTCCCCAATCTCGCTCGCCAGGAGCCCCCGATCGCTGCCGGTTCGCTCGCTCCATCGATCGGCGGCGAGGGCGTGGATGAGGACGCCTGCGCACGCGGCTCGGTCGTCGCGCATGGTGCACCCGAGGGCGGCGATGATGCCCGTGAGCACGTCGCCGGAGCCGGCGGTCGCGAGGGCGGGGTTGCCGACCATGGCCACGTACATGCGCCCGTCCGGGATGGCGATGATCGTGCGCGCGCCTTTGAGGACGACCGTCGCGCCCGTGAGCTGCACGGCCTCCCTCACCGTCCCGAAGCGATCCTGCTCCACGTCCGCCCCGCTTCGGCCGAGGAGGCGGCCGAGCTCTCCCGGGTGAGGGGTGAGGACGAGCCGGCCCTTCGCCTGGGAGAGATCGCGGGCGCGCCCGACGAACGCGGTGATGGCGTCCGCGTCGACGACCTTGAGCCCATCCCACCCGAAGACGACGTGATCGATCGCACGCCGCGCGTCGGTGTCGAGCCCGAACCCGGGCCCGATCGCGACGACGTGCTTGCCCTCCATGGCGCGGTCGAGGCTCGCCTCGAGCGATGCCGGATCGATCCGCGCCGTCATGATCTCGACCGTCTGTGCTTCGAACGCGGCCGCCGAGTCCGGCCACGTGCACAAGGTGACGAGGCCGGCCCCCGCCCGCATCGCGGACCGCGCCGTGAGCTTCGCCGCCCCGAGCTTCCCGGGTGAGCCGGCGACCACGAGGACGTTGCCGGCGGCGTGCTTGTGGACGTTGGCGGCGCGGGGCACGAAGTACGTCGCGACCTCGGCCGGGTCGAGCACCTCGGCGGTGTGCCCGACCTGCTCGAGGATGCGGGCGTCGGCGACGCCGAGATCGACGACGTGGACCTCGCCCGAGAGGCGCGCCCCATCCGGCGTGAGGAGGCCCACCTTGAGATGGCCGAACGTCACGGTGTGGTCCGCGCGGACGGACGCGCCCAACGGCGCGCCGCTGTCGGCGTCGAGGCCGGAGGGGACGTCGAGCGCGACCTTGTGGGCCTTGCACGCGTTGATCGCGTCGATGACCTGGACGAGCTGGCCCTCGATCGGCCGGGTGAGGCCCGTCCCGAAGATCGCGTCCACGACGAAGTCCGCGTCCCGCAGCTGCTCGTGGAGGGGTCGGAGCGACTCGTCCTTCTGCACCTCGATGCACGTCCCGCCGAGATCGACGAAGGCGTCGTGGTTCATCCGCGCCTCGCCCGTGACCTGCTCCGCCACCCCGAGCAGGAGCACGCTGACGTCGGCGCCGCGAGCGAGGAGGTGGCGCGCCACCACGAAGCCGTCGCCGCCGTTGTTCCCGGTCCCGCACACGATCACGACCTGGGCCTGGAGGGGATAGTCCGCAGGCTGCCCCGGGGCCCGCACGTGACGGGTCGGAAAGACGGACCGCCTCCCCGCCGAGGCCCTCCGCGCCCGGGGCTTCTGGGCGATGAGCGCGGAGAGCACGTCGGCCGCGCCTCGGCCTGCGTTCTCCATGAGGACCACGCCGGGCACTTGGCAGGTCTCGATCGCGCATTTGTCGAAGGCCCGCATCTGACTGCGGGAGAGCACCGGGATCATCGTGGCCGCAATGTACAGCGGTTCGGTGGAGCACGTCGCGCGCCCTTGCGGGTTTCGAGCGGTCCGAGCATGCTGCACCACCTGATCCGCATGAAGACGCCTCGATCGTTCATGGTTTCTTGGAGCGCGCGCGCTCGGCGTTGGGCCCAGGCCCTCCTTTTTGCAACTGTCTTCACCTTCTGCCTCGCCATGATCGCCCCATCTTCTCCCTGGCTGGGGGGGAGGGCCGCCAGCGCCCAAGAGGGAGAGGGCCCCTCCGTCAATGGCGCGGAGCCGGATGGCCGCTCGAGGCAAGCCCCCGCCCGGCGGTCCTCCCGATCGAACCGGACGGAGCTGACGATTTACGTGCTCACGTTCACGCCCGGCAACGAGGCGTTCGACGTTTTCGGGCACAACGCGATATGGGTCCACGATCCGAAGTCGCCGGACCTTCGCACCCGCGAGCTCGTCTACAACTATGGCGAGTACGGCTTCGACGATCCGGCCCTCATCCCCAAGTTCTTCATGGGGAAGTTCGACTATTGGGTGGGGGCCCACGGCTTCGCGGAGACGGTGTCCGCGTACGCCCACGCCGGTCGCGGCGTCGACGCGCAAGAGCTCGACCTGACGATGGAGCAGCGCCTCGCGATCAAGGCGTTCCTCGAAGAGAACATCAAGCCCGAGAACAAGAAGTACAAATACGACTATTACCAGAACAACTGCGCCACCAAGGTCCGCGACATCATCGACAACGCCATCGGCGGACGAATGAAGGACGCGGCCCAGGGCCCCGCTCGATTGAATTGGCGGCAGCACACGTCGCGCCTCACCGCCAATCTGCTCTACGAGAACGTCATTCTGAACCTCGTCATGGGGGACTTGATCGACAAGCCTCGGACGGAGTGGCAGGAGTCGTTCATTCCGATGGAGCTCCAGAAGCTCCTCCGCAAGGTCACCGTCGTCGGAGAGGATGGCACGGAGCGCCCCCTCGTGAAGACGGAGGAGACCCTCGTGAAGGCGAAGCTGGCCGCTCCTCCCGACAATCCGCCCGTGCTGTGGCCCTATGCCCTCCTGTTCGGGGCCCTGTTCGGGGGCGTGTTCGCCGGCCTCGGTCACCTCGGCATCAGGAAGAAGGGAGCCCGGATCGGCTTCGGAGTCCTCATCTCGTTCTTCGGGTTCATCCTCGGATTCTTGGGGTGCTTCTTCCTGCTCGCGTGGGCCTTCACCGATCATCAAGTCGGCTATCGGAACGAGAACACGTTCCTGTGCGTGCCGTGGGCGTTCGGGCTCGTCGGCATGGGGATCAACATCGCGCGCTCGCGCGTCGTCTCCACGCTGCGCGCCTACAAGCTCATCCTCGCCGCCCTCGCGTCCACCGCCTTCGCGACGGTCGCGAAGGCCCTGCCGTGGTTCGACCAAGACAACTACTTCTTCCTCGCCTTCTTCATCCCGTTCTGGGCCGGCACGTTCTTCGGCGCGCGTGAGCTCGCGAAGAAATGGGCGGCCGTCGCGGTGGAGGCGGCGCAGGGGAAGGGCAAGCCCTCGAGCGCCAAGAAGGCGCCCGCGGAGACGAAGGAGGAAGAGCCTCGCAAAGAAGGGGTGAACGGCGCGGGGTCGAAGAAGAAGAAGCGCGCCGAGGCGCCGGAGGCCCCTCCGCCCGAGCCGGTGAAGGTGAAGGAGGAGCAGGCCACGGAAGAGAAGCGCGAGCCTGACCCGCCGAAGCCGGCCGCCGACGAAGCGGTCTGACGAGGCGCTACTCCGCAGCGACGCCGGGGGGGCGGTCCGCGAGGCCGAGGACGCCGATGCCCACGAGGACGAGCGCGGCCGCACAGAGGAACATCGTTCGATAGCCGAAGCCCTCGATCAGCGCGCCGAGGAGCGGGCCGCCGAGGAGCGTGCCTCCGTCGAAGAGGGCGGTGTAGATCGCGAGGGCGCCGCCGCGCTCGGTGGGCCGGGCCCGCGTGACGACGAGGCCCAGGAGGATTGGGAACGAGAAGCCGTGGCCCATCCCGGCGAGGAGCCCGGCGACCACGACGTGGGCGCGAGTCGACGCGAACGCGAGCAGGGCGAGGCCGGCCGCGAGCGAGCCGAGGGCGAACGTGAGCACCCGCTTCGGGCCGAGCCGCTCCGGCAGCGATCCGAAGAGGACGCGCAGCGCGCACGCGACGATCGCGTAGGTGCTGAAGAAGTCGCCGAGGCTCGCGACGGGATGGGCGGCCACGAACGTCTTCAAGAAGCTGAAGTGAGCGGCAAGCGCGGTGGCGAAGCAGAGCGTCGCCCCCCAAAGGGGCGCGAGCGCAGGCTCGACCACGGCCGCGGCGAGGCCGCGCGGGGGCTCGCCTTGCGTGCGCCTCGGCTCCGCGAGCGGCATCGACAGCCCCAGCGAGATCGCGCTGAAAGCGGCGGCAAAGAGGAAGAGGCTGCGATACGTCCCGTGGGAGAGGATGAGGTCCCCGAGGGTGCCCGCGAGGGCCATGGGGAGCATCCCCGAGACCCCGAACAGCCCGAGTCCCTCGATGCGTCGGGAGGCGGGCACGATGTCGGCGGCGAAGGCGAAGAGGGAAGCGAAGAGCATCGCCTCGGAGAGGCCGTGCAGCACCCGAACGGCATAGACCCACGGTCCGAGGCCGCCGACGGTGAGATAGAACAGGCACGCGAGCACGCCAATCACCCCGCCCGCCCACACGATCGGGCGGCGGCCCCGCTCATCCATGATCTTGCCGATCGGCGGCCGCGCCACGATGGCGGCGAAGCTCGCGAGGCCGGAGAGGATGCCGATGTCGAGCTCGCGCGCGCCGAGCTGTTGAAAGAACCCCGGCAGGTGCAGGAACAAGTGAAACGAGAGCGAGCAGAGGAAATGCGAGGCGGCGAGGAGGACGAAGGTCCTCGTGAGGAGCGGCGCGCGCGCCGGAGAGCCTGGGGCCTCGCCGGGAGGCATCAGCGCCCTCGAGACGCGTGACGCTCGATCGCCTCCCTCAGCTCGCGGACCGCCTCCGCCAATCCCAAGAAGACGGCGTCGGCGATCACGGAGTGCCCGATGTTGACCTCGGCGATGGCGGGGATCGCGACGACGGGACCAACGTTCGTGCGCGTGAGGCCGTGGCCGGCCGCGACCTCGAGGCCGAGGTCGGGGCCAGCGCCGCCGCGCGCGAGGCGCTCCAGCTCGCGCGCGCGCTGCTCGGTGTGACCGGGCACGCAGGCGTGGCAGTACTCACCGGTGAGAGCTCGACCTGAGAAGCGCCCAGCTCGTGCGAAAGCGTCACGGCGCGCTCGTCGGGAGCGATGAACAGGCTCGGCCGGATGCCGACGCGCCGGGCCATCGAGATGAAGGTGGAGATGGGCACGCGCTGCCCTTCCACGTCGAGCCCGCCTTCGGTGGTGCGCTCCTCGCGCCGCTCCGGCACGAGCGTCACCGTGTCCGGGACGATCCGCTCCGCGATGGCCCGCATCTCGTCGGTGGCGGCGCACTCGAGGTTGAAATGCGAAGAGATCGAGGCCCTCAGCCGCTCGACGTCGTCGTCGCGGATATGCCGGCGGTCTTCGCGAAGGTGAGCGGTGATCCCGTCCGCCCCCGCCGTCTCGCACACGTGAGCGGCATAGAGCGGATCCGGATAGCGCGTGCCGCGCGCGTTCCGGACGGTCGCGACGTGATCGATGTTGATGTGGAGGCGCACGGTCATCGGAGCCTCCTTACCATGGCCCGCCGGGCGGCGACCGGTCAGCGTCGGCGAGCGGCGACCAGCACAGGCCTCGCCGCTTCATAGGCGGTCTGGATCCAGAGATCGTCCCCCCGCGACGTGCTCGACGCCATCGAACATCGAGATCCGGTGCAGCGCGAACGGGTCCACCCGCCAAGCATGCCATACGGCTCGACCCGGGTGACGGCGTGTTATCGTCGGCGATCATGCGACTTCGCCTGCCCGTATCCCTCCTCCTCGCGATGGCGGCGTGCGGACCCGTCCCTGTCCCCGAGGACGTTCCGCCCGCCGAAGCGCAGGCCGAGCCGTGGACCCTCGCCGCCGCCTCCGGCTTCTTTCCTCCGAAGGAGATCGGGGTCGGCAAGGCCACGTTGCGCGAGGTCTCGCTCAATCATGGCAATACGTTCCGAGCCGGCCCCATCCACGCGGGAGGTGGCTTCGCCATGCACTTCGTGGCATCCCTCCCCGGGGCCGAGCCGGAGACCGTCGATTGCAGAGGTCACGGCCGGCCGTCGCGGCCTTCGGAGGACGCCGATCTCGCGTGCACATTTGCGAGCTCGGCCGGGACGAGCACGTTGAAGCTCGCGTCTTATCGGCGAGAGCTCGCGACGATGTCCGCGCCCGAGACGCGGTCGCCGCTCTACGAGCTGAGCGGAGCCCACGGTGACGCGAGCGTGGAGCGGCTCAATCCGGATGTGCCCAGCCACGGCTATGTCATTCGGGGCGGCGGGACGATCCTCGCGACGGTATATCCTTCCGAGCGGCGCGCGATGGCGCGGCGCGGCCTCGGGGATCGAGACGTCCACCTCGCCGCCCTCGTCGGCGCCATCTTCATATTGGAGTCCGCTTCATCCGACGAGTGAGTGGGTGAGATCGACTCATTCGGCCATTGGAGAGTAGCTAGTACTGCCGGCCGGAAGTCCGCTTCCGGATCCGGCAGTACCCAGGAACACAGAAGTCCACGGCCAGACTTCGCGCTTCGTGCCTGGAGCTGCTCCGCCCTTCACACTTGCCGCGCCGTGCGCGGGGGCGGAGCAGATCCAGGCACGAACCGGATTGGACGCAGTCCACGCAGTGGACGGAGTCCAAGGAGGTCTACGCAGTGAACTTCGGGCCGGCAGTACCAGCGTGTGCCGACGGGGGTCGCGCCGATCTCGGCCGTCGCGACCGGCGCCGGCGCCGGGAAAACAACCCGCGGAAACTGGCTTTGCGATAGGCTGCGCGGCCATGTCCAGGCTCGTCTTTGCTCTCTCCCTGTCTGCGATCGCAATGGGGTGCTCGTCGTCGGAGCCGCCGGCAGCTTCGCCCGACGCCACCTCGTCCTCGACCGCCGGCGAGGCCCAGCCAGAGGCGCCCATTGCGATCGCCGTCTCGCCGACCAAGCTCGTACACGGCAGCGGCCCCATCAAGGCGAAGCTCTCGCGGGCGATCCCGCAGAGGAAGGGGAAGCGCTATCGCATCTCGCTCTCGACGCCCGACGCCAAGACGTACTTCGGCCCGGCACAGTTCCTCGAGCCGGGCACGACGGAGCACGAGCTGCGCCCAGTCGAGGCCGGCACGTTCGACGTGCGGCTCCTGGAGAGCGACGGACCGGAGTGCAGCGACGGCAGCACCAAGGGCGGATCGTGCGCGGAGAACGAGCACGTCATCGCGAAGAGCGAGCCGATCACCGTCGCGCCGAAGCCCGAGTAGGCGCGGGCCGCTTGCGCCTCGACTTCAATGCCCGCTTCGCGCGGAGCCGCTCCTCTTGGTCCTCCTCGATGACGTCGGCGACCTTCGCCTTGATCGTGAGCGCGACGACGCGCTTGCCGTTCATGACCACCCGCGCCGTTGCGTGCCTCCGCCAGGGAGCGTGGACGATCATCTCGGTGTAGGCGACGCCGTCGCACGCTTCGGCGTGGATGCGGAGCCGCCGCGCTTCGACGACGTGGGCCACGTCACGGCGCGTTCGGATGGAAGGCGATGACCCTGGGCTCCTCTTCGAGCTCCGAAGGAGACGCGCGAGGAGGGCTTCGCGGATCGCGTCGCCCTCTTCCACGAGCAGATCGGCGGCGCGCTGTTGCTCGCTGGTGATCTCGGGCTCGTCGGCGACTTCTGCGACGAGCCGAACACGCCATTTCCCCCCGAGGCCCTCCCACATGGGAAACGCGACGGTGGCGTCGTGAGGCATCTTTTGCCATCGAGACGCGAGGAGGGCCCCGCTCGCGTCGCGTCTCTTCGCGCCGCCTCGGGCGGGGGGACGGCCTCGGTCCCGCGCGCTCGCGCCCTGCACGTCGCCATAGCCTCCGACCGCCACGACCCTTTCCCCGTGCAGGAGGGCGCAGAGGCCGTGCTCGATGCGCCACGCGTCATCGAAGGAGAGCTCGGCGTAAGCCAGTCCGCCTCGCTCGTCGCGCGAGATCCAGATGCTCCTCAGGGCGACCAAATCGAGGAGCGCACGCGGCGACCTCGCGGGCGGGAAATCTTCGTCCTCGCGGGATTCACGCTGGTCCCGAAAGAGGGCGTGGAGCAGGTCGTCACGTATCGCGCCCGCCCGCGACACGAGCGTCCTCGCCGCGCGCGCTTGGGCCGGCGTCCACTCCGTGACGTCGCCGGCAGTCTCCCAATCGATGGAGCATGAGCCCTGAAAGCGATCGAGGCCGGGAATGACGACCGGTCCTGGGGAGGGGGCTTCGAGCCATTGACTCGCGGCGACGGGAGCCTCGCGGTGACGGGGTCGTTCGGGCGCCTCGGGTGCCTCGGGTGCCTCGGCGGCCGGCGCGACGTCGGGAGGTGATTCGACGGGGGCGCGCGCGGGCTCGGCGTCCGGCGGGGGAGGCGGCCACGACGAGACGACGTGCCGGAGGAGCTCGTCCAGCGTGCCCCGATGAATTCCCGAGCCGGTCGGGGTCCCCCAGAGCTCGAGGCCCCACCGCTCGGTGGTGACGCGATAGAGGGTCGCCCGACACGGGCCGGTGGTTCGCGCCACCGCCGCGTGCTCCGTTCGATCGAAGAAGGGCCCCCGGCCCCAAGATCGAGGGAGCGTGGTCCAGTGTCGTTCGATATGAGCCCAGGTTTGGTCGTCGATTGTCGGGTGCGCGATCCCCGCGTCTTGGAGCGCGAACGCTGCGTCTTGTTCCTCTTTGGTGAAGATGCCGGGCAGCATCCGGGACCCGCGCGCCATCGCGTCAGTATAGCGACCTCGGTCGGAACTTTCCGGTCACCAGCGCAGGGAGGCGAAGCTGCGGACGGTTCGCTCGATGTCGGCGAGGAGCCCGTCTCCGTCCAGATCCGGACATTGTCGGCCGAGCCAATCGAGGGCCTCTCCCGGAGAGCGAAACACGCGCTCCGGGAACGCGGGCGGGACGAACCAATTGACCACTTGGAGGACGCCGCGCGCGACCGCCGTATTGGTCACCACCGCGTGACCCAGGACGAGCTGCTTGTGCTCGATGCTCCCGACCGCGTCGATGATTTGCTCTCTCTGGAGCGGGTTGGGCAGCGAGACGGAGTGGGCGATGTCGATCACCGTCGTCGGCTTCCCGCTCCGGCCGATGGCGCGGATATGGGCGACGAAACGCCCGATGTCGCGATCCTCGAGCCGGCCCGTGATCACGCTCCACGAACAGTCGCCGAACGAGCCAGTGTGGATTGTCATCCCCCTGTCGTCCTTTTACCACGGGAAGCGCCCTCGTGAGACCGGAGGAGGACGGCCGGGCCTCGTCTACGCCGACGCCCCCTCCGCGAGGATGAAACGGTGCGCGCGCAGGCGCGCGAGGAGCTCGGCGAAGCGCGCTTGCTCCGGGATCGGAGTGCCTGCTTCAGGCAGAAGGCAGCGCCGGTCTTCGACGCCCGTCAGCGCGAAGCTCCACGAGCCTCGAGCCGCTGCTGCTCGAACGTGGCCGCCTCCTCGGTCGCGTATCGATCGTCGCTGCTCGTCGACACGGGGGAAGGGGTCGCGATGCGGACGTGGGTGCGCTCCTCCGGCACGGCGCGCCGGCGCTTGGCGATCGCCATCAGGGCGAACACGGTGAGGGTCGCGAGGAGGGCGAGCCCGTGCTGTGGATAGAAGCTGGGGGCGAGCCCGGGAAACAGCTTGATGATCGGCCACGACAGCACCTTCCACCCGACGGCGCCGGCGGCGCCGAACGCGGTGGCGAGCCCGGCCAGCCACATCGCCGCGCCTCGGTCGATGCGCGTGAACGAAGGCCAGAGCTTCAAGAACGGCCACGCCGCGGCGAGCCCGACGAGGACGAACCAGATCGGGGCGATGCCGATCAAGAACGCGACCGGGAAGAACATTCCCACCGCGAACGCGAGCACGACCCCCCACGTCCGGCCGCGCTCCGCCGCGATCGTCCCCGTGATCAAGAGGAGGGCAGCGACGACCGTCGCCCAGCGATCGAAGGCGATGCTGCGCAGGAGCGTGAGGGCGGCCAGGAGCTGCGCGATGGCGAGAGAGCGTTGGATTTCACGCGTCAGCACGACCTAGCGTAGATCACGCAGGGGCTCGTGCAACCGCCCGTCGTCGCGCCGTGTCCACCGCCCCGCGATCTCGATCGCGACCTCGAGCGCGCGCGGATCGAACGACCTCACCCACGACGCTTCGGGCTCGGCGAGCGACGACGCCTCGATGCGCGCGGCCGCGTGCGAGGGGGACGGGGCGGTGGGAAGGATCTCGAGCATCGCTCTCTGGAGCGCGGCGAGCGAGCCGAGGTGTCCCGGCGCAGGAGAAGCCCTCGGTGCGGATGGCGCGCGCGCGGTCGCGGTCGGCGCGTGGCCGGCGACGATGCCGCGCAGCCGATGGAAGTCGGCTCGATATCGTTCCATCGAAGCTTCGTCGGCGAACGTGCCCCCGAGCCGCTCCAGGAAGACGACCTCGAGGGAGGGGCATCGGTCGAGCGCGGGCGCCATGAGCTCGAACACCTGCTCCGGGACGTCGTGGTCGTGCGTGTCGCGACGGAATGGCCGCGACGGATCCACCGTGGGGCGGTACGTCGTCCCTCCCGAGACATGGATCTCCCGCACGCGCTCGAGCGGCATCGAGTCGAGGAGATCGATCGGATCGATCGAGAAGCTCATCGCCTGGCAGTGCAGGTTATGGAGATCGAGCAAGAGGAACTGGTCGGTTCCATCGAGGAGGGCATCGAGGAAGTCCCCATGGCGTCGCGCCTCGTCGCGGGACATGGCGAGCGCGAGGTTCTCGAGGCCGACGGGCACCCCGCAAGCTTCGGCGATTCGCGCGAGTCGCTCCCGTCCGAGCGCGAGGGCGGAGGTGGTGAACGGCACGGGCAGGGGCGCGCCCCTCCGGAACCCGGGGAGCGTCATGAAGCCGAAGTGCTCGCTGACGTGGCGATAGGGTCGCGCGCTCAGCTCCCGGGAGAAGCCTCGGAGCAGTCGCCGCTGATGAGCGCTCTCCTCCGCGGAGAGCAACGAGAAGTGGACCCCGTGGCCATAGAGCGCGCCCGCCGCCGCATAGTGATCGCAGAGCGCACCGAGCCACGCTGGGAGTGAGCCCTCGACGGCTTGGTCGAGCACGACTTCGACGGCGTCGACCACCCCCTCGGCGAAGAGGGGCAGCTGCGCGATTCGAAGGTCATGAGCTGCGCCCGGGGGCCCTGTGAGCGGCGACGGCCGGGAGGACTCAGCGAGCGCGGAGGGCGCTGCGGGGGCCGGGCGCCCATGGTCCGAAAGGAGCGCCAATCCGACGCGGGGCACGCTCATCGAAGGGCTCGACCCATCATCCCATGCCGCAGCCGGGGCAGGGATCGGGAGGGGGCGGAGGGGGCTTCGGCGTCGGCGTCGGCTTCGGCGTGGGCTTCGGCTTCGGCTTCTCCGCGACCTGCTCGATGGGGACGATGCTGGGGGGCGGCGCGGGCGCCGCGGTGGCCGGCGCTCCGGCGTGACCCACCTCGACGGCGGGGGAGGGGAGGTCGACCGTCTTCTGCAGGGAGGAGCCGATCGGGGGTTGTTCTCGGGCCTCTCGCGTGGGCTCGGCCGGGGAGGTGCACCCTTGGGCGAGGAGGGTCAGGAGCGCGATGGGGAGCTTCATGCGGCTCCTCGAATACGGACGGCGGGGCGAAAAGTGCTGCGGCTTCGCTCGCCGCAGCTTCACCGCGCCGAGGCCTCGTACCAGACCTTCACCACCGTCACCTCGGCAGGGCCCTTCGGCCGTTGGACGACGGCGCTGTCGCCCTCTGCCTTCCCGAGGAGGGCTTGGGCGACGGGCGAGCGGATGCTGATCTTCTTGTTGGCGAGGTCGATCTCGTCCGTTCCGACGATGCGATAGGTGCTCTCTACGCCGTCCTCGTCCTCGATCGTGAACCACGCCCCGAAATAGACGCGACCGAGATCCTGCTTCGGGGGCGGCACGACGGTGACGCTGTCGATCCGGCGGGTGAGGAAGCGAATGCGCCTGTCGATCTCCCGGAGCTTCTTCTTCCCGTAGATGTACTCGGCGTTCTCGCTCCGGTCGCCCTGGGCGGCGGCGACGGAGACCTCCTCCGTCACCCTGGGGCGCTCCACCTTCCAGAGCCGCTCGAGCTCGGCTTGGAGGGCCTTGAACCCGCCCTCGGTGATGTGGTTGCCGCCCTTCTGGCGGGGAGCGGGCTCGTCCCGCTCGAGGTCGAGCTCGTCCTCGTCGCCTCCGTCGTCTTCCTTGGTGAAGGCCTTGTTCACGGGGCGCCCGCGCGCGCCGCTTCCGTCGCTTGGGCGAGCAGCTCCTCGATCCGCTTGGTGAGGCGCGCGGGATCCTCGACTACGCCTTCCGCGAGCAGGGCCTGGTCGTAGAGCGTCTCGCAGTAGGCCTTCACCCGATCGGAGCCCATCTCCTTGAGCGCGATCGCGGCGATGTTCTTCACGATGGGGTGGCGCGGGTTGACCTCGAGGATGCGCTTCTTCTCTTGGGCGCGCTCGTCCATCAGCTTGAGGAGTCGCTCCATGTTGGCGCCCGGATCGCCCTCGTCGGCGACGAGGCACGCCGCGCTGTCGGTCAGGCGCTTGGAGAAGCGCACCGACTTGACGCGGTCGCCGAGGGCCTGGCCGATCGCGGCGAGGGCAGGCTTGGCCGTCTCCGTCTCGTCCTCCGTCACGTCCACGAGGTCGATCTCGCCGTGGGCGACGCTCTTGAGCTTGCGCTTGTCGTACTCGTGGACGGACTGGACGACCCACTCGTCGATCGGGTCGGTGAGGAAGAGGACGTCGTAGCCCTTCTTCTTGAAGGCCTCGAGGTGGGGGCTCGACTCGACGGCGCGGCGAGAGAGGCCGGTGACGTAATAGATCTCCTTCTGATCTTCGGGCATCGCCTTCACGTAGGAGGCCAGGGAGATCGACTCGCCCTCTTTGGTGCTCATCGCCTCGAAGCGGCAGAGCTCGAGGATCGCGTCCTTGTTCTTCCAATCGACGCTGACGCCCTCTTTGAGCACCTTGCCGAAGAGCTTCCAGAACTTCTCGTATTTCTCCGGGTCGGACTCGGCGAGGTCCTTCAACGTCTTGAGGACCTGCTTCTCGATCATCGATTGAATCTGGGTGACGGCGCGGCTCTCCTGGAGCATCTCGCGCGAGACGTTCAGAGACAGATCTTCACTGTCCACGACGCCGCGCAGGAAGCGGAGCCAGATCGGGGTGAGCTTGTCGCAGCTCTCGATGATGAGGACCCGCTTCGCGTAGAGGCGGAGGCTGGTGCGCTCCTTCTGGAAGAGATCGAAGGGGGCCTTCTCCGGGATGTAGACGAGGGCCTGGAACTGCACCGGCGCGTCGACCGCGAAATGGATCGTGACGAGGGGAGCCTCCCCCGAGGTGCCGCCGGTGACGTGCTTGAAGAAGTGCTGGTGCTGCTCTTCGGTGACTTTGCTCTTCGGCAGCGCCCAGAGGGCGACGGGCTGATTGGCGCGCTCGCCGGCCACGAGGATGGGATAGCCGATGAAGTCGCTGTAGCGGTTGATGACGTCCTTGATGCGCCAGTCGCGGGCGAACTCCTTGTGGTCATCTTTGAGGTGGAGCGTGATGGAGGTGCCCGGGGTCGTCCGTTCGCCGGCGAGGACGGTGAACGTCCCGGAGCCGGTGGAGCGCCACAGGACCGGTTGGGCGTCCGGCTTCATGCTGAGGGTCTGGACGTCGACGCGAGAGGCGACCATGAACGCGGAGTAGAACCCGACCCCGAACTGTCCGATGAGCCGCGTCGCCTCGTCTTGGCTCTTCGCCTTCATGAGCTCCGCGTACTGCTCGGCGAACGCGGTCGTCCCGCTCTTCGCGATGGTGCCGAGGTGCTCGATCACCTCTTCGCGCGTCATGCCGATCCCGTTGTCCGTGATCGTCAGCGTGTGGGAATCGTAGTCGGCGCTGATCTCGATGCGCGGCTCACCTTCTTGGGGCTTCGCGCTCGCGTCCGAGATTTGGAAGAAGCGCGCTTTGTCGAGCGCGTCGGACGCGTTCGACACGAGCTCTCTCAGGAAGACCTCTTTGTTCGCATAGAGGGAGTCGATGACGAGGGTGAGGACCTTCTGGACCTCGGCCTGGAAGGGGTATTCGGCGACGTCGGTGGGGGTCGCGTCGGGGCTCTTCGTCTCTTCGATCGTCATGGCGTCTCGCGGCGTTCGATGGGAGGATCGGGGAAGGACGAAGCCCTTTCCCACGAGGCGCACGAATGGATCCGAAGTCGCTCGATGGCAAGCCCCCCACGTTCGAGACGCTCGACCCGGCCTTCGGCGCGAAGCTCTCCGAGTGGGTCATGCGGGACATGATCCGCGCGAAGAAGGCTCGCGACGCGAAGAAGGCGAACCGGGTAGCCCCGTCGCCCGACTCGCGCGCCCCGAAGAAGTAGGGCCCTACTTCGCGCCCGCAGCCGCGATGGGCTCGCACTCGGAGCGGTACGCGTCTCCGGGCAGGGCGAGGCGCAAGTACTCCTTGCAGTGCGAGGCGGCCTTGTCCTTGGCCGTCGACTCGTAGAGCTTGCCCAGCCAGTAGTGAGCCTTGGCGTACCAGCCGGGCTTCGGATCGACGTTCTGGGTGAGCTCGATCGCCTTCTCGAACTCTTCGATCGCCTTCGAGTCGTTCTTGTTCGCGAGGATGACGGCGACGGCGTTGTGCCATTCCGCCACGTCCGGGTTGCCGGCGATCGCCTTGCGGTAGGACTCTTCGGCCTTGGAGTTGTTGTTGAGCTGTCCGTAGCAATAGCCGAGGGTCGCGTAGGCCTCGAAGCGGCTCTTCCGCTTCTCGAGCGCGGTCTCGAGATCTTTGATCGCGTCGTTGCACGCGCCTTGGCGTGAGAGGAGCACGCCCCGCTGCCAATACGCGTCGCCGAGCGTCGGATCGAGCTCGATCGCCTTGGCGAGCTCGTCCTTGGCGAGGCCGTACTGGGCGGTCGTGATGGCGGCCCACCCGAGGTAGAGGTGGTACTCGGCGCGGTTGCCGTCGATCTCGACGGCGCGCTTGAGCAGGCGGATCGCCTCGTTGAGGTTGGAGCTCGTGAGGAGCATCGCGCGGCCGAGGAAGTGGTTGGCCTCCGCGGAGTTCTGCCGATCGCGGAGCACCTCTTTGAGGAGCGGCTCCGCCTGCTTCGCCGCGCCCGCGATGACCTGCGTGGAGCCGATGCGGAGCTTGAGGTCGACGTCGTTAGGGGCCTTCTGCAGTGCCTGCTGGTACATCCGCAGCGCCTCGTCGGGCTTGCCCGTCTCCTCGAAGTAGAGCCCGCGCTCCAGGGCGAGACCGGGGTACTCCGGATCGATCGCCTGCACTTTGTCGAGGGTGGCGAGCGCCTCCGGGAACCGACGCATGCGCCGAAGCGCGACCGCGAGGGCGAAGCGGGTCGCGAGATCGTTGGGGGCCTTCTTCAGGGCCTCTTCGTATTGGCTGGCCGCTTCGGAGAGGTTGCCGGATTGGAGGGCGACGTCGCCGCGGGCGCGCGCGAGCTCGGGGCTGTCGGGGAATTTCGCCGCCGCTTCGCTGAGCTTCTTCGCCGCGTCGTCCGGTCTGCCGATCTTGGCGAGGAGAGAAGCCACGCCCACGTACGCGGGGACAGCGTCTTCGGACGACTTCGCCTTCTCGATGGCGGCGTTGTAGAAGGCCTCCGCGTCCTTGCGCTGACCGAGCGCCTCGGAGACCCGCGCCAGCCAGTAGTCGACGCGCGGGTCCTGGGGGAGAGCGGTCTGGAGCTTGGCGAGGTAGTCCTTCGCCTCCTTGAACTTCTCGAGGGCGAACCACGTCTTCGCCATGCCGATCTTGGCGTGGGCGTTGTCGCCGTTCGACTTGAGGGCGGAGTCGAACGCCGCCTCCGCGCCGGTGAACCGGCCGGAGCGATAGAAGAGCTCCCCGCGGCCGACGAGCGCGTCCACCGACTGCGGATCGATCTTCAGCGCCTCGTCGAACGCCTCCTGGGCGAGGGAGATGCGCGACGCGGCGAGCTGGACGTTGCCGATGAGGACGTAGCAATCCATGAGCTCGGTCTGGCTGGCGCCGACCTTCACCGCGGCGTCCTTCGTGATCTGCGTGAGCAGGTCCAGGGCCTCGCTCTCGTGGCCCTGCGCCATCGCGATGCGGGCGAGGATGATGCGGGCCCCGACGTGGTTCTTCGAGAGCTCGAGGATCGCCTTCGCGGTCGCGGCCGCCTCGGCGCTCTTCGACGCCGCGACCTGAGCGCGGGCGAGCCCGTACAGCGTGCGGGCCGACTTCCGGATGTTGACGGCGGCCTCGAACTCCGTGACCGCTTTGTCGAACTCCTTGGCGCGCAGATCGATCTCGCCCGCGAGCACGGCCGCGTCGACGTCGCCTTTGTCCTTCGCGAGGACCTTGTCGACGGACTGCTTCGCGCGCGCGAGCTGTCCCGCGAGGACGTCCTCCGCCGCGACCGCGAGGAGCTCGCTGGCGGACGCGCTCTTTCGATCCGTCTTGTCGAGGAACACCTTCGCGGCCTGGTCGTTCGCGGCGACCTGCCCGAAGCGGATGCTCTTCATGTAGTGGAGGAAGGCGGTGTACGCGGTCGTGTCGTTGTGACGCTCGCGCGCGGCCTGAGCCTTCTTCCCCGCTTCGACCGCGGCGCTGCCGCTCGTGAGCGTGTCCACGTCGAGGCTCTCCTGCGCCTCTTTGCGGAGCGACTGGAGGGCCGCCTCGTTCTTGCCTTTGTTGAGCTTGTCGGAGACGTAGTTCCAGCCGAAGGGCCCGATCGACTCCACGAACGTCCCCGCCCCGCCGACGAGGGCGACCAAGACGATGCCCGCGCCCGCGATCTTGAGGCCGGTGTTGGAGCGCTTCTGGGGCGCCTCTTCTGCTTCGATGCGGCGTTGCTTGCGGACGATGGGGGCCGCTTCCGGGCCGATGCCCGGCTTCCCATCGAGATCGATCTCGCCGCCGACGAACTCCCCCGAGCGGGGCCCGGGCTCGGCCATGAGGGGGCTCTCCCCTCCGAAGCCGGGCGCCTCGGTGCCGACGAAAGGCGACGGCAGCCCAGGCCCGCCCGGGCTCGGAAGTCCGGCCGCGCCGACGACGGGGAGACCGGCGTGGGACATCGCTGGGAAGCCCGGACCGCCCGGGGATGGCAAGCCACCCGCCGGATTCTGAGGGAGGCCTGCGCCGCCCGCGCCCGACGGGAGCCCCGGCCCGCCCGGCGTGGGCAGGCCTGCGCCGGCTCCGCCTGCGACGGGGAAGCCTCCCGCGCTGTGCATCGGAAGGCCGCCTGCGTTCGGCATCGGAAGGCCGCCCGCGCTCGTCGTCGGGAGGCCACCGGCGCTCGTCGTGGGGAGGCCACCGGCGCTCGTCGTGGGGAGGCCGCCCGCGCTCGTCATCGGAAGGCCGCCCGCGCTCGTCATCGGGAGGCCGCCCTGCGTCGTCATGGGCAGGCCGCCCTGGCTCGTCATGGGCAGGCCACCCTGGCTCATCATCGGCAGGCCCGCGCCGGGCGCAGGCAGGCCGACGTTTCCGCCGCCCGGCATCGGCAGCCCGACGTTCGCGTTGCCACCGGCGGGTGCGGGCAGGCCCGCGCTGCCGAAGCCCGAGGGCGCGCCGAATCCTCCGGGCGCGGGGGTGGGCAGGCCGATCGTTCCGCCCGGCCCGCTCATGATGGGCGGAGCAGGCGCAGCGGGCGCGAACGGCATCGGCAATCCCGCCTGGGCGGGCGGCGCGGAGGGCTGCCCTCCGAAGACCGCGGGCAGACCGGGCTGCGAATGCGGAGGCGTCGGCGGCATGCCGATCGGGGCGTACGCGGGGGCCTGGGGACGAACCGCGGGCAGATCGATCTCGCCCGTGGGCGAGCGCATCGGACCGGGCGGAGGAGGCGGCGCGCCGCGGGTCGCGGGCAGATCGATCGCGCCGCTGGGAGCGCCGTCGAAGCCGAAGTCGAGGCTCCCGAATCCGCCGCCGCCTTGCGGCGCGACGGCGGGTAGATCCACGCCGGAAGACTCGAACATCGGAGCGGCCGCCGGCTGCGGGGGTGGGGCGTACACGGGGGCAGCGGGGCGGCCCGGGACGACGGGGAGATCGACCTCGCCCGCCGGTCCGCCCTCGTGAATGTCGAGATCGATCTCACCGAACCCGCCCCCGCCGCGGGCGCCGCCGGGCGCGGCCGGAGACGGGAGCTCGACGCCCGACCACTCGCCGCTCGGAGCGAGCGCGGCCGGCATCTGCGGAGCGGCGAACGCGGGCGGCGGGGGAGGAGGTGCAGGCGGAGGAGGGGGTTGCTGACCATCCTCTCCAGGTCGCTGCACCAAGAGACCGGTCCCGCACTTCGGGCATCGCATCTTCAGCCCGGCAGGCGGGATCCGACGCTCGTCGATCTGATAGGGCGCGCTACAGCCGTGGCACTCGACCTTGACCATCGTCCACCGGATTTTCGAGGGCGAAGCACGTCCGCCCCACACCTGGAGAGCCAGGAGAAAACTTGGTCGTCAGATCTACCACGCTTCACCGCCGCCGCGCCCGAAAGTGTGGTAACCGCCGCTGGATGCAGCGGTGGACAGCGCTCCTCTTCTTTGGGCTGGTCGTCCTCGCTGCCGTCCTCGTCGTCACCACCAAGCCGGCGGGGCGTCCGCTTCCGACCGCTTCCGCAGAGGCGTCCGCGTCCGGGATGCCCGCCGCGCTCGCGCCGAACGGCGGCGTCGTCGTGGTCGCCAACACCTCGATGGCGGCGCCGGCCGTGACCGCCAACCTCGACCTCGACGCGGGCGCCCTTCCGCCCATCACCGACGAGCCGTCGGAGAACGCCGACGCGGGCGCGACCCTGTCCGACGGCACACCCGCGCCTCAGCTGGGCGCGTCCGCGCCGAAGAGCGTTCAATTCGGGGTCATCCTGGTCCAGTACAAGGGCGCTCAGGGCGCTCCTCGCGACGCGCGCAGCAAAGAGGACGCGCAGGCGCTCGCGGCGACGATCGCGCAGGAGGCCAAGGACGACTTCGCGGCGGCGGCCCGGAAGGCGGACGTCGGGGTCGAGCAGGCCGGCTCGATGGTTCGCGGGGTCCTCGAGTCGGGCCCGGAGTACACGCTGTTCAGCCTCGAGGTCGGCGCCGTGTCCGCCCCCGTCGACTCGCCTCGCGGCTTCTACGTCTTCAAGCGGCTCGAGTGAGCCCGCGTTGTTCTTTCCCCATCTCCACGAGGAACGCCATGGCAACCATCGATATCAAGCGCAACCACCAGCTCGGGCTCGACGTCGCGAAGACCAAAGCCGAAGAGCTCGCGAACGGAATGAAGGACAAGCTCGGCATCCAGTGGCGCTGGGACGGTAACAATATCCGCTTCGACGCGCCGAGCGGAGCGGCCAAGGGCGCGAAGGGGCAGGTGACGGTCGACGCCTCATTCATCCGCGTCGAGATCGATCTCCCGCTGCTGCTCCGCCCGATGAAGGGGATGGTCGAAGGCAAGGTCACGGAGAAGCTCGATCGCGCCATCGGGTCGTAGCCGGACGCGCGACGCGCGGGGCGCCATACGGCGGCACGGAAGACGTCCATCTCGAGTGCCAGAAGGCGCCCTCCAAGCTCGATCTGAAGGAGAGCTGTGACCGTGCTTGCCTGCCTGAAGAAGTAAGATTCGCTTCGACTCGCCGTCACAGTCTTCGCCCGCGGATCGATAGGCACCTGTGCACGAATCCGATCTCGTCCGCTGCTCCGCCGTCGTCTGGATCGCGCTCGGGCTCGCCGCGTGCTCGGCGGCGGAGAAGCCCCGCTCCGAGGTGCAGCTGCAGGCGCGGGTCGCCGGCGTCGATCGGAGCAAGCCGCTCGTGACGGGCGACTTCACCTTCGTGGAGGAGGAGCGCGCCGGCGCCGCGCCGTTCGCGGCAGAGGGTGAGGTCGCCGCCGTCGCCGCTTCGCCCGACGGCAAGCTGCTCGTCTCCGGGGGCGGGCATGGTGGTGCGCTCGTCTTGTGGGACGCCGCGACGGGGACGCCGCTCGGGCCTCTCGCCCTCGACGGAGAGAAGGTGACGGTCCCGGTCTTCTCTCCCGACGGCGCGCGCGTCGCCGCCGTCGTGCACGGACGCGGCATCATCGTGTGGGACGTCGCGACACGCGCCGTGGTCCTGGAGATCCCCCGCCGGGAGGGGGCGCAGATCTTCTCGCTCGCCTATCACCCCGCCGGAGAGCTCCTCGCCTCGGTGGACGGCAACGGCGAGGTCGCGCTCTGGGATGCGACGAAGCCCGGCGGCCCGCGCGTCCTCGTGGGACGGGGCGGCGCGGCCGGGAGCGCGGCCTTCTCGCCGGACGGCAAGACCGTCGCGGCGATGTCGGACAGGCGAACGCTCACCTCGTTCGACGTCGCCTCCGGAAAGGCGCTCGCCGTCCTCGCGCGGGGCATCGAAGCGCGCAGCGCCGCGTACGGCCCCGACGGCTCGCTGCTCGTGACGGTCGAGACGGCGTCCGACGGCGCATCCATCGCGGTCGTCCGCGATCGGGTAGGCGCCGTCGTCTCGACGCTGCGCGGTCACACCTTCCTCATCAACGCCGTCGCGATCACGCGGGACGGAAAGCGGGTCCTCACGGGCGCGAGCGACGGAACCATCCGCGTGTGGGACGCGCGATCGGGGGATGAGCTTCGGGTGCTGAGGAGCGCCGCCGCGGGGGTCTGGTCCATCGCCCTCGCGCCGGACGAGCGCCGCGTCGCGGTGGCGGGTCAGGGGAACGTCGTTCAGATCTTCGACCTCGCATCGGGGCAGAGGCTCCTCACCTCCGCGGACCACATCGGGCCGATCACGAGCGTCGCTTACTCGCGCGACGGCACCATGCTCGCCTCCGCGGACGCGTCGGGCCGCGTGATCGTGCGCGGGTCCAAGAAGGGGCGTCCGGTGCGCCTCCCCGATCAAGGGGGGAGGGTGCGGCAGGTCGGGTTCTCTCCGGACGGTCGTCGCCTCCTCACCATCTCCGGGAGCGAGCTGCGGACGTGGGACGCGGCCTCGGGGGAGGCGCTCTCCCGCTCTCCGCTCTCGCGCTCCTCCGCTTTCTTCTTCAGCCCCGCCGGCGACGCGATCGCGGTGAGCGACGAGTCGCGCGTCGTCACCCTGCTGGACGCGGCCTCCCTACGACCGCTGCGGACCTTCGGCGCCGCGCAGCCGAACGATGACGTTCGCCAAAACCTCATGACGCCGAGCTCGGTCTCGTTCTCGCCGGGCGGAGACGCCATCGCGATCGCCCGCTGGGACCAGCCCACCGCGATCTGGGAGACGGCGACGGGGACGCTCCTCCGCACGCTGCCCGAAGGCACGCTGTTCGTCGCGTATGCGCCGAGCGGTGGACTCCTCGCCACCGGCAGCGGTGTCGTGTCGAAGCGAAGCGGTCCACTTTCCCTGATGCTCGTCGACGCCGCGACGGGAGCAAAGCGCCACGGGCTGGACGCCGACCCCGACGCCGTCTTCTCTCCCGATGGCCGCTGGGTCGTCGCCCTGCGGGATGGTGAGCTGCGCGCGTTCGAGACGGAGACGGGGCGCTCCATCACGAAGACCCCGCCCCACGGCGCGACCACCCTCACGATGGCACCCGACGGCGCCCGCGTGGTCACGGGATCCGCCGACGGCTCCGTCCGCACCTTCCGCGTCGAGGCGTCCCCGAGGTGAGCGACGCCGCGTGGCCTCGATCGAGCGCGCGGCCGGTCGCCTGAATTGGATTGGAGGCTCGTCGCGAAGGCCTCCTCGACCCGGAGGGGAGGGGGACCCGGGGATGGGGGGGGAACGGCGACGGCAGCAGATTCGGCGCTCCGGGGTTGGTCGGTCCGCCACGAACCTGTCGCGGACGGGGCGCGACGATCGTAGGCTGTGGCCCCCTCGTCTGTCAGGAGACCATCCGAACGCATGAGCGCCGAAACGCAGGCCGAGCCGAACCCGAGCAAAGCACTGATCGAGAGGCTGAGGGGCGAGATCGCCGGCGGACCATCGCAGGACCCGCCCGAGCGCGGTCTGCAAGCGATCCTGCTCCATGAGGTCGGTGTCCTCCACGAGGTCGGGCAAGAAGAGCCCCTCGCGGCCCGCGACTACCTCGCCGCCTACAACGCGGACGGCGATTTCCGGGAGCCCCTCGAGGCGCTCGTTCGCATCCTCTCGCGGCGACGCTCCTTCAAGAACCTCGCGAAGCTCCTCGATGCCCTCGCGAAGGCGGCGCCTACGCCGGAGGAGCGAGCCCGCGCCCTCCACGACTTGGCCGTCGTCTCCCTCGAGCACGACAAAAACAAGGACGACGCGCGGCTCCACCTCGAGGAGGCGGTCACCGAGAACCCGGACGAGATGGCGTCGTGGCTCGAGCTCGAGATGCTCGCGGCCGAGAGCAACGACATCCCGGGGATCATGCGGGCCATCGAGGCGCGCCTGCCCCTCATCGCGGACGCGACCTATAAGGCCCTCCTCTACATTCAGCTCGCCGAGCTCAGCGCGAAGGTCGGTCAGACGGCGCGCGCCTACGAGATGCTCGACGCGGCCGCCGCCCTCGAAGGTCGATCGCGCTTCCAAACCCGCATCGTGCTCGAGCGGATCGCTCAGGCCGCCGCCGATCTGGAGGCGATGGCCCGCGCCCTCGAAGGGCAGGCGGAGCTCGTGGTCGAGGTCCTCGACGATCCGGAGCGCGGCGAAGAGATCGGCGTGCCTTCGTTCATGCGCACGGCGGCCTTCGCGGCGGACGCGTGGCTGCGGGCGGCGGAGATCCATCGCCGCCTCGGCGACGTCGAAGGGGCGGCGTCCCTGCTCGGCCTCGCGGCGCGTCGGCTCCCGGAGAACGCGGTCGTGGCGCGGGCTCGGCTCTCGGCGCTCGAAGCGCAGGGCGACTTGGAGAGCGCGGCCGCGATCGCGCGCGTGGAGCTCGCGCGCGCGGAGCAGCAACGCGCGGAGGGAGACGAAGCGCCGGGCGCCAGCGGTCCGGCGGCGGCGCTGTGGTTGCGGGTCGCGGAGGCGGCCGCGCTCGCCAACGATCGCACCGCCGCCCTCGACGCCCTCCGTCACGCCCTCGAGGCGGACCCGGCGGCGATCCCGGCGCGCGCGATCGAGATCGACCTCCTCATCGACGGGCAAGACCCGGGCGCGCTCGCGGGGGCGATCGAGGGGGCGGCTCTGCAGTTCGTCACCGACGGCGCGAAGGCGCGGGCGTTCTTGCTCGCCGCGTACGTCTGGGCTTGCCTCGCGCGGGACGCGCAGGCGGCGCAGACCGCGCTCGAGCGGGCGACGTCGCTGGGCGTGGATGGAACGGTCGCGCTGCGGCTCGGGAGGACCTTCGCCGCCATCACCCAAGACGCGTCGCTGTTCGAGGCGTCGACGGAGCAGCTCCTCGCGAGCGAGCCGGAGCCGAGCGAGGTCGCGAGCCTCCTGTTCGAGCTCGGCCGGGCTCGGCTGCTCCGCGGTGATCTGAAGCTCGCGGAGGACGCGTTCACCCAGCTCGCGCAGGTCGAAGGGGTCGGTCCCCTCGCGCGCTCGCAGTGGCTCGGGCGCATGCTCGGGGCGTGCGCGGTCGGGCTCGCCCAAGGCCGCACCGCCCGCTCCCCGGAGCCGATGGATGCCCTCGCCGCCGCCGAGGAAGACCCGATGCTGCGCCGCGGGCTCACCGTGATCGCGGCCGTCCGCGCGGCTCAGGCCGGGGATCTCGCGGCGGCGCGCGCGCGCCTCGAGAAGCTCCACGCCGAGCAGCCGGGGGACGAGATCGCCTCGCTCTACCTCGCCGAGCTCCTCCACGACGACCCGGCCCGGGCGGCCACGGTCCTCGCTGCTTGCGCGGGCGCGACCGACGACGTCGAGCTCGCGGCCGCGCTCCGGATCGAGGGGGCGCTCCTCGCGTGGACGGCGGGCGACAAGGCGGGCGCGGTCGCGGAGCTCGAGTCGGCCCGGAACCTCTTGCCGCACGCGAGCGCGGGCGCGGCCGCCCTCGTTTCGTGGGCGCGTCGCGGGCTCGACCCGTCGACCCTCGACGGACGCCGCGCGTCGCTCGCCGCCTCCGCGGACGGAACGGATCCCCGCGCCCACGCCCTCGAGCGCTTCGGGCTCGAGCTCGGGTGGCTGCACGACGGGGGCTCGATCGACGACGCTTTCGAGGCCCTCCGCGCTGCGGAGCAGGGGATCGAAGCGCCCGAGACGGACGGAGACGATCTCGCGGCCGCGGCCGCGCTCTCCCGCGTCCTCTGGCCGGCGGCATTCGAAGACCGAGACGCCGCCCTCGGCGCCCTCGATCACCTGGAGCGCCAGGGCGGCGACGCGGCGCTCCTCGCGCGCGCGGAGCGGCTTCGCATCGCCCGCGAGATCGATCGCGACCCGGCCACGGCGACCCTCTGCGCCCGCCAATGGGCCGAGATCGAGCCTTCCCTCCACGTCGCCCTCGAGGTCCTCGCGAGCGCAATCTCCGCCGAGGATCGCCAAGCGGAGGCGGAGGCCCGGCGGATGATCGGAGACGGGCTCACGGGCGCCGCCGCGGAGGCGATGCACGCCTCTGCGACCCTCGTCACCTGGCTCGAAGATCCGCTCGCGGCTCAGCCGCCCATCGCCGACGAGCACGCGCCGGGCAAGCTGCTGAACCTCGAGATCGCCCTCCCCGGGTCGGATCCGGGACGGCGAGCGAACGCGCTCCACCGCTTGGGGGAGGCGCTCGGCGCGGAGGCGAGCATCGACGCCCTCACCCTCGCCGGCTACAACGATCTGGTCCTCGGGCGGCACGAAGGGGCGATGGAGACCTTCCGCGCCGTCGTCGACGCGCGGCCGGACTCGCTCGCGGCGTGGGAGGGGATCCGGGCCGCCGCGGTCGCCCTCGACAACCCCGTAGACATCGCGCTCGCGTGCGCCCAGCTCGGATCCCTGTGCAAGGACGACGCGCGCGCGGCGGAGTTCTGGGAGCACGCCGGCCTCCTCCTCCTCGAGCGGACGGACGCCCACGACGACGCGGAGATCGCCCTCGACCGCGCGTTCGCGCGCGACGCCAAGCGGGGGAAGGCGTTCGACAAGCTCTTCCGCCGCGTCCGCGATCGGAACGACGGCGACAAGATGCTGAGCCTCATCGAGCGCCGCCTCGAGGTCGCCGAGGACGACGTCGAGATCGCCAAGCTCTTCTGGGAGCGAGCGCGCGTCCTCCAGAAGCGCGGCGACAGCGACGGCGCCCTCGCCGCCCTCGAGAACGTGACGATGCTCGAGCCCGATCACGTCGGCGCCCTCGCCCTCTCCGGATCGATCTGCATCCAGAAGGGCGACTTCGCCGGCGCGGCCCCGATCATGGCGCGCCTCTCCCGGAACGCGGAGGCGCCCTCCAAGGAGCGCCTCGTGTCCGGCATCACCGCGTGCGAGTTCTACGAGAACAAGCTCAACCAGCCGGAGAAGGCCCTCGAGGTGCTGCTCGATCTGCAGAAGGCCGGCCTCAGCACCCTCGCCGTCCGCGAGCGCCTCGCGAAGGCGGCCGCGAAGACGGCGGCGTGGGGCCCCGCGACGGAGATGTTCGAGACGCTCATGAACGAGCGCGACACGTCCGCGGGCCGGATCGAGGCGGCGCGGATCAGCCTCGCGATCTGGCGCGACAAGCTCCGCGATCCCCTGGGCGCCCAGAAGGCGGCGCAGAAGATCCTCGACGAGGCGCCGGACGACACGGAGGCGATCGAGATCATCCTCCAGACGAGCTTCGACGAGGCGTTCCGGACCCGCATGCTCGCGCGCGGCAAGCAGCACATCGTGGACGCGCTCCAGCGCGATCCGGTCGATCCCGAGCGCGTCGATCTCCTCTCGCGCATCGCCGCGACCCAAGGCGACCTCGCGCTCCGACAGGCGACCCAGGGCGTGCTCGTCGCCCTCGGCCGCGGAGACCACGGCACGGAGGAGGCGCTCGACCAGCTCGACCAGCGGATCCCGGGCCGGCCCCAGCGCGCCCTCGATCCGCAGGCGCTCGGGGAGATCGCCGATCCGGAGGACGCCGGCCCCGTGCCCCGCCTCTTGCTCGCGGCGGCGGAGACCACGGCGCTCGCCCTCGGCCCGACGCTGGAGGCGCTCGGCGTCGGCCGGAAGAACCGCGTCGACAAGAAGGGCGGCTCCGCGGTGTGGGTCGCGGTCGCGGAGTGGATGGGCGCCCTCGGCTTCGAGGTCGACTTCGACCTGTTCGTGGGCGGCCAAGACCCTCACGCGATCCAGGGCGTCGTCCTCGGGGAGATGCCCGCCCTCGTCGTCGGTCAGGAGATCGCGACGAAGCTCGGGACGGCGGCGGCGCGCTCCGCGCTCGCGCGCGAGGTGTTCACCCTTCGAAGGTACGCCCTCGCCGCCCTGCGCACCCAAGAAGACGCCGCCATCGCCTCCGTGGTCATCGCCCTCTGCAACGAGATGGGCGCCAACATTCCGAAGCCGCCCTACGCGGTGTACGGACCCATCGCGATGACGGTGAAGAAAGAGATCTCGCGCCGCGTGAAGAAGAGCGCGGGCGACGTGGCGATGGAGGTGGCTCGCAGCGGGCAAGACCCGATGGCGTGGGTCGTCGCCGCGCGCCGCAGCTGCGATCGCATGGCGGCGATCGCGGCCGGGGACGTGTCCATCGTCCTCGCGGATCTCTACCGAAGACCACGCAGCCAGCTCTCGAGCGCGATGCAGCTCGTGCGGGAGGGCGGAAGCGACAACGAACGAGCGCTCGCGTTACTCCGCTTCGTTCTGTCCCCTGGATATCTCGACCTTCGCCGCAAGCTCGGCATGGGGGTTCGGTGAGCGACCAAAAGAAGATCGGCGGCGCCTTCCCGCAATCGGGGGGCGCCTTCCGTGATGCCATCCCCACCGCGGATGAGGGCGACGCCCTCCTCGACATGCTGTTCGACGATGCTCCGCGAGGCTCGAACGAGCCGCCCGCCTCGGAGATCCTCGATCCGGATCGGCCGACCGCGCACGGCGAGGTCGACGCGACCCCCATCCCCGGCGCCCTCTCTCGGCCCGACATCGAAGACGCAGAGACGTCGGTCGTGTTGCCCGACACGAAGCCGCCGCCCGCGCCGACCGGGGGCGCCCCCGTCTCCATCCCCCGCCCGCCGCCGGCCCCTCCCTCGAAGCGCGCTGGTCTTCGCGGAGAGATCGTCTCGCCGCCGGGTTGGGCGACGGGCGCTCCATCCCCTCGACCGGGCGCCGCCCGCACGTCGGAGCCCCGCGCGACCGTCCCGACCATGCCCGAGCCCGACATGAACGACGTCGCGACGCGGGCGTTCACGAGCCCGCTCCCCGACTTCGACGACGACCCCCCTCCCGCGCCGGAGGAGCAGACGGTCGCGATCGACGGGATGGACGACGAAGACCGCATGGACGCCACCGTCGTCGCCCCGAACGCGATGCTCGTGGCGGAGTCGTATGTCTTCGACGCGGAGGCGCGCGCTCAGGCCGCGCACGAGCCCACCGGCGCCGCCTTCGATTCCATCGGCTTCACCGAGCCGTCATTCGACGGCGAGGGCGAAGAGCCCGCCGAGGCCGAGGCCGCCGCCGAGCCCGCCGCGGAGGAGATGATCTCCCTCGCTCCCGAAGAAGAGGCGCCCTCCGACGACGACGCGAGCGCCGCCGCGATCTTCGCCGCCGCCGAAGCGGAAGACGAGGCCTCGATCGAAGCGTACGCCGAGGAGCCTCCGGCCGAGGCCGAGCCCGCGGCCGTCGGCGCCGCCGCTCCTCAATTCGAAGCGCGCCCCCTCGACGACCGCGCCGCCCATCACGTCCTCGCTCAGACCCCAGGCCTCCGGGAGAGCTTCGTCGAGCGCGCGGCGTGGCTGCGCGCGGAAGCGGCCCTCACCCCCGACAAACAGAAGCGCGCCCGCCTCCTGCTCGTCGTGGCGGAGATCGACGCCCTCGCCGGTGAAGACGCCTCCGCCGCCCAGGCTGCCCAAGAGGCCTATCAGCTCGGCCCCAACCTCCCCCTCGTCTCGCGCGCGCACCGCTCGATGGTGCTGCGCTCGGGCGATCCCGATGCGTTCGTCGAGGTCCTCGAGGGCGAGATCCGCCACAGCCCGACCCCGGAAGGGCGCGCCCACGCCGCGTGGCTCGGCGCCGAGATGGCGCGCATCGCGCAGCGCGACGAGGCCCAGGCCAAGAAGCGCGCGGAGCAGGCGATGCGCGCCGCTCCCTCCGATCCTCGCCCGAGCGTCCAGCGCTTCGTCGAGGCGGCCCTGACCATCCCCGATCCGGCGAGCCTCGCGAAGCTGAG
>JBGAID010000074.1:0-59288 GCA_044225865.1 Polyangiaceae bacterium | reverse complement strand
GGGCCCCACCACGGGCAAGCCGCCGTTGAAGGCGCCGCCGCCCCCTCCGCCGCCTCCTCCGCCAAGCACGCCCACCACGCCGCCGCCGCCGCCCCCGCCCCCACCTCCTCCCGAGAACGACGGCCCTCCGTTCGATCATGGAGCGGCCGCGGCCTCGCTCAGCTTCTCCGAGGCGGGGGCCAAGAGCTGCTCGCGCGCCGGCGGCCCGACGGGGACGGGGAACGTCGCCGTCACCTTCGGTAACAACGGCCGGGTCCAATCGGTGAGCGTGGGCCCTCCGTTCGCGGGCACACCCACCGGCGCGTGCGTGGGAAACGCGTTCAAGACCGCAAAGGTCCCGCCCTTCGGCGGCCCCCCCGTGACGAAGTCGAAGTCCGTCACGCTGCAATGACGAGCCGTCGTGCCCGCCCTCGTCCACCTCGTTCGCCACGGTGAAGTCGAGAACCCGTCCGCGGTCTCTTATGGCCGCCTCCCCGGCTTTCGCTTGAGCGCGGCGGGACGCGAGCAGGTGACGACGACCGCGCGCTACTTGAAGGCGTTCGGCGGCCCCGTCGAGCTCGTCGTCGCCAGCCCCCTCGAGCGCGCGGTGGAGAGCGCCGAGATCATCCGCGCCCACGTCGGCCCCGTCGATTCACGCCTCGACGAGAGGTTGATCGAGGCCGGCTCCTGGCGCGACGGTCTCCCTCGCGCGTGGCGGCCCCTCGAATACGCTCGGCGCTACATCGAGCGCAGGGCCCACGAGAAGGTCGAGACGCCGGAGGCGATCGCCCGTCGAATGCTCGAAGCGGTGCTGGATGCCCGCGCCGCGATCGGAGACGAGGGCTCCGCCATCCTCGTGTCCCATCAGCAGCCGATCGGCTGGGCGAAGGTGGCGCTCCAGCGCGGCCTACCGGCGTTCCGGACGTTGGCGGCGCAGGGGCTCTCGCCGTGGATCTACGTGCGTGGGGGCTGCGAGCTCGCTTCGGTCACGACCTTCGTCTTCGAAGGACCGAGCCCGCGCCCCCAGATCCGCTACTTCTCGCCGTGAGGCGGCCTCAGCCGGCGGCCTTCTTCACCACGTCGACGATGCCCTGAACGCTCGCCGCGCTCTTCGCCAGCATCGCCTTCTCGTCGGCGCTGAGCTCGAGCTCGATGATCTTCTCGACGCCCTTGCCCCCGACGACGACGGGGACGCCCATGTAGATATCGTTGTAGCCGTACTGGCCGTCGAGCTTGGCGGCGCAGGGGAGGAGGCGCTTCTGATCGAAGAGGTACGACTCCGCCATCGCGATCGCGGCCGACGCGGGCGCGTAGTACGCGCTCGTGCCCATCAGCTTCACGATCTCGCCGCCGCCCACGCGGGTCCGCGCGATGATGGCGTCGAGCTTCTCCTTCGCCACGAACGACGTCAGGGGCACGCCGTTGACCGTCGTCGCGCTGAGGATCGGCACCATGTCGTCGCCGTGGCCGCCGAGGACCATCGCCCGGATGTCCTTGATGTTGAAGCCCGTCTCGCGGGCGAGGAAGAGGGAGAAGCGCGCGCTGTCGAGGACGCCCGCCATCCCCACCACCTTCTCCTTGGGGAAGCCGGTGCGCTTCTGGAACTCGTAGACCATCGCGTCGAGCGGGTTCGAGATCACGACGACGAACGCGTTCGGACACGCCTCTTTGGCCCCGTCCGCGACGCTGCGGATGATGGGGAGGTTCGTCGCCACGAGGTCGTCGCGGCTCTGGCCGGGCTTGCGGGGGACGCCGGCGGTGATGATGAGGACGTCGGCGCCGGCGCAGTCTTTCCAGTCGCCCGAGCCCGTGATCTTCACGTCGTAACCGAGCACGGCCCCGTTCTGCTCGAGGTCGAGCGCTTTGCCCTTGGCGAAATCCGCCTTCGCCGGGATGTCGAAGAGAACGACGTCGCCGAGCTCACGCTGGGCGGCGAGGTTGGCGAGCTCGCCGCCGATGTTGCCGGCTCCGATGATTGCGATCTTCTTACGGGTGCTCATGGCCGCGCGCTCTACCACGGCGAAACGAAGGCCGCAGCGCCGTTCGAAGGACCGCGCAGACCCTCCGCGAAACCACTGCGCGCGCGACCCGCGTCACTCCCGGAAGAGCTCCGGACGACCGGCGATCGCCTCGCGCAGACGCGCCTCGGGGTCGCGCACGTCGGGGACGAACGGCGCCCCCACGATCGCCTCGAACGCGGCCGCGTATCGGAGCGAGGCCTCGACGCGGACATCGTCGGGCAGCGCCGGATTGGGGCCATCGCCGCCGTACCCTACGCTCGCGAGCCAGCGCCTCACGTACTCCTTGTCGAAGCTCTCGGGCTCTTTGCCCTGCGAGACCCGCTCCGCGTACGAGCTCGCGAACCAGAACCGCGACGAGTCGGGGGTGTGGATCTCGTCGATGACGACGATCTCCCCGCTCCGGTCGATCCCCAGCTCGTATTTCGTGTCGACGAGGATGAGGCCGCGCTTCGCGCACTCCGCGCGCCCGCGCTCGAACAGCGCCTTCGCGATCGCGGCCGCTCGATCGAACCGCCCCTCGTCGATCGCCCCGGAGGCGAGGAGCTCCTCACGGCTCACGGATTTGTCGTGCCCGCCGTGCTCCGCCTTCGTGCTCGGGGTGAGGATGGGCTCCGGGAGGGGGTCGTTCTTCTTCAAGCCCTCGGGCAGGGCGTGACCGCAGAAGGTCCGGTCGCCTCGCGCGTACGCCGTCCAGATGCTGGTCGAGGTGACGCCGGTGACGTAGGCCCGCATCACCATCTCCACCGGCAGCGGGGTGCACTCCTCCGCGACGACCGCCTGCGCGTCGATGGCGGCCACGAGGTGGTTCTTCGCCACGTCCGCGGTGCGCTCGAACCACCACGTCGAGAGGCGATTCAAGATCTGGCCCTTGAGGGGCAGCGTCCCCAGCACCCGATCGAAGGCGCTGATCCGATCGGTGGTGACGATGAGCCGCCGGCCCCGCGGCAGCGAGTAGTTGTCGCGGACCTTCCCTTCGTAGCGAGCGAAGCTCGCGGGCAGGCCGAGCGAGGCGTGGGTGGTCCCTTCGAGCGTGCGGCCGAGCGCGGCCTCGACGAGCGAGCGGTCGAGCATGCCCGAGTCGATAGTCGAGTCGGACCGGGCGCGTAAGATGTGTTCGGGCAGTCAACGGATTGCGTGTCCGTACCCCGCCCTGCCGCCACCCGATGTCGATACGCTGCGGTGATGGAGACCACCGCGATGAAGCGATACTTCTTTGGGTTGCTGGGTTGCTCGGTGGTGTTGACGGTGCTGTTCCAGGGCTGCTCGAGCGGGCACCCCGCCGGCGACTGCGCGCGCCGCGGTCAGGCCTGTGACGTCCTGTGCGACGACGAGCTCGGCTGCGTCGAGTGCTTCTCCGACGGTGACTGCGGCGCGGGCCGACCGTTCTGCGCCGGGGGAGCGTGCGTCGAGTGCGTCGGGGCGGGGGATTGCGGCGCCGGCCAGGCTTGCTATCCGCGCCACCACGAGTGCAAGGCCGCGTGCGGCTCCAACGCCGACTGCGACGACAAGCACGAGCCCATCTGCGATGTCGACGGGGACGGCGCGTGCGTGGGGTGCATCGACGATCTCGACTGCGGCGGCGAGGAGCCGTTCTGCAACGAGAACGCTCAGTGCGCGAGCTGCATCTCCGACGGCGACTGCCCTGCGAGCTCGCCCCAATGCGACTACGGCGAGGGTCGATGCGTCGAGTGCATCGTCGACGGGGACTGCGACGGGGCGTCGACCTGCGACGGCGATCATCACTGCCATTTCGCGTGCGCCTCGGACGGGGACTGCGGAGCGGCCAAGCCGTTCTGCGATGTCCCCACCGGGGACTGCGTGGAGTGCATCCTCGACGGAGACTGCGGAGCCTCGCTCCCGATCTGCGACGGTGGTGACTGCGTCGAGTGCGCGCTCGACGCAGACTGCCCCGCGAGCCTGCCGTTCTGCACCGGCGACGCGAGGTGCGTCGAGTGCGAGCACAACGACGACTGCCCGGACGGGCAGAAGTGCAAGCACCAGGCGTGCGAGTGAGCGGCCGCGTGTGCGCCGAGGCGCGCCGTCGGCTATGAAGAGGCGATGGGCGTCGTCAAGGAGACCGTTCCGCTCGGGTTCGTCTGGCAGACGGCGGACCCGTTCCTCTTCTGCGTGCACCACGACGACGCCTACCCCGCCGGCAACGAGCAGATGGGGCCGGCGACGTCCCTCGCCGGGCGCGACCTCGGTCAGGACTTCGAGGGCAAGGACGGCTTCCGCATGTACCACGGTCGCGTGGTGCCGGGCTTCCCCCAGCACCCCCACCGTGGGTTCGAGACGGTGACGATCGTCCGCCGCGGCCTCATCGACCACTCCGACTCGCTCGGGGCGGCGGCGCGCTTCGGCGGCGGGGACGTGCAGTGGCTCACCGCGGGGCGCGGCGTCGTCCACAGCGAGATGTTTCCCCTCCTCGATCGAGAGAAGCCGAACCCGGTCGAGCTCTTCCAGATTTGGCTGAACCTCCCCAAGAAGGACAAGATGGCGCCCCCTCACTTCGAGATGCTGTGGGGCAGCGAGCTGCCGCGCCACGTGTTCGGAGAAGAAGGAGGGCCGCGCGCCGAGATCGTGGTGATCGCAGGCGCGATCGAGGGCAAGCGGGCCCCCTCTCCGCCGCCTTCGTCGTGGGCGTCGGACCCGCGCAACGACGTGGCGATCTGGACCTTGAAGCTCGATCCAAAGGCGCGCGTGACCCTCCCACGCGCGACGGACGGGGCGGTGGTTCGCACCCTGTATTTCTTCGGGGGAGACGCGGTGCGCATCGGCGGCCGAGAGATCGGACCGCGGACCGGGGTCGTCGTCGCATCCGACCGCGACGTCGAGATCGAGGCGACCGCGGGCGCCGCCGAGCTCCTCATGCTCCAGGGCCGTCCCATCGCAGAGCCGGTCGTCCAGCGCGGGCCGTTCGTGATGAACCAGATGGTGGAGATCCAGCAAGCGATGATGGACTACCAGCGCACGCGGTTCGGGGGCTGGCCGTGGCCGAAGGACGATCCCGTCCACCCGCGAGCGGAGGGACGCTTCGCGCGCCACGTCGACGGACGGATCGAACGCGGCCGCTGAGACGCGCGCTGGTCAGGCGCGGGTGGCGGTCTCGACCTCGCACGCGCCGTCTTCGCAGCGCCCCGTCAGCTTGAGTCGGTTCTTCGCGAAGAGCCCATAGGCGAGATCGAGGCCGTGGGAGATCCCGGGCAGCCGGGTCAGCGCGACGACGGGTGAGAAGCCGACCGCCGCATACAAGCGCCGAAACACCTCGACCCCTTCGATGAGCGTCCCATCCGGCAGTCGCGCGCGGATGCGGTCCATCAACTCCTTCATCGAGAGGCCGACCTGTCGGGGATCGAAGCTTGGCTCTGCGATATCGGTGAAGAGGATCCGGCCGCGGCGGTCGAGCCGGCGGAGCATCGCGATCTCCCGGGCGCAGAGCGGGCACTTGCCGTCGAAGAAGACCTCGACCTCCTGAGACGCTTCGGGCGGAGCCATCGAGTCGTTCTACGGAGCCGAGGGGATCGGGTTACGCTCGAGATCCTCCGCGGGGAGCTCGAGCGACACGGCCGTGCCGACCCCCTCCTCGCTCTCGATGGCGATCTCGCCCCGGTGGGCCTCCGCGACCCGCGCCGCGAGGACGAGCCCGAGGCCCGTCCCCTCTGGCTTCGTGGTGAAGAAACCCGAAAGGGCCTGCTCCTGGGTCCGAACATCCATCCCCGGGCCCTGATCGCGCACCGTGATCCGCGCCCGCGCCGGCCTCGCCCCCTCGACCCGGCGGGTGGAGACCACGAGCTCGCCCTTGCCGTTCATCGCCTCGACCGCGTTCTTCACCAGGTTCTCGAGGGCGAACGACAGCAGGTCTTTGTCCCCCTGAATGATCGGCACGGCGTCGTCGAGCTCCGCCCGCGCCGTCGTGCCGGTGGCGGCGCGGTCGAGGCGCTGGGCGCGGAGGACGTCCGTCACGAGGCCGTTCACGTCGACCGGTGAGCGGGCGAGCTCCAGCCTGCCCATGCGCTGATAGTCGCGCACCAACCTCTCGATGCGATCGACACGTTCGATGATCATGTCGACGAACTCGATGTGTGGCTCGAGGGGCCGCCCTTGGTCGGCCTCCTCGCGCAGGAACTGGGCGGCCCCCCGGATCGCGGCGAGGGGATTTCGAACGTCGTGGGCCATCTGGCTCGAGAAGCGTCCCAGCGTCGCCACGTAGCGCGCCCGGGCCCGCTCTTCGGAGGCGGTCGCGACGAGGGGGCGGATCGCGGCGAGGGTGACGAGCACGACCACGAGCGCGCCCAGCCCAAGCAGCACGTACCGATCTCCGGCGAGGGCGTAGACGATCCACAGCGCGAGGACCGCGAACGAGCTCGCGATGACGACGCCGAGCAGAGCGATCGACGTGGCCCCCTCCACGATTCGGGTCTTGAGCGTGACGAGGGCGACGAGCACCGCCGCCGCGAGGAGCCCGAAGTGGGAGAGCCGGGGGACGGCGAAGCCGGCCATCGAGAGCAGATCCGTCGTCACGCTGCCGACGCCGAGCACGAGGGCGCCGGCGAGGAGCTGGGCCCTCGCCCGCTCCACCCCGCGGCTCGCTCGGAGGTGCCGCGACAGCAGCTTGGCCACGAGGCCGAACCCGGGCACCACCCCTGCGAGCATCGCGACGGCCCAGAGCCCCCCCTCGTGAAACCGCGCGAGCGGCGGCCACGCGAGCTGGGCGAGGGACACCGCCGCGATCGTGACGAACCATACGCGCCCCGCGATCCGCGTCCACCGCAGCTCTCTCTTCTTCCCGAGGAAACCGACGAACAGCTCCAGCGTCGCGGGCGCGGCGAGGGTCGCCGCCGCGTCGCCGAGGTAGACCCAAGAGCGCGCGTCGTCGAGCAGCGACAGGAGCTCCGCCATCGCGTAGGCGAAGAGGCTCGCGCTCATGAGCCCGAGTCGAGACGCGAGCGGGCTCTTCGCGCGGCGAACGGCGGCGAGGAGCGCCAGCGCGAGGAAGGCGGCGGCCGCGGCCGCGTCGAGCCATCCCTCCTTGGGCACGCCTCATCCTATCGAAGATGAGCGAGGCGGATCGGATCAGAAGTCCTTGCGGAACGTCACCGCGCCGGGGCTGAACTGCACCGCGCCGGTCCGCGCGCTGGGGGCGCCGATGGGAGGGACGACCTCCGAGGCGAGGGCGCCGGCCGCGTACATCATCGCGGCGGGGGGCAGGCGCCCGCTCGGTGAGTCCACGCCCCAAGCGTCGAGGTTGCACGAGGGATCGCGCCGGTCACACGGCGGGCCCGCGTCGACCCGCGCCGCCGCTCGATCGTACGCAGGCGGCGAGAGATGCGACTCGATCCAGTTCGGCGCTCGCGCGGCGGGGACGACGATGGGGGGTGCTGGGAGCGAACGCCGACGAAGCAACGACGAAGGCTCGACCACGGTCCGGCCCGGGCGCGCGTCCGCCGCCGGCCGCTGGGAACGAAGAGCACTTCGAGCGGCCCTCGAGGCTGCTCGACGGCGCGTCCTCGGGGCGCCTCGGCGCGAGCGGACGGCGCCTCGCCCGGCGCGGCCGGCACGACCGCTGCGCGCGCCGACCACGTCGAGCCCATCGCGCGCGTCATGGTGGGGGCGAGGGTGGGGGACGCGCTCGAGAACGCCGAGAGCCCACCCCCCAGCACGGCGAGCGCGCCGATCAGCCAGCGGCGGGGTGAGGCGTGGCTGGGTTGCTCGGGGGCGGCGCAGATCGCCACGCTGTTCGATGTCTCTTCGCCGTCTTCCGCCGTGCCGTTGTGACCCACATCCGATCGTGGGGCAACGGCCGTGCCCTCCCCTCAGACCGTCAGCCGCGCCGCCTTGGAGCGCGCGCCGGCGAGCGCGGAAGAGAGCCGCGCCTCTTCGTCGCGGGCCGCCGACGCGGCGGTGGCGGCGCGCGCGCGCTGCATCTCTGTCGCCCCCGGCTCGGTGAGCGCCGCCTCTCGCTCCGTCCGCGCCGCCCGCGCTCTTTCGAGGGACCGCTCGAGCTCGCCCGCTCTCGCCTCGTAGAGGGCGCGGGCTGCGCCCGGAGACGTGAGCAGCGCCTCGACCTCGGCCTCGAGCTCCACGATGTGAGCGCGCGCCCGCGCCCCTTCGAGCTCGCTCTCCTCCTCGTCCGATCGCCGATCGAGCACGCCCAGCGTCTCGCGGAGATCGTTCAGCCTTCGCGCGCTGAGCGCCTTCCCGAGGCGGGCAATCTTTCGCTCAATCTCGCGGGCCGCGCGCGCGACCTCGGGCGCGGACGCCTCCGCCATCTCGGCGAGCCGGCGCGAGTCCGCCTCGAGGGCCGCGAACGGATCATCGAACAAGGTCATCATGGAGGGGATACCCGCTCTTGGGCCCCTCCGCCACCTCGCGCGAGTCGCCGCCGGTAGCGCCCTTGCACGCCGATCCGATCGATGCGAAGACGCGCCCGTGAAAGCGACGGTGCTCGTTCGTCTGAAGCCCGAAGTCCTGGACCCGCAAGGCGATGCGGTGCGGCGCGCGCTCGGCACGCTCGGAGTCTCCGGGGTTCGTGACGTCCGGATCGGGAAGATCGTCGAGATCGAGCTGGAAGACGGCCTGCCTCCGGAGGAGGTCCGGGCCCGCCTCGGCTCGATGGCCGACGCGATCCTCGCGAACCCCGTCATCGAAGACTACGAGATCCGCTGATCGGCCCCCGCCGAGGGTGGTCGGGATCCCACGTCGGCGAGGGCAGAGTCGAGCATCTCGTGACGGTCACGCGGCGGGCCGCCTCGGCGCAACGGGCCACACCACCGTCCGCGCGCGACGCCGACCGAGGCCGTGTAGGCTGTCGCGAGCGATGTCTGAATCGGAGAGGTTTTCGAGGGCGTGCGAGGAGTTCTCGAGGCTCCACGCGACCGATCCGCGCGGTGAAGCGGCGACCTACCACGAGACGGTGGCGAGCTGGGTCGACCGGCTCGAGCCCCACGCGAGCGAAGCGCTGCGGCTCGCGGCCCGTTGTCAGCACCTGCTCCGCTTCCAGACCCCTCGCGAGTCCTACCCGTCCGGCGTCGTGGGCTACAAGCGCTGGCGGAGCGAGCTCGCCCGCAAGCAGGCCGCCGCCGCCGCCGAGATCCTGCGCGCCGCCGGCTTCGACGAAGCGCTCACGGCCCGCGTCGCCGACCTCGTGATGAAGAAGGGCCTCGCCGCCGACCGAGAGACGAAGGTCCTCGAGGACGCCGTGTGCCTGACCTTTCTCGAGCTCGAGCTCGAGCGCTTCGCCGCGAAGCACCCCGACGAGAAGGTCGTCGACATCCTCGGAAAGACTTGGCGGAAGATGACCCCGGCCGGGCACGAAGCGGCCCGCAAGCTCGCGCGCGGTCTCCCTGTCCGCCTCACCACGCTGCTCGCGATGGTGATCGACTGAGGGAGCGAAGGCGACGCTGCGACGCGCTGCATCGGGTCACACTGCTACGTTATTCGTAGCGGCGGGATCGGCGAGGCGGGGGCCTTCGACGAAAGGAAGGAAGATGCTGAACGTCGTGCCGAGATCCTCCACGCTCGAGACCTCCAGGCTTCCACCCGCCTGAGCGACGATGCCGTGGGCGACGGCGAGGCCGAGGCCGTTCTCGCGTCGCTCGGCGCTCGTGAGGGAGAAGGGCTCGAACACGTGCGCGAGCAACGCGGATGGGATCCCGGGGCCGGTGTCCGAGAACGTCAGGAGCACGTACGTGCCAGGGCGCAGGCCAGACCGCCTCCGCGACTGCTCGGGGGTGACGAGCACGCTCCTCGCGCCGATCCGCACCGTACCGGCGCTGGGCATGGTGTCGCTCGCGTTGGCGGCGAGGTTCATCAGCACTTGGACGAAGCTCGAAGGGTCCACGGAGACGAGCAGCTCGTCGGAGCCGAGCTCCAGGGTAAGGTCGATGTCCTCGCCCAGCACCCTCCGCATCATGGCCGACGCATCGGCGACGAGCCGGACGACGTCCACGACGCGCGGCTCCATGGAGTCTCGGCGCGCGATCACGAGGAGCTGGCGGGTGAGGGCCGACGCGCGCTCGGCCGCCTCCCGGATCTCGTCGAGGAGCTCGGAGGCGTCTCCCTGGGGGGGCACCAGCGCTTCGAGGGCGTGACAGCCTCCCGTCACGGCGGAGATGAGGTTCGCGAAGTCGTGCGCGAGGCCGCCCGCGAGCCGCCCGACCGACTCGAGCCGCTGGGCGCGATGGAGCTGGGTCAACAGCTCGCGCTGCTCGGTGACGTCCTGCGCGGAGCCGGCGATGCGATAGACGTCTCCCGCCGCGTTGCGGACGGGAAAGGCGCGATCTCTCACCCACCGGATCTGCCCGTCGGGGCGGACGATCCGGTACTCCTCGTCATAGGAACCCACCGCCTGCTTCGAGAGCGCTTCGATCACCCGTGCGCGATCGCCTTCGTGGATCCCGTCGAGCCAATCCTTCGGGTTCGAGAGGATCCCATCGCAGGAGCGACCCCAGATGCGCTCGTACCCCGGGCTCACGTAGATCGTGTTCCCCTTCAGGTCCGCGAGCCAGAAGGCCTCCGCCACGATGTCGGCGACCTGCCGCAGGCGCTCGTCGCTCTCGATGGTGATCGCGCTGTCGGTGAGCTCGGTCGACAGGACGAGCACCCCGTCCCGGTGAGCCTGCACGTCGATCTGGAACGTGTGCGCGCTGCCGTCCGGGTACTCGCACCGGTTCTTGAACCGCTCCGGCTTCTTGTCGCGAAGGCAACGATCCAGCGCGCGAAACAGCGCCGTCTCTTCGATGCCGGGATAGGCCTCCTGCATCGTCCGCCCGATCAGCTCTTCGCGACGAGCGCGCGCGTGCGCGAGCGCCGCGTCGTTCAAATAGCGGTATCGAAAATCAGGGCCGATGATCTGACAGCCCGCAAGCCACCCGTCGAACGTCTCTTCGGAGGAGCTGCCCGCCGCGTCCATGCCGACGCGAGTCGTTGCAGCCACCGTGCCCGAGTGACCGCGTTGGAGAAGACGCGTCTCGCTGCGCTCGTCGTCGATCGTGCGCGCGCAGCGAACGCGCGGTGTCCGCGTGCGCTGCGCCGTGCGATCGTGCGGTTTTCAGATGCCGGCGACGGCCTTCTTCACCGCCTCGTAGTCGGGCTCCACGCCGGGGTTCGGGCCCACCCACGCGTACCGGATCGTCCCTTCGCCGTCGACGACGTAGACCGCGCGCTTCGACGCGGTGTATCCGGGCAGCCCCGCGAAGTCGTCGAGGGCCACGTCGTAGGCGCGGACCGTCGCTCGCGTGTAGTCGCTCAAGACCGGGAACGTGAGCTTGTTCTTCTCTGCGAAGGCGACGTTCGAGAAGGGCCCGTCCACGCTGATGCCGAGCACCGTCGCGTCGAGGCCATTCAGCTCCGCGAGGCTGTCGCGGAAGGTGCACAGCTCCTTCTCGCAGACCGAGGTGAACGCAGCCGGGAAGAAGGCGAGGACGACCTTCTTGCCTCGCTGCTCGGCGAGCGAGACTTTGTCCGTGCGGTTCTTGAACAGAGTGAAATCAGGGGCTTTGGTGCCGACATCGAGCATGGAGAGCGCGTAAGCCGACTGGCCCCGAGGCGCAAGAGCCGCGTCAGATGCACTCGTCGCTGCAGCAATCGCCTTCCGGATGCAGATCGCAAGGGTCCCAGGGCACGATCGGTCCGAGCTCCAGCTCGATGGCGTCTTCGTGGAGGAGCTCCCCTGCTTGGTTGGTCGCTCTGACGTCGAGCACGAGCTTCGTCCCCTCCGGCAGCGGCGGCTCGTTCTCGGGGTCCCAAGAGAGGCCCGGCATCCCGAGCTGAATCCCCGCTGCCTCGGCGAAGCCGTCACCGATCGCGACGAGCTCGGCGAAGGTCTGAGACCCGGGGAACGTCCCCGGGAGAGGCTCGCCGGTGACGGGGTCGAGCATCGCGTACTCGAGGGCGAGCGATGGAGGACAGTCGGTGCAGCCGAGCGCGAGCCAGACGTGATAGCCGCCTTGGGGACCGTTCATCTGATCGATGACGGCGCCCGCCTCGAGGCGAGAGAAGCACGCCTCACCGGTCCCGATCTCGAAGACCTCGGGTGAGGGTGGGGCTTCGCATTCCACCGTAGGGCCTTGGCCGCCCGCGCCGCCCTCCGCATGACCGCCCGCGCCGCCTCCTCCTTCGTCTCCGCCACCGGCGTGGCCCGACCCGGCGCTGCCGCAAGCCGCGAGCGGGCTCGTGGCGACGAGGAGCGCGACCCAAACCGAGAGCGAACGAAGGCGGCCGACGAAGCGCATCCCGTGCCGCTGTGCAGGCCACGTGCCTCACCGCGCGAGCGCAAATCGCCCGAGGATTCCAGAGCTCGAGTGTGCCCGCCTGTGCCTCGGCGAGGCGGTTCAAGCAACTGGACACAGCACGCCCCGCGGCCAGAGGCCCGTTGGACCACGCCTTGCTCGAGAGCGGATCATGGGGTGCGGAGCTCAAGCCAGTTCGAACGCGATTGTTGCGCTCGTCACGAATGACCCGATGCTCGATCGCATCGTGTCGGAGCTCAGCCGCCATCGCGGGGTGAAGCTCGATCTCATCCGCTCCCCAGAGGGAGCAACCGCGGCAATCCGCGGGCGAAACGCCATGGTTCGCGTGATTGACATGCACGCGAGCTCGCCAATCACAGAGGCCGACCGCGACGCGATCGCGATGTGGGCGCCGGAGGAGAACGCCATTCTCGTCCTCGCACAGGTGCAGGGCGCGGTGCACGGACTGCACATGCATGCCTATCGACGCAATCAGTTCGTGGCCTCGGCCGAAGAAATCCTGGGCCCGCTGCTCCCAGCCGTCTCGGAACGGGATCCTTCCAGTCTCATCCTGGGACAGAGCGAGTCGGTCCGTCGGGTGTGCGCTCAGATTCGATCCGTCTCCCGCTATCGCGACGTCTCCGTGCTCATCCTCGGCGAGACCGGGACCGGCAAAGAGCTCGTGGCGCGCGCGCTCCACGAGCTCACCGCTTCGGCCTCGACGCCGTTCATCGCGGTGAACTGCGCGGCCATCCCTGCGTCGCTCTTCGAGAGCGAGCTGTTCGGCCACGAGGCGGGCGCATTCACCGGCGCGAAGGCGGCGAAGCCGGGCCTCTTCGAGCTGGCGGCCGGAGGAACGCTCTTCCTCGACGAGGTCGGTGAGCTCCCCGCCGATCTCCAACCCAAGCTCCTCCGGGCTCTCGAGACGAGAGAGTTTCGACGGGTCGGAGGGAGCCGGACGATCCCGCTCAAGGCGCGTGTCGTGAGCGCGACCCACCGCGGCCTTCACCGCGCGGGCTCGCCGCAAGGCTCGACGCTCCGGCTCGACCTCCACTTTCGTCTCGCCGGCTTCACCATCGAGCTGCCTGCGCTCCGTGACCGCGCCGAAGACGTCGATCTCCTCGCTCGCCATTTCTTGGAGAGCTTCGTGCGGAGGAGCGACGCAGAGCCGAAGCGGCTCTCGGACGGGGCCCTCGATCTCCTCGCGAAGCACGACTGGCCGGGCAACATTCGCGAGCTCAAGGCGGTCGTCGAGCGCGCCGCCATTCTCTCATCCGGCGACGTGGTTCGCTCCGCGAATATCGAGGAGTGCCTCGGCCGGAGGCCTTCTCCCTCGATCCCCATCGATTGCGAGCGTGCCGGCGAGGAGCAAGTCCTGGCCGCGAACGATCAACGAGAGGCGGGCGCGGAGAGTCCCAGCATCAGCGGCCTGCGCCGCATCGAACGAGACCTCCTGCTCGTCGTCTTCGAGGATTGTCAGAAGAACCTCAGCCTCGCATCGCGTGTCCTCGGCCTCCCTCGGTCGACGCTTCGAGACAAGCTCCGCCGCTACGGCGCGATTTGAAGGAGCGGCCTGGTCTGTAACACCTCCCGCGCCGCCCGCATCACCCTCGGGTGAGAAGGCCGGAGCACGTCGGGTCGAGTAGCCCCGGGCCGCGCGACGAACGCCGCTTCGAGCTCGTGCAGCGCCGGCAATATCCGAAGCGGGTGGAGCGCCGATTGGCGAATGGCGCGGCCCGTCCCGACCGCGAGGGCGAGCGCGCCGTCCGACAAGAGCGACAATCGCTTCTCGAGGCAGTCGCTGGCGCAGCCGTGAACCACGCTGTGCGCGACGAGCTGATCCAACAAACCGAGGTGGCCGGCCGAGCCCAGCGCCAGCTTCGACGCGACGGACGCGACCTCCCGCGACGACGCGCCCGCTGCTTGTAGCAAATGGGCGGAGAGCTCCGTGGAGTCTTCGATCGATAGAGGTCCGAGCTCGATATCCGCCCCCCCTCCTCGCGCTGTCGGCAATCCGCGCCGGGACTCCGCCGAAACCACGACGAGCATCGGCGCCGCCTCACTCTTCTTGGCGAGCTTGCGCAGGACGGACTGGCTCTCCGGATCGAGCCAGTCTGCGTCCGAAGCGAGCAGGAGGATTGGACGGTTTCCGGCGGCGCGGCGCAGAGCGTCGGCGAGGACCGATGCCCACTCGTCCGCGGAGTGCTCGCCGGTGTCGAGCGCGCTCGACGTCTCTTGCCCGAGCGCGTCGAGGATGCCGTCGACGATGGCGAGCCGCACGTGCTCGCGCGGATTCCCGCCGACCTCCACGACCATCGCGCCCGTTCCGCGCTGCTCGACGATGCGCGCGAACCGGGAGAGGAGGGTCCTTCGGCCCGAGCCCCAGGCCCCGAGCACGCGCCTCACGACGGGAGCCGAGCGCGGCGTGTGCTCGAGGGCGTCGAACATCGCCACGAGGGTGGCGGAGCGACCAATGAAGGGCTTGTCCATCACTCCGACGACCGGCTCTCTCGTCGCGCCCAAATGGGCGAGCACCTCGTCCCCGCTGGGCCGGAGGGCGGGGTCGATCGCCATCAGCTTCAATGCGAGATCTCCCAAGTCGCGCGGGGCATGGGGGGCGAGCTCGGGGGAGGGGGGCGCCATCGTGCGCTTGTTGAGGATGGCCGACAGTCCATCACCCTCGAATGGCAGCGCCCCCGTCAGCGACTCGTAGAGCATCACGCCGAAGGCATACCAATCGAGGCTCGGCCCGGGGAACTTGGCCGTCGCCTGTTCGGGCGCCATGTACGCGGGGGTGCCCAACCCGCTCCCCGTCGAGCCATCGGCGGCGGCGCTCATGGCCGTCGAGAGGCCCATGTCGACGAGGACGACACGACCTTCTCTCGTCACGATCACGTTGGAGGGTTTGACGTCACGATGAACGATGCCGGCGGAGTGAAGGGCGTGGAGCGCCTTGGCCATTTGGACGAAGGCGGACCTCAATCGGGCGCGGTCGGCGCGGAGGAAGGAGCGCATGTCCGTCCCCTCCACGAGCTCCATTGTCAAGAACCAAGCGTCGCGCCCCCGAAAGACCTCTCCTAGCGAAACGACATTGGGGTGACAGAGATGCAATGAGGACCGGAGCACTCGCCGCATCCGCGCGGCCGTTCCTGGCGTTGCGCCGACGATTCGCTTGAGCGCGACGCGTGCGCCGAGGAGATGGTCGTACGCGTCGTACACCACGCTCGTGCCTCCACGACCGAGCTCGCGGAGGATCTCGTATCGGCCCAGCATCGGGTTGCCCGTCGAGCAATGGTCGGGCCAAAGCCGACCTCGGCACGGCTCTTGATTGGGATGTTCCTATGCGCGACTCATTGGAATGGATTCGGTCGACGTGCTCGACGTGCTCCGCCATCGGCCTCGCCGACGCGCGGGGCGGCCAGCTCCTGCGGCACCTCGCCGAGGCTCCCGCCGACGCCGCGCTGCTCGACCGCGCCGCCAACATCCTGCCGGAGCTGTTCGCCTGGCTCGAGGCGCTCGAGACCCCCAATGACGGCGTGCCTCACAAGCTGCCCTCCGTCACCCGGATGGTGATGTCTCTCGGGACTCGACAGCTCGTGGTGCTGGTGGGCCCGGACGCCTGCTTGATGGCGATCTGCGTGTCTCGCGACGCGCCCGCCCTCATTCGCGCATGTCAATCGGTCCTCGTGGGAAGGGCGATCGCCGCATGAGCCTGGAGCGGCTCTGCGCGGCCGTGCGCCTCCTCGCCCAGACCGAGGAGCTCGCCGCGGATGCGACGGGCGGTCTCCTCTATGCGGCTTCCGGCGCCCCCGTCGGGAGTGTCCTGATCGAGGCTGGTCGGATCTGTTGGATCGCCGCCAAGGGCCTGAATCGCCGCCTCTCCGGGCTGTTGATGGTCGGCGCGTCGGAGGCCGATCGCGAGCGGTTCGAGTCGATCTTCGAGTGGTGCCGCGAGAAGGGGGCGCCGCTCGGTGAGACGCTGCTTCAACACCGACTCGTCGACGAGGCCGGTCTTCGAGAGGCCATCTTGAGGCACAGCGCCGAGAGCCTCCTGTCGCTCGCGCCCGTCGCGAACGAGGTGCAATGGGTCGAGCACCAGCGCCGCCGGTACGACGCGCGGTTCACCTTCTGCGCGACGGAGCTGTTCGTCACCGCCGCCGCTCTCGTGCTCCCCGAGGAGGCGAGAGCGGGCCGGGCTCACCTCGAGCGGGTGCTGCGGGGCAGCGGGGCCGGGATCGCGATCGTGAAGCACCCGGAGTCTGGGCCGGTGTGCGTCGCCCAGGTCCGCGGAGACCACTGGTCCGTCTCCATGCTCGAGCGGCTCGCCTCGTACGCCGCCCTCGCGTACGACCTGCTCGACTCCGTCTCCCCCGAGCACGGCGCGATGACGATCGGCGCGACGCTCGACACGGGGCTCACCGTCTGGCGACACGAGGACCTGCTGTACGTGTCGGCGACCGAGGACGCAGGTCATCCCAGCCTTCGGGTCGCTTCGCTGTCCGGCACACTCGCGCTGCTCGGCACCGACTGTCGAATTCCGACACCCGACCCTGGCGGAACCCGACACGATTGAACGACTGAGCTACGCGGTCGACGGGGCTGGAGCAGAGCTTGCTAACGCGCGGAGCGCTGGTGGACAGAACATGGACAGCGAGAGCGTTCTCGAGAGCGGAAGACGCGGAGGCCATTTTGTCCGCGCTCCCGGCGGCCGTCATCGTCGTCGACGTCCACGGTTGCGTAACGTTCGCCAACAAGCGCGCGCACGACATTCTGGGTCGCGCAGAAAATGACGTGTCGGGGTCGCGGATTGGCGACATCTTCGCACCCTTCGACTTCATTCGTGAGGCCGCCTCGTCCCCTCCCGAGGAGCGCTTCCGAGCCCGCGTCATCCGCCCCGACGGGGTCGTCGTGGTGCTCGGCTTTCGTCCGAGCCAAGTGGAGATTGGCGACGAGAAGGGCTTCGCGATCGTCGTCCAAGACATCGGCGCGATCGAGAGTGTCCGCGACGAGCGTGACCGGCTCATGCAGATCGTCGGCGTCAATGAGGTTCTCCCCGCCATTCTTCACGAGCTGAAGAACCCGCTCGCCGCCATCGACAATGCGGTCGAGCTGTGCATCGAAGAGCTGGACGAGGGGCGGGCCCGCGACGACATGCGGGCAATACTGGGAGAAATTCGCCGGATGGAGCTCACGGTGGAGGGCCTCGGATCGATGGACCGCGACATTCACTCCTCACGGGTCGCCGCGGTGGACGAGGCCCTCCGCGAGGTCGTGCGGATCCTGGATAGGCAAGCGGCGCCGCGCTCGATCGCGATGTCCGCCGATGTCGCTCCGATGCCGCTCCTGCCCTTCGCGGTCTCCGTCGTCCGGTCCCTCGCGTTCAATCTGATTACGAATGCCATTCACGCGTGCAGCGCCGGGAGCACCATCAGCGTCGTGGCACGTATCGTGAAAGACAGCTCCGGTGAGAGCGCGCTCGAGCTCGCCGTCGAGGACGACGGTGTCGGGATGAGCCCGACAGTACGAGAGCGCTGCTGTGAGCCCTTCTTCACGACCAAGCCCAAAGGTACCGGGATCGGCCTCGCGTTGGTCGATCGGATCATCAAGCAAGCTGGCGGAGACCTCACCATTGCGTCGGTCCTCGGGGCCGGCACCTCCGTGCAGATCCGCGTGCCGGTACGGGCGCGCACCTCGATATACCCGAGACCGCCGCCCGCGCGGCGGTCCTCTTCGGGGGACGAGAGGCATTGAGCTTCACGCCGCGAGATTCACCGGAGCGCCCCCGCCGCCGTCCTCGCTCATTCCAAAAGGAGAAACCAAATGGCCCGCACCGATCAGCTGAACCGTATCCTGCGCTCGCTCCAGTCCAGCACCCCCGACATCGAGGCGAGCGCGCTCATCTCGGACGACGGCCTGATGATCGCGAGCGCGTTGCCACAGCACCTCGACGAGGTGCGGGTCGCGGGCATGAGCTCGACCCTCCTTTCTCTCGGCACCCGCGCGGCGACGGAGCTCGAGCGCGGCGGCCTGCAGCAAGTGCTCATTCGCGGGCAGAAGGGCTACGCGGTGATGGTGAAGGCGTCGGAGGGGACGATGTTGGTCGTCCTGACGACGGAGAACGCGAAGCTCGGCCTGATCTTCCTCGATACGGGCCGCGCCGTGAAGGAGATCGCCTCGGTCCTGTGAGGCGACTCGGAGGGATCCATGCGCATCCTGGTGGTGGAGGACGAGACGATGCTTCGGTCGACGATCGCCCGCGGTCTTTCGAAGATCAGCGGCGCCGTCGTCGCGGACGCACCGGATCTCGACGCCGCGCTGGATGAGGTGGATCGGGCGGCGCCGGACGTGATCGTGAGCGACATCGACCTCCCGGGCCGCTCGGGCCTCGAGCTCTTGGGTGAGCTCGGGCGGCGGGGGATGCGAGTCCCCGTCATCTTCGTCTCCGGATATCTCCAGGCATATCGGTCGCAGATTCCCCCCCACGCGAATGTCGAGGTCCTGGAGAAGCCAGTCAGTTTGGACGAGCTGCGGATGGTCGTGCAGAGGCGGAGCCCCCGGGCGAGCCGGCCGGGGCTCGAGGTGGCGCCGTTCTCGGTGGCAGACTATCTGCAGCTCGCGGGCATCGGCCGCCACTCCGTGAAGTTGGAGGTGGAGCGCGACAATCGCGTCGTCGGGCAGGTGACCGTCTGGAACGGAGAGACTTGGTCCGCTTCGGACGAGCTCGGGAAAGGGGAGGGGGCTCTGCGGCGGCTCGCCTTCAGCACGGGCACCCACGTCCGGTGCTGCTCCCTCTTCGAGCAGCCGGGCGAGCGCACGCTCCCCGGGCAATGGGAGCTGGTGCTGCTGGAGGCGGCCCGCCAGGACGACGAAGAGCGAGCGAGCTCGTTGAAGCCGCGCAGCTCCGAGGAGATCGACGACGCGGCGTGGGAGCTGCCCGCGCCTGCGGCCGCGCCCCCCGCGCCCCCCGCGCCTCCCCCTCCGCCGGCCGCGGAGCCGCCCCAGCCGCGCAAGTCCGCGCTCGAGGTAGCGTTCGAGGAGGCTTGGGAGGAAGGCCTGGAGGCCCTCCTCGTCAAAGACTATCCGGTCGCGCTCCGCGCCTTTCGCGCCGCTCGGGAGCTGAAGCCGGAGGACAAGAAAGTGCACGCAAACTTGAAGCGCCTCGCCGAGCTCGGCTTCGACGACGAGCCTCATTGACGCTTCTCGAAGAAACGACTTCCCCTCTCGAGGGCTGTTCCCCACCCCAATTAGGACAATCCCATGGCCCGTAGAATCGTCCTGACCAGTCAGAAGGGCGGCGTCGGTAAGACGACAGTCGCGTTGAATCTCGCATTGGCCTTTGCGGAGCGGGGTCGGCGGACGCTGCTCGTCGACCTGGATCAGCAGGGCGGGATCGGTCACGCGCTCGCTCGTGGCGACACGGAGCTCGTGGGCTTGACCGACCTGTTGATGGGCCAGATCGGAGCGGACGAGGCGAAGCTCCCGACCCGGGTCGCGAACCTCACCCTCCTCCCGCGCGGGAGGCTCGACCCGGCCGAGGTCTGCGAGTACGAGCTCGCCCTCGCCTCCGGGCAGATCCTCAAGCGGGCCCTCGACCCCATCGACGCCTCGTTCGACCTGACGCTCATCGACACGCCGAGCGGCGTCGGCATCGTGACCCGCGCCGCGCTCGCGCTCGCGGACTACGCGGTCGTGCCCTTCCAAGCAGAGGCGCTCGCGCTGCGGTCCATCTCTCAGGTCCTCCGCGCCGTCGACCGGGTCCGCGCCACCGATAACCCCAGGCTCGAGCTCCTCGGCATCGTCCCGACGATGGTCGACCGGGAGGACGACGCCTCCCTCGCCGTCATGGCCGACATCTGGAACGGCTTCGCGGGGGTGACCGAGACGAGCATTCCCCGCGCCTCGATCTTCGCCCGCGCGAGCCTGGCCGGTCTGCCGGTAGGCTTCTTGGCGGGGAGGCCTCCCCCGGAGGCGCGGCGCTTCGATCTGCTCGCGATCGAGCTCGAAGGAATGATGGCGGAGCTGTCTCCACGAAAGGACAAAGAAGATGAACGACCCGCGCGCGCACTCCTCTGATCTCGAGCTCGCCCGCTCGCTCTCCCGAAGGCTGCGCGGACAGAATGGCCAGCAGGCCCCCCGGGCGGAGCCCAGTCCTCGCTATGTCCACTTCGACGCTCGCCGGGCCGCCCCCGACGCGTGGTTGTCGCCCCTATCCCGCGTGGGGGCGCCGTTCGGCGCGGAGATCTGGAACGAGCTGCTCGACGGTTGTCTGGCCGCCGCCGACGCGGCGGGGGCGTTCCTGATGGACGGCCACGGTCTCGTGGTCGCCACGCGCGGGGCTCTGCGGCAGCAGGACGCCGAGCCGATCGGAGGCCGCCTGATGGGGGCCCTCGATCAAATCCAGCAAATCGATCATGCCAATCCCACGTGCACCGTCGCCATCGAGCTCGAAGGCTCGTGGCTCACGGGGGTTCGGTTCGCGCAGAGCTCGGGCCGGAGCATGACCATCGCCGTGTTCGCGCCCGCTCCGCTGTCGAGGGAGGCGCGGGACGTCATCGAGGGGCTGGTCGCGACCGCCCTCCAGGAGTGAGAGGAACATGGAATCGCTCTTCTTGTTCGAGAGTGGCAATCACAAGAACGTGCTCCTACCTTCGTTCGACGAGGGGGTCGCCGTTCAAGCGAATCAACACCTGATTGTCCACGGTAACGGAGGGATGATCCTCGATCCGGGCGGACACAAGGTCTACAGCCGCGTCATGGCCGAGACCCGGGCGCGTCTGGGACAGTCCCAGCTCGAGTACCTGTTCCTCTCTCACCAGGACCCGGACATCGTCGCCGCCGTCAACGGGTGGCTGTTGTCGACGGACGCGGTGGCCTACGCGTCGAAGCTGTGGCTCCGGTTCATCCCTCATTTCGGGCTGGACAAGCTGGTCATCGATAGGCTGAAGCCGATCCCGGACGAGGGGATGCGTCTCGACCTACGGGGATGTCCGCTCCTGATCTTGCCCGCTCACTTCCTGCACTCGTGCGGCAACTTCCAGGTCTACGACCCCATCTCGAAGATCCTCTATTCGGGAGATCTGGGCTCGAGCCTGGGCACCCAATATCGAGTGGTCCCCGACTTCGACGCGCATATCCCCTTCATGCAGGGCTTCCACGAGCGGTACATGGGATCCAGCGCGGCGATGAAGGCGTGGGCGAAGATGGTCCGCCAGCTCGACATCGAGACGATCGCGCCTCAGCACGGGGCGATGTTCAGCGGGAAGGCCTTGGTCGAGCGCTTCATCGACTGGTGTGACGGCCTGAAGTGCGGCATCGACCTCTTCGCCGACATGTACAAGATCCCGGTGTGACGAAAGGCGAGCCATGGTCGATGTGGAGAAGGCATTTGCCACGTTCGAGACGGGCAAGACGCTGCTCGAGCTGGGCCGCGCGGACATCGAAGAGCTCGTCGGATTGGCGGGTTTGATCGAGCATCACGGCCCCGCGATTACGGATCATTTCTACGAGTCGCTCGCCAAGTTTCCCGATACGCAGAAGCAGATCGAGGGCCGGGTCGACGCCCTGAAGGCGACCCACAAGGCCTGGATGAAGGGCCTCGTCGGAGGCGACTATGGCCGCGCCTATTTCGAGTCCCGCTGGCGGATCGGGCTTGCCCACGTCCGCATCGGGCTCGAGCCGTTCTGGGTCGAAGGGGTGATGAGCCTGATTCGGTCCCGCGTGTCGGAGGCCATCACGAAGGAGACGGACGGCGCGGAGAGAGCGGCCCGCCGCCTCGCCGCGTTCACCAAGATCTGCGACCTGGATCTGCTGGTGATCAATCTCTCGTATGGCGAGGATCGGCTCGATCGATTGACCGAGTTTACCGGCATGAAGCGGACTTTGATCGAGAACATCATCCGCATTCCGCGGAAGTGAGCCACCGCCTCCCGAGAAGGGGGCCGCCCGTCAGGGCGAGGTCACGACGAACCGGTTTACGTGGTCGACGACCGCCGTCGTCTCGTTGACGACGCGTTGGCTGATCCCCGGCTTGTCATCTTGGTAGCCGAACGCGCGGAGGTGGTTGGTGGCCTCGATCGTGGCCCCCTCGGGGAGGGCGCCGTCGGGACCTCGATACGCGTCCGGGCGGCCTTCGGCGGAGAAGGCGAAGGCGCGCTCCGCCGCGCGCCGGGCCGCGTTCGCGATGTGGCATGTCGCACAGTCGATCGTGTCCGGCGAGTTGTTCTCGGGGTTCTCGATCCGCAGCGCCGCGTCGTAGGCGGCGAGCCGGCTGGGCTCGTCGGCGGCCTCCGCCTGCGTCGGATCGAAGAACAGGGTGAGGTCGTCCTCCGCGGGCGAGGGCGGGAAAATGAACGCGTTCTCGAACGACTTCCCCTCGAGGTCTTGATTGCTGAACTTCTCCTCTTCGGCGTGGATGAGCGGAATGTCGATCGGGACGAGCTCGCCATTGTCGATGTCGTAGCCGCCGAAGAACCAGCGTTGCCCGACCTGCTCGACGCCCATGAAGGTGACGCGGGTGAGGTTCTGCTCTCCGGCGTGGGCGAGCAGGATGTCCCGGAGGCCCACCGCGAACGGGCCTTCGACGCCCTCGCTCGCGAGGGCAGGGTGAACGCCGAGGGGCCCGCTGTCTCGCTCCACGAGCGAGGCTTCGCGCAGCGCGACGACGTCCGCCAGCACCGTCGTGAGCTCTTGGCGGTCGAGCGAATAGAAGAGGTGAATGGCCAAGTCCAACGTGGTGAGACGCTGTGTCTCGTTGGAGATGACCACCGGCTGCATGATCAGCCGGATCTGATTCTTGCACTCGGCCTCGGAGGGGACGTCGAGACCGGGAAAGCACGGATCGATGCGGATCCCTACGACGCGCAGGAAATCGTAGTTTGCCCCGTTGGAGACGGTCGTGTGGAGGGGCGGGAGCGCCTCGAACGTCTCGTGAGGGAGGAGCGCTCCGAGGGCTCCGTGCTCCGCCGCCCCGATGAGCGACGTCCGCTTCCCGATGGGGGAGGGCAATGGATAGAGGATCGAGACGTCCTGGAGGCCCACCGTGGAGGTGAGTGGCTTCGGCCCTTCCGTCTCTTCGCTGCACGCGCTCGCGGCCAGCAATGTCATCGGCGCGATCCAGCGTCTCATCTAGCGATCGTAGGGAGGGAACGTCCTGCTCGGCCAGCGAAATGACTGCGCCGAGTCTCCCTCGCTCAAGGCATTTTACAGCCCGCGCCAGCGAGCTTGTTCTTCCACATGTCTGCTTCTTGTCTGCAGACCTTCGGGAGACCCGACTTCCCTTGCTCCGTCGCGGCCGCCTTCGTCCACGCCTCGACCTTCTGACCGAGCCCTCGTCCTCGGCGATTGCTTTGGCAAGAAGCACTCGTCCATCACCTTGATGAACGCGTCGCACTCGGCCACGCCAATGGCGGGTTTCGTCGAGGGGCCAGCAGAAGCAGAGGCGCCCGCTTCCGCCGACCCCGCCGTCGAGGCGCTCCCCGCGGGGTGCTCGAGAGGCAGGCCGCTTCGGCGCTCGCGGTCGCGGCGCTGCTCGTCGCGCTCGCGCTCTGCTTTGCGTTCGTCACGGCAGGCTTCGAGGAGGACGTGGACGCACGTGCCCGGGCCGGAGCCTGCCTCGCAGGTCGCGAGGGCGAAGAAGCCCATGACGCCGAGGATGGCGGCTGTCGATCGCCCGCTCAGTTGTCGGCGAGCTTCTTGGACCAGACGATGGCGTCTCTCCGCTTGCCGCCCACAATGACGTGAGAGGCGAGGACCGCGGACTTCCGGAATCCATTGGCGAGGAAGCAGGAGCCCAACAGGATGTCGTCGGCGGGGGCGATGGAGAACGCGCTGATGGCGCCCGACTCTGCGAGCTTGGCCGCGATCGCCCGGATCGAGCCGACGGCGAAGGCGCGCTCCGCTTCGTCGCGAGGTCCGGTCAACAGCTCGATCATCGAGCTCGCGAACGAAGGCTGAATCTCATAGGAGGCGTGGAGCTCCTGGACGCCCTTGGCGCTCGCCGATTTCGGGGTGACGGAGAGGAAGTGCCGCTCCGCATCGCGACTGAACAGCTCGTAGCCCGTGAGCGCGCGGCCGGCCTTCTGGGCGGCGGCGACGGCCTTGAGGGCGATGTCGCGCTTGACCTCGACGAGCTTCGTCGCGGGGACGGGTTTGTCCTGCGTCTCCTTGAAGAGCCGGCGCGCCTTGTCGACGCACTTGTCGGCGAGGTCGGCGGCCGGGTTCGGCTCGTCGATGATCTCGTCGTCGTCGTCGTCGTCGCCGTAGGCACGCTCGGGCTTCATCGGCCCCACCGCGGCTACGACGGCGCCCATGATCCACGCGTCGCTGCGGCGATAGAAAGCAGGGATGCTGCCTTCACGGCGGAACCCCAGCCGCGACCACGTGTGGACCTCGTCCCGCTCGACGAGCACGTAGACCTTCTCGATGCCCTCGCGGCGCGCGGTGGTCAGGACGAAGTTGCGCTTCGCCAAGGTGGCTCCGGCCCGAAAGTCGATCACGCGGACCGACGCGTGCCGGCGGTTCACGAGCATGCACAGCGAGACCGCGTCGTTGTTGAAGGAGAGCTCGTCGATCGTCGCCGTGTTCGGTCGTTGCGCTGTCGCTGCCATGTCCACCCGCCGCAAGTTGGCGAGGGTCGAATCGGCGCGACGCACGCGTTCGACCCCCCAGGATTGAGGCGCCGCAGTTAGTGACTTTTCGTTTGAGCGTCAACGATCGAGGCGATCCGATCGGGACGGACACCGACGGCGGCGAGCGTCTCGGGCAGCCTCTTCTTCGGAACGCTCACGCGGGTGGGCATTCCTCCTGACAACCCGAGCAGCGAAAGGAAGTTCAGTCCGCTGTCGAAGGGGGCGGCGAGGGCGAGGCTGTCTCCGTCGAGCACGGCCGCGACCCTGGCTCGCTCCTGGCCCAAGAGGAGCAACATCGTCTTGTCGTAGGCGCCCTGTCGAACCGTGACGTCGGCGTACACGACGTCGTTCGACACGCGCTCGTAGCGCTGGGCGAGCTGGCGGGTATTCAGCTCGACGGCCGCGAGCTCGGCGGCGGCCTCGTCGATCGGCTGCCAGAGAGAGGGATCCGCCAGGCCGGAGGCGAGGTGGCGCACGACCAGGCCGAACAAGCCCGAGTCGCGTGGTCGGGCTCGCAGCGCGCGATCGAAGCGAACGCCGATGGGGGACGGGGTCCCGATGCGGGTGTCGATCGCGCGCGCGTCGGCGTCCGCATCGGGGTAGGCCTCGAGGCCTCCCCGAATCCACTTGGCCGCGCTCGCGAGCCCGTCGAAGTCGTTGTGACAGACGATGGTGTCCACCGCGCCGATCCGCTCGACGAGGGCAGGGGTCACCATCTCGGGGCAGGCCCCGTGCTGGGTCTTGGTCGCGAGCACGAAGCGCGGGTCGTTCGCGAATCGAACGTGATGGGTGCTGTCGTGGTGGTCGACCCAGGCGGCGAGGCGCGGCCCGAGCCCTTCGATGAAGGGCAGCGTCGTGTGCTCGAACGAGGAGCCCCCCGCCTCCGAAGCGAAAGCGATGTCGAGGACGACGACGCGGCCCCGAAGCTCCTTCGGCTTCGGGAGCTTGCGGGGGGTTGCGAAGCAGAGCTCGGGGGACATTCGTGAGACTGGCGGCGACGTCCGGATCGGAATAGCACGTCTGCCGCCCCCTGCCGAACGACTCGGAGTCGCGCGGCTCAGTTGGCGCAGAGAAGCGGAGAAGGTCGGTACGGTGATGCGAAGGCTGAAGTCATGGATCGCGGTGCTCGCGCCGCTCTCTGCCTGCCCCTTCCTCGCGAGCCCGCTCGGCGCGCAGCCGAAAGAAGCAGGGCCAGACGCGGCGCAGTCGCCGGCCGGTCCTTCGCGCGTGGTGATCGAGAAGGGGAAGGGACAGCGCCCCCTCGTCATCGAGCTCGACGAGAGCTTGATCCGCGCGCGCGCGTGCGCGGACTCGAAGGACTGTGATCTTTCCTCGGCGACGTCGCTCCGCCCCCCCGAGGCGGTTCGCGCGAACACCCGCGCCGCGAAGATCGAGACCGTCGACCTCGACCGCGGCAAGCGCCTCGCGGTGGTGAGGCTCAAGGCGCGGGCGGGACGCGAGTACGTGGTGCTGATCGCGTCTCCCGACGCGAAGTCGGAGGCCCCCTCCGTCGTCTTCAGCGGATACGTCGGTCGCGATGGGGAGGCTTCGACGGAGCTGGAGATCACCGGCCCTGCCGGGCACCAGAAGGTCCGCGTGGTGGAGCGTTCTCGGCTGTGCAGCGCCGAGGTCGTCACCTCCGCGCGCGCGCTCGATCCCGCGTCTCTCACGCTGCGCGCAGAGGCTCCCCTCGATCCGATCGGGAGCGCGCGCGCCTCGATGAGCTCGATCCCGGCCGTGCTGGACCCGTCTCCTGTGGCTCGGTACCAGCTTCTCGCCTCCCGCGGCTCCTCGAGCGGGAGAGGCTCCCTCGCCGTCGATGGCGATCCGAAGACGGCCTGGACGAGCGACGAAGGGAGCGGCGCGAAGCCCTTCGTCTCGCTGTCGACGCCGTCCGGGCTCCCGCTGCTCGGGCTCGACGTCTCCGTCGGCGAGAGCGAGGCGAGCCCGCCGCGCAGCTTGGCGATCGTCACCGACCGAGGGGTCTACTCCGTCTCGATTCCGGCGCCCTCGGAGCCGGGGGCCAAGCCCGCCTCCCGCACCTACGCCGTCACGTTTCCGAAGCCCATCGACACGACGTGCGTCGCGGTCGTGATCGACCAGGACCCGGACCGCGGGAGCAAGAAGCGCGCGAAGGAGGCGCCGCGGGCGCGGGCGTCCATCCTCGAGATCGCGGCTCGGACCAGCCTCGACGGCAAGTCGCTGGAGACGCTGGCCGGGGAGGTCGGGACGGGCGGGCCGACGTCGGCCCTCGCGATGAAGATCCTCGAGGCGGAGGGGGGGCGCGGCATTCGAGCGATCGCGGACGCCTATCCGAAGCTCGAGCCGACGGCTCAGGACCGTCTGCGGCGGATCGTGGACGCGAGCGACTGCGAGGACAAGCTCGCGTTCTATGTGCCCCTCCTCGCGAGCGTCGATCGTCAAGAGTCGGACCGCGCCCGCGATCGTGTTCGGCGATGTGGAAAGGAGGCCGGGGCGGCGCTCCTCGCCGCGCTGAACGCGGCCACCCTGGAGGACGTTCGCGCCATCTACGCGGAGGAGGCGGCCCTCGTGTCTCCGGAGCTCGCGACCCCGACCCTCGTCGAGAAGCTCGTCGCCGCCCACGAAGATCCCGCCGCGCGCAAGACCTATCGGCGGGCCCTGACGAAGGGCGCGCTGCGCGCGGCCGGGGTCCGGGCGATCGACGCCGTCCTCGCGCTGCCAACGTTCGCTTCTGCGCCCCTCGTCGCCCGGATCGATGTCTTGCGGGCCCTCGGTCCTTCGATCCGGGACGCGAAGCGGGCTCCGCGGGCGTTCGCGGACGCCGCCTCCGCGGCCAAGGATTTCCGCGAGCAGTACCTCCTGATCGGTCCCGCCGCCGAGCTCGGCCTCGGCGACGACGCGGCCGCCATCGAGTTCCTTCGGCGAGCATTGGATCGCAGCGCGAGCCCGCACCTTCGCGCGCGCGCGGCCGAGCTCGCTGCGCCCATCGAGAAGCTGCGACCGGATCTCCTCCGCGCCATCGACGACGATCAGGTGCGGGTGAGGGAGGCGGCGCTGCTCGCCTTGACCGTCGGCAAGGGCGGGTTCGACGGGACCGTTGCCGGCAAGCTCGCGGAGCGCCTCGAGGGAGATCCGTGGACCTTCGTACGGCTCGCCGCCGCCTTTGCGCTGGGAGCCGGGCCGAAGAGCGCCGCCATCGACGATCGGATCGCGAAGGCCATCGATCAGGAGGAGCAACCCTCGGTGCGCGCGGAGATGGCCCGTGCCCTCGGGGCGCGCGGGGCCAAGCGCCCCGTCCTGCGGGAGCGCGCCTTCGACGACCGGGAGGCGCTCACCGTTCGCGTGCGCGCGATCGAAGCGCTCGGCGCCGTGTGCGACCGAGAGGCGCTCGGCCCCCTCACGGAGCTCGCGCAGAAGGGACGAATGCCCCTGTTCGAGTCGGATCGCAAGCTCGCCGCGGCGGCCGTGCACGCGCTCGTCCGGCTCGGACCGAAGGACTTGAAGACGCGCCTCGCCCCGCTCGTCTCGGAGGGAGCGTCGCCCGACGTCAGCGAGATCACGAAGCGCGCCCTCGCCGCACTCCCCGGCGCTTCGGGAGCGACCTGCCGATGAGCACCGACGCTTCGACGGAGACCTCCGCCCACGCGGAGGGCACCTCCGTGTCCGCATCTCGGCCCGCCGGGCCCGGCCCGAGCACGGACGATCCCGGGGCGGAGCGATCCGCAGACCGGACCTCGGCGCGGATGCCGAGCCTGCCTCCTCCTCACGGGAGCTTGCGCGAATCGATCGGAGAGGCGTGCGGGCTCGCCCTCGCCGCGTGCTCGATCGGATCCATCCCGGCCGCGCTTCGGGTCGCGCGGGCGGGCGGTCCGTTCTTGGGAGGGCTCCTCGCCACGACGGCGGTCGTGCTGCCCGCGGTCGCGGGGATGCTCTCGTTGGGACACGCCGCTGGCCGCGGCTTCCGCATGGTGACGGGCCTGCGGGCGGGGCGTTCGACGGCCGTCCTCATCGCGCTCTGGATCGGTCTCGTCGCGCCCGTGCTCGTCGTGCTCGGGGCGCTCTTGAAGGCGAAGACGAGCCATCGCGGCCTCGGCGGGACGACCTTCGGCGTCCTCGCCCTCGCGGTCGCGGTGCTCTGCGCGCTCGTCGCCCATCGCCTCGTCGAGACGGGGCGCTGGCTCGTCGATCGAGGGACGCGGCCGCGGCTCGTGGCCACCGGCATCGCGTTCGTCGCGCTCGCGCCGATGATCCTGGTGTCGCTGCCGTTGCTGCGCCACCACGACGAGTCGGCGCAGGCCCCCGCGGTGGCGGCCGCGCTCATCGACGGGATCATCTTCGCGATCGCGGGTGCGGTCGCGCTCACCTACGACATCGGCGATCGCGCGAAGTCCTTCCTTCGTCGCTTCGGCCTGGGCGCGGCCGCGGTTTGGCTCGCGGTGGGGCTCCTGTGGCTCTCCGTCTCTCCCCGCCTCGCCGTCGCGCTCCGCTCCGGGGGTGGTCTCGCCGCCGCGCTGGTGAGCGGCCTCGAGCGCTGGACGGATCGGGACGGAGACGGCTTCGGCGCGCACTTCGGCGGCCGCGACTGCGACGATGGCGATCCACGCGTCCATCCCGGCGCCGCCGATCCCCCCGGCGACGGCATCGATCAGGACTGCGACGGAGTCGACGGCGTCGCCACCCAGCGGAGATCCGAGCCCGCTCCGGAGTCCTCCCCGCCCGTCTCCGAGCCGACGGTCGCGCCGGAGCCACCGGCGCCGCCCTCGCCCGCCGTCGCCGCGAAGCGCCCGTCCATCGTCCTCGTGACCCTGGACACCGTCCGCGCCGATCACACGAGCGCCTACGGGTACGAGAAGAAGACGACGCCCAACCTCGAGGAGCTGGCGGCCCAAGGCACCCTGTTCGAGGTCGCCTACGCCCCTGCGAGCGACTCTCAGCGCGCCCTGTTGCCGCTCTTCACCGCCGTCAGCTACCGCGACTCCGCCCGCACGTCGCGCGAGTGGCCGTCGCTGCGCGACGAGGCGAGCACCCTCGCCGAGCGCGTCCACGCCGCCGGCTATCGCACCGTGTTCGTGAGCTCCTTCCAGTGGCTGAGCGAGGAGCACGGGTTCAATCAGGGCTTCGACGAGTTCGTCGAGGTCTTCCGAGAGGAGCACCCCGAGCGGGGCGTGACCGGACCGCTCGCCACCCGCGCTGCCCGTGCCGCCATCGAGAAGGCGGCGCAGGGGACGGCGCCGCTGTTCCTCTGGGTCCACCTCTTCGATGCCCACGAGCAGTATCGCCGTCACGACGGGTTCTCGTTCGGGCGCGGTCACGAGGGCGCCTACGACTCCGAGATCGGCTTCGTCGACAAGCAGCTGGGCGAGATTCGGGCCGCCGTCCTCTCGTCGAGCCTCAAGGACAATGTCGTGTTCATCGTGCACGGCAGCCAAGGGGAAGCCTTTGGCGAGCACGAGGAGAAGGGCCACGGAAAGAACCTCTTCGACGAGGTCACCCGCGTGCCGCTCGTCGTCTCCGTTCCGGGGGCGAAGCCGCACCGGGTCGGGGGGCGCGCCGTCTCCACCCTCGACGTCGTCTCGACCGTCCTCGACCTCACGGGGGCGGATGGGGGCGAGCAGCCGGTCGGGATCTCCCTCGTGCCCGCCGCGACGGGGGCCGCCCTCTCCCGTCCCCCCGTCATCCTTCGCAACGCCAAGCACGCCGCCGTCATCGACTGGCCCCTCAAGCTGATCGTGACCGAGCGCCAGAAGCGTGCGCGCGAGCTCCTCTTCGATCTCTCCGCGGACCCGAAGGAGCGGCACGACATCTCCGCCGAACGCCGCGAGGACGTGGCCCGCCTCCGCGCGATGCTGGAAGAGGCCGGCGCGCCGCGCGAAAAGAGGAACTGAATAGACATTCCGGTCGCGGCTTTTCGGGGCCGCTCGGGAAGGGAAAGGCGAGCGGCAACGGAGAAGTCGCTATAGACTATTCATGCCGTCTTTTTGACTTCGCCGAGGTCCGATCCAACCATGCCCCGCAGCGTGTCCTTTCGCGTGCTCGTCGCGGCCTGCTTTACCCTCGGCGTCACCGCCCTCGGGGCGATGGTGGTCCGGCTCCAAGCCTCCGAGCTCCCGCTCGACCTGGTGACGGGGGCGGCCGGAGACAAGCCCGAGCGCAAGCCGCAGCGCGAATGGCGCTCGGTGAACGGCAAGCACTGGCAGATCTCGATCGCGGAGGGGGAAGACCCTTCCGTCACCGACCGCGCCGAAGGGACGCGAGGTGATTGCGGACCGGGCATGGTCGAGGTGAAGGGCAACATGAAGGCGGACCCGCCGAAGCACGTCATGTTCGACCCGAAGAGCGCGGAGGAGATGCAGAAGACGACGTGCACCGAGTGGATCCAGAAGGAGTATCCAGAGCGGTGCGCGCGCTTCGACCGGGACGCCTGGCTCGCGAAGAGTAAGGACATGGCGACCAAGCCCATGCACTTCTGCATGGATCGCTTCGAGTATCCGAACCGCAAGGGCGCCTATCCCGTCATCTTCATCAACTTCAACGAGTCGAAGGCGAAGTGCGAGGAGCAGGGCAAGCGCCTCTGCACCGAAGAGGAGTGGACGTTCGCCTGTGAAGGGGAGGAGGCTACGCCCTACCCCTACGGCTACGAGCGAGCGCCCGACAAGTGCCCAATCGATCGGAAGTGGCGCGCGTTCAACGAGAAGCCGCTCTCGAAGCGCGACACCTTCGAGGCGATGATGGAGCTCGACCGGCTCTGGCAGGGCGAAGCGTCCGGGGCGAGCCCGGGTTGCAGAAGCCCGTTCGGCGTGTATGACATGACGGGCAACGTCGACGAATGGACTCACAGCGTTCGCGAGTACGAGAAGAACCAGAGCATCCTCAAGGGCGGCTACTGGGGCCCGGTGCGGACTCGATGCCGGCCCGCGACGCGCTCGCACGACGAGAATCACATCTTCTATCAGCAAGGCTTCCGCTGCTGCAGCGACGCTCCTCCCCCCGGCTCGAAGAAGGATGGCGCGGAGATCGAGGCGCCTCCGCCGACCTCCATCGATCCGTCGCGTCCCACGAGCGCCCCGCGGTGAGCGATGGCTGAGCCGCCCAAAGCCGAAGCGGCGACCGAGAAGGAGCCGTCGTTCGACATCGAAGAAGACCGCGAGCGTCCCAGCTCCGAGCTCTTCCCGAGGTTCCTCTACCCGGCCCAAGCGAGCGCGGGGGAAGCGAGCCTCACGAGGACGCAGGCGACCTCCGCCCTCTTCGTCCTCGGCGCGTGGGGCCTGGTCGTCGCCGCGTTCGTGATCATCGGCACGAGCGCCGGACCCACCATCGCGCGCGAGATGGGCTTCACGGAGATCCGCATGGTTCGGCGAGACTTCGAGCGCACCGCGCCCGTCGGCCAGGCCGGCGTCGACGCGGTCCATGATTTCGAGCGAGACATCGGACGTTCCATCGACCGCCTCGAACGGACCGCCGGCGGCCACGACTCCGAAGGCGGAGAGCTCAAGGTCGTCCACGCGAAGCGCGACCTGCAGCTCCGAAAGACTCCGGGGCCGCGCGGTCAGCCGGGCCCCTCGGTGGCGGCGGGGACGCCCCTCATCGTCGTCCGGCGCGAAGGCCTCTGGATCGACGTGCTCTATCAAACTGCGGACGACGAGCTCGAGACGGGCTGGGTCGAGCTGCGCGATCTCGAGCTGCCCTGAACATGTCCGTCCTCTCCTCATCCGGCGCCATCGGCGAGCGGTGTCGACGCGCGTATCGCAGCGCCTTGCTCACGAGCGACGGCGCTGGCCACGTCCGATACTGGGACGACGCGCTCCTCGTCGTGGGTGAGGGCGGCAAAATCGAGGCGGTGGATCGGGCTCCGGAGGCAGGGCGGCCCGGCCTCATCATCGAAGATCTCCGAGGCTCGCTCATCATCCCCGGGCTCGTCGACGCCCACGTCCATTACCCGCAGACGCGGATCATCGGCAGCGCGTCGGGCCCGCTCCTGGACTGGCTCGCGGCCACCGTGTTTCCGGAGGAGGCCAAGTTCGATGACGACGCTTACGCGGAGGCGGTCGCGCACGAGTTCTTCGATCGCTGCGCGGCCGCCGGCACGACCGCCGCCGCGACGTATGCCTCCTCTCACCTCCGCGCGACGGAGATCCTCTTCCGCGTGCTCGACGAGCGAGGCGCGCGCGGGCTCGTCGGGCTGACGCTCATGGAGGAGGGCTGTCCGCGCGAGCTCGCCCTCGACTGGAGCGAGGCGTCGGCCGCGCTCCGCTCCCTCGCGCGCGACTACCACGGCGCGGGGGCGGGGCGCCTCCGGCTCGCCGTCACCCCTCGATTCGCGCTGAGCTGTCGCCGCGCGTCGATGGAAGGAGCGGCCTCGATCGCGAACGAGCTCGGGCTGCACGTGCAGACGCACGTCTCCGAGAACCCGCAGGAGGGCGCCGACACGCTCGCCGTCCACCCGTTCGCGAAGGACTACCTGGGCGTCTACGAGGCGGTCGGCCTCGTCGGCCCTCGTACCATCCTCGCCCACGCCATCCATTTCTCCGACGAAGAGTGGGATCGGGTCGCGCAGCGCGGCGCGACCATCGCCCATTGTCCGGACTCGAACGCGTTCCTCGGGAGCGGGCGGATGGCGATCGATCGCGCGCTCTCGCGGGGGGTGAACGTCGCGCTCGGGAGCGACGTCGGCGCGGGCCGCAGCTTCGACGTGCGCCGCGCGATGTCCTACGCCTACGACAACGCGCTCGCAGTGGGAGTGGCGCTGGGGCCGGAGCAGCTCTTCGAGATGGCGACGATGGGGGGCGCGCGCGCGCTCGGCCTCGAGCGCGAGATCGGCGCCCTCACCCCCGGGCGGGACGCCGACTTCGTGGTGCTCGCGCGGCCCTCCCACGCACGAGGCAGAGAGGGCGCTCTCCGCTGCGCGACCTTCGCCTCCGAAGACGCGCCCGTGCTCCGCACCTATGTCCGCGGAAGGCGTCTCACCCTGTCGCGCGACCCGCGGTCGCGCGGTGCCGACTGACCGCGCTCGCCCCGAGCTCCTTCTCGGACGCGATCAGGCGCCGGCCGCGCAAGCCGTGAGGGCGTCGAGCTCGGTGCTGCACGCGTCGGTCGTCAGCGTGAAGATGCCGTCGGTGCAGTTGAAGTCGGAGGGATCCTGGGCCATCAGGCAATCGTTGTAGGCGATCGCTTCGTCGTCGCACCCCGCCGGCAACCCTGCGAATCCGGCCTCGCAGTCGCCGACGCAGGTCGCCCCGGAGTACCCGCACATGAACGTCTCTTCGAGGCTGTCATCGAAGGCGCAGATCTCCTCGCAGGGGGTGCCGGGCGCCGCGCCTCCCGCGCCGCCGGTTCCGCTCCCACCAGCGTCGGTGCCGCCGCCGCCCTCAGGCGTGCCCGCGCCGGAGCCACCGGCCCCGCTGCCCCCTCCGCCCGAGCCGGTCGAGTCGCCGCAGGCCACCAACGCAGAGAGCGCGACGAGAACACACGAGAGGCCAAGGTTCTTGTTCATGGCGGGGAGCATACAAGAACGGCGTCACGCTTTTCACTTTCGCGGCTGCTCCCTACTCTAAGCGGGATGAACCTTCGCCCCATCCATCTCGCCGGCCTGATACTCGTCGCTGCTCCGTTTTCAGGAGCGTGCGGCGACGACGCGACGACGGGGGGCGGAGGGCAAGGGCAGGGCGGGGGCGCCACCGGCGGCGCGCCGCTGCACGGGGAAGGGCTGCCGTGCGACGTCGACGCGATCCTCCAGAAGAACTGTCGCAGCTGTCACGCCGACCCTCCCAAGTTCGGCTCACCCATGCCGCTGGTCTCGCGCGACGATCTCTTGGCGAAGCCGGTTCAGGACCCGGCGGCCACCGTCGGAGAGGCGATCCTCGGGCGGATCGACTCGGCGGAGGCCCCCATGCCTCCGCCCCCCAACCTCCCCCTCTCCGACGCCGACAAGGCGACCCTCGCTGCCTACGTCGACGCGGGGATGCCGGAGAACACCTCCGGATGCAACGAGGGCGGCGGCGGCGAGGGCGGCGCGGGCGGCGGGTACGTCCTCGACTGCGACCCCGACGTCGTCCTCCTCCCGCCCGGTCCGTTCGAGATGCCCGCCGACGAGCAGGACCTCTACGTGTGCTTCGGCGTCGAGGCCCCGAGCGACATCGCGCGGCACATCACCGCGATCGCTCCGATGATCGACAACGAGACGATCATCCACCACATGCTGCTCCTTCAAGCGCCGGAGGCCGTGACCACCCAGGGCGAGCCTTGCAGCTTCGTGAACCTCGATTGGAAGCTCGTCTATGCGTGGGGCCCCAACGCCCCTCCGCTCGTCCTCCCGGAGGAGGCGGGTTTCCCCCTCGGTCCCTCGGAGCCGGGCCACTTCGTGCTCCAGATTCATTACAACAACGTGCAGGGCCTGGTCGGGGAGATGGATCAGAGCGGCATCGGTCTGTGCACCACGACCGAGCTGCGACCGAACGACGCCGACATCGTCGCGTTCGGGGGCACGAGCTTCGGCTCCATCGAGCCCAGCCAAGAGAAGACGAGCGAGTGCAGCGTCGACGTCCCGGCCCAGCTCGACGCTGCGATGCCGATCAACATCTTCCAATCGTGGCCGCACATGCATCAGCTCGGGCGCAAGTTCGAGAGCCACATCGAGCGAGCCAACGGAGACATCGTCTCCCTCGCGGACGTCCCCAACTACGACTTCGACTATCAGCTCGCCTATCCCGCGACCGCCACGCTCGACGTCGGGGACACCGTGAGCGTGTCGTGCACCTGGCAGAACACGACGGGGCAGGCGGCGGACTTCGGCGAGAACACGACCGACGAGATGTGCTTCAACTTCGTGGCCTATTACCCCCGCGTCCAGAACGCGCTCTGGCACTGGCTCCTGCCGGCCTACTCGGCGACCTGCACGGATCAATGACGAGCCGCTCGGCCCTGGGTGGTGGAAACAAGATCCACCGGGGTTGGCTACGTCACCTCCACCCGGCCCCCTTTGCCCGGGCATATTTCCCCAAGAAACCGCAGGCGATGCTGTGGCCCGATGTGTGCTTAAGGCGGCGGCATGCGGCTTCCCTCCTGGACTCGGTCGTTCCTCTCCGCCTCCCTCCTCGGTCTCGCCACGCTCTCCGGCGCCTGCGACAGCGGCCCCGGGTCGGAGTCGAGCGACGTCGTCGACACCCCGAACACGGACGTCGAGCGTCAGTCGATCGGCAACTGCTGGCTCTACGCGACGGCCTCGTGGGTGGAGGCCATCCACCTGATGGCCACGGGTGAGAAGTTCGACGTCTCCCAGTCCTATTGGACGTACTGGCACTGGTACGGTCAGATCGTCGAAGGGTACAACGACGAGATCTCGACCGGCGGCAGCGAGGGCGTGAGCTTCCAGATCATCCGCGAGCGCGGCCTCATCGCCGAGGCCGACTTCGTCCCGGAGGACGCGCTCTCGGAGATGAGCTCGCGCCAGTCCTCGGCATTGAACAAGATCAACGCCGAGCTGAAGTCCGGACGTCTCTCCACCTCCGCCGCCCGCTCCGATCGCAAGCTCGTCCGTCAGGTGCTCGACGAAGCGTGGGGCTTGAACGCGGACGTCCGCGCCATGCTGGACAAAGCCTTCGCCACGACTGGCAAGAAGACGTTCCTCACGAACGCGAGCTCGAAGGACTCCAAGATCATCAAGGCGAAGGACTTCCAGGTTCGTTACAACGACAGGAAGTCGGGCACTCCGACCGTCAAGAACACGACATTGAAGGTCGCCGTCGACGATTGGAAGACGGCCTATTACCCCTACTCGGCGAACGACCGTCGCAACTTCCAGATCCGCGTCCAGCGCGCGATGAACGACGGCCAGCCCATCATCATCACCTGGTCGGTGGACTTCAACGCGATGGAGAGCGGAACGGGCGCCTACCAAGGCTCCTTCAACCTCGACACCCTCAAGCGACTGGGTGGTCCGGGCCGCCAGGGTGGTCATATGACGGTCCTCGAGGACTATGAGGTCGTCACCAAGGATTACGGCACGCTGAAGGCCGGCGTCACCCTCGACCCGAGCAAGCCCGAGGACAAGGCCAAGCTCGACGCCGCCCTCCTCCCCAGCTCCACCGTGAAGTTCTGGCGCATCAAGAACTCGTGGGGTGCGTTCCGCGACGACCGCTCCAGCGCCCCCGGCATGCCGGGGTTCCACGATCTCTACACCACGTACCTCGACGGCCCCATCACCTGGTGTCCCGATGTCGAGGGCGCGAAGACGACCTCGAACTGCACCGGCAAAGAGACGCCTTGGGAGAACGTGATCCTGCCTCCTGGCTATTGATCGGTTCTTCGCTCGGGCACGACGGCCGGGAGCTCGCTCCGCGGCCGTCGTCGCGTTCGGGGATTCCCACAAGCGAGAAATCGTGGGTAGATCGTCTCCCTTGGATCGATCCCCGCTCGACCCGCACATCTTCGGACCGGACTCTCCCTGCTTCGGATGTGCGCCGCACCACGACCACGGCTTGAGGCTCCGGTTCTTCCGCGAGGGAGACGCGGTCACGACGCGCTACGTCCCGCGCGACGACCAACAAGGCCCTCCCGGCATCATGCACGGAGGGCTCGTGACGACGCTCGCGGACGAGATCGCCGCTTGGACCGTCATCGCTCTCAAACAACGGTTCGGTTTTACCGCGGAGCTCTCGGCGCGCCTCCATCTCCCCGTTCGCACCGGGATCGAGGTCGTCGGGACGGGCCGACTGACGAAGGACACGAGCCGGATCGCCGGCGTCTCCGTGAAGCTCGAGCAGCAGGGCAAGCTCGCGTTGTCGGCCGAGCTCACCTTCGTCTTGCTCGACGAGAAGGGGGCGGAGCGATTGCTCGGCGCCCCTCTGCCCGAGGCCTGGAAGAAGTTCGCGCGAGGAGGAGCCAATGAAGCCGGCTGATGGGACCGGGGGTCGGGGACGCCGTGGCGAAGGCGCGAGAGCGGCCAAGACGGACTCGTCGCGCGACCGAGGGGCGCGCGCCGCCGCCGCCGCCGCACCCTCGCCCGATCTCACCCCCGTCGTCGGGAAGAACCTGCGAAGGTTTCGATCCGAGCGGGGGCTCTCCTTGGAAGGACTGTCGAAGCTCAGCGGCGTCTCGCGAGCCATGCTCGGGCAGATCGAGCTCGGCCACTCCACCCCGACCATCAACGTCGTGTGGAAGATCGCGCGGGCCCTCGACCTGCCCTTCTCGGCGATCATCAGCGAGGAGCGGAACCTCGGGACGTGGGTGCTGCCCCGCAACAAGGCGCGGCGATTGACCTCCAGCGACGGGGTCTTCACCTCCCGCGCTCTGTCCCCAATGGACCGCCCGCGCAATGTCGAGTTCTACGAGCTCACGCTCCAGAAGGGCGGGCGTGAAGAGGCGGAGCCCCACCCCCGCGGGACGACGGAGAACCTCATCGTGGCGAAAGGGCGCGTCGCCCTGGCCATCGACGGCGATCGTCGCCTGCTCGACGAGGGAGACGCGATCTTCTTCGAAGCGGACGTCCCGCATGTCTACGAGAACCTCGATCCGGCGAGCGACGCCGTCATGCACTTGGTCATGACGTACACACACAAAGTTTGATCACCGCCCAATCGGGCTCGGATACGCTTCCCTGCTCACATCGGAGGTTCGGGGTGAGCTTCGATTTCGAGACGTTCGAGGCCGAATGTCCCGTCGCGATCCTCGTGATCGCGGAGGAGGGCACGATCGTGTTCGCGAATCGTGCCCTCGCCTCTCTCCTCGGCTTCGGCCTCAAAGAGCTGGAGGGGACGAGCGTGGCCGCCATCGTGCCGGAGCGGCTGCACCCTCCCCCCGAGGCGAGCTGGGTGCGTCACCTCACGGAGCGAGCGGGCTCGCGGATGTCTCTCGCGTGCCTGCTCAGCCATCGTTCGAAGACGGAGATCGAGACGGACTGGACGCTCCTGCCCGGTCACGACGCCACCGGTCGACCTCATCTGCACATCGTCGTTTCCCAGCGCGCGGCGGAGCTCAAAGGTCCGGCGAGCGAGCGCAGAGAGGTGGCGGCGGCGCTTCCGCGCGCCCTCTTCGAGAGCGCTCCCATCGGCATCCTCCACTTCGACCGCGAGGGCACCGTCACCGAGTGCAACGACCGGTTCGTGAGCGTGATCGGCTCGAGCCGGCGTCACCTCATCGGGCTCAAGATGTTGACGCTCCCCGACCGAGCGATGGCCGACTGCGCGAAGAGCGCGCTCTCGGGCGACATATCCACGTACGAAGGTGCTTACACCTCCGCGACGGGGAACAAGACATCCTGGGTCCGCGTGACGATGGCGCCGATGAACGATCCTTCGGGGGCGGTGATCGGTGGGGTGGGCCTCGTGGAGGACGCGACCGAGCAGCGCCGCGTCTCCGAGATCGTCGCCGCCACCGAGCGCCTCGCCTCGCTCGGCACCCTCGCGGCCGGCGTCGTCCACGAGGTGCAGAACCCGCTCGCGTACGTCATGGCGAGCCTGGATCTCGCTCTGCGTCAGCTCGAGGGCACCGCCGACCGCGACGAGCTCCGCGCCACCCTCACCGCGGCGCGAGAAGGGGTGACCCGCGTCGCCGGCATCGCTCGAGACCTGAAGACGTTCGCTCGGAGCGACGAGTCCTTGCGCGGGCCCGTCGACGTCGCGGCCGTGCTCGACACCGCGATCAAGCTGACCGACGCGCCGGTGCGAAACCGCGCGACCATCCAACGCAGGATCGAGCCGGTGGGCATGGTGTGGGCGTCCGAGCCCCGCCTCGTCCAGCTGTTCGTGAACCTCCTCCTGAACGCGGCGGAGGCGATCCCCGAGGGCGACGCGGAGGGCCAATCGATCGTCATCTCCGCGCGCGAGCTGCCCGATCACCGCATTCGAGTCGACGTCGAAGACACCGGCAGCGGGATCTCGGAGGAGGACGCGGCCCGCATCTTCGAGCCGTTCTGGACATCCAAGGAGAGCGGCATGGGCCTCGGCCTCACCATTTGCCTCGGCATCGTCAGCTCCATCGGCGGAGAGATCTTCGTCGACCGCGATCGCCCCGCAGGCGCGGTTGGGTCTCGAATCGCCGTCATCTTGCCCCCCGCGACGGGCCGCACCTCCTCCTCGGGCATGTACCGCGTCACCCCCACCGTCTCCATCCCCGCCCCGCCCGAGCGCGGTCGCGTGCTCATCGTCGACGACGAGCAGCGGCTCGCCGAGACCCTACGAATGTCGCTCTCCGCGTCCCACGAGGTCCAGACGGCGAATCGGGGCCGACGCGCGCTCGAGCTGCTCTTCGGCGATGACGAGTTCGACGTCGTGCTCTGCGATCTCCTCATGCCGGATCTCACCGGCGCCGAGCTCTACGCGATCGTCGCCGAGAAGCGCCCCGAGCTCGCCGAAAAGTTCGTCTTCCTCACCGGCGGCGCCTTCAGCGAGGGCATCCGTGAGTTCCTCCAGCAGGTGCCGAACCCCCGGATCGAGAAGCCCTTCGACCTCGAAGATCTCGAGCGCCTCATCGAAGAGCGCGTAGCGGCGGCGCGCTGCGCAGGCGTCGATCAAGGGCTGCGAAGCGGATGCTGAATCACCGAGCAACACAGAAGTCCACGGCCAGACTTCGGGCTTCGTGCCTAGAGCACCGAACATGTTGAAGGCCGAGTGAAGTCGGGGGAGTTTGCGGCTGAGGCGCGCGCCCGAGGAGTGAGCACCGCAAGACGACTCCTCGTAATCTGAGGAGCGGAGCGACGAGGCCGTGTGGATCGGGCGCGAAATCGCGCGAATGCGCCGGTTTTCAACATGATCGGTGCTCCAGCTGGCTGCTGAAAAAGGTCGGCGTCATGCCTCTCGGCAACGGAGTGGAGTAGATCCGGGCACGAGCCGGATTGGACGCAGTCCACCCAGTGGACGGAGTCCAAGGACGTCTACGCGATGAGCTTCGGGCCAGCCGGACTTGTCGCGGCGGAGCGCTCGGTCTCGAAGCGCGCCCATGGCTCGGGAGCGGAGGAGGATCTCGGTGGCGCAACGGAGGCGCAACGCGGTGGCCCCGCGTTGAGCGCCCATGTCTCTGCGGAAATCGACTGTCGCGGAGCGGGCCTCGGTCGGCACGCGGGTTGCGAACCCGCCCGTCATGGTCTGTTCGCGCTCGACGCGCCACGCCGCCGCGAATCGTTTGGCGAGTCGGCGGGACGATTCGGCCTCTTTGCCTACGAATGACGATCTCTGCGACGCCTCCATATCAGCGCTTCTGCGCGGCTTCGCCCAGAGGAGCTTCTCTCCCCGCGACGCAATCGACGCGATGATCGGGCGCATCGAGCGGCTCGATTCGAGGCTCCGAGCGTACTGCTTCGTCGACGCCGGTCTCGTCCGACGCGCGGCCGACGAGGCGCACCACCGGTATGCGCGCGGGGAAGCGCGGGCGCTCGAGGGCGTCCCGGTGTCGGTCAAGGATCTCCTCGACGTCGCGGGCATGCCCACGTCTCGAGGCTCCTACTCGATAGTCACGCCCACCGAGGACTCGCCCGCGGTCCGAGCCCTGCGCGCGGCCGGCGCGATCATCGTCGGCAAGACGAACACCTCGGAGCTCGGATGGTCGGGCTCCTGCGCCAACAAGCGCTTCGGGAGCACGAAGAATCCCTTCGACCTCGCGCGGACGAGCGGCGGCTCGAGCGGCGGCGCGGCGGCCGCGCTGGCGGCGGGGATGTGCACCGCCTCGATTGGCAGCGACGCGGCCGGCTCGGTGCGCATCCCCGCGTCGTACTGTGCAGTCGTCGGGCTGAAGCCGACGAGGGGGCGTCTGCCCCATCGCGCCGTGACGCCGTCTCTTCGGGAGCTCGCCACCGTCGGGCCGCTTTCGCGGAACGTCCAAGACCTCCGCATTCTGTTCAATCACCTCGCGGAGCCGCCCCTGCCTCCTCGCGACGCCAGGGCGTCCCTTCCTTCCTCTGTCTGCTTTGCGTCTTCGCTCTTCGCGACAGGCGCGAGCCATCCGCTCGCCGCGGCCGCCGCCGGTCGCGTGCTCACCCTGCGCTCCCGAGGGATCGAGGTCGTCTCCCTCCCCTCCCTGAGCCTCCCTCGCGAGCTCGAGCAGGGCTTTCGCTCGCTCTTCGCCGTCGCCCAGGCGGAGCTCGAGGACGCCACCTCCTTTGGAGACCGCGAAAAGGACGAAGGGCGCCTCACCCTCGCCCGGCTCGGCAGGACCATCGACAGGCCCGACGTCGGCGCGCTCCTCGCGCTCGCGCGACGAGCCGTCGACGACGTCCTCCGCGACCACGCGCTCATCCTCACCCCGGTCACGATCGCTCCCCCGTTTTTGGCCGACCATCCCGGCCCCGAGGGGCACGCCATTCCCGATTGGATGGTTCAGACAGCGCTGTTCAATATGAGCGGCCACCCCGCTGTCTCCGTCCCATGCGGGCTCGACGAAGCGGGGCTGCCATTTGGATTGCAGGTCATAGCGCCGCATTGGGGGGAAGAGGATCTCTTCGTCTTCTGCGACGATTGGCTCTCCCGAAACCCTCCGCGCCTCCCCGGAATGACCACCTTCGCCTCGGAGGGCGTGGCGTCATGAGCATCCGAGCCGCTCTCATCGTCGGGTTCGGCCGAGCCGGGCGCGGGCTTCACCTCACCGCGCTCGAGGCGATTGGATTCGACGGGCGCATCGGGGTGCTCGACGTGCGCCCGGACGCCGCCGCCGGCACCGGTCGAGTGGAGGCGTTCCGCGATCTCGCAGAGGTTCCATTCGACAAGAAGGAGACGGCCGTGCATCTTTGCGACCCGCCGTCTTCGCGCGCCAGAACATTGAGCCGCGTGCTCGAGGCCGGCTACCGCAACGTCATCCTGGAGAAGCCCCTCAGCGCCAGCGCCGAGGACGCCGAGCGCATCAACGCCGAGGTCGCCGCGTGCGGGGCGCGCGCCCTCGTGGTGTCGAACTGGCTCTTCAGCACGCTCACCAACTTCATCGCCGCGCACACGGAGCGCCGCCGCCCTCGTCGACTGCTCATCGAGCACGACAAGCAGAGGATCCACCGGACCATCACGAACTCTACCCACTGCTCCGGCTTCGAGGTGGAGATGCCCCACATGCTTGCGCTCGCGCTGCACTTCGCCGGTCGAGTCGAGCTCGCGAGCGCGAGGGCCGCCGACCTCCGCGTGGGGGGGCTGGTCTTCCCCGGCATGGCGCGCACGGAGCTGTCGCTCGTCTCCCCCGACACGACGGTGACGCTCCGGTCCAATCTCTGCGCCCCCGTCTCGAAGCGATTCGTCACCGCCGAGTGGGACGACGGCACCCGCATCGAGGGGTATCACCCCATCTCGGGGACGTCCGACCGCTCCTCTCAGGTTCGCATCGTGGGCCGCGACGGCTCCGAGCGCCACGCCATCTTCGCGGACGACTCACTGTCGACGATGATGGCCTCGTTCTACCGAGCGCTCGGGCGCGAATCGACCGAGGGCATCGCCTCGGGCCTGCCATTCCACACCGAGGTCGTTCGCTTGCTCTGCCGAGCAAAGCTCCAAGCGGCGCGCGAAGACGCGACCGCGAGCGCCGATTGGAATGTCGGGTCCCTCGCCCTCTCCGAGCGCTCCGCGGACTCCGAGCGCGCCCTGGGTACGAGCCCCTGAGAAGCTGACCATCCACGAGTAGGAGAGTTGACCTTGGCCTGCGATAGCGACATTCGCGTCGAGCACGTGAATGTCGAGCTCGACGAGATCGAGCTCGACAGACCTCTCGTGCTCAGCAAAGGGATCATTGCCCACGTCGGCCGGGCCCGCGCGAGCGTGCTCGTGCGCACCCGCACGGGCGCCATCGGCACGGGGCGAGCGAGCACGCTCTTGTCGGTTGGCTGGGCGTGGCCGGAGGGCGCGCGCCGATTCGAAGAGAAGGTCGCCTCGTGCCGCGCGGCCTGCGCCGACCTAGCTCGCGAGCTCGGCGCGAGGGGCCCCTTCAAGGACCCCATCGAGCACGGCCTCATGCTCTCGATCGCCGGCAACCGGCTCGCGGCTCGACTCGAGGCCCCTCCCTTGGTCGCGCCCCTGCTCTTTGGCGTCTTCGACTCTGCGGTCCACGACGCCTGGGGCAAGGCGAACAGGAGCTCGTGCTACGAGATGTACGACGCCGAACATCTCAACCGTGACCTCGGGGCATACCTCTCGGCCCGGTTTCGCGGCTGCTACCCCGCGTCGCTGCTGCGACGGGAGCCCTTGCGCGACCTTCACGTCCAGACCGTCATCGGCTTGGACGACGACACCGGCCCCGAGCCACGGACGCCTTCCGTCAAGGTGAAAGTCGACGGCCGCCAAATGGAGCGCTCCGTCGAGCGGCTCTGTGCGGTTCACGAGGAGCTCTTGTCACTCGATGAGCCTCGAATATGCGTCGACGCGAATGAGTCGTTCCCTTCCGCCATGGACGTGCTCACGTTCATCGAGGCCCTCCGCCGGCGGTCGCCAAGGACGCTCGCGCGCATCACCTATTGGGAGCAGCCCCTCTCGAGGGGCGCGCCTCATGCCTCGCTCGCCCGCGCCGGCGTCCGCCTCGTCTTGGACGAAGGTCTGCCCGACGCCTTCTCGCGCGAGGCGACCGAGCTCACGACCGGTCGTGCGCTCAAGACATTTCGAGGTCAGACGCAGTGCCTGCTCCACTATTGCGCGGCGCGGGTCGCCCGCGATTACCTCACGATCCAGGACCTGACGAACATCGACGTCGCGCTGCTCCAAGCAGCGCACCTCTCCTCCCAGTTGCACCTCGACAGTCATGACTTCGAGTGCAACAGCATGCAGTACGCCCCCTCTGCCAATGTCGAGCTCCACGCTCGCTTTCCTCACCTCCGGGACGGTCACTTCCTTCGCCTCCCCCAGGCGGGCTTCGAAGGGCTGAGCGAGCTATGACGAGCCCCCACGACGAAGGCCTCGCCCAAAGGCTCCGCGCCCTCGAGGCGACGTGCGGCTTTACTCCACCCTGGCGCGACGAGCCGGATCTCACGGTCGGACAGTACGCGCGCTCCCTCTTCCGGCCCCAGCCGTTGCCGACCTCGGAGGATGCCCATCTCAGTCGAGCTCTCCTCTGGGACGAGCTCGCGCGCGCGGCCGCCCGCGCCCGCTTCACCGATGAAGAGCGGGCGCGCCTCCGGCGGGAGCTCGAAGCGTTCCCGGTCATCCAGACGGCAGACCACCTGCAGCTGCTGCTCGACCGCACGACCTATTGCAACAACCTGCTATTCGCGATCGGGGCGGCCGAAAATGGACTGCGCCACATCGTGTGCAACGCCTCCACCTCCAATACGCTTCGTGCCGGGCGCGACGGGGGCCCCGGTCTCCTGCGGATCGGGGCGACGACCTTGAACGTCTTCGGCTTACCCGGTCGTCGTCTCTCCAGCATGTGCGTGGCCGCGAAGGGCTGCCCCGTGTCGTTCGAGCTGAGACCGATCGGGGTCGTCTCCGAGTCCGACGCGCCCGCGGTCGCCTTCTTGCGAGGACGGCTCGGCCGCGAAGCGTATGACGCCCCCTGCGAGGCCTTCCTCGAGGCCAATCGCGATCTCTTCCGGGCCCTGAGCAGCGACCCGAAGGGGGTCGTGCCTCTGCTCACCGACGATTGGCTCGTCTCGGATCTGGTCGCCGCCCACCTCGAGACCCCCGAGAGCCCCATCCATCGCCTCTTCTCGGCACCGGGCGCGCTCGATCACCTCCTCGTCCTGCGCTGCACCGAGCTGTCCCCGATAGAGCGCCGGGCCCTCCCCGCATCGACCGCCTTCTTCTGGGGTGTCGACCGGACCGGACGTCGCCTTTCCATGCAGTCGTCGAATGGCATGATCACCGACGCGGACGGACGCGTCTGCCTCCCCATCTCTCCCGCCGCGCTCGCCGCGGCCCTGCGCGAGCGGAGGATCTTGCCGGACCTGTTCCTCGGCTTCCTCGTGCTCGGCATCCTTCCTCGGGTGCGGGTCGTCGGGGGCTTCTCCCAAGCGATCTATCTCGGGGTGATTGACCGCCTCTATGGCCAGGTCGCGACGCGCCATCTCGGCGTCGACGCGGCTGATCTCCCTCCCCTCGACGCCGACTCGAGCGGCCTCGTCCACGGGCTCATCGCGGAGGCCTTCCGCGGCGGCGTGCCGCTCGAAGACCTCTCGGCCGTCGCCGCCGCCATCGGGTCCATGCCGCTCCGTGCGGCGGCGGGAGGGCTCGAGGCGGCGGACTATCTCACGCGGTGGACGCCGTGAGCGCGCTCGTCACCTCCTTCATGGGCTTCCCGCGCCTGCCGCTCATGGCCGCCCCGACTCGGCTCCAGCGCCTCGAGGCCCTCGGTGAAGAGCTGGGCGTCGATCTGTACCTGAAGCGCGACGACGAGGCCGACGCCTGGGGCAACGGGGGGAAAGTCCGCAAGCTCGAGCTCGAGCTCGGCGCCATGACGTCACGAGGCTGCGACACCCTCATCTCCGCCGGCTCGTGGGGCTCCAACCAGTGCCGCGCGCTCGCCATGTACGCCGCCCAGCTCAAGCTCCGCGCCGTCCTCCACCTCTATGGTGAAGGCGAGCCGAGGGAGGTCAACGGCAACGCCCTCACCGCGGCCCTGTTCGGGGCCGAGCTTCACTTTCACCCGGCGAGCCACTTCGTCGATGTCGAAGCGGCCATGCGAAGGTCGGCGGAGGCGGAGCGGCGCGCGGGCCGACGCCCTCACCTCGTCGCGCCCGGGATGACAGACGGCGCGGCGAACCTCGGCTACGTCCGAATGGCGTACGAGCTCTCGGAACAGTCAGCTTTCGCGCCATTGGACGACGTCGTCCTGGCCCACGCGACCGGAGGAGCCCAAGCAGGATTGATGCTGGGGCGGAGACTGACAGGCTCACCATGGCGCGTGATTGGCGTCTCCACGATGCATCCGGCGGCGACGGCGCGGGCCGCGTGTGAGGCGCGCGCCCAGACGCTCACGGCCCTCACGGGCTCTTCCATCGACGAGCCCTTCTGGGTCCACGACGGCGCCCTCGCCGGCGGCTATGGCGAGTTCGACATGGACAGTCTCAGGTTGATCGGGAGGCTCGCGAAGGACCACGGCGTCCTGTTCGACCCCGTCTATACCCTCAAGGCCTATGTCGGCTTGGCGCAGCTGTGCGCGAGCGGCGCCGTCCCGAAGGGGAGCAAGGTCGCCCTCCTGCACAGTGGCGGGGCGAGCGCATTGGGCGGCCTCCTCCAGAGCGCCGCCGTCGACTATCGAGGGGCGCTCGTCCGCGAGCTCGTCCGAGGAGAAGGGCCATGAGGTGGCTCGCGGAGCTCGCCGCCCCCGGCGCTCGGCGGGCGCTGGCCTGGCAAGCCTTGATCGACGCCTCGGGAAGCGCCGTCGCGATCGGGGTGACCACGCTCTATCTCGTTCGACAGGTCGGGCTCACCCCGCGTGACCTCGGTCTCTTGACGGCGGGGGCCGGGCTCGCCGGGCTCGCCGCGACCCTCCCGGCGAGCCAGATCGCCGCCCGGCTGGGAGCGCGCCGGTTCCTCATCGCCTCCGCCCTCGTCCGCGGGTGCCTCTACGTCGCGCTCGCGCTCGCGAGCCATCCGGTCGCCGTCGTCGCGCTCATCGTCTCGATTGGCGCGGCGGAGGCGGGGGCCTACTCCCTCTTTCAGATCCTCTTCGACGACCTGGGGCTGGGGGACCGACGCGGCGAGCTCCTCGGCGCGAGGCGGGCGATCGCGAATGTCGGCTTCCTCATCGGCGCCCCCGCCGTCGGGCTCGTGGCCAGCACGGGAACGGGGACGGCTTATGCCCTCGCCTTCGTCTTCGACGCCGGCTCGTTCTTCGCGAGCGCGGCCCTCGTCTCCAGGCTGCCCGCCGCTCCCGATCGGCGCCGGGCCGAAAGGAGGACGATGCCTCGCCTCGTCCTCGACCCGCGCTACTTGGGCCTCTCGGTCCTGGCCGCGCTCTTCAGTCTCACCATGACGATCTTCGAGATCGCCCTGCCTCTGTCTCTCTCTCTCCGTTCCCATTTTCCAGGGTGGTTATTCGGGGCCAGCCTCGCCGCGAATGCCCTGCTCGTGCTGCTGTTCCAGCAGCGCCTCGCGGCCAACGCGGGGACCTTGTCGTCCGCGCGACGCGCGGTGGCGATGAGCGCGGTCTGCCTCGCCGGAGGTTGCCTGGCGCTCGCCCTGAACGACACCAACACGAAGGCGCCCGCGGCCGTCGTTCTCTGCGGCGTCGCGCTCCTCACCGCGGGTGAGATGCTCGAGTCGGCGGGGTTTTGGACGATCTCGCACGCAATGGCGAGCCCGGCGCGTCGAGCCGAATATCTGGCTGCGTTCGATATGGGGTTCCCGCTCTTGCGGGTGGCGGGACCGCCGCTCGCCGCCTGGATTGGCGTCATGGGCGCGGCGGGCTGGATCGTGGGGGCGACCATCTTCGTCGCGGGGGGTGTCGCCTCGCATCTGCTCACCGCGCGCGCGGGCTCCGCCGAGGCCCCAAATTTAGCCGACAGTAAGATTCACCCCCCGCGCGCGGACACGCTCGTCGACCGCTCGCAGGCGGCTTCGCTCCAAGAGGAGCTGCGCCGCGCGAGGGGATGCGTTGCCACTCACCGCCGCGCCGGCGCGGCCGAATGTAATGGAGATGATCGATGAATGAAGACAAGACAGTTCTGCCCGACGATCGACCCCTCATCTTGCTCATCGGGAGCGGATACCGCGAGTACCGCGAGTATCTCTTGCGAATGGTGTCTCGAGCCGCTCGGGTCTGGCTCCTCCTCGACCGGCCCCCGACGTGGGAGGCGGACTACATCGTTGGCGCCTCCCTCGTCGACACCCTGGACGCAGACGCGATGATCGCGGTCGCGCGGAGCCTTCGCGACGTCGAGCCCATCGCTGGTCTCCTCTGCTGGGACGAAGTGCGGATGATGCAGAGCGCCGCCGTCGGGCGCGCGCTGGGGTTGCCGGGCGGGGATCCAGAGGTCATCGGTCGCTGCCGAGACAAGCACCAGACGCGGACGGCCCTCTCGTTGGCGGAGGTGCCCCAAGCCAACTCCGCCCTCGTCCGAGATCTCTCCGAGGCCCGCGCGGCGGCGGCTCGGATTGGCTACCCCGTCGTCGTGAAGCCGCGCGCCCTCGCCGCCAGCTTCGGCGTGAGCATCGTCCACACCGAGCGGGACATCGACGAGGCGTGGGCGGTCGCTCGAGGGGCAAAGGACGACGGAGTGCCCTATCTCGATCCCGGGGTCCTCGTCGAGGAGTACCTCGACGGGCCGGAGATCAGCGTCGACGCGGCCTGCGTCGGCGGCGAGCTCTCGATCCTCTGCGTCGCGCGCAAGCGGCTCGGCTTCGCTCCCTACTTCGAGGAGGTCGGGCACGAAGTCTCGGCCGACGACCCATTGCTCGCCGACCCGACGGTGCTGAACGTGCTTCGAAGGGCTCACCACGCCGTCGGCTTTCGAAACGGAATGACCCACACCGAGCTCCGTCTTACCGCGAGCGGGCCGAAGATCATCGAGATCAATTGTCGGCTCGGCGGCGACTTCATTCCTTATCTGGGCTACCTCGCGCGCGGGATCGATCCGGGCGCGGTCGCGGTGCGGGTGGCGCGCGGCCTCGCCCCCGCCGTGCGCCCCTCGCGCCATCGGCACGCCGCCATTCACTTCTTCTATCCAGACAAGGACGTCGTGGTGGGCTCGGTGCAAGTGGACAGAGACGCGATGCCAGCGGCCGTGGACAGGGTGGTCGTGATCGCGACGCCCGGCCAGCAGCTCATCCTGGAGCCCGCCAGTCGGATCATGACCCGATATGCGTGCGCGATTGTCGTCGACGACACGGCGGAGGCTTGCGCCGCCGCCTCCGCGACGGCGTGCCGCGCCATTCGACTGCGTTCTTCCGGCGGGGCAGAGGCGCGCGCCACCCTCGTCCAACCCGCGCGAGCCCTCGCATGAGCGCCATCGATGCACACGCGGCGCTGCTCGGCCGCCGCCCGCCCCGGTTCCAACCACCCCCCGGAGATCTCCACCTCGTCATAGGCCCGCCCGGGGACGACGAAGAGAGCCGGTTTCGACTGCGCTCGACGGTGGACGCGGCCACCCGAGGCGCGCGCGTCGTCCGCCTCGAGGGAGATCGCTCCGCCGTCCTCTACATGGACGAGGCGACCGAGCTCCATCGCCGCGACATGGACGCCATGGGCCATCTCATCGCGTTCGACAGCGAAGCGAGCGCGGAGACGCGCTCCGCTTTCCATACCCTCGCTCATCCTCTGCCCGCCACGCCCCGCTATCCGCGCGAGGTCGTCTCGCTTCAGATCAAGGGCGTCGTGTTCGACGGGAAGGCCGAGCCCACCCGGTACGACGGCATTGGCTGGCGCCGGACCTACACCTACGCTCGCCCGAATGGCCGGCTCGCCGAGTTCCTGCCCGCGGAAGAGGCGACCGGCTATTGCACGCTCCGCGAGGCGATTCACGAGGCGACCTTCGCGCGCACCTGCGGCGAGCGGATCCACACAAGGAGCGTCGCGTTCCCTCGCCCGATCGGCTGCGGCGAATTCGAGCACGTGACCTTCAATGGCGAGCCGCAGGGGTTCGTCATCCTCGGTCTGCCGCGGCTCGTTCCCGGCCGCGAGCGCCCCTACCTCGAGGCGCTGAGGGCCGACGTCGCGCAGGGAAGACTGCGAGCGACGGTACCCTATCTGCGGGCGCGGTCACGAGCGCTCTTCGAGCTGCACCGACGAGGCTTGACCTTGCCCTTTCGGCATATGGGAAACCTGTCATTCCTCGGCGAGCCGGCCGCGGGCGTGCTCATGCACGATCTGGGCGACAGACGCGCCCTCTCGGAGCGTGAAATGGTCAGCCGAGACCAGCACCTCCTCGAGGCGTTCGCGAACCTCTGTTACCTGCTCAATCCGATCGACATCATCGTCCCCGGCGCACCTGGCTTCGAGGAGGCATACGCCTTTCACAGCGACCACATCGACGAGCTCGCGCGCGCCGTCTTGACTGGCTACTTCGGCGAGGGCGCTCCCCTGCCTTCTATCGACGACTATGAGGAGTGCTTCCACGCGCTCTACGCCACCCCCGTCGCGGCGTCGTGTCACCGAGCGCTCGATCACTTTCGCAAATACTGCCCGGCCGCGCGCGCGCTCGTCGAGCCCGGGCCATCGGCCGGCGCTCGATGACATCCGCCCTCGCTGCGAACCTCGTTGTCCAGCCTCAAGCGCCAATCCGAGCGACAAGGCACCGAGCGGACACTTCTTCGCGAGGGCTTCGAGCGTGAGGCAGCCAGCTGCTCCCAGCTATGACGCGTCGCAGGAAGTCGAGCAGCCAGCTGCCTCGGATCGTGACGCGTCGCAGGAAGTCGAAGCAGCCAGCTGCTCAAGAATGACAACATGTTGGCATTTTCAAGCAGCCAGCTGCCTCGGATCGTGACGCATCGCAGGAAGTCGAGCAGCCAGCTGCCCGCTCGTGCTCGCTTGTGGGCGCTCGCTGGCAGCCAGCTGCTTCTGGGCGGAGAAGGGGTGCCGCCCAGCAAGCCGCTTGATTGGATCGGCTCGAGCCCAGCCGGTCACCCGCTCCGCCCCGCCATCCGCGCCGACACAATCTCGCGAAGGGCCCCCCGCGAAGAAGCCGGGGTGGCTTTGCGAGATCCCCCCTCGCTACTTCGCCGAGGTCTGCAGAAACTGACCCTTCGCCTCGGGGCGCGCGCGCGGCGCCCCCCGAATTCCCACGAGGTTCGCGAAACAGCCACCCCCCCTGGCGCAAAGCCCCCCGCGCTCCTTCGCCATCCGTCGATGCCCCCACCGGTCGCGCTGACGCGCGCCCACCGCCCCCAAATCGCTCGCTGCGCTCGCTCAGGGGGCGGTCGCACCGGGCGAGCACCTCCCGCTTCAGAGCTGCCGCACGACGACGCCGAGCCCGCCGGTGAGCAGCGCGCGCGCTCCGCCCTTCGCGGTGCAGCGGTTGCGGGCCACGGCAGAGAGCGAGAGAGCGCTTGCGCGGCGATCTGCATTTCGCGAATGTTGTCGCGAAACCGATGAGGAACCTCTTCACCACGATGGGTCTTTGCGCGTTCTCTGCCGCGATGGGTTGTCAGGGCACGGATGGCAAAGCGTGCGAGGACACCTGCTACCGGGTACGGACCTGCCAGGACACGATCGCGCAGAAGGGCTGCGTGAAGAGCTGCACCGACACGTTCGACGCCGAGTACGCGGACCCGGAGAGCTGCGAGAAGCTCTACCTCGACTATCTCGACTGTCTGGGGGAGGCCGAGTTCGACTGCGGAATCAACGAAGGCGTCGCCCCGAAGGACGTCATCGCCCCCGAATGCGCCCCCCAGCTCGAGGCGTTCCGGGCCACCTGCGCCGGCGAAGAGCCCGCCCAATAGGCGTCGGTCGAGCTCGGTTGGCAATTGCCGTGCCGCCGCCCACGTGACGGCGCAGGCACGTCTCTTCATTTTCTCTGTCGTGGGTGCTCGCGAGCTCCCGAGGTTGTCTCGCGCGGCGCCGAGTGCGTCGCGCGGCCACCCAAAGGAGCCCGCCGACCGTCATGAGCACCCTCGACCTGGAAACGTTCGCCCACGCGCTGGCCCACGTCGGCCACTTCGGTCCCAGCTCGAAGCCGGAGGTCCTGCGCCGCCTGGAGATCTCCGAGCCTGCATTCGATCGAGCCGCGCTCGACGTCCCTCGTGCCATTGCCCACGGCCTCGCCCAGGGTGACGAGCAGCCCGCGAGTCTCTTTACGACGCGGCTGAAGGCCACCAAGGCCGAGCTCGAAGACAAGCGCCCCGAGCTCGCCAAGCTCGCCCCGCTTCGCCAGCGCTCCCAAGAAGCGCCCGCCAGCGAGATCACCAGCGCCGATCCCGCCGAGGCTCCGACCCTCGATCCCACCAGCGCCGACCTCCGCCGGCCCCCGCTGCCGTTCCGCCCCGACGTCGTCGTGCGCGCTCCGAGCTTCCCGGTCGCCACCGCCGATCCCTATGCGAACACGATCGGCCCCGGGGGCACCCTCGAGCCCATCGCCCGGCCTACCTCGGCAGAGACCCTCTTCTCCTCCTGGACCGTCGAGCGATACGCCAACTACACCGCCGACCGCCGCCTCGGCGACCCCGAAGAAGTCCGCGCCGCGTACGCCATCACCGACGACGCCTACGAGCGCGCCCTCGTCACGTTCATGAATCACCGCCTCTCCGCCACGCCCACCGCGCGCGACCGCTGGATGGCGCTCGTCGCGGCGCGCCTGGCCGAGATCGGCGCACGGGGGCGAGCCTGAGGCCATGGAACTGTTCAATTCGACGCCGCTCGCCGCCCGTGTCGACGTCGGCGCGGAGGCGGCCAATGGTCTGCGCAGAGGTATCCTCGTCGCCAAAGCGACATTTCGGATCTTGGAGGGCGGACAGTCCGACCTCGAGCGCGAGGATCCTCATCCCATCTATATCGGCGACCGCCTGACCCCCGTCGGGCTCCTCCCCCGTGACGACATGCCCCGAACGGACCCCGCCTTCGAGGTGTCGCTCCTCGGCCGCGCCCACGCTCCGAATGGAAGGCCGACCCGCGAGGTCCGGGTCTCCCTCCGGGTCGGCGAGGTCTGCCAGTCAGTCGACGTCCTCGGAGACCGGCGCTTCATCGGCGAAGGCCCCACCGCCGTGATCTCGGAGCCGGAGCCGTTCATGACGATGCCTCTCACCTGGTCCCGCGCTTTTGGAGGCAACTGCGATCTCGAGGTCGACGAAGGATCGGTCGTGGAGGTGACACATCCCCTCAACTCGTTCGGGAAGGGCTTCAACCCCTCCTCGGTCGCCGAGGGGCTCGACCGCACGCTGGCCTGTCCGCCCGGCTATCCGCGGTACCCCACCCTTCGGGTCCTCCCGAACTTGGAGCGCCCCGACCAACGCATTCGCGGGTGGGCCGACAATCCGGAGCCGATCTCCTTTGCCCCTCCTCCCGCCGAATCAGGTGTCCACAACCGTCGCTGCTATCGGGTCGTCGAGGACGAGGCGGGCCGGCCGCGAGTCGAAATGAGCGAGGGTGCCTATCACCGGGCCGCCCCCGAATGGGTGCTCGACAAGCCTCTCGCGAAAGGCGCCGTCGTGGAGATGATCGGGGTTTCGCCGGATGGGCCTCTCTCGTTCCGCTGGCCGGATCTGCGCGTCCACTTCGACTACGTCCTCGGCGAGAGGACTGGCTCGTTCCCGCTCGAGCCCCACGCCCTCGTCCTCCTGCCGGAGGAGCGCCGCTTCTATGTCGTGTTTCGTCTGCCCTTCTTCGTGGCGCCTCCGGATGGGTCGGAGCGCTCGGGCCGACTTCGGATTGAACAGGGAGATGTGACGTGAGCTACCCGGTGAGCATAGCCACTGACGTTACGGGCGGCGGGAACTACCACGGTACGATGCCGCCAAATCTCGATCTCTTCGACTGCTCGGCTCCTATGAATTGGCCCCAAGGAGCGCACAAGCACGTGATGGCGCCCAACGTGCTCCACAAGGGCCAGCGCATCGTCCTCGAAGGGCACGACCTTGGCCCGATGCTTCCCCATGCCCCCTCGGGATTTTGTCTCCATCTCATCAAGAGCAAGCGGACTCCCTCGTTCTCCGCGAGCACGGTGAAGGCCGCCAGTGCTCCTGTCGCCGTCGTCGACGCTCCGTGGCATCTCATGATGCTCTGTGGCGACATCAGTCTGCCGTACGGCCTCAATCTGAACAACCCGTCTCATACGGTGTTTGTGGGGATGACCGCCGCCGACCAGGTCGCTGGCTATTTGGCAATCGGGCTCTCGATAGCCATTGATGTCGCCGCCATGATGTCGGGCCCGGAGGGGATAACGATGGAGTGGGCGGCTGAGCAAATGGGCTTCGAGTGGAAGAAGTCGGCGAAGGGCGCGGTGGCCAGCCTCGTGACGAGCATCGTCTTCTCCGCGATGAATGGCTTTGAGACGCCGATCAGCATGAAGGGCGATTTTGGCAACGGGATCATGTCCATCGGCGGCGAGGCTTCCTGGGATCCTCAGACGAACAAGTGGACGTTCAAGGAAGAGCCCCGGTGGGCAAACTACAAGCTCCCCCTCCAGCAGAACGTCGACGGTCGCTACATGACCCCACCCCAGCGGAGCGAGAGAGGGTGGAAGCTGTGAGCGGCCATCGGGTCCTCATGTCGCTCGACGAGGCAGGCTCTCGCCTCGTTGTGCGCTTTGGATTGAGGTGGAGCGCCGCGCGGTCGACACCCGAGCGGCCCGGGCAGAGCTCGAAGACGCCCTGGGACGCGTGGCGGGGGCCGCCGAAGCGCTCGATCGATGTCTTCCTCGAGGGACGGTGCTACCCAAGCAACGCCTCGCGCACCCAGGGCGAGGCTCGCCTGTCGCTCGCGGGTGTCGATCGCCGTGTGCGCGTCCTCGGTCGTCGTTTCGCGGTGACGACCGGCGGCGTAACCACGTTCTCTGCTCCCGAGCCGTTCGCTGCGGTGGCATTGACGATGTCGAACGCCTACGGGGGAACCTCCGCCGAATTGTCGTACCCGCGCAACCCTGTGGGCAAGGGGTTCTGTCTGGCTGACGATGGCAGGCAAACGGTGGAGCTGCCCAATGTCGAGGAGGTGACGGATCTCCTCGAGCCCGCGGACATGCGGCGCCCGTACGAAGCCTGGCCGCAGCTGCCCGTCCCCGCCCTCTTCGTGCCCATTCTGCCAGTGGTCTTTCCGCGGTGCGCGATGTTCGGATTCGCCGACTTCGGCGCGGTGCTCGACAGCTCAGTCGCCGAGGTGCGCAACGGCGACATCGCGGCCCCTGGCGAGAGTCCTCGCGCGGATGCTGGACTCGAGCGCTGGCAGGAGGCGCCGCGCCGATCGCGGATCGAGAGGCTGGAGCCGGGGGCGCCCATCTTCGTGAGCGGCTGTCTGCCGGGGGGGCGCGAATGGCATGCTCGCGCTCCCCGGACGCCTCGGGTCTCTCTGCTCGTGGACGGGCGCCGCGACCTGCCCGACGTTCGGGCCCAGGCCATTCGACTGAGGCCGGAGGCGGACGAGATCTCGGTCTCCTATGCGTTCGAGCATCCGCTGCCTCGAGCCTTCATCGAGGGCATCCACGCCCGCATTCCGATCTCGGTGGAGGTGGAGGGGGAGCGATTCGACTATCCGGCGCCGCCGCCGGTGTTGTCTCAGGTGCGCAGCAACAAGACAGAGCCTTTGGGAGGAGAGCCGTGAAGAAGGTCGAGGAAGCACGGACGGTCGGTTTGGGTGACGACATCGCGAGCGCGCTATTGGACGGCGTGGAGCCGGGGCCGGAGCGGCCGTCGTCGGAGATCGCAGAGTGCGTCGCGGACGAGCACCCCGTCTTCACCGGGCGGGCTCGGTGTCGCTTTCAGCGGGAAGGGGCGGAGGAGTCTTGGCTGCCGTGCTTGTTCGGAGTGCGGCCGCGGCCTGGGGACAGGGTCCTCGTGATGCGACCGAGCGGCGAGCCTCACGGCCTCGTCGTAGGGGTCGTGGACGGGTTCCGGCGAAGGGTCGAGGCCGATCCGCGCGCCGCCCACGTCCGGCGCATCGGCGCGGACGAAGTCATTCGCATCGAGCGCGAGGACGGGGCGCCGATGATCGAGCTGCGCGCCAGTGACAAGGGGGCCACGGTGCGCCTCCTGTCCAAGGACGTCTCCCTCGCCGCCGAGGGGAGCCTCGAGATCGCCGCGGAGTCCGTGAGCATCGCGGCGAGAGCGGGCGGGGTTCGAGTGAAAGCGGCGGACGACGTCGAAATCGCGGGCGAGCACATTCACCTCAATTGACGATCTGACGAGAGAAGGAGAGAGAGCCATGGATCGCGGGAGCAAGTTCTTCTTTGCGTGGGAGGGGGCGAGCGGCGCCGGAGGCCCCTGGGGGCAGCTCTTGGTGCTGGAGGCGCGAGGAAAGGAGGCGCTGAGCACCGACTACGAATACGTCATCGAGCTGGCGCTCGCGGACGGGGCGGCGGAGGTCGACTGTACGCAGATGCTCGGGGCTCGCGCGACGCTGCGGGTCGTCACCGAGGTCGAGCCGGCCGTTCGCCTCGTGCATGGGATCCTCTCGGAGGTCGAGGAAATTGGCGTGGAGAAGGGGATGCGCCTCCGGGTGAGGCTGAGCCCACCCTTCGCCAAGGCACGCCTGTGGAAGAAGTCGGTCATCCACGTCGACAAGAAGATTCAGGACATCTTGGAGAAGACCCTCGAGCGGACGTCGAGCGGCATGGCGTTCACCCGCTCTGGGGATGCTCGCGAAGAGGCCTCGCCCGAAGACGACTCGTACACCCCCTTCAAGGCCACGTACTGCTTCCGAGTCACCGATCTCGCGCGCCTCCAAGACCCGAATGCGCGCCCCTACGTCGTTCAATACCAGGAGAGCGACGTGGACTTCGTCGCGCGCATGCTCGAAGAGGAGGGGATTGCATACCACTTCGAGCACACGCCGAGCGAGTGCGTCATGGTGCTGTCCGACTCCGACTTGGGCCGCGACAACAAGCACTCCATGCTCACGGTCGGGCAGGACCTGCTGCACCGCCATGTCGCCAATCTCCGCCTCGGAGGCCGCCTGAGGCCGAAGGCGATCGCGCTGCGCGACTATGACTACCGCAAGCCCGACCACGAGCTCGTCGCGGGCTCGCCGGGGCTGGGGGCGGACGCGCACGGGATCACCGTCGAGGATCCTGCGCGCTACCAATACAGCACCGAGCTCGGCGAGCCGCTGGCCAAGGCGCGCGAGGAGCAGTTCGACTCGGAGCGGACCTTCGTTTCGCTGGTGTCCAACTGCCGCGCCATCGCCGCCGGCACGCTGTTCACGCTGGACCACTCGAAGGCGGGGGGTGTCTACCTTGCGACGCGCGTCGAGGTGCACTTGAAGCAGCGGGCGAGCTTCGGCCGTCACGACGACGACCCGTATGTCGTTCGGATCGAGGCGCTCCGCGCGGGCGAGAGCGGGAGCGACGATCTGGAGTCCAAGTTCAGGCCAGCCCGGACGACCCCGCGACCTCGCGTCTTTGGCACCCAGACCGCGATGGTCACGGCGGAGCCAAACCAAGACAGTCAGGAGATCAACGTCGGCGGCGAGGGCGACTTCGGCTCGGTGCGCGTCCGCTTCCACTGGGACCTCGGGGAGCGGGACAGCTCGGAGCCGAGCTCTTGCTGGGTGCGGGTGAGCCAGATGTTCGCTGGCGGGCGCGGCCACGGTGCGATGTTTCATCCCCGCGTCGGCGACGAGGTGATCGTCGACTACCTCGAGGGCGACCCGGATCGGCCCATCATCACGGGCCGGGTCTACAACGGGAAGAACCTCTCCCCCGAGAACGCCACGAAGCGGCCGACGTACAGCTGCATCAAGAGCATGACGAGCCCGTTCAACGGCAACTACAACATGATCGCGTTCGACGACCTGCAAGGTGATGAGAAGCTCATCGTCCACGTGGCGAAGGACTTCATCGCCAACATCCTCCATGACTCCAGCCGCTTCGTCGCGAACTTCGACAAGGTGGAGATCAAAGGGAACCAGTGGACGCTGATCCACGGCAACCAGGAGTTCACGGTGCTCGCGAACCAAGACATCACGATCGCCGGCAACCAGACAGTCGGGGTGGCGGGCAATCAGGCGACCGGCGTCGACGGTCACCAGACGTGCGCCGTCCATGGGGGTCAAGAGGTGACGATTCAAGGAGGGCAGAAGACGACCATCGACGGCGGCCAGACGTTTGCCGTCAATGCCGTCCGAAACACCGTCATCAGCGCGCTGGACACCACGAGCGCGGGGGCGCTCATCTCGAGGACGGCTCCTACCATCTACGAGGCGTCCGTCACGCATACGATCGACAGCTCGGTCGTGACCGTCAATGGCGCGACCATTTCGCTGCTCGCCACGGGGGTGGTGATCGTGAACGCCCCGGCCGTCGTCGTGAACGCCCCGGCGGTGAGCGTGAACGCCGCCGACGCCACCGTCAATGCCTCCGGCACCGCGAAGGTCGAGGCCGGCACTGTCGATGTCAAAGCGGGCAAGGTGAACGTGAAGGGCGGCACGGTCGACGTCAAAGGCGGGAGCATCAACCTCAACTGCTGAAGATGCTCGAGCTCGCCGACCGCTCTCGGTGCTGCCGACGTCGCCTGGGAGCGGATCTGCTCGAGGGGGTCATCCAGCCGGACAATGAGTCGCTCCGAAACGGGAGGACCCACCGCCATGGTCTCGCGACCCCGCGGCTCGATCAGCGCCGGCGTCGACCTGGGCGCCGCGCCGTAGGACGACGCCGGCGCGCTACGCTTCGGAGGCCAAGGGCGCGGGTCGCGCCGAGCGGGCGCGCCGTCGATCTTGCCATTCGGAATTCAAGGCAGCGTTGAGCTGCCGTACGCGAACGCGTTCTTGTTCGAATAGGGCGTCCACGTGCCGTTCTTCTTGGCCCGGACGCGGAAGCGGTACGGGGCGTCGGTGACGGGCCAGAATGTCTTGTTGGGAGCGGTCGTGACGTATTGATAATACGCCTTCCAGCTGTGGCTGGACGGGCTGTAGTACTCGATGTCGAAGGTGTATTGGCTGGCGCCGGGGAAGGTGTTGCAGCGCAGGGTGACGGAGTCGGTGGTGAC
>JBGAID010000073.1:0-59322 GCA_044225865.1 Polyangiaceae bacterium | reverse complement strand
CTGCCCCGCCCCCGCCCCGACCGTCCTCCCCACGCCGTCCGCGCCTCGCTCCACCACGGCGAGCGCCGACGCGTTCGAGGACGAGACGAGCACGCGCCCAATGGAGCTGCTCAAGTTCCAGTTCACGAGCGGGGTGAAGGGCCGCGAGCCCGTCGACGACCTCAAGAGCGTGAAGCCCGGACAGCGCGTCTACGCCCACTTCACCATCCGCAACCGCACCAAGCGCAAGCGGACCATCCACGTCGCCTTCAAGGTGAATGGGCAGAAGCGCACCGAGGTCGACCTCGACATCGAAGAGTCGTGGTCCTTCCGAACGTGGGCTTACAACACCGTCCTGCCGAAAGACGGCAAGGGCAAGCTCGAGCTCGACGTGGTCGACGACGAAGGGAACGGGCTCGTCGAGCAGTCGCTGCCGATCGTCCCGTAGCCCGTCCGCGCCTCCCAAGAAGTGCCTCGCGGCGTCCTCAGCTCGTCGGCATGAGAAAGACCTCGCGCACGTTGGCGCGAGCGGGCGCGTCGATCGCGTACATCACCGCCTCCGCGACGTCGCTGGCGTCGAGCTTCGTGGGTTTGGCCTGGTCGAAGAACGGGGTGTTGACCATCCCCGGGCAGATGGTCGTGCAGCGACCTTTCCACTCCGCCATCTCCTCGGCGAGGTTCATCCCGAAGCCGTACGCGAACCACTTGGTCGCGCTGTAGATCGATCCTTTGTGCGAAGTCCGCCCCGCGACCGAGCTCGTCAGAACGAAGTGGCCCGTCGTCTTCCTCAGGTGCGGCATCGCGAGCTTCGCCGTCCAGAGCAGGGCCTTGACGTTGATGTCGACGACCCTCGACCACTCCTCCGGATCGCCCCCTGCGGTTCCCGGTTTGGACACGCCGATCCCCGCGTTCGCGAAGACGACATCGATCTTCTCCCAGCGGGCGATCGCCGCGTCGAAGACCTTCGCCTGTTCATCGAGCTTCGTCGCGTCCGCCGCGACAGCGATCGCGCGGTCCTTGCCCAGCTCTGCGACGAGCCCCTCGAGCAGCTCCGCGCGCCTCGCCGTCAGCACCAGCTTGATCCCGTCTCGGGCCGCGCGCCTCGCCGTCGCCGCCCCGATCCCGCTGGAGGCGCCGGTGATCAACATCACTCGCTCGATGGGCTTTTGCATGTCCGGAGGTTACCAGCTGTTCATCCTTTGTGTATGGCGGAAACAAAAGCTGAAACCCGACGGTTCACTCCCCGTAACGCAGGTCACGCAGCCATCCACTGTCGGGTCGGGTCCTGGTCGGTCCGCACCCGCTTGCTTGCGCGCCTCGACGCGCTCGGGAGAGATCCATGCTGAGTCGAATGGGGATCGTGGCATCGTTCATGTTGCTTTCGTGGGCCGTCGGTTGCGGGGACGACTCGTCCACGGGCGGGGGCGGCTCCGGCCAGGGCGGCCAAGCGCAGGGCGGCGAGGCCCAGGGCGGCGGGGGCGACAATCAGGGAGGCGACAATCAGGGGGGCGACAATCAAGGTGGCAATGGCGGCAGCGGCGGCGGCGCGGCCGGGACTGCCTCCGTACGCGTCGCCCATCTCTCGCCCGACGCGCCCGCGGTCGACTTCTGCATCATTCCCGAGGGCGGGGAGCCCATCGGGCCCGTGCTCGAGGCGGTCGCCGACATCCCCGAGGGACTCGCCTATCCGGGTACGACGCCCTATCTCGACGTCCCCGCCGGCACGTACTCGGTCCGGATCACCCTCGCCAATGCCACCAATTGCGATGAGGGCGCCGTCCCCGACGTGGACGGCATCACCTTCGCCGCCGACTCGACGTACACCGCGGCCGCGATTGGCATGCTCGCCCCCGCCGGCAATGACGAGGCGTTCGCCCTCACGCTATTCGAAGACGACAATACCGTCGAGACGGGCAAGGTGCGGGTCCGCTTCATTCATGCCTCGCCCGATACCCCGAACGTCGATGTGGGGTTGGGCTCCGGCAATGCATTCACGCCCGTGTGGACCGACGTCGCCTACTCCGAGATCGGGTTGGTCGGCGGCGAGCCCTACGTGTCGATCGCCCCGCCCACCAATGCTCAGCTGAGCGCGCGCGCCACCGGCACCACCACCGACGCGCTCGTCCTCGATGGCGTGACCGTCCCGACCGATCAGGTCGTGACCGTGTTCGCGATCGGTAACCTCGACGGCAACCCGGCACCCCTCAAGGCCCTCGCCTGCCTCGACCTCTCGGGGACGTGCCTGACGCTGCCTGCCGATTGATCCCCTCGCTCCGGGGCGGCGCGTCCCTCCTCCAGGCGCCGCTCCGGAGCTCTTTTTCTTCGCCTCCGCATGGCTGTCCCGTCGGGACGGCGCAGACGGGGGCCGCTGGTTCAGGCGCCTTCGTACATCGCTTCGATCTCGGTCGCGAAGTGCTCGTTCACCACCTTGCGCTTGATCTTCAGCGTCGGGGTGAGCTCGCCGTCGTCGATCGAGAACGGCCGCTTCAGAATGGTGAACTTCTTGATCGTCTCGACCTGAGCGAGATCCGAGTTGACGGTGTCGACGGCGGCTTGAATGGCGTCGCGGATGGCGGCGCTCTCGTGCATCGTCTCTTTGTCGATGCCGCGCTCGGTCGCGAAGCGCCCCGCCGCCTCCGGATCGAGGGTGACGAGCGCGGTGAGGTACTTGCGCCGGTCTCCGATGACGACCGCCTCGGAGACGAGCTCGTGGTTCTTCAACGAGGCCTCGATGTTCTTGGGGGCGATGTTCTTGCCGCCCGCGGTGATGATGATCTCCTTCTTGCGGCCGGTGATGGAAAGGAAGCCCTCGCTGTCGAAGGCGCCGAGATCGCCCGAGTGGAGCCATCCGTCGACCAACGTCTCGCGGGTCGCGTCTGGCTCTTTGAAGTAGCCGAGGAAGACGTTGGGTCCGCGCACGAGGATCTCGCCGTCGGAGGCGATCTTCACCTCGACGCCGTCGATCTTGGGGCCGACCGTCCCGAGCTTCGCGTTGCCGCGGAGGTTGCAGCTCGTCGGGCCGGTGTCCTCGGACTGGCCGTAGACCTCGAGGACCAGGATGTCGAGCGACGCGAAGAGCTCGAGCACCTCCTTCGAGATGGGGGCGGCGCCGCTGACGCAGAACTTCGCCCGGCCGAGGCCGATCGCGGGCTTGAGCTTGTCGAAGACGAGGCGCTTCGCGAGCTTGTACTCGGCAGCGAGGAGGCCTTTGGGCTCGTGCCCGCGCATGCGGAGGGCGCTGACCCGCGTCCCGACCCTCCGCGCCCAATCGACGAGGGCCTTCTTCGCCCCGGTCGCTTGGGCGAGCTTGCCGGAGATGCCGGCGTGGAACTTCTCCCAGATCCGCGGCACGCCGAAGAAGATCGTCGGCTGGATCTCCTTCAGATTGTCGGGGACCTTCTCGAGGCTCTCCGCGAAGTAGATGGAGCTGCCGATCGTTATGGGGCCATGGATCGAGAACATCTGCTCTGCGATATGGGAGAGCGGGAGGTAGGACAGCGAGCAGTCGGTGGGGACGGCGCCGGCGATGTTCCGCGCGACCTCGGCGGTGAAGGAGAGGTTTTGGTGCGAGAGCATCACGCCCTTGGGCGGACCGGTCGTCCCGGACGTGTAGATGAGCGAGGCGAGCCCGCCCGGCTCGAGGGCGTGAATCCGCTCCATGAGGCGCTCTTCCGAGACGGTGTCGCCCGATGCGAGAAAATCCTCCCAGGTCGAGAGCTTCTCGTGGGCGACCCCGGGGGTGCCGTCGCGCATCGCGACCACGCGCCTCAGCTTGGGGAGCTCGTCGAGGATGCGCTCGACCTTCTGCCATTGGAGCGTGTTCTCGACGAGGAGGACCTTCGACTCGGCGTGACCGGCGATGTAGCTGACCTCGCTCGGCGAGGACGTCGTGTAGATGCCGGCGGCGGCCCCGCCCGCGGCCATCGCCCCCACCGCCAAGTAGACCCACTCGGGGCGATTGAACCCGAGCAGACTGACGGTGTCGCCCGGCTCGAACCCGAGCGCGATCAGCGCCCGCCCGACACGCTTTACCGTCTCGGCGTACGAGCGATAGGTGGTCGCGCGCCAAACCGCCCCACGTCGCTCGTAGAGGGCGGGCGAGTCGGGCCTACGATCTGCTTGGCTCAAGAGCCTGTGAACGATGGTGTCCCCGGTCATGGCGCCGGAGCATACTCACAATGTTCCTCGGGTGTCGCCGACTCGCCATGAAAACCGAGATGACCAAGCGTTCTCCGAAGCTTCTGAAGTGCATCGCGCTCCCGGCTTGCGTCCTCGGGCTCGGGTGCGGCGCGGCGCGACCCGCTCCCGCGTCCCCGAAGGCCACCGGCATGGCGGCGCGCTACGCAGTGACGCTCGGAGAGGACGGCGCCCTCGAGGTGACGATCCGCGCGGACGATCCGGCCTTCGCCCGGCTCACCATCGAAGACGGAGCAGAGTCCTTCATCACCGATCTGGAGGTCGCGCCGGCGGGGCGACCTCTCGCGCGGGTGCCGGCGGGCGCGCTCCCCATCTCGGTCGAGGCGTGCAAGGCCGCGTGCACGATTCGATATCGGTTCGACCTGAAAGGGGTCGCGAGCACGTTCGACAATCCGTCTTTCGGGGCTCTGCTCTCGGGGGACATCGTCGCGCCACCGACGACCTGGCTCCTCCGGCCGACCAAGGCATCCAGTCGGAGCGTCTCCATCGAGGTCCGCGTGCCCGAGGGAACCCACTATGCGAGCGGAATGGAGCCATCGCGGGCCGGCCTCATGACGGCCCGGCTCGACGATCTCCCGCAGGCGCCTTATGCCGCTTTCGGCTCGTTCGCGATGCATCGAGTCGCGATCGGGGAGAGTCACGTCGATTGGGTGCGCATCGGGCCCGAGCCGCGGGTCAAGGACGAGGGCCTCGAGCGATGGGTGACGGCGGCCGCGCGCGACGTCGAGCAATATTATGGCTCGTACCCCTCGCGGCACGCCCTCGTCATCGTGCTCGTCTCGGATGGCGCGGGGGTTCGGGAGGGCACCGCGCTCGGCAATGGGGGCGCTTCGATCATGGTCCATGTGGGGGCCCAGACCGACCGCACCGCGCTCGATCGCGATTGGATCCTCACCCATGAAATGGTGCACCTCAGCATGCCCGGGCTCGCGTCTCGCTATCGCTGGATGGAGGAGGGATTGGCGACGTATCTGGAGCCGGTCATGCGCGTTCGCGCCGGCCGTCTCGAGACCGTCGAGGTCTTCGACGACTGGCTGTCTTCGATGGAGAAGGGACAGCCTTCCCCGAGCGACGGCGGCCTGGACGGGACCGAGGACTGGGGACGTGTGTATTGGGGAGGGGCCTCGTTCTGGCTGCGCGCCGATCTCGCCATCCTCTCCGCGACCAAGGGCAGGCGTTCGCTCCGAGACTGCCTCGTCGCGGTCGCGCGCGCGGGCGGGACGATCTCCGCGCGCTGGCCGGTCGACCGCTTTCTTCGCGCTTGTGACGAAGGCGCCGGGGTCGAGGTCGTGGAGGCGCTCTACAAGGAGGCGGCGACGAAGCGGGTCGAGGTCGACTTCGAAGCCCTGTTCGGGAGGCTCGGCGTCAGGGCGACCGACAAGGGCCCCGCGTTCGATGACACGGCCCCCGACGCTTGGATGCGCGTCGCGATCTTCGGGGGCGATCGGACGTCCTCGAAATAGATCTTTCGAGGAAAGGAGAAATTCTCCCTCCCCAAGGAAGATTTTCGGGGAGGGGCTTGGTGACGATGTCGTACAAGACCGCACCTGCCAAGGGAGGCGGCCCATGCAACCTATCGACACCGGACTTCCGACGGACCCCAACGCTCGAGCGGGGGCAGAGCCTTTCCAAGGAGCGCCCCCATCGCAACCCGTCGGTCCGGGCACGGCGCCCCCCCAACCGACCGCGCCGCACGAGAGCGCGTCGTCCGCGGCGCCACTGCAACCGCAGCAGGGCTACCCGCAGCAGGGATATCCCCAGCAGGGATATCCCCAGCAGGGTTATCCGCAGCAGGGTTATCCGCAGCAGGGTTATCCGCAGCAGGGTTATCCGCAGCAGGGCTATCCCCAGCAGGGTTATCCCCAACAGGGTTATCCGCAGCAGATGGCCCCACGGCCCCGCGGTCCCAGCGCCGCGCCAGGTGTCATCGGCATCATCCTGTCGTTCGTCGCGGGCGGACCCCTCGGCCTCGCGATCTACAACCTCACCCAGGCCGAGAGCCTGAAGCACGACCTCATTCTCCCGACGTGGATCCGATCGATCGCCGTCGACGCGAACCTCCAGCGCGTCCTCATCTTCGGAATGGCGGCGCTCACGCTCGGGGTCGTCGGGCTGGTGCTCGGCATCGTGGGCCACAAGAACGGCGCCGGAAAGGCGGCCATCGCGTTCTCAGCGCTGACCTTGGCGGGCTCCGTCTACACCCAGGTCGGGCGCGCCCAGTTCGACAAGCACTTCGAGCCCGCCACCAGCGAGCGAGCCAAGCCCTACTACGAAGACGACTACGCGGGCTCGCCATCCAAGCCGCTGCCGTCTCCCTCCCCGGCTGCCAATTCGTCGAGCGGCCAGTCGATCGACGAGGCCCCGATCACGAGCTCACAGCAGGGGGCGTTCCGTTTGGGACATCAGCTGAGCCTCTCCACCATCGGCAGGGCACGCGGCGCGAAGGCGGCCGGTGAGCGCCTCTTCAATCGCGCGAGCGCCGACGCGAAGAGCCTCAACGTCACCGTCCCCGCGCTCCCCGCCCTCACCGGGGAGAAGGCCAAAGACACCGCCGAGGCGATGCATTGGCTGCTCGACACGACCGACAAGACGATCGCCAGGAAGCTGAGCCCGGCGTTTGCCACCGCTTACGAGCTGGGCGTGAAGCTGAGCCTGGTCCGGCTCCTATACATTCCCAATGACGATCTCGGCGCGAAGCTCGCCGGGAAGTGTGAAGCTCTCGCGACGAAGGCAGGTCTTCCCGCCGGCATCCTCAAGAGCCTCCTCGCCAAGGTCAACGCGAACGCCTCTCAAGAAGAGGTCGACCGCGCCCTCGACCAAGCCGAGTCCGCCATCGACGCCGCGCTGAAGAAGTGAATCGGACGAGCCCCGGCGGGAGCTCGTACTGCCGGCCGGAAGTCCGCTTCCGGATCACCCCTGCCGCGACGGAGCTCGAAGAGCGTAGTCGCCTGGCAGGGGTCGGCGAGCGCGTAGCGCGCCGGGGTCTGATCCAGAAGGTCGAGGCTCGCTCGTTGCGGCCGAGAATCGCTCCGGCGTAACCTGCGCGCTCGTGTTGCTTCCGGTCCCGGCAGGCTTCGCCCTCGTAGCCCTCTTCGCGCTCGCGTCGGCGGCCGCCTTCACGAGGAGCAAGAGCCTGGGCGTCGCCGCCGCCGCGCCCGCCCCGCTCGTCCCGCTCGCCGTCGACACCATTCCGTTCGGAAAGACGGTCCTCGCCGTCGCCGGCGTCTGCGTGCTCGCGCGCGCGCTCGACCTCCGGAAGGATCCAAAGCAGTACCGATTCTTGTTCCGCCTCTGGTTCCTCGGCACCCCCTTCGACGGACGCCGTATCTGGAGGGTCCGACCAGAGCCGGATATCGGGCTGACGGTGGCGACGACCGGCTACGGCGGGCTCTTCATCGCGTCGTACTGGTTGTTGTCGAATCACCCGCTGGCCACGCCGTGGCGGTGGCTCGTGGGGTTGGTCGCCGCCTATTCGATGGTCGACACCGTCGCCGCGCTCGTGACCCTCGTCTACGCGTCGCTCGGCATCCGGTTCGACAGCGTCCACCGCGCCCCGATCCTGTCCCGAACCATTCAAGAGTTCTGGGGCGAGCGCTGGAACCGTCCTGTCCATTCCCTCTTGATGGATCACTTCTTTCGCCCGTTCGCGCGGAGGTCCGTGCGCTTCGCGGTGGGGGCCGCGTTCCTCGGGAGCGCGGTGCTTCACTTCTGGATCGCGTTCGTGGCGATCGGCTTCGTCCAGGCGAGCAGCATGGCGATCTTCTTCGTCGTTCAGGGGGCGCTCGTGTTGATCGAGCGGCGACTGCACGTCGCCCGGTGGGGACCGGTTTACGGGCGGCTCTGGACAGTGGCCGCTTTTACCCTCACGAGCCCTCTCTTCATCGAGCCCTATTTGAGGATCCTGGGCGTGTGAGGCGCGGCGCTCACCCAACGACGGAGGCTGAGCGCGGCGGTGATGGCGGTGGCGTCGACGCCGAGATCGAAGAGCTCGGGCAGCCCGAGGCCGCGGCCCGCGAGGACGACCTGAACGGTCTCTTGGGCCAGCCCCACGAGCATGCCGAGCGCGCCTGCCACGACCGGCCGCCGGCGCAGGCCTCTGTCGATCAGGAGCGCGAGCGTGCCATAGAGAAAGACGTGGGCCACGATGTGGAACGCCTCGATGTCGGCGGCGCGCGCGAACAGGGGGACGGCCTTCGTGAGGGGGCGGACCAACGCCGCGCCGCACAGCACGCACGCGGCCCAGAAGAAGGCGGCTCTCTTCCAGGAGGGGCCGTCGTCGCCCCCCGCGCCCTTCGCGCCCGGCTGCAGTCTCATGCGGGGAGCATCGCCGATCGAGCGCGGGCCCGTTCGAAGTTGCCGTGGAGAGGCGGCGGAGGATTCGTGGAGGTCGATCAGGGGCCTCGCGTCGCGTTCCACGCGCACGTGAGGGCGTGGGCGACGCCGTCGTCAGCGACGCTCTCGGCCGCCCCCGCGAGGAAGTCCACCCGGAATCGGCCTGTCCATTCGGTGACCCTGGCGATGCAGGGCTCCCCGGGTCGCGTCGAGACGTCGATGACGAGTCGCTCGTAGCTCGCGCCCGACCCTCCGTCGACGCGCATCGTCGTGAAGATGCGAACGGTCGGGCCCCCGAGCCCGGCCGCGCACGCGCGCAGATCGGAGAGGGACGACGAGCCCCCCGCGACGGCCTCGTAATGGTCGAGCGGGGGTGGGCTCTTCACCTTCGCGTCCGCGACGATCTGGGCCGCGAGGCCCTCTTCGGGGGCGAAGACGACGACCCCGGCCTCGGTCGGCGCGAGCGGCAATGGCGACTTCGCCCCGATGGGGACGGCGTAGGCGGGCGCTCGCATCGGCAGAGCCCGGAGGTCCCCCGGCGCCTCGCTGGGGACCCACGCCGCGGCGCCGTCGGGGCCGAGCGCCATTCGGGACGGACCCGAGGCCGCCACCGGAGCGGTCGTGATGCGACTGCCCCATTTGCGTAGAGCCCACGCGCGGGGAGCGTCGTCCGCCTCCACCAGCACGACGAGGTTCTCGCCCGAGGCCGCGGCGGCGACGATGTGCGGCTCGCGAACGGGGGCAGGGGCGCGGACGGCGAGGTGGCGCCTTCGCGGGCCGAGCTCGGTCAGATCCCACCAGTCGACGTGCCATTGGCGGTCCTCCGCTCGGATCGCGGCGAAGAGGCCCGGCTCGAAGATGGGCGCGGCGTCGTCGCGGAGCTTGGGCCGGCGGCCCACCCAATCGGCGCGCGAGGAAGAAGCGGCGGCGAGGGCGCCCATTGCGCATCGAAGGACGGGGGGCGGCTCCTGCCGAGTGGATGGCTTCGGCGGCTCATGGGCAATGGCGAGCCCCTCCCACCCGATATGGACCTCGTACCCGGCCACGAGCCCCGCCGCGCTCACGTGACACTCCCCTCCGGAGAAGCTCGCCGCCTTTTCGAACCGCGCCGCGTCGTCTCGAACGCGGATGGAGTGACCGGTGTGATTCACGACCCGGCCGAGGCCGAGGGCGATGCAGCCATCTCGATCGAGGACCTCGGCCTCTTGCTGGCCGCGCGAGATGGTCAATAGCTGGTTCGGGCCCCGACCGTCGCAGCCGTCGAGGGTCACCACGCGCACGTTGTCCGGCGCCCACTCGTCGAGCTGCACCCCCGTCGGCCGGCAGCCTCGCCACGTCGCAACCTCCACGGGCGGAGCGTTGGCGCGGAGTCGGGTGAGGATGAGCGAGCCGCCGACGACGGTCGCGACGAGCACGCTCCCGTCCTGGCTCGCGCGACGCCCGACGATCTCCTGCGCCGGCAGAGGCACGCTGCGAAAGGAGCCGTCGGGCTGGCGGACACAGAGGGCGTGCTTCGCGTCGTCGTCTCCGCAGGCCCGCAGAAAGGCCAGCCCGCCGTCGGGCGCGAGGATGAAAGGCCCCTCTGCGACCTTCTTTTCCCATCGAACCAAGAGGCCCAGTCCGGTCGTGTCCAAGCCTTTGACCACACCTCCTTCGCACGCGAGGTGGATCTCGGGGCCGGCCGGGAATGGCCGGCACGGCGTCGCTCGATCCGCGGGCACGACGGCCAGCACCGCCCCCGTCTCGAGCGACACGCGCGCGATCTCGGAGCCTTCGCCGCTGATGATCGCGGTGCCCCGCGGAGCGGACACGCCGTGCTCGGCGGCGCGCTCGAGCGGGTCGCGACCGACCGCGGCGAGCCACTTCGCGGTGAGAGGCGCATCGTCGAGCCTCGAATCCCAGGAGCGGCCGCCCTCGTCGCTCTGAAGGATCCCCCATCGAGGCCCCGCGAGGAGGTTCATCGCGGATGCCGGCGTCCATCGGGCGCCGCCGTCGCTCGTCTCGAAGTCTCCGAAGCCAGGGACGTGCGCGTGACCGTGAGTCGCGGATTGGAAGAACGCGCGCGCGATCGGCACCACCCCGATCGTGGGCGGCGATCGGCGCGCCCCCGTTCGCACGTCGACGGCCGCGACCGGCGCGCCGGTGTGCTCGACGAGGACGCCATTCGGAATGGCGCCCACCCAATCGATCGCGACGTCGCTCTGGAAGAGCTTCACCCCGGGCCCGAGCGGGTCGTCGAACCGATAGAGCGCGTCGTGGGTCGCGCCGACCCAAACGCTCTCTCCCGAGGTCGTCGGGACCGCGCCCATCCAGCGCAGCGACGCGTCGATCGAAGTGTCCTGCAGCTCGACCCGGCCATCGGGAAAGAGGCGGACGCGCCGCCCGCCCAAGAGGGCGATGGCGTCTCCGCTCGGACCGGGGGCGCCGAGCGAGACGTTCCAGGGCTTCTCGAACCAGCGATTCGGCGTCGGGGCGGGGGGCGGCTCGACCGGCGCGGCGGTGAGGGCAGGGAGCTCGCCCGTCGGCGCCGACGCGCACCCCGCCGCGAGCGCGAGGGCCAAGCGGATCCATGGCGTGGCTGCCCGCGCGGTGGTCAGAGCTCCCAAGCCTTACCGTTGGGATCGACGACCCGGAGCTGGGTGAGCGGCGGGGTGTGATAGGACTCTGCGTTCTTGTCGGATCCGTCCGGGGGCGGGGCGTTCGTCATGGCCCAGTCGCGCATGCTGGGGATTGTCAGGTTGGCGGGCGGGGCCGTCGAGGGGACCCAGAGCTGAACGCCGTGCTTGCCCGCGCCCGATAGGACGATGCGCTTGTAGGCCCCGACCTCGACGTTCAACATGTCCTTGCCGGCCATCCACCCCATGAACTCCGTGTCGCGACCGACGTCGCACGCGAGGATGGTGAAGCGCTTCACGCCGGCGCCGTTCATGGCCTCGCGCATCGTCTTGATCGCGTCGCGGATCGTGCTGACGCGGCCGCCAGAGTGCATCTTGTTCCGGACCATGGCCGCGTCTTGCTGGGTGATCTTCTGGCGGGTTCGCTCGACCGCGGCCGAGGCGTCGGTCTCGGGCGTCGTGTCGAAGGCGCTCACCGGACCGGTCTGACCGCCGACCGAGCCGTGGCCGGTGAAGAGGATGATCTCGCCTCCCGTGCCCGCGGCTTTGGCCGCGTCCTCGACGGCCTTCGCGAAATTCTTCATGTGGAGCTCGAAGGCGTCCACGTCGCCTTGGCCCGACTTGTTGGGAATGACCTTGGTGTCGCGCGTGGCCGGATCCTTCTTCTTCCACTGGGCGGCCCACGCGATGTTGTCCTTTTGGACACCGTCATTGCCCGTCTTCGGGATCAACAGGATGCGCTTCGCGCCCGCGGGGAGGGAGACTTGGCCGGTGGGACCATTGGCGGTCTGAACGGCAGGTGCGGTGGGTCGGGCGTCGTCGCCCTTCCCCGTCTCCGTCTTGGGGGGATCTCCCGTCAAGAAGGTGTACGTGACGTGGACGTCGTCATCGCTCTTGATCCGGCCTTCGTCGAGCGCCTCTCCGCTGTCCGGATCCTGCGCGGTTCGCGGCACCTTCTGCCAATCACTGACCCCGGTGCAGGTGTGATCGAAGGTGTTGTCGCCGATGAAGGGATTGTCCCACGAGACTCGCCATTCGCCGCTCGTGCCCTCGACCCCGAACGCCACCGCCCCTTCGGTCCCGGTGAACAGGCCGGCGGTGCTGGTGTTCCACATCGCCGTCCCGCCGGGCTCGACGCGGGCCGGAGGCTTGGGCTCGTCGTAGCTGCCGTGCTTGTGCTCCTGCTCCGGATCGCTCTTGCGCACGAGCGCGTGGCTCGAGCTGTTGACGACGGTGCACCGGACACTTCGAATGAAGCCGCTCATGATCGCGCGAGCTCCTTCAGCTTGGCGCGGGTTTCGTCGTTGGGTTCCCCCGTCACCTCGAGCTCGTGATCCTCTTGGAACTCGCGCAGCGCCGCCCGCGTGTCGGCGTCGAGGACGTCGTCGGGATCACCCCAGTAATAGCCTAGGTTTCTCAGGCGGGCCTTCACCCCGGGGAGGGTCTCCGGTGGGGGGAGGGCGGCGAGCTGGATTCGATATTGGAGCTTTCGTCCCTCGGGGCGACCTCCTGCGTAGAGCGTGATGTCGGCCGCGTCGGCGTCCTCGGGTACCTCGGTCTTGAGGTGCCCGTCGCCGTCGGTGGTGCCCTCGATCTTCACGCCTCCCGCCACGAGGATCCACTCCTTGCCCGCGAGCGGCTGGAACTCCTCGTCCGTGAGCTCGAGATCGATCGGCTTCGTCTTCGGCGCGCCCGTCTGCGACGACACGGACTTGTCCAGATCCGAGCTGTTCAGCTTGATCAGGGTCCCGTCGATCTTCGCCTCCTGATCGAGCTCGACGCTCGACTTCTCGGCGATGAGCCGGATCTTCTTGGAGACGATCTCCGCCTCGTCCCCGAGCACCATGGCCGGCCCGTTGCCCTGGACCGTGATCGAGGTCGTTCCTTCCATCGTGAGCTTCGAGCCGACCATTCGGATGCCCTCTTGGCTCATCTCGATCGAGGTGTCCCCGCAGACGAACAGGATCCTCTTTTCGGCGCGGATGCGGACGGCCTCGGCCGCGCCGACGAGGTAGCTGCCATGGGAGAAGGTGTCCGCGGTGCGAGGCGCGTCGAGCGTGCCGATGGCCGTCTTCATGTCGCCGTCGACGCGGAGGTGCCCCGTCACCTCGGTGTGGTGGTCGCCCCCGATCCTCAGCTGCACGTCGGAGCCGACCAGGGTCGATCGATTGAGGGCGATGCGCTCCACGACGTCGACCATCACGTCGCGCCTCATCGTCCCGCCGACCGTGAGGTTGTCGTCCTTCCCGATCGTCGCGACGTGGTTGTTGCGCACCTCCTCTTTGAGGTCGCGCTGGGCGTGAAGGAACACCTCTTCGCGGTTCACGGCGTCTTCGAAGGAGAGCTCGTTGAACCCGTCCGCGGCCGGCGTGCTCCGGGTGCGGATCCCGCTCCTCGTCTTCTCCTGGGGGAGCATGAACGGCGCGGGGTGGGTCCCGTTGTAGACGCTCCCGAGGACCATCGGCTTGTCGGGATCTCCGCCCTCGAACACGACGACGACCTCCATCCCGACGCGAGGGATGAACTGGTGCCCCCACGAGGCGCCCCCCCACGCCTGCATGGTTCGAATCCAGCAGGAGCTTGCGTCGTCGAACTTCCCTGCTCGGTCCCAGTGGAACTGGACCTTGATCCGACCTTTGTCGTCGACGTGGATCTCCTCGCCAGTGGGGCCGACCACGGTCGCCGTCAGCGCGACTTGGACGCTCCTGCGCTTGGGACGCTTCGGCGGATAGGGCATGACCGCGGGCGCGCATTCGAACGTGTTGAAGTAGACGCGGCGATGCGCTTGTCCGGGGCTCGCCTCACCGTGATGCACGACCTTGGTGAGGACGTACTTGCCGTCGAGCTGGGCGGCGAGGTGCCCTTGGAGCTCGAAGCAATGCCCGGGAGAGAAGTCGTAGCAGCCGCTCTCTCCGTCGCCGATCGATGCGCGGCGCCGCTTCTGCCGGAGGATCAGCGGCGCCGCGTCGGGGGCCATTGACCAGTTGGGGAACAAGAAGGGGCTATGGTGATCGTAGACCTCCGACGGCACGCGGGCGATGTTGGCGATGTCGGTCGCGACGCTCGTCACGGAGCTCGCGGTGCTCGCGGTGCTCGCGGGATCCGACGAGGTCTCGGTCGCGACCACCGAGACGGCGTTCACCGCGTTCTCCGCGACGGCGGCGGCGATGGCGACGACCTCCATGGCGGAGGGTGGGAACGGCGCGGTGGAGACGGCGATGCTCTGGAGCCTCACGAGCGGTCGCTCCGGGTCATAGTCGCGAAAAGCTCCTCCCGCCGACCGGACCGTGTTTCGAAGGCCGAAGCGCGTGACCTTGTCGTAGGTGGTGGCGGCCGTCTGCTCGTTCGCGGTGAAGCTCATGGCGAGGGCGGCCGACGATCCGACGGCGGCGATCACTGACCCGGCGGCCGCGGCCGTGGCCGTGCTGACGGCGGATGGCCCCGCGATCGCCTCCGTCGCCGTCGCCGAGAGCGAGGCGACGGTCGAGGCGGCGAGGAGGGCCGCGTCGTCCCGGGCCACGGACGGATAGCAGAGGCTGTCATCGGCGCAGACGATGGTGTCGCCGGGGATGAGCGTCTCCGCCATCGCGATGGCAGAGCCCGCGAGGCCTCCGGCCGCCGATCCCGCCGCCATGCCGACCACCGCGCCGCCTACTTGAGCGGCGATGCCGGTGGCGGTGTTGACGTCGAGGGCGGACGAGGCGACCGGCTCTCCCCCGAAGAAATAGAAATAGATTCCCGCCTCGGCGAGCAGCCGGCGCACGAAGTCATAGTCCGTCTCTTCGTATTGCGTGCAGTACTCGCGGCGCGGGTAGGGGCGAATCAGCGACCACCGGACGGCGATGTTGGACTCGAGCAGGACGGCGTTGATGATGTCGGGGACGCGCTTCTGCTGGAAGATGCGCGTCTTGCGGTTGCGCTTGAGCAGCCAAAGGCGCGGGACGATCCGGAATATGTACTTCACCTCCCGATCGATGGCGTGCACCTCGTCGACCCGGATCGCTGCCACGACGCCATAAAACGCCCTCGAGCGCTCTCCGAGATCGAGGACGAGCCCCGCGCGCTGTCCGAGGCCGAGCCGCTCGACCTCCTCCCCGCTGACGCCGCTCGCGACGACATCGAAGTGCCAGGCCTCGGAGAGGCCCTCTTTGCCTTGAAAAGAGTGGACGCGCAGCGCGCTCACTCCATCGATTGCCAAAGTGAACGGCGCAGTCCCCATCGGACCTCCGGAGTATCCGGGAAGCGCGCCTCAATCAAGTTGCAACGTGGGTCGGCGCGAGCGCGGTCACCTCGCGCCCGCCCGCAGCCGGCGGAGGAGGGCCTGGATGTCGGCGCCGCGACCCCCCAGGAGCGGCGCGGCGAGGTCGCCCTTCTTGTCGAGCCGGTCGCGGACGGTGCGGAGGTTGAAGCTGCTCGGCGCGAGGGCGGGGCCGAGCTCCGACCACGCGATTGGCGTGGAGCATGGGGCCCCGTCCTTCGCTCGAAGGGCGTAGGGGAGGGCGAGGATCTTCCCCACATAGCCCTGGTTCGTATCGAGATAGAGGCGGCCGCGGCGGAGCTCGACCTCTTGGTCCATCGAGATCTTCTCGGGCCGCAGCCGGCACAGGAGGTGGCCGATTTCACGCGCCGCCTCCGCGACGAGGGGCCCGGGGGCGCCGGGGGAGAGAGGCACCATCACGTGCAATCCCTTCTGGCCGCTCGTCTTCGGGACGCTCTCGATCTCGAGGAGCTCGAGGAGCTTGCGAACCGCGACGGCGACCTCCACGACGTCGAGCCAGGGCGTCTCGGGGGCAGGGTCCAGATCGATGACGAGCCAGTCGGGGCTCTCCAGGGTCCCGACGCGGCTGACGAAGCCGTGGAGGGTGATCGCGGCCTGGTTTGCCATCCATAGAATGGCGTCGCGCGACTCGAGGAGGATGCGTCGATTGCCCTCGATGAAGACGGCCTTCACATAGTCGGGCGCGCGCGGCGGGACGCGGTGTTGATACCAGGTGAAGTCGTCAATCCCGTCCGGAAAGCGTTGGGCGACGACGGGGCGTCGCTGGAGATAGGGGAGGAGGGTATCGGCGACGTCTCGATAGTAAGAGACGACATCCGCTTTGGAGAACCCGTCGCGCGGGTAGAGCACCTTGGACGCGTTCGTGACCTGGGGAGCAGGGGAGAGGGCGCGTGGCTGAGCGATCCACGCCGCCACCGGGCCCGCGATCCGGGAGGGCCGATGGGAGGAGGCCTCCGCGTACGGGGCGAGGAGGTCGCGAATCAGCACCCCTCCGAGCCCGAGCTTCTCCACCATCGCGAGCACGGCGCTCGGCGAGCCGGCGAGGGCCTCGGACACGACGATCGGCTCGCGCGCGCCGCCGAAGTGTCGGGCGAGGTGCTCGCGGCGTTGCCTGAGCGGAAGCGCGACGAGCGAGGTGTCCTCGGCGTGGAGAAGATCGACGAGCACGAGCTTGAGGCTCGCGTCGTTGCCGGCGGCAATCCTCCGTCGCAGCGCCTCGAAGCTGGGGCGCCCCCCTTCGTCGAAGCCGACGAGCCAAGCCTCGGCGACGAACGCCTGGATCGGAGTCGCGAGGAGGGCGCGCTTGATCGACGGGAGCTCGCCCGACCACTCGCGCACGTCGTGGGAAGAGACGCGAACGGAGTCTCCCTCCCGCACGACGAGCACGCGGTGCCCGTCCCACGCGACCTCCACGAGGTGCCCGGCGGCGACGATCCTCTCGAGCGCGCCCCCGACGATCGGCGCCGGGGGAGGCCCGAGCCGGTAGCGGCGCGCGAGCGGCGTGGCCCCCCCATCGAGGCGAGCCTTCTTCGCGTTCCGCGGCTTTGCATTGGAGCGCATGCGTCGAGCGAGACTCTCTTAGCGAGCTTCGCAGAACGGGAAAAGAAACGGAGAGAGAGCGACCGTGGCGGGGCGTCAGATCGATTCGACGCGCCCCAGTGCCGCTATGTGGCACCAGCGTGCAAGAAGCCTTTGGACGTCCTCGGCGTCGACATCGATGATAGAAGGCGGGCGGGCATGGATCCGGCGGGCGAACCCTCCGCGAAATCGGCGCGCGGAGCGGCGATGGTCGCGGCCGGCATCATGCTGTCGCGGCTCGCCGGGCTCGTCCGGCAGCGGATGATCGCCCACTACTTCGGTCTCTCCGTCCTCGCGGACGTGGTCGCGGCGGCGTTCCGGATTGGCAACGTGACCCAATACCTCCTCGGGGAGGGGGCCCTCTCGGCCTCGTTCATTCCTGTCTATGCAAAGCTCCGCGCGGAGGGGCGCGCCCGAGACGCGGTGGAGCTCGCCCTCGCGGCACTCGGGGCGCTTCTCTTCATGGTGACGGTGCTGTCGGCGATCGGGGTCGTGCTCGCGCCGGTGCTGGCGGCGGCGATCGTGCCCGGGTTCTCCGAGGAGGCCCGCGCGACGACGGCGCGCCTGTCGCGCGTCCTCTTCTTGATGACGGGGCTCGTGATCCTCTCCTCGTGGGGCTTGGGCGTGCTCAGCGCGCATCGGCGCTTCTTCTTGCCGTACGCGGCGCCAACGCTGTGGAGCGCGGCTCAGATCGCCGGCCTCGTGGTGCTCGGATCCGCGCTCGGCGTGCGCGGAGAGCCGCTCGCGATGGGCCTCGCCCTGGCCGCGCTCGGCGGGGCGGGCCTCCAGGTGATCGCAATGGCGCCGGCGGTACATCGGATCCTTGGCCGCCTGCGTCCGCGACTGGACGGGAAGGATCCGAGCCTGCGAGAAGCGACGCGGCGATTGCCCGCAGCGGTGCTCGGCCGTGGCGTCATCCAGCTCGCGGGGCTCGTCGACGCCGCGCTCGTGAGCCTGACCGGCCCGGGAGCGCAGGCGGCGTTTCAATATGCTCAGACAATCTACCTGCTTCCGCTGAGCCTGCTCGGAGCAGGGGAGGCGGCCGCCCTCCTGCCGGCGATGGCGAGCGATTCGGCGGAGGGCGATCGCGGGCAGCTTCGCGCCCGTCTCGGCGCCGCGATGGGGCGCGTCGCGGCGCTCGCGATCCCGGCTACCGCGGCGCTCGTCGTCTTTGGGGGGGAGATGTTGCGCGTGCTGCTCCAATCCGGCGCCTTCGACGCGGCCGCGACGGCGCGGGTCCGAGTCCTCCTCGCCGGCTATGCGTTCGCGCTGCTCGGCAACGCGTGGGGACGCGTGCTCACCGCCGCGTCTCACGCCCTCGGCGACACGCGCGCGCCCGCTCGCTATGCGATGGCGCGCGTGCTCGCAGGCGGCGCGGCCGCGCTCCTCCTGATGCGGCGATACGACGCCTTGGGGGTGGTGCTCGGCTCGGTGGTAGCGGCGTGGGTAGAGACGATCGCGCTCGGCGCGAAGCTCTCGAGAGAGCTCGGTGGGCTCGGGCTGAGCACGCGGGTCGTCGTCGGATCGGTCGCAATCACGGCGGCGTCGGTTGGCTCGGCGGTCGCCGTTCGCCACGCCCTCTCCGCGACGTTGGCGGCGAGCTCGGCGGGCGCCGTGTTGGTGCTCTTGGTGTTCGGGGGCCTGTTCCTCGGCCTCACCGCGGGGTGGCGTGTCCTCAGGGCGCGATCGCGGTGAGCGCGGCCCGGGCCACCTTTCGAAACTCCGCCCCGCGCGCCGCATAGTCGGTGTGCTGATCGAAGCTCGTGCACGCGGGCGAGAGGAGCAGCACGTCGCCGGGCTCGGTCATGGCGCACGCGCGCGCGACCGCCTCCGCGAAGCGCTCCACGTAGACGCCACGCACGGCGGGTCGGAGCGCTTCGAGCAGGCGCGGCCCGGCCTCGCCGTAGCCGACGACCGCGCGCAGCGTCCCCGACGCGACGAGGAGCGGAGTCGGGTCCAACATCTTGTCGCGCCCCCCGAGGATGAGCACGACGCGCCGCTCGGAGAGGCTCTCGAGCGCGCGCAGCACGGCCTGCACGCTCGTGGCCTTGGAGTCGTCGACGAGGTCCACGTCCCCCGCTCTGCCGACGTGCTCGAAGCGGTGCGGCACCCCTGGGAAGGTCGTCGCTCGGGCGAGGGCGGCGTCTGGATCGACGCCGAGCTCGACGGCCATGGCCGCGGCGACGAGGGCGTTTGCGCGGTGATGGAGCCCTCGGATGCGGAGTCGATCCGCCTCGATCGAGGCCGCGCCCAGGCGCAGGCGACCATCCACGAGCCGAGCGTCCGCACGACCGTTCCGAAGCGAGACGGTGCGTCTCTCGAGCGCGCCTATGGACCAGGACGCGATTCGCGGGTCGTCGAGATTCTGAACGAACACGTCGGTTCGCCGCGCGTGAATCAGGATGGCGCGCTTCGCGGCCTCGTACGCGTCGAGCGTGGGGTAGCGATCCACGTGGTCCTCCGCGACGTTGAGGACGGTCGAGACGTTCGCGCGGAACCTCCTCACCTCCTCGAGCATGAAGCTCGAGAGCTCCAGGACGAGCACGTCGCAGGCGAGGATCTCGTCGTAGACGGCGCTGACGGGCGTCCCCATGTTCCCCGCCACCACGACGCGCGCATCGTCGCGGGCGATGTGGGCGAGGAGCGTCGTCGTCGTCGTCTTGCCGTCCGTGCCGGTGATGGCCGCGATCTTCTTCTCCGCGAACAGCGGATAGAAGAGATCATAGTCGGACCAGACGGGGAGGCCGCGGGCGCGCGCCGCGACAATCAACGGATTGGATCGCGCAACCCCGGGCGAGAGGAGCACGGCCGTGATCCCCGCGAGCTGGGCGGCGCTCTGGGGCCCCGCGTGCGCCTCGACCCTGGCGATCCCCTCCAGCCGGTGCGCGATCGTCTCCCGCGAGGCGGTGTCCGAGATCGCGAAGGGCACGCCCATCCTCGAGAAGAGCCGCGCCGCCGCGAGCCCCGTCGCTCCAAGTCCCACGACGAGGAAACGCTCGCGCCGCAGCGCGCTCCAGAGCTCGGTCCCCGCGTTCATGGCGCGGCTCGTCGCACGTGGGCGGTGAGCCACGAAGCCACGAGGTCGGGCTGTTCGACGTGGGGAAGGTGGGCGGCGTCGTCGGCCACCCGCGCCTCGGCGCGAGGGAGCCAAGATCGGATTTTCGCCTGCTCCTCTCGCGACACGCGCTTGTCGTGGGCGCCCCACGCGAGGAGGGTGGGCACCCCGAGGGCCCCCGCGCTCCGATAGTCGCGCTCGACGTCGCGGCCCATGTAATGGCGCAGCGTCGACAGGAGCGCGCGGCGAAACCCGATGTACCGCATCTGCACGTGGTACCTCCGAGGCCATTCGGGGAAGCGCTCCGGGTGATGGAGGTCGTGAAGCTGCGAAGGGGCGAGGGTGGGGGAGATGCGCTTCAAGAAGAGGACCTCTCCGAGGAGGGGTGCCCTCAGCCTCCGGGGCGCGCGGTGGCCGGCGCCGAGCCCCGCTCCCAAGAACGCGAGTGAGCGCACTCGCTCCGGTCGGCGTACCGCGAAGGTGGTCGCGATCGACGCGCCCATCGAGACCCCGACGAGGTGGAGCGGCGCCGTGATGGCGAGCGCGTCGAGCAGATCCGCGAGCTGCCGATCGAAGCGCTCCTCGCCATAGCGACCCTCGGGTCGATCCGAGAGGCCTCGGCCGAAGAGGTCATAGCGAACGACGCGGAGCCCATCGCTCGCCAGGAGATCGACGATTGAATCGAAGAGATAGAGCGGCACCGAAAAGCCGTGGATCAATACGACGACAGGCCCCTGCGCGGGGCCGCGCGCGTCGAAGTGGGTGAACCCTTCCGTCAAGCGCGCGAACGTCCCCTTCGACCGCGCCCGCACCGAAGGATCGATCCAGTGGAGCTCCGGATCACCGACGAGCCACGCCCAGCGCTCCCTGGGTGAAGTCAGCGCCACCGCACATCCTCGTCCGTCACGAGCGCGCGGAAGGTGCGGTAGCGATCGGCGCGCTCGAGGAACGGCCCGAGCCGGTGGGCAATCGTCGGCATGACGTGGACCTGCTTGCCAGTGGGCGAGAACAGCGCGCGCGCGGCGATCGCCGCCGAGCGTCGCACCTGCCCGGCGAGCGTGCGCGGCGCCTCGGGCGCGGGCCGGCCATCCTCCGCCTCCGGATAGGCGCGGAGGATCACCGCCTCGGGGTGGAAGGGCAACGTCCGGAGATTGGCGATCCACCGGCGGAACACCCCGCGTTCGAAGAGGTATTGCTCCACGTTGGAGACGTAGAGCGCGCCCAAGCGCTCGCCGCTCCGATGGAGGGCCTCACCGGTCGCGCGGACCGCGAAGTCGCCGGCGAGATCCCCCACCACCGGCACGAGGCGAGAGGCGCGTTGCATCGCCTGCACGTGTCGAAAGGCTGTCTCCGAGGCGAGGAAGCTCATCGGCTCTCCCGAAGGCGCGCGCACGCCGAGCTGGCCCCGCAGCGTCGGATAGACCCGCAGTCGCGGGCCGCGAACCTGGAATGTGAGGTCAAGCTGGTGCTCGAAGAACCACCGGTGGATCCGCCGCACGCGGGCGCGGTCGCCCGGCAAGAGCAAGCCCGGGAATCGACCGAGGTCCCGGGCTACCCGCTCCTCGGCGGCGCGGAACGCGCGCGATGAAGCGGCGGCGCGCGTCGCGTGAGCGAGGACCTCGTCGATGGTCGCGCCCGCGCCGGGATCGGTGGCCCTGTCGTAGGGCCGGCCCAGGAGCAGGGCGAGCCACTCCGAGCGGCTCTCGGCGGCGTCGAAGAGGGCGCGATATAGGAAATGAAGGCGCGCGTTGTCCCGGCGCACGTCGACCACGAACGCGCGCGCGCTCCTCGCGATTCCGACATACGACAACGATTGCTCCGGCCCGACGCCGAGATAGGCGAGGCCGGGCGGCAGAGCGGCGAGGGCGGGAGCGGGAGCGAGATAGTCACTCTCGTTCGAGATCACGTTGTCGGCGAAGAAATAGCCGCTCGACTCCGAGAGTCGGTGATGGAGCCGGACCCAGCTGGCGGTGTCGGCATCGGCGCTCGCACTGCCGCCCGGGCGGTGGTGTAGATCGATGCCCCGCATCCGGAGGGCCCGCGCCATCGGGGGGACGCCGAGCGCGCGCCGCGCCTCGTCGATCGGGCGCAGCGCGCGCCCGACCATGGCTCGTATCGTCCGCTCACCGGGGATGTGCACGCGTTCCTCGTCAACTGCCGCGCGAGCAGCCGTCACATCCCTGCGCGGCGCGCTTCGGCGGGATGACGTCGGCGCTCCGCCAGCACACTGGATCGGCGGCGAACATGTCGCCGGTCGCGTGGTACGAGGCGCCGCGGCACCCATAGCAGACGTCGATGAGGTCGCAGCTCGCGCACGGCTCCGAGACGCGGTGCCGCGCGCGGCGAACGCCCTGGAACTCCGCGGTCGTGACGATGTCGGCGAGGGAGCCGTCGCGGCCGATGATCCCGAGCTCCTTGTCGACGCCCGCGCACGGCTGCACGCCGCCTCGGTCGTTCACGTAGCAGTTGGTCTCGAAGAGCGTGCAGGACCCGGCGGGGAAGGGAGGGTGAGGGATCCACGTGAAGCCGAACTCCGTCTCGTCGATCCGAAGCAGCTCCTCGAAGAGAGCCTTGTACTTCGCGGGCGCCTCCGCCTCGTCGAAGGTGAGGCTCGCGTTGTGGACGGCGGCGCGCCCGTGGATCGTCGGGATCTCGACCTCGGGGATGATCCCCTGGCGCCGCATCCATCGCCACATCTCGGGCAAGTCATCGTAGTTCTGAGGGCAGATGATGGTCTCGAGGGCGAGGCGGCCTTCCTTCGCGAACCCGGCCTCGACGAGCGCCTCGACCCCGCGTCGGATCCGCTTCGCCGCCCCCTTCACCCCGACGAGCGCGTCCTGCACGTCGTCGCGCGGACTGTTGAACTTGCCCACCACCGACACGTCCCGCGAATAGAGCCAACGTGCCTCGGGGCCGCGGAGGAGGGTGCAGTTCGTGTAGAGGTAGCAGTAGCAGCCGCGGCGATTGGCGTGGTCGATCAGCGACTCGCCATCGACGAGGATCGAGTCGCGCATCAGCGACTCACCGCCGGCCACGATGGAGACGAGGCACGCGCCGATCGCGACGGCGTCGTCCACGATCGCCCTCAGCTCCGCATCCGAAAGGCCGCCCGCGTGCGTCGCCGTCGCCTCGGTGTAGCAATAGGTGCACTTGAGGTTGCACCGCCGGGCGATCTCGATGCTCATGCGCTTGAGCGGCGTCCCCTCCGCCGGGACGCGGGTGCGCTCTGACCGCGAACGAATGGAGGGAGGGGGCCCCCAGCCCGGCGTCGCAACGACCGGCAGCGCCACCTTCCGCGTCCCCGACATCGGCTCGATGCCACCACTCCGCCGAGAGCGCGTCAAGCCGGCGTTCGACCCGACTCGATTGGCGACTGTCCTGTCGAAGGGCGGACACGTCTTCTCCTCGGACCCATGAGGAGGCGACCGGCCAGGCTCGATGCATCACTGAACAGCTCATCCACCTCCCTCTTCGCGAAGGTTCAGTCGCCGGCTCCGGGGCATCCGAACGCGCACGCGCTCACGTCGACCTCGACGGGTCCGCTCGAGGGCAGCGCGAACGGCACGGGCGAGAGCTCGACGGACCCGCTGCTCGCGGAGCCCGTGCACGGCCCCGTATCGGCCTCGCACGCGCACGCGCCGCCCGTGTCGGAGCACGCCTCGAACACGGTGAGCTTCAGCTCATACGGCCCCGGAGCCGCGACGATGGCTTGGTTGCACGCGGTCCCTGCCTGTCCCCCGGCCCAGCACTCGGATGGCATCGCGGTGGGATGCGAAGCGATCTGGTCCCAGATCACCTCGAGCGAGTCCCCGGGCGCGATGCGGTATGCGGACGGACCGCAGGGCTCGCAGCTCGTCAATGGCTCCGTTTGAAGGGTCTCGCACGATTGAGAGCACGCGCTGAAGGTGTCGCGATAGGTGTTTTCGTTCGGGCCACTGGCCGGTTGAATTGAATAGTCGACGGCGTTGCAGAGCCGGGTAGATAGATCTCTTTGGGGGTGTCGTTGTTGAAGCGAATCCTCAGGCCTCCAGGTGAAGTGGCGTCGGCGAACGCCTCGCAAGTGTCACTGCCCCGCTGCCCCCGCCCCCTTCGGGTTGCACCTCCGAGCCACAACCGAGGAGCACGATAGCGAGCGCATGAGCCAGATGTTGTATGCGAATCATGTCGAACGTCTTTGCAGCCGGCGTTCCAATGTGCCTCTGTCGGGCAGGATGCGAGACTATCCATTTGCGATGCCCCGTCTCGAGAGCGAGGTCGTGAGCGACATTGTCGGATCCGTTCGAGACTGCGGAGGGGCCGACCGACGACAAGCCGCACCTCGATGACGCTCTGTCGCGCTGATCTCGGCGCCCGGTCCTTGTGTCACGCTGGGCCGGCGGCAGCGGACTGGTACCGAGCGAGCCGGGGGGCGCGGGGGCGCTACGTGAAGGGTGCTCCTGTCGAGCGCGGCGAGCCTGCCCCCTGCCCCGCCCCCCGAGCTCCGGCGGCCCTCGAGGAGATCGGGAGCCGTCGCCCGCCCCCGCCCTTCCTCAGTGACCGGTCAGCCTCAGGGCCACCCGCATGAAGACGACGAAGCCGGCCGTCGCGATGCCGATCATCCCGTGCTCCTTGATGCCGAGGCCGGCGCGGAATGTCGGGTCGTGGCGACGAATGACGACATAGAGCGCGCCGATGAGGGCGAGATAAATCCAGAGCACGTGGTGGTACGTGAACGATAGAAAGAACGAGCCGACGCAAGTCCCCGCGAGCGCGGCGAGCATGACCATGGCCCAGGTGCGGGCGACGCGGGCGTCCTCGTTCCTTCGATAGAGGTAGAGGCACTTCGCGCAAATCTTGATCGAGATGTAGAGGATGCAGAGGAACAGGAACAGCCCGATGAAGCCGTTCTCGCTCAGCGCCAGCATGTAGCTGTTGTGGGCGGTGAGGTGGGAGTGCTCCGTGAAGTTGTTGTAACCCACGCCGAAGACGGGGCTGTCGATGAACATGTGCAGTCCGTCGAGCAGCACCTCGGAGCGCTCACTGGAGGAGCTCTCCGCCTCGGAGCCGGAGCGCCCGCCGAGGAGGAGGAGCGGCGCGCCCATGGCCGCCGCCGCCACGAGGCCCTTCAGCCCGAAGGCGCGAACGAAGTAGGCGCCGAAGACGGCGAGGAACACGAGCACGCCGCCGCGCGATTGGGTGAAGACGACGACGAACGCCACGAGCGCGACGCCGAGGGCGACGGCGACGTTGCGGAGGACGGACGACTTTCGCTGGGCGCGGCCGATCAGGATGGGGAGAGCGATGCTGCAGGTGAGGGCGATCTCATTCGGGTCCTTCAGGACGCCGCGATAGCGCACGCGGCCGCCGCCGACGCTCACCGTGCCGAAGAGGCCCGTGCGTTCGCAGGCGTATTGAGCTCCCGGCTCGGCGTCGCCGCTCGAGCACTCCTCCGCGTTGATGCAGGGGCGACCGTCAGGGCGGAGCGTCTCGAGCCCTTCCCCTTCTTGAACGGCGCACCCGAGGGGAGCGAGCCCCTGATGGAAGCACACCGCCGCCACGAACATGCTCACCGCGAGCAGGCTGCCCATGACGACTTGATAGGCGCGGAAGGATTGAATGCCGCAGCCAATCAAGAAGAAGAGGACCAACAGAATGGCGATGTCGAGGATCACCGTCGTCATCCCCGCCGTGCCCGACTTCGCCAGGTGGGTGACGAAGCACCACCCGAGGAGGGCGAGGACGTACGGCGTCTGCGGCGGCAAGTCGAAGCGGGCGTGCCCGAGCCTCATGTCGAGCAAGAGCCCCAGCGAGGCGACGCCCAGCATGACGTAGAGAAGCGGCAGCCCCTGCATCCCCGGGATGAACTCCTGGGGCTTCATGTAGATGAGGACGATGAGGGCGGCGATGCCGGGCGTGGAGAACATGGCGGCGATGGAGCGCGGCGCTCAGGCCTGTGCTCGCGAGCGGCTCTTCTCTTTGAGGAACGCGAAGGTGCGGGCGAGCCCCTCGTTCGTCGACACGATGGGCGAGAAGCCGAGGGACTTCAGCTTCGCGTTGCTGAAGCGGTTCCCTCCCCACGTCGTGCGCGTCTTGTAGGGCGTGAAGATGGGCGGCAATTGGCCTCTCGAATAGCGATGGTACCACTCCACGGCGCGCGACAGGGCGAGGGTGGCGGGGAAGGGCAAGCGGACATAGCGCAGCGGCTCGACCTCGCGGCGATAGCGGTCGAGGTATTCGTCGCAGTGGACGAGATCATCGTCGTGGACGTTGTAGACGTCTCCCTCGAACCCAGAGCGCTCGGCGGCGACGCAGATGGCCTCTGCGCAGTTGTCGACATAGGAGAGGGGCAGGAGGTTCTTCCCCCCGAGGAAGAGGAACACCCCGGGGAGCTGCAGCCCGACGCGCCCGCTGAAGGCGCCGCCGTTGGGGCCGTAGATCGCGCCCGGTCGCAGGACGCACAGCGGCAGCCCGTGCTTCTCTCGATACTCGAAGAAGAGCTGCTCCTGGCGGAGCTTCGCGTGGGAGTAGTTGTCGCGCCGCTCGGGGTGGGGCTCGAGCGGGGTCGACTCGTCGACGACTTGACCGCGGGGGAGCTCGGCCACGCCGTAGACCCCGAACGAGCTGACGAGGAGGACGCGGGGGCGCTCCTTACGGGCGACGATCGCGTCGAGGAGGTTCTTCGACGAGACGACGGTGCCGAGGAAGATGTCGGCGGCGGGGCCGCTCATCGCGGCGGCGAGGTGGAGGATCGTCCCCACCCCGTCGAGGAGCTTGTCCGCGTCGGCGACGGAGGCGAGGGAGCCGATGACGACCTCGGCGTCGGTGCCGGGGTGCTTCGCGATGATGGCGTCGAGCCGCTTGCGATCGCTACCCGCGCGCACGACGCACCGAACGCCCTTGGTGCCGCGGACGAGCAGGCGCTCCACGAGGGCGGTGCCCAAGAAGCCGTTCGAGCCGGTGACGAGGATCTTGGGTGCCATCACGCTTCTCCCTTCGCCATGTCCCGCGCCTCTGCGCGGTCGCGGCCGGCGGCTGGCCGCATGCTCGCGTCGACCTCGGTGAAGATGCGGTCGAGCATCCACGCCACCCGCGTGATGTCACGGTGAGGAATGGGAGGGGGCGTGTCGTCCAAAATGGCACGGTAGTACCGCTCGATGAGCGTCCCGAGCCCGGCGAAGAAGTGGAACTGCGAACGGGAGAACAGCCCGAGGTTCTTCATCCCTTGGGCGGCGAAGGCGGCCGCGCTCTCGAAGGCGGGGGTGAGCCGTCCAATCGCGCTCGGCAAGGTGGGGACCGTCTCGAGGGTGCAGGTCCGATTGTTGTAATCGAGGTGGGCGGTGTTCTTCGTCCCATAGACGCGGAGGAAATGACCGACCGGGCGAGCGTGGGAGCTGAACGTGACATACGCCGTCGCGCGCTCGCCGCGAATGACGATCCGGGCCTCGTCGGCGAGATCGTCCCGGCGGTCTCCGTACCGGGCGGCGCGGCGGACCGCTCCGAACGCCGTCACCTGTGGCCGCTCGTCGGGGATCAGCTCCACGACTTTGTCGAGGGCGTGATCGAGGACGTTCTGGAGCAGCTTGCCGGGCATCGAATGCACCCAGTGGCTCGGGTCGGCGAGCATCGCTTTGCCGAACGCTCCCTCCAGGTTGTAGCCATAGAAGGTCTCGACGTGGACGACCTCGCCGATGGCCCCGGAGGCGATGTGCTTGCGGAGCTCCTCGGTGTGAGGCTCGAAATGGTAGCTGTAGCCGATTCCGAGCTTCTTCCCGAGGCGATCGGCGTGCTCGACGACGGCGCGGGTCGAGGCGTAGTCGAGGGTGAACGGCTTCTCCACGAAGGCGTGGGCGCCCGCGTTCATCGCTGCTTTGGCGAGGGCCTCGTGGGCCTGGGGGGGCGTCGCGATGTGCACCACGTCCGGCTTCTGCTCTGCGAGCAGCGCGTCGAAGTCTTGGTAGACGCGGGGAATGGCATAACGGACCGCGAGCTGATTGGCCATGATCGGCTCGCGATCGCAGACGGCCACGATCTCGGCGAGGCTCTCGCGCTTCTGGATCTCTTCCACGTGCCCGTCGGCGATCTTTCCGCAGCCGACGATGGCGACCCTGAGCTTGGGCATAGGGAGAAAGGGGTACGTCGCGCGCGATGAGGCTGCAAGCCGTCTCGACGCGTACGTTTGTGCCTCAGCGCGCGCTCGGGGGCGCGCCGGCGCTACACTCGCAGCCCATGACGAACGGACCTCGGTTCGAGGACGTGATTGCGGCGCGCGCCCGGATCGCGGGGCGGGTCTTCGAGACGCCGGTCTTGACGAGCGACGCGCTGGACGCCCGCGCGGGGGCGTCGCTCTTCTTAAAGGCGGAGAACCTCCAGCGCATCGGGGCGTTCAAGGCGCGGGGGGCGATGAACGCCGTGCTGTCGCTCCCCAAGGAGCGCCGGGCTCGGGGGCTCGTGACGTACAGCTCCGGCAACCACGGTCAGGCGGTGGCGCTCGCGGCGCGTGAGCTCGGCGTACGGGCCACCGTCGTGATGCCCGAGGACGCCCCGCGGGTGAAGGTCGACGCCATCTCGGCGATGGGCGGCGAGGTGCGCTTCGCCGGCACGACGAGCGACGAGCGGATGAAGCTCGCCCTCGAGATCGCCGAAGCGACGGGCGCGGTCGTGATCCCTCCGTTCGACGACGCCGCCATCGTCGCCGGTCAGGGAACGGCGACGCTCGAGCTTTTGTCCGCGTGCCGAGATCGGGGCGCGCCCCTCGATGCCGTCCTCGTTCCGGTCGGCGGAGGCGGCCTCCTCGCGGGGGCGTGCGTCGCCGCGTCCGGGTTCGAGCCGCGCCCGCGCGTGGTCGCGGTGGAGCCGGAGAACGCGGACGCGTTCGCGCGGAGCTTCCGGGCGGGCGAGCGGGTGCGGGTGGAGATGCGGCCGACCCTCGCCGACGGCTTGCGGCCCGTCCGCGTCGGTGAGCTGACGTTTCAGATCGCGCGGGCCCACGTCGCGGCGGCGGTGACCGTCACCGAGGCGGAGATCGGGGAGGCGGTGCGGGCGCTCCTCTTCGGCGCGAAGGTCCTCGCGGAGCCCTCGGGAGCGACGGCGCTCGCCGCGGCGCTCTCGAGGAAGCTGCCGTTCCCGGCGGAGCGCGTCGGGGTGGTGCTCTCGGGCGGGAACGTGGAGCCGCGGGTGCTCGCGGAGATCTTGGGAGGGGCCGCGGCGCTATCGTATTCGTAGCGCCGGTCAGCGCCCGACGCCTTTGACCATGACCATCGGTGTCTTGAGGATCACCTCGAGCTCCATCAGCAAGAAGCTGCCGAGCCCCTCGAGGGAGGCCGCGTAGGCGAGGTCGAAGAGCAGCTTCATCCGCATGTCGTCGGCGGTGGAGCCCTCCGTCTCCGGGAGATCGAACGGGTTGAGGAGCGTGCCCTCGAACTTGGAGGCCTCGCTGCCTTCGAAGGCGCGGCCGGTGTAGCCGAGGGAGACCTGGGCGAGGCCGGTCACGCCCGGCTTCACGTCGCGCATGCGCTCCTCGAAGAAGGGGATGGCCATCGCGAGGTTGACGAGGAGCTCCGGTCGTTCGGGGCGCGGCCCGACGAGGCTCATCTCGCCCTTCAGGATGTTCACGAGCTGGGGGAGCTCGTCGAGCCGCGTCTTGCGCAGGATGCGCCCGACGCGGGTGATGCGGGGATCGTTCTCGGTCGCGAGCACGGCGCCGGTGAGCTTCTCGGCGTCGACCCGCATCGACCGGAACTTGTACATGTCGAACTCTTCGAAGATCGGAAACTCGTAGCCGTCGCGCTTCTCGAAGCCCTTCAGCATGCCGGCGCGACGCTGCTTGTAGATGATGGGGCCCGGGTCGTCCGCGTAGATGGCGGCCGCGATCAGCGGCAGCACGGGCGCGGTGAGGGCGAGCCCGACTGCCGCGCCCATGACGTCGATGACTCGCTTGGCAATTCGGACGCTACGGATCACGGCTGTTTTATATGCGACTGGCAATGACTCGTGTAGCCTCGTCCTGGGGATCTTCGGTAGGTCGGTGATCACGTTAAGCGTCCCAGGTGCGCTCGAGTTTCGTGACGTCGCAGTTCGCGTCGTCGGGGCGGCGTGCAAGCTCTTCGGTCCTCCGCGGGATCATGTTCACGCTTCGGGACGAGCAAGCTCCGATCCCGATCTGACGGCGGCGATCGCGGACGGACAAAGCGCGCTCTCCCCAGGTGTTGCCGAAGAGCGCACCAAGGGAGAGCTCGCGGACGAGCTCGTGATGCAGGTCGTCTCTGCATTCAGTGAGGCGTTCAACAACCTCGCCCTGCACGGATACAGAAATGCCCCGCCGGGGCGAATCGACATCGCCATCTACCCGTTGCCCGACGAGGGGGGACGATCCGGGGCCATCGTGCTCGAGATCTCCGACACGGGTGAGGCGTTCGATCCCGCACAGTATCTGCAGCTCCCGGACGCCCTCCCCGAGCGCGGGATGGGGCTCTTCATCATTCGCTCTTTCATGGATGAGATCCGCTACGTAAAAGGCCCGCCCCACACCCTTACGCTGGTGAAGCGCTGGACCCTGCATTAAGGTCGCTAAGCTTCAGGGCGAGGAGACCCATGGGCCACACGCGAACGGAACAGGGTGAGGAGACACTCGTGAGCATCGAGGGGACCTTGGACGCGCTCACCGCGCCCGAGCTCCGGCCCACGCTCGATGCCATCGTCGCGGAGGGAAAGAAGAGCGTCACGCTCGACCTCCAGAACCTCCGGCTGATCGACAGCTCCGGGGTCGGCGCGCTCGTCTCGCTCCTGAAGCGCGTGCGAGCGTACGGAGGCGAGGTTCGCATCTCGGGGCTCCGTGATCAGCCGCTCGCCATCTTCAAGCTGCTCCAGCTGAATCGGGTCTTCCCGGGGCAGCCTGGCGCCTGAGGAGCGGCGCCGATGCGGGTCCTCTGCGTCACACGCATCTTCCCCAATCGCGTCGAGCCCTCGTTCGGTCCTTATAACCAGAAGCAGCTGGCCGCGCTCGCAACGCTCGGTTGGGACGTCACGGTGATCAACCCGATCCCGTGGTTCCCGTTCGCCTCCGCCCTCGGGTCGCGCACGCGGGCGAGCATCTCGTCCGGCGTCCCGGCGAAGGATCGGATCGCGGGGTTGCCCGTCCTTCACCCGCGGTTCGTCCATGTGCCCCGGGTGACGACGGTGCACGCGCCGCTCTACGCGGCGAGCGTGTACGCGGACGCGCGCGCCCTGAAGGGGCGGTACGACGTCGTGCTGAGCCCGTTCGCATACCCGGACGGGGTGGCCTCGATCCTGCTTGGGCAGCTCCTCGACGTGCCGGTCGTGGTCAAGCTTCACGGGGGAGACATGAACGTGGCGGCGAAGACGCCCGCCGTCGCGCGCTGGCTCCGCTGGGCGTTCGGTCGCGTGTCGCGGATCGTCGCCGTCAGCTACCCCCTCGCAGAGGCGGCCCACGGCTTCGGCGTCCCCTGGAGCCGGCTCGTCGTGGTCGAAGACGGCGTGGACGCCTCCGTCTTCCGCATTCGAGACCGCCGCGAGGCGAAGCTCGAGGCAGGGCTCGACCCGGAGCGGCGATACATCGTCTACGTCGGGCGCCTCGAGCGTCGCAAGGGCGTATACGAGCTGATGGATGCGTTCGGGAAGATCGCGGAGGCCACCTCGGACGTCGATCTCATCCTCGTGGGCGACGGCGAGGACACGGCTGCGTGCAAGCAATGGGCAGAGAAGCTCGGCCGGCGCGTCGTGTTGACGGGCACGGTGGGGATCGACGAGGTCGCGCGGTACTACGCGGCGAGCGACATCACGACCCTCCCGAGCTACGCAGAAGGCACCCCGAACTGCGTGATCGAGGCCCTCGCCTGCGGGCGGCCGGTGGTCGCGACCCGGGTGGGCGGCGTCCCCGACATGATCCACGACGACCGAATGGGGGAGCTGGTCGAGGCGCGCGACGTCGAGGGTCTCGTGGCGGCGTTCGAGCGATCGCTCTCGCGGACCTACGACGCGGCCGAGATCGTGAGGCTCACGGGGCGCGGAACGTGGACGGACAGCGCCCGCCACCTCGGTGACGTGCTCCGGGGCGCGGTGGAGCGGCCCTGATGCGCTGGGAGGACCGGGAGCTCGATTTCGGTGGAGTGAGCGACGAGCTGCGGCGGCTCTTCGACCGCGCCAAGCACCGCAAGCTCCTCGTGCTCTTCCTGACGCTCCTCGCCGTCGGCGCCATCACCGGCCGCGAGATGCGCAAGCAGCGCTTCTATTCTTCGAAGGTGATCCTCTCCGCGACGGAGGGAGAGAAGGCGGACAACGGCGTCGCCCACGCGAGCTCGAAGCTCCAGGACTACGTCTATCACGCCGTGTTCACCGATAGCGCGCTGACCGAGCTGATGAAGAAGTACGACTATCGGCCGGACCTGCAGCGGACCAACCCGCGGTTCGCGCTCGAGCAGTTCCGCGACTTCATCGACGTCGAGGTCTACAAGAACGAGTTCACACAGCCTCGGTACCCGATGGCGCCCCCGCGCTCGGCGCGCATCTCCGTGAGCGTGCGGTACACGAGCCCGGACGAGGCCCTCGGCATCGCGCGCGACCTCGGGGACCTCGTGGTGAAGCGGGACGCGGATATCCGTAAGGAGCGGTTCGAGCTCCAGGCGCGGCTCGCGAACGACGCCGTCCACCTGACCCAGGTCGAGATCGACCGGCTGACGCGCGAGCTGGAGGTGGCTCGGGCCGCGGAGGAGACGCTCGAAGATCCGCAGCGCATCGGTGAGTACCGCGCGCGCGGCGACAGCGCGGCGCGGGCCCTCGTCGGGGCCGACGCGCGGCTCAAGGATGCCGAGACCAGCCGCAACAAGCTCGAGGACGCGCGAAACGCCAACGAGCAGAGCCTCGAGCTCCGCTACGATCGGGTCGACTGGGGCATTCCCGAGCGCCGAGAGAACCGGATCTTGCTGCTCGTGAGGACGGTGCTGTTCGCCTTCTTCGGACTCTGGCCCATCGTCGCGCTGACGGTGGCCGCGTTCGATCCGAGGGTCTACGACGAACGAGACGTACGGAGGCTCGGCCTCAAGAGCCTGGGGAGAGTCCGTCGCACGGCGGCGCGATCTCTGCTTCCGCGATAAGACGGAGTGACGGTGGCAATCATGGACAACGCTTCCAACTCGATCACAACCGGCCCCGCGGAGCTTCAGCACGGCGCGGGCGTCGAGCTCGCGCGGATGCTCACGATCGTGAAGCGGGCGCTGCTGAACTGGAAGCCGTCGGCGCTCATCCTCGCGCTGGGGCTCATCGGAGGCGTCACCTTCGCGGTGGTGCGGAAGCCCTCCTACAAGTCCGAGACCATCGTCATCTACCGCCAGGGGGTGAAGATGCAGCAAGAGGGCGGGGGCCAGAGCCTCACCCTCGGGACGAGGCTCCAAGAGATCCTGATGGCGCGCTCGCGCCTCGAGGGGATCATCGACGAGCTCTCGCTCTATCAAGACATCAAGCAGAAGCGCGGCGCGACCGAGGCGGTCGAAGAGTTTCGGAAGGACATCACCTTCAAGGCCCGGTCGACGGACACCTTCTCCATCTCCTACAAGGGCGGGAGCCCCGACACGGTCCAGCGCGTGACCGAGCGCCTCGCCCAGTCGCTCATCGACGAGAACCAGCGGCTTCGCGTGCAGCAGTCGAAGGTGCAGCAGGACTTCCTCGCCACGGAGCGGAAGAAGCGAGACGAGACCCTCAAGGAGAAGCAGCTCGCGGTCGCGACGTTCTTGTCCGAGCACCCGGAGTTCGCCCTCGATCAGACGGGCGCGTTCGGCGCGTCGATGCGCGTCCAGCGTCAGATGGAGCGTGAGAACCGGCTCTTCGCGACGCCCGGCACCTCGACCCAGGACCCGACGCTCCTCGCCCTCCGCCGCCAGTCGGCGCGACTCAACGCGGCCCTCTCCCCGGACGCCCCGCCCATCCCGGCCATGGACGTCCCGGCCGATCCCGACCTCGAGCAGGAGCGGTCGGCGGCAGAGCAGAAGCTGATGGCGGCCCGCGCCGACCTCAACAACAAGTCCGCGACGTTCACCGACCAGCACCCCGACGTCGTGGCGGCGAAGGCGCGCGTCGCGGAGGCGGAGGCCGCCCTCCGCACCGCGGAGCAGAAGGTCCAAACCTCGAAGATGACGCGCGCGAGCGCGATGTCCCCCAACGTCGATCCGGAGGTCGCCCGGCAGAAGCTGATGGATCGAAAGCGCAAGATCGAAGCGGAGATCGCCGCGCGCGAGGGGAAGAAGGACGGGTCGAAGGACAAGGACAAGGACAAAGAGAAAGACAAGGACAAGGAGAAGGAGAAGGACAAGGACAAGGACAAGCCGGTCGACGCCTCTGAAGAGGCTCAGAGCGTCGTCAGCCTCGAGACGGAGTGGGCGCGCCGCTCGCGCGAGCTCTCCGAGGCCGGAGATCGCATGAACGAGATCGAGCGGAACTACTTCCAGGCGCAGATCGAGGCGGCGTCCTCTCTCGGAGGCTTCTCGGATCAGGTCGTGACCCTCGATCCGGCGTACCTCCCGTCGAAGCCGGAGCCCCCGGGCAAGACGGTCATCGTCCTCATCGCGGGCGGCGCGGCGCTCATGATCGCGATGATCCTCGCCACCTTGAGAGCTCTGCTCGACAGCCGGATCTACGAAGAGGCGGACCTCTCGCGCGTCGCTCCCCTCCTCGCGGTCGTGCCGCGCGGTGGTCGCCGAAGGTGGTGGCGCCGATGATGTCCACGAGCTTCACCCAGGGTCAGGGCGCGGAGCGCCAGATCGACGTGATGATCGACAAGCTCTCGCCGCTCGCCGACAACCCGGCGGCGCGCGCGCTCCTCATCGAGGCGCGGAGGCTGAGGAGCGTCATGGACAATTGGCGAAGCGTCCCCCCCGCCAACCACGTCCGGGAAGAGATGCTCGCCCGCGTGATGCATCTCTCCGCCGCGGTGAGCGATCTGCTCCCGCCCCAGTCGAGCGGCAAGTCGACGGCCCAGTTCGGGGTGCCCATGCCGATGTCGACGGGCCTCCGGGGTCCAGCCAGCGTCGGCGGCTCGGAGGAGACGGTCATCACCGAAGGGAGCGGGGCTCTCCCGTCCACGCCGCTCGACGTCCACCCCGTCAGCCTCAGCGAGGATTTGAACCCGCACCTTGCGATGTTGCGCGAGCCGTACTCGACGCGCGCAGATGCCTACCGCGCCCTCCGCCATCAGCTCTCGAAGCGCGGCGACCCGAAGGTGATCGGCGTGACGAGCGCTGGTCGCAAAGAGGGGAAGACGACGGCCGCGATCAACCTCGCCGCGTCGCTGCGCGAAGGGGCGCGCGGTCGCGTGCTGCTCTTGGAGGCGAACCTGCGCGCGCCCGCCGTCGCCGCCACCCTCGGGTTCATGCCCCCCGCATGCTTTCAAGAGCAGCTCGTCCGGCACAGGCGTGAGCCGCTCGACCCGTGGGTCGCTGCCGAGGTCCTGCCCTCGCTCCACGCGATCGCGATCAACCCCGTCAACAAGTACGCGCCCCTGATTGACCCGATCGCGTTCTCGATCGCCGTCGATCGGCTCCGCCTCGCCGGCTACGACTACATCGTGGTCGACACCCCGCCCGTGCTCGAGAGCGCGGACGTGAACCTCATCACCGACTCGATCGACGGGTTCGTGATCACGGCGATCGCGCGCCGCAGCGACGCCAAGCAAGTGAAGCGCGCGATCGATCAGCTCGGCACGATGACGTTCCTCGGCGCCGTCCTCCTCGAATAGGGATCTCGCCTCGAGCGTTGGGGCCGGTGCGAGCCGGACCGATGCCTGTGCGCCCTACGCCGCGTCCGAACGAGAGGGTCGACACGATCCTGCTCGTCGACCGCTTCGACTCGGGACGGAGAGGTCGCTGGCTCTTCGCCGCCGTCGTCGTGGTCGCGGCCGCCGCGGTGGCCGTGTGGGGGCTCGGTCTCGGGAAGGCGCGACCTGCTCGCGCGCCCAAGCCGGCCGCGGTGACGGCCGCTCCCGGGCCCGCACCTTCCGCCCCGACGTCCGCGCGAGCGCGGCCGGCCCGAGGGGACGGATGCGAGCTCGATCGATGCGCCGACCTGCCGTTCCCCGATCCGGCGGCGGTCGATCCCGACCAGCTCTTCGCGGAGGCGACGCGGCAAGCGCGCCTCGTCGACGCGGCGGCGCAGCTGGGCGGGGCGATGCTGCAGAACGTGTTTACGAAGGGCGCCCTGAACCTCACCCGCGAGGGTGCGATCGTACGCCTCTCCTACGACCTGCCGAGCGGCGGCCTCCAGGTCGACGCGACGCGAGCGCGGATCACCGTCGCCCGCTTCTCGCGATCGTACATGGACGCGTTGTCGCCCGAGGTCCCGTGCTCCCCGAAGCAGGCCCTCGACGCCGTCTCGGGTCGGGGATTTCCGATCACCTCCGAAACGAGGGGGACGTTGACGGTCGGCTCGCTCGCGGGGCGCTCCCGGTGGTCGTTTCGCACGCGAGATGCGTCCGCCGTCGTCGAAGGGCCGACCTGCGTCGTGCGGGATCTCTCGATCGGGGGCTGAGCGGGCTCTGCCGCGACGGAGCTCGAAGCGCGCAGTCGCACGGGGGGAGCGCGAAGCGCGCCGGGGGTCGGATCGGAGGCCTCGCGGAATGGCGAGCCTGCGCCGAGCGTCCACGAGCCTGGTGGGATCTCTCGCGCTTTCTTCGCCGCCCGCTCTTCCCGAGTCGACCCTCGCTCCGGGGACGATGGTCACGGACCGAATCCGCCTCGAGCGGCTCCTCGGGGAGGGGGGAATGGGGGCGGTCTGGGTCGCCGGCCACCTCACCCTCGGGGCCCGCGTCGCCGTGAAGTTCATGTCCGCGGAGCTCTCGATGAAGCACCCGGAGCTCCACGCGCGCTTCCTCCGCGAGGCGGCGGCGGCAGCGAAGATCACCAGCCCCCACGTGGTGCGGACCTTCGACTTCGGCGCGATGGCGGACGGCACCCCGTTCTTGGTGATGGAGCTGCTCGAGGGAGAGTCGCTCGCCGATCGCCTGAGGCGACACGGGGCGCTCCCGCCCTCGGAGGTGGTCCTCGTCGTCTCCCAGGTCGCGAAGGCGCTCTCCGAAGCGCATCAGCTGGGGGTCGTGCACCGCGACATCAAGCCGCCCAATGTGTTCTTGATTCAATCGGGGAGAGAGCTCTTCGCCAAGGTGCTGGACTTCGGGATCGCGAAGGACACCGACTCGGCGGGCGGCAACGCCACGAAGACCGGGTTCGCCCTGGGAACCCCTCAATACATGAGCCCCGAGCAGCTCATGAGCGCGAAGGGCGTCGACCTGCAGGCGGACCTCTGGGCCCTCGCCGTCATGGCCTACGAGCTCCTCACCGGCGCGCCGCCCTTCGTCGGCGAGACGATCCCGCACCTCATCCTCTCGATCCACACGCGCCAATTCCAGGTCCCCTCGAGCGCGCGCCATCCGCCGCTCGTCACCGACGCCTCCGCGCTGGACCGGTTCTTCGCGCGCGCCTTCGCCGCCGACATGGCGGCGCGCTTCTCGTCCGCGCAAGACCTCGCGGACGCGCTCGCCGACGCGTGCGGCGCTCATGCGGAGGCGCCCGCGAGCCGCGTCTCCCGTCCTTCCCTCGTCGGTCGATCGAGCCCGGCGCCGTCGCTGGCCGCCGTCGTCCCATCGCGGATCTTGCTCCCTCGGCGAGGGCCGAGCCGAGTGAAGATTGCGGCGGCGGTGATCGGGATGATCGGCGTCGTCTTCGCGGTCGCCCTCGTCGTGACCCGCGCTGTCGTCGGCCGCCACCACGACGAGGCCGCGGAGCCGAAGCCTCCCGCCCCTTCGGAGGTGGAGGACATGGAGGAGACGGTCGAGGTCGATGCGGCCGCCGCCGCGCCCGAGCCGAGCGCCTCGGAGCGGCCTCGTTCCACGCCCCGCACCGACGCGATCGTCGCGGTGCCGGAGGGACCGGCCGGCGCCGACGGGGACGCGTGGATCCCCGCATTCACGGCCCGCGCCACCGCCACCCCGCTGCGCTCACTCGCGGCTGCGTTCACGGCGTGTCGCGACCGCGGCAAGGCCCTCTGCACCGAGTCCCAGTGGGTCGCGGCGTGCGGCCTCGAGCCGGCTCTCGGCGCCTCGCGCGCGTGGACCGCGACCGCGGAAGGCAATCGCGCCGTCGTGCGCGGTGGCGGCGGCTGCGGCGATCGCGCGCCCGTCCCTTCGGGCGCGTCCGGCATCGGCGCCGTCTGCTGCGATCCCGCGGTCGCCGTCGTCGTCGACGGAGAGGAGCTGAAGCGCCTCACCTCGGCCCGGCTCACCGACTATCAGCTCGCGATGAACGCGAGCCGCGCCGACAAGCTGGCGCGCGAATTCTATGGAGAGAACGTCAACTTCTTGAACAAGGAGCGCTCCCGCGACGAGCTGCAGCGGCTCGCCCAGAGCTACTTCAAGAAGAACCCCGACCAAGGCCAGATCTACGATCGGTGCCGGATCACCCTCGCGGGCGGACAGTGGGTCGCCGTCTGCTCGACCATCCTATTTCATGGCGGAGAGACGTTCGGGCTCGAGCAGAAGCTCACGTTCAATCGCGGTCCCAACCGCCTGCTCGCCGTCGGCGAAGACGACGTCAATCGAGTCCCCTGACCCTTCACGCGAGGACGGGCGGGCGGGCGAGGCGATAGTCGAAGTACTCGGAGGGATCTCCGCGCATGCCGTCCATGGCCGCCATCGCCACATTGAACGTCTCGCGCGCGGTCACGTAGTGGAGCTTCCATTTCGTGCCGTCGTTGTAATGGCGGGCGAGCAGCTCGTGCAGGCGCGCGCCGCCCTCGCCGAGGAGCGAGGCGGCCTCTCGTTCGGGAGCGCCGTGGGTGTGCATCTTCACGAACACCCACTCCGGACGGCCCTCGACGCAGATGCCGAGATCACCCCAGAGACGCACGCGCGCGTCCGTCGCGGGATCGTGCGCGGTCAGGGCGGACGCCTCGATGCGAGGCTTTCTCCCCTCGACGTAGAGCGCGCTCGGTCCGGTGACGAAGAGCATCCGGTCCGCGCGCGGCTGGCCGACGCGCGCGCGCTCCCCTTCCTCATAGGCGCGCCGGCGCGAGAGATCGCCGGTGGGCCAGAAGATCTGATTGACGGCCCGCGGCTGCGCTTCGTTTTCGGGGGCGGGGAAGGTGAAGTCGGCGTAACAGCCGGCCTGGAAGAGGAGCGACACCTCGTCGTCCACGCCGCACCATCGACCGTCGCCGCGGGCGTTGGAGAGGCACCAGTTGCCGTGAATGAACGCGAAGCGAGGCGCGCCGGAGCCGTCCCGCGAGAAGTGGCCGTGCGAGGCGATCTCGTCGACGTACCGGCTCACGTCGGCGCGCAAGCTCTCGCTCGTGTCGCCGTCGTGGTGCAGGTGGAGCTCGACCTCACCGAACCCACCCTTCGCGAGGGACCCGAGGCGGTCCAACCACCGCGGGCGATAGTGCTCGCCCGGAAAGAAGAACGAGTGACGCGGCGTCCTCCCATCCGCGTCGCGGAAGCGCGAGGCGAGGGCGGGATAGCCCTCCGCCCACGCCGTCACGCGCGCGTCCCCCACCTCGTCCGCGACGCCCTGGAAAAGCGGCTCCCAATGATCGCAGAACGAGAACAGGAGGTGGCGAGTCGTCCCCACCGCGCGCGACTCGAGGCGCCGCGTCGCGAGGTGGCGGAAGTAATCGGGACCCCACCGATGAAGCTGCTTTGAGCGGAGGTATTGGAGAGGCCTCATCTCGAACCCCTCCACATTACTCGGACCTCGGCGCAGGTGTTGGGCCTTCTCCTCGGTGCACGAGCGCCCCACCCTGGGGCGGCGTGTTCGATTCTCGCCCGTCGCTCAGTCGATGATCTCGGGGCAGCCCGCGGGCGCGCTCGCGTAGATGGGGACGGGCTTGTTGATGGGGCATGTCGCGGCGCTGAGGGGAGCGCCCATTTGTGTCGAGCATGACAGCGTGCCCGTGACGAGGCCAGCGTTGCACTGATCGCCGGCTTGGAAGTACACCGCCGAGGTCGCGGGGGTGCTCGCGATGCAGCCGCGGTCGTCGCCGGGCGAGAAGAACACCTCGCAGCCGACGGGGTAGGGATGCGAGCTCGGGCACGACGCGGTGATGCAGTCGCCGAGGAGGAAGATGTCGACGTCGACGACGCAGCCCGCGTCGATCCCATCGCAGTCTTCGTCGATGCCGTTGTCGCAGATCTCGGGGCTCGGCGTGCAGCCCCCACCACCACCGCCGCCGCCGTCGCCGCTGCCCCCGCCGCCCGCGCCCCCCTCGCCGCCGCACGGCAGGTCCGCGCCGTCGCAGTCCTGGTCGACGCCGTCTCCGCACACCTCGGCGGCGGGGGCGACCGCTCCTTCGCACTCGCCCCACACGTTGGTCGCGAACTCTCCGGCCTCCGTCACCACGCACGACTGCACACCGGCGCGACACACGCCGACGTTGAGCTGGCTCGCGGAGCCTCCGAAGCAAGCTTGGGTGGCGCCCGATTCACAGGCGCAGCCTTCGTCGACCGCTCCATCCCCGTCATCGTCGAGGCCGTTGCACGGCTCGCTCGCGGTGGGAGCGGAGAAGCCGGCGCCGACGCCACCCTCTCCACCTTGGCCCAGGGACGGATGGTCGGGATCTCGATCCTCGGGATCGAGATCCGAACCGTCGCAGCCGAGGCTGAGCGCGCTCCAGAGAGAGGCCGCACCGAGCACCATGAAGAAGAGCGAAGACGAGCCGATATCCAGAGAGCGAGCGAGTGCCATGACGTCCTCCCGCGAAGGTTGAGGCGTGCGTACACGCCGGCCCACCCGCGACGCGCGACCGAGCGCGGCAGGAGTGAGTCGGGTCTGGAGAGCCCCTCCGTGCAACCGGGACGCCAGGGTCGATGCGCGTCGATCTCGCGAGAAAACTACAGTTTTGGTGCTGGTCACGCCTGGATCGCTGGGCGCCCAGATGAAAAACAAACCGGCCGGCCGGCCGAACTTGAGTCGCGATTTTCCCAGCGCATCGTCGCCATGTTTGGCGATAGCCTCCGACATGAACCGGCCAGCCGGCCGGTCCGCAGGATCCCGCGATGGCCAAGCCCCGAGCCCTCAAGCCCCCCACCTCCGCGTCGCCCCTCGACCGCGCTTCCGATTGGACCAACCCCCGCGTGGTGCAGATCCTCGACGCGGCCTCCCGCTGCTTCGAGAAGACCGGCTTTGCCAGCACCACCGTCCAGCAGATCGCGGACGAGGCGGGGATGACGAAGTCGATGATTCATTACTACTTCGAGAACAAGCAGGCGCTCATCGGGGAGCTGCAGGCGTTCGTCTACGAGCGCCACCTGAGGCGCGTGCAAGCCCGGCTGTTGGAGCTCGGATCGGGCACGGAAGGGCGGGCCCACGAGGCCCTCTCGCAGGCGTTCGAGATCGTGCGCGACAAAGGCTTTCTCCGGCTGCAGCTGGAGCTGCTCTCGGAGGCCGGTCGTGACCCCGACATCATGGCCAAGCTCGCCGTGCTGCAGGCAAGATCGCGCGAAGTCGTGGGTACGGGAGTGAAGGCGGTGCTCGGGAAGAAATCGGAGACCTTGCCGATCCCGATCGACGTGCTCTCGGGGCTGATCTCGGCCGTGCTCCACGGGCTCCGCGTGTTCGAGTACGTCGAGGGCGAGAAGGCGCCCACGAAGGAGGCCTATGAGCTCTTCATCGCGCTCTTGTTGATCGGGATGAAGGCGGTCTCGCCGGACGAGGGCTGAGCTCAGGCTCGAGGAGGACCGCGACTCGTCACTCGACGAGGACGATCCCCATCGCGAGCTCGGGCGGTACACGCGAGCTCGAGCGGGAAAGCTCCGCGGCGGTCACGCGCCCGGCCTTGCCCACGATCACGATGCCGTCGACGAGGGTGAGCGCATCGAACAGCTCCCCGGGGAGGGCCAAGCCCGTCAGGTCCACGAGCGCGGTCTGGAAGTCGTCGCCGGCGGCGCTCACGAAGTCGAGCAGCGCCTTCAACGCCGCGCCCTTCGCTCCGATCTGCGCCGTGTCGGGCGGGGCGATGACGACGACGCCGCGATCGACCTGTCCGGCCATGTGGCTCGCGCTGCTCGACCGCGCGACGGGATCCGCCTTCTTTGCTCTCGTTGCATTCCCGCCCCGATCGGTCGTCTTGCGCTCGGGATCGATGACGAGGACCATCGCCCCTTTGACGAGGACGATGGCTCGGGCGATCGGCCACGCCACCGAGAGGGCCTCCGTCGAGGGCCCTGCCGGCAAGAGTCCGATGATCCGACGGGACGAGCTGGCGATTTCGCGGCCCACGGTGGCCGCCGCCAGATCGAGATCCTCGTGGAGCGCCTCGGCCGTTGTCGGCGCGGGAGGACGCGACGACGCGGGGCCGTCGCCTCGCCTCTTCACCTCGGCGAACCCGGCGAGACCGAGCAGCTCCGATGCGGCGGCGATGGGGGTGGAGCTCAGCGCGCCCCGCGGCGGGGTGAAAGCCACCGCCGAACCATAGTCGAGTTCGCCCCCTCGCGCACTCGAGCGCTTCTTCGAGCCGCCGCGGCGAAAGTCGTGGTAGCCCTCGCAGCAGTCGATCTCGATGCTGCGTCGCCGGCTCGCTCCCGTGTCGATCTTCGCTGCTTGTGCAGCGTGGTCGCCTGTCGCCGCCGCCCAGGTCGCGGTCGAGTGGGGGCTGAGCGGCTCCGCGCAAATCGGCTACACCACGAACGCCACCGGCACCCCTCAAGCGACGGGGGAGGGGACGGAGCAAGCGCAGGGCGACGGCTATCTGATGCTGTCACCCGCCTTCCGCCTCCAGCTCGAGACCAAGCGCGCGACCCAGACCCTCGCCTACGGCGCTTCGTATCAGCTCTTCTTCGTCCACACCGAGACGAGCACGTTCAACCAGACGTTGAGCTACGGCGTGCACGCGCCCGTGTCCGCCGGCGCGGACATGACATTCTCGCTCACCGGCTCGCAGAGCACGACGTCCCAATACGCGCTGTTCAACAATGCGTCCCAAGGGCAGGCCACCGCGACGCCGGGACAAGACAACATCCTGCTCTCCGCGGGGGCCGGTCAGGGTCTCACCGTCCAGGTCGCCCCGACCGTCTATCTGAACGAGGCGCTCGCGGGGAGCTATCAGCAGACGGTCATCTCCGACGATGCCGACACCCGCACCGCGACCGGCTCGTTCTCGCTCGGCGTGTCCACCAATTGGCGTAGAGACACGCTCTCGTTCCTTCAATCCAATGATCTGCAATGGTCGCCCGCCCAGCAGGTGGGGGCGATCGCGGCCGACGACTCTCTCCAGCTCGTGCATCGGGCTCGTCTCGATTGGACGCACCAATTCAGCGAGAGCTGGTTCACCGACGCGGGCGCGGGCGCGCTCATCTCGTACGACGTCTATGCGCTCGAGACGCCGCAGCCGCAGCCGGTGGGCGTCGTCGCGCTCCGCTTCGCACCGACCCGCGGCAACCTCACCCTCTCGTACACGCACGACGTCGCGCCGAACCTCCTCCTGCGTCAGCTGACGTTGAACGACACCCCGTCCCTCAGCGGGCTCGTCACCCTCCCGCGAGGCTTCGATATCGGCGGCTCCGCGAGCGTCCTCATCACCCGCGCCGTGCTCGGACCCCAGGCCGACGGCCCCCCCGGCGTCTCCTTCCTGCTCGACGCGGCGGTGGGGTGGATCCCCGTCGGTGCTCCGGTCCGGCTCGAGGCCCGCTACCAGCTCACGCGACAGTTCGCGACGACGACGAACGATCCGGACCTCGAGCTGTTCCCCGATCTCGTGCGCCACACCGCGATGCTGACCACGACGTTCGCGTACCCCCAACCTCCCGCAGCGGGAGGTCAGGCTCAAGGCGTCATGCTTCCTCCTCCGACGGCGAGCGTGGACGTGATCGGCCGGCAGGCTCCGCGCTCGGAGCGTCAGATCGACGAGTCGACGAAGCACGAAAAAGAAGCCCCCACCGGGGACAAGCGCAACCAGCGCCCGGACACGACCTCGGAAGAGGAGTGATCGGAAAGGAGCGAGCGTGCGGCCGCGCGCGATCGAACGTCCCGACGTGTCGGAGGGGTGCGTGGGCTCGCTTTGCGCGTACCCGAAGGAGTGATAGCTCTTCGGGATCCCACGATGGACAAGCTCACCCCGCGTCGAGTCCTCTTTCTCGAGTTCAACGAGCTCACCTACTCCATCATCGATCCCCTGATCGAGAAGGGGATCCTCCCCAACTTCGCGCGGTGGAAGCGCGAGGGCGCGTGGGCGGAGCCGGACGCGGTCGAGCGCCCCCCGTACCTCGATCCCTGGATCACCTGGGTGACGGTGCACACCGGGGTCGACAGCAAGCAGCACGGCGCCTTCGTCCTCGAGCAGGACAGCGACACCATTCGGGCGAAGCGGACGTGGGACTACGTCGTCGAGGCAGGCAAATCGATTGGCGTGTTCGGGAGCATCTCCGCATATCCGCCGCGGCCGGTCCCCGGCTTCATGGTCCCCGGGCCCTTCGCCCCCTCCGACGAGACGTACCCCGCGTACATCAAGCCGGTCCAAGCGCTCAATCGCAAGTACACCCAGGTCCACCAGAAGAACGAGGCCCAAGACAACTGGCTTCAGATGGTGGAGCGGGGCGCCAATCTGCTGAGCCTCGGCCTCAAGCCGGCGACGGCGGCCAAGATCGCCGCTCAGCTCGCGTACGAGAAGGTCGACCGCTCTTCGACATGGAAGCGAGCGAGCCTCCAGCCGCTCATCAACTACGATTTCTTCGAGACGCTCTATCGGCGCTACCGGCCCGACTATGCGACTTGGCACACGAACCACTGCGCCCACTACATGCACCACTATTGGCGCGCCTGGGACGACTCCAAATTCCTGAGCCGCGCCTCCGAGGAGGAGAAGAAGCACTACGGAGGAGCGATCGAGCACGGCTATCGCGTCGCCGACGATCTGCTCGGCAAGTTCATGAAGCTCGCCGACGACGACACGATCCTCATCCTCAAGACGAGCATGGGCCAGCAGCCCTACGTCAAGGAGGCGTTCGCCGACGGCAAGATCGCGGTCCGGTTCAAGAGCTTCGCCCGCTTCTTGGAGCTCGCCGGCGTCGAGGGAGGGACGGATCTCGTGCCCACGATGATCCCCCAGTGGAACGTGCGCTTCCGAGATCCGGCGCTTCGCGCGCGCGCCGTCGAGCGGCTCAACGCCGTTCGCGCCGTCGGGGCCGTCTACGACCGAGGGGTCTCTGTCGAGGAGACGAACGAGATCCTCACCGTGACCCCGTACGGTCTCGCCAAGAGGGAAGGGGAGGTGCGGTACTTCTTCGACGGGACGCCGGGAGCGAAGAAGGAGGGGTACGCGATCGACGAGCTCTTCGCCGTCGACACCCCGACGCCGAAGGAGGGATATCACCACCCCGCCGGCGTGATGATGATGTGGGGACGCGGCGTGCGGCCCGGCCAGTTCATCCCCGATACCACCAACCTGGATGTCGCCCCGACCGTCCTCTCCCTCCTGGGGATCCCCGTCCCCTCGATGATGAAGGGACGCGTGCTCGGCGAGGCGTTCGACTTCGAGCTCGGCAAGGTGCCGCCGCGACCGCGCGAAGAGACGTCCGTCGCCCAGGCGTGATCCGGCCTCGGCTTCGCGCGCTCTCCATCGGCGCCGCGGTCGTCGTCGGTGGCCTCCTCCCGGCCGCGGACGCGGCCGCGCGGGCGTGCCTGATCGGAGAGGGGGCGCGCGTCCTTCGGCGCGGACCGGCCATCGAGCGGTGTGAGGACCGTCTCGCGCTCTCCGTCTCGCGAGGCGAGTACGCCGCCTTTCAGGTCGTGGTGGAGCCGGATGGCCCAGCCGAGCTCGAGGGGGCCACGGTCGCGGTCGACCCCGGGCCGTATCGATTCCGGTCGTTTGTCGAGCATTTCGTGGACGTCCCTCGGCGCTCGCGCACGAACGACACCAAGGTCTCGTTGGGGTTCACGGAGGCGGCGCGTCCACGCGATGAAGGGATGCTCGGGGCGGTGCCGGACGCGCTCCTCCCTGTCGAGCGAGCGCCTTCGTGGGCGCCGTACCCGCTGCGGGCACGCGCCGGGGAGCGGGCGATCCTCTTCGTGGAGGCCTACGTCCCCGAGGACGGCCAGCCGGGGACGACCTCGCACGTCGTCCGCGTCGAAGGGCCGGGGATCACGCCGCAGATCCTCACCGTGGACATCGACGCGCAGCCGACGGTGCTCCCGTATCGGGCCGTGTCCTCGTTCGTCTTCTATGACGCTCACACGCTCGAGAAGCGGTTCGAACGGCCCGAGGTGGTGGAGCGCGACCTCGTCGCGACCCTCCATCACCACGGCCTCGAGACGATCACCACCGTGCTCGCGCCCGCCGACCTCGAGCGACTCTCTGGGATGATCTCGGGAGCGTGGTTCGGTGGGGCTCCCGCGGACGGGCCAGGCCGGGGCGTGGGCGCCTCCCTCCTCGCGCTCGGCGCGTACGGCGCGCTCGGCGCGCCCGCTCCGTCGAAGGTCGCATCCATCGACGCGATGGCGTCTCGCTTGCCGCCGTCGGTCGAGGACGTCTTCGTCTACGCGATCGACGAAGTTTGTGAGAGCCCGGTCGGAGGCGGTTGGCGGGCGCTCCTCGACGAGGCGGAGGTGCAGAGGGTCGGGGTCGGCGTGACGTGCTCTCGAGACCCAGCGGCGGAGCGAGCAGACATCGTGATGGCTCCCGCGCAGGATTTCGATCCCGAGCTCGCCGAGCACGCGCGCGCGCTCGGAAAGCGCGTCTGGACCTACAACGGCATGTTGCCGCACGCGGGGACGATGGAGCTCGACGTGCCGCCGACCTCCCTCACCGCAAACGGCTGGATCGCGGCGCTGTTCGACGTGGGCCGCTGGTTCTATTGGGAGTCCATCTTCTGGAACGACGGGAACCGCGGTGGGCACGGGGAGAACGATCCGTTCGCCTCTGCGGAGACCTTCCACAACGCCGACGGCGACACGTCGCTCTACGACGGCCTCCTCCTCTTCCCGGGTCGCATGCCGCCTCGATTCTCGGAGCACGACCTCGGCGCCGACGTCGTGCTCCCGTCGCTGAGGCTCAAGGCGCTGCGCCGCGGTATCGAGGACGCGGGGTTGATCGCCCTCGCCGCGCAGGTCGATCCGGTGCGGACCCACGCCATCGTGAGGCGCGTCGTCCCCGCCGCCCTGGACGAGGTCGACCGATCATCGGCGTCTCGGCTCGCCCTCGGGGCCGACGCGCAGGCGGAGGCGCGCGCCGAGCTGCGCGCGTTGATCGCGGGCGCGAGCGTGCCCCCGTCGTCGCAGCCGAGCGCGGTCCGGGCCGCCCTGCGTTCATTGCGGGATCGCGCCGCCGCCGAGCGCCGCGCCACCGGCGCAGGGCAGTCGAACGGCCCTCGCGCGAGCGCCTCGCCGTTCGTGCTCGCCCTGATCGTCGCGTTCGGGATCGGGTTCGGGATCACGGCGATGGCGTCGCGCCGGTCGCGAAAGTCGCCGAAGCCCTGACGAACGACACGGAGGCAAAAATGCCTCTGCCGTCCATTCGGCCACGGTGCCCGAAGACGCGCGAGCACCATCGAGGCCCGCTTTCGTCCGTGGTAAGCGGAGCCTATGTGCGGAATCGTTGGTTACGTCGGGCCTCAGCAATGCACGGACATCCTGGTCGACGGACTGCGTCGCCTCGAGTACCGCGGGTACGACTCCGCGGGGCTCGCGATCTACGACGGCAAGAAGGTCGGCGTCGTCCGCGCCGTGGGCAAGCTGCAGAACCTGGTGAAGGCGCTCCGCGAGCACCCGCTCGAAGGGAGCCTCGGCATCGGCCACACGCGCTGGGCGACCCACGGTCGGCCCACGGAGGGGAACGCGCACCCGCACGTCGCTGGTGACGTCGCCCTCGTCCACAACGGCATCATCGAGAACCACCTCGAGCTCAAGCGACAGCTCGTGGAGCAAGGGGTGAAGTTCTCCTCCGACACCGACACGGAGATCGTCGCTCACCTCGTGCACCGCGAGCGTCAGGCCGGGCACGACCTCGCCACCTCGCTCCGTCGTGCGCTCGCCCTCGTGCACGGCGCCTACGCGGTCGCCGTCATCGACGCGAAGCAGCCCGATCGGATCGTCGTGGCGAAGAACGCGTCGCCCCTCGTCATCGGCTTCGGCGACGGAGAGATGTTCTGCGCGAGCGACATCCCCGCGATCCTCCCGTACACGAAGCGGATGCTCCCCCTCGAGGAGGGTGAGTTCGGCGTGCTCACGCGGGACGGCCTCGAGCTCACGACGCTCGACGGCAAGCCGATCGATCGCGCTCCCCGCACCATCACGTGGAACGCCTCGCAGGCGGAGAAGAGCGGGTACAAGCACTTCATGCTCAAGGAGATCCATGAGCAGCCGCGCGCGATCGAGGACACCCTCCGCGGCCGCGTCGACCTCCACGCCGCCGACGTGGTGGAGAGCGAGATCGGGATCGACGCCAACACCGCTCGCTCGATCCAGCGCGTCTACTTCCTCGCCTGCGGGACGAGCCACCACGCCGCTCTCTACGGGCGCTTCCTCGTCGAGTCGATCGCGAAGATCCCGGCCACGACCGAGCTCGCGAGCGAGTTCATCGGCCGCGATCCCGTGGTGGGCCCGAACGATCTCGTCGTCTGCGTCTCCCAGTCCGGCGAGACCCTCGACACCCTCGCCGCCCTGCGGGTCGCGAAGGAGCAGGGGGCCAAGCTCCTCGCGATCGCGAACGTGATCGACTCGGCGATCCCGCGCGCCGCCGGCTCGTCGTTCTACACCCACGCCGGTCCCGAGATCGGGGTCGCGTCGACGAAGTGCTTCACGACCCAGCTCGCGGCGATGGTCCTCCTCGCCGTCTTCATCGCGCGGCGCCGCGACGTGCTCGACAAGGATCGCGCTCAGTCGATCCTCCAAGCCCTCGTGGAGATCCCTCACCAGATGCGGAGCGTGCTCTCCCTCGACGACAACATCCGGGATCTCGCGCGGTCGCTCGCGGGCGCGAGGAGCGCGCTCTTCCTCGGGCGTGGGGTGAGCTACCCCGCCGCCGTCGAGGGCGCGCTCAAGCTCAAGGAGATCTCGTACATCCACGCCGAGGGTTACGCGGCCGGCGAGATGAAGCACGGCCCCATCGCCCTCATCGACGCGGACATGCCCGTCATCGCGATCATGCCCGACGACAAGTCCTACGAGAAGATCGCTTCCAACGTCCAGGAGGCGAAGGCGCGAGAGGGCCGCGTCATCGCCGTGGCCAACCGAGGCAACGCCGACATCGGTGCGATCGCTCAGTCCGTGATCTACACCCCCAAGGTGGATCCGCTGCTGTCGCCGCTCATCACCACGCTGCCGCTCCAGCTGCTCTCGTACTTCGTGGCCGACTTCAAAGGCACCGACGTCGATCAGCCGCGCAACCTCGCCAAGACCGTCACGGTCGAGTGACGCTACGATTTCGATAGCAGGAGGCGGACCTTCGCGAATCGCGCGACGGTCCCCACCGTGCCGCCCTCGACGACGATGGTGTCGAGGAGGTGGACGGCGTCGTCCTTGCGCAGCCCGGGGCCGGTCAGGCCGAGGCTGTGCATCGCCTTCGTCACCACCGCCGAGGCCTGCTCCTCACCGAGCGTCTGCGCGAGCATCCGGACGATCTCCGCGACCGGGATCGGCTTGGCGGCGTTCGCGGCCGCCGGCGGCAAGCTCGCCGCGCTCGCGTGGGCGCCCAGCAGCGGGACGCCCCGCTCGATGCGGGTGATGGCGAGACGAGCGGCGAGCCCGCCGGTCCCTCCGAGCCGCTCGATGGCCCGGAGCAGGAGGAGGAAATCCTCCTGGGTGCGCGGCTCCTCGAGCTTGAGCGCTCGAGCCTCTCGCGTGACGATCACCTTCGCGCTCTCGTCGCCGAGGGAGGTGGCGAGGAGCGAGATCAACGCGTCGAGGGGGCCGCTGCTCAAGCGCGCCTCGGGTCGGTTGGGGCGATGGGCATGGATGCGGTGAGCCCGCGGCATCGCGCGCCGACTGGACGCGCACCCACGGGCCAGATTTCATCGGACGGGAAAGCGCCGGGAGAAGCAAGGGCAAACCACCGGCGCGTGCACTCGTTCCGCGTCGCGGCGGGAGCAAGTCACGCTCTCGTGTACGGCCTACAGCCAGCGGGCGCTCGCGCCCGAACAGCCGACCGAAGCGTCGCGCGCCTGCACCTTCGTTCGAGCGCTCGTGGGAGCGATCAGGGCACGAAGACGGTGTCGCCCGCGACGAGGATGACGTTGGCCTCGGGGCGCCGGCGCGTCTCGATGTCGGAGAAGCTCACCGGGATGTGGCGAAGCCTTCCATCTCGCCCGGTGCGGATCACCTGGATCGATCCGGTGTCGGCGAAGCGCGTCGGTCCACCTGCCATCGCGATCGCCTCCGCGACCGAGACGTAATAGCTCGCGGTGAACGAGCCAGGGTTCGTCACGTTGCCGGTGACGGTGAACCGGTAGCTGTTCACCGCGCTCACGGCGACGGTGACGATGGCGGCCTCCGCCTTCACGAACTGCGTAATCTTCCCCTTGATCTCGTCGCGCACCTGGGTCGGCGTCTTGCCCGCGACCTTCAGATCGCCGACGAGCGGCATCGTCACGGTTCCGTCGGGCCGGACGATCGCCTGCGTCGACAGATCCTGGTTTTGCCAGACGTTGATCGTGAGCCCATCGGCCGGTCCGATCACGTACTCGTGCTGCCTCGGATCGAACTCCTTCGTGTAGTCGTAGTTGATCGACGAGGCGCACGCCGACGACAGGAGAGCGGCCAGGATCAACGCGGGGAGGCGCAGGTTCACGGCCGGGAGGATGGCACAATCTCTTCAGCGTTGGAACTCGTACACCGGCCCGAGCCGCAGCAGGCCCGTCAGCTCGTCGAGGGCCTGCATGCACTCCCGCCACAGCGCCGGATCGGCCAGGTCACGCGGGAGCAGGCGCTCTCGATAGTGACGCTCGACCCAGCCCCGCAGGTCGCGCTCGAGGGAGGCGTCGAACACGACCCGCGCCCCGAGGGCGCTCAGATCGGAGTCTCGAAGCGGGATACGCTGACGCAGGCAAGCCGGCCCTCCCCCGTTGCGCATCGATTGGCGAACATCCAGGTAGACGACGCGATCGACCGGGTTGTCCTCCGCCACGACGCGCTCGAGGAACGCGCGCGCGCGCGGGTTCTCTCGGCTCTCGAGCGGCGCGACCACGACCATCCGGCCGCCCTCCAGCGCGAGCACCTGCGAATTGAACGGGTACGAGGCGACCGCGTCCTCCACCGGCAGCTCGCTGTCGCGCGCCACGACCACCCGGGCCGAGGGCCCCAGACGACGGGCGATGTCGCCGGCGAGGTCCGGCTCCGCGAACGCCCGCTCGTGCATCATGAAGAAGGTGCCCGTGCCCACCGCGAGCACGTCGGTGTGGAACGCGCCTCGCTCGATCCCATCGGGGTGCTGGCGCGCGAACAGGCAGAGCGACTCTGGCAGCTGGAGGAGCCGCGCCACCGCCTGAGAAGCCTCCAGCGTCTGTCGCGCCGGGAACGCCCTCGGCTCGTCCTCGCGCGGGGTGAAGGCGCTCCTCCCCCACGCGAAGAGGTGGACCACCGCCGCGTCGCTCGCGAGGCGGGTGTGATTGGCCGCCCCCTCGTCTGCGAAGTGGGAGCCGCCCGGCAGCGGGTCATGCACGACGAAGCTCTTCGGATCGCTGAAGATCGCGCGGAGCACGTCGCGGGTGACGTCCGCCTCGATGCTGCGATGGAACATGTGCCGCAGGTTCGCGGGCACGACGTGGAGGCGCTCGTCGGACGTGTCGAGGGCAGGGGCGACCGTCGCGGCGTTGGCGGCCCACATCGCGGACGCGCTGCTCACGAGGCGGAGCAGCCTCGGCTCTCTCTCCGCGACCTCCGGCAGCACGCGCTCCGCCGGCCCCCGATAGCCGAGCGCGTGGAGCGTCGACAAGGAGGGCCTCATTTGTGGCGGCAACACGGCCTGAGGTGCGCCGAGATCCGCTACCGCGCGCATCTTTCCGATCCCCTGGAGGGCGGCCGCGCGGGGGCTCGACTCTGCGTTCTCGTTCGCGAGGCTGGCGACGTTGCCGAGGCTGAGGCCAGCGAAGTTGTGGGTCGGCCCGACGAGGCCGTCGAAGTTGAGCTCGATCATGTTCATGCCGGAGCGCGTGGCGCGCTCAACCCCAAAGCCGCGTCTCGGCGATGTCCTTCGGGTTGGTGGTGCGCTCCACGACGGTGTCGCACGTCCGACAGACGAAGCTGATCGAGGTCGGCTTGGCGGAGATGCCGATCATGATGAGGCACCAACCCAAGAAGGTGTAGTCCGCCTTCGGCGACACCATGGGGTGGTTGCGATCGTAGCCGCACGGGCATCGCTTCAGCGACGGCTTGGGCTCTTTGGCCTCTTTGGCCCCGGCTTGCTCTGCGTCCTGTCTTGCTTCTTCCACGCTTCCGACCACTCTCCCAAGCATGGGCCGGTTCCCGCAAGAGGAAAGGTCCAAGTGCTGCCTGCCCGAAGCTACTGCGTGGACCTCCGAAAGGCGGAGCAGCTGCAGGCACGAAGCGCCAAGTCTGGCCGTGGACTTCTGTGTTCCTGGGTACGGTCGGATCCGGAAGCGGACCTCCGGCCGGCAGTACGGGCGAAACGGACGGTGCAGGTTTCGTCTTTTCGGAGCAGGGCCTTCTTTGTAGGGTGCCGCCATGTCGAAGAACAAGCTCGCCGCATCGTTCATCGGGATCACGAGTCTTTTCTGCGCGGCGTGCCCGAGCGAGGTCGTGCAAACCGCGCCGACTCAGCCGCCGCCGCCGGTCGTTCGGCCCGAGTCGGCGCTCGCGAACGACGTCGTCGACCTCTCTCCCACCGAGGCCCCGCGCAGCCTCCTGCTCGTGATGCGGGCGAACCGTCCGCACGACACCCTCGAGGCGGTCGAGAAGCTCGGCAAGCTGCCCTTCAATTTGGAGAAGCTCCTCGCCGACGCGAGCCGCGGCGCGTCCACCTACTTGGACCTCGGCGAGCCCGTCGACATCGCGATCGGCCTGGACCCGGAGACGACCGAGGTCGACCGCCCCAAGTTCTTCTTCGCCCTCAGCATCCCCTTGAAGAAGGACTTCGCGGGCCTGCTCGACATCCTCGAGAAGGAGGGAGCCGAGGTCCGCAAGGAGTCGGCGACCCACTTCCGCGTGCAAGCGAAGATCGGCACCTGCGAGATCGTCGACACCGCGACCCATGTCCCTCGCCTCGTGTGCGGGAAGACGGCGGCCGCGTTCCGTGAGCTCGGGCCTTGGATGTATCGGGGGCTCGCCGCCCAGGCGAAGCCGACGAGCGACGTCTCGCTCCGCCTCGAGCTCGCGCCCGTGCGCGACATCGTCCTGCCTCTCCTGAAGAAGGAGCTCGACGAGGGCGTCGGGTCCGCGCGCAAGGCCCTCGGGAGCCTCGGCGTCAACGACGCCGAGCTGCTCGACACACCCGGCCTCGCCGCCCGCGAGCTGACCGGCTTCATCGACGAGCTGGATCGATTCGAAGCGAACCTCTCCGTCGACGCGTCCAAGCCGCTCGCGACGCTGAAGAGCGAGATGTTCTTCCGCGGCAATCAGTCCTGGATGACGAAGGTCCTCACGAGCGCGAACAGCGCCCCCGGCCCCGTCCCCGACTACTTCTTCCGGCTGCCCAAGGACGCGGACATGGCGCTCTTCGGACGGTCACCGGATCCGGCCCTCTTCACCGGGATCCGTCGCGTCGCGAAGAAGGGGATCGACACGGCGCTCCGCTTCGCGCGCCTCGAGAAGGAGGACAACGATGCGATCCTCGCCCTCATCGACGCGGTGCCCTCGACCCGCGGCAACTGGACGTTCGCGAGCGGGGAGCTCGCGCAGGTGAAGGGCGGCATGGGCCCCACCGACAAGGCCGAGTCGTTCACGCCGGAGATGGCGGTGGTGGAGGCGAAGAACAAGCTCCGCGGGATCGTGCGCTGGGGCGTCGTCGGGCAAGAGGGCGATCCGGCGCAGATGGCCGCCTTCCTGAAGAAGGGCGCCGACGTCTATGGCCGCGGCATCAAGTTCGCGAAGAAGCAAGCCGACGACAAGGTGAAGCGCGCCACCGGCGACATGAAGAAATGGGCGACCGAGGACCGCAAGCGCCTCGACAACCTGCCCCGAGCCAAGTTCACGGCGAACCCGCCCGGCTTCCCCAAGGGCTCCGCGATCGTCGATCTCGACATCTCGTTCACCAGCAAGGACGTCTGGGGGATGACGCACCCGGTCCGCTCCTTCGACGGCCGCCCGCCCCACCCGGCGAAGGAGGCGCGAGGAGCGATCACGATTCGATTCGCCGTCGTCCCCGACGCGGACGGCCGGTACGTCTGGGGCTGGTCGGCCGATCCCGACGTGCTGAAGGAGAAGCTTCTCGGCTCGCTCAAGACGGGCAAGCCGGAGCAGCAGCTGGTGTCACGCAGCGATCTCGGCCGGCTGCGGACCTCGATGCAGACGGGCGGCTTCTTCGCGATCGGGAAGATCGTCCGCGCGTTCGCCAAAATCTCCGAGCGCGATCGCGACTCGAAGAAGCTGGTCGAGATCCTCGACGCGCTCCCCAACAAGGGCACCGGATCGATGTTCGTGATCGGCGGCGGCGCGAATGGTCCCAAGCCCACGCTCTCTTCGGAGATCGAGATCGACAAGGCCTGGCTCGAAGACATCGCTGGAATCTTCTCGCTCGCCGGTAAGCGGCAGCGGCCGTGAGATCGTGCGGCACATGCGACGCACCAGGCCGCGCAGAGACGCGGCCTGTGGCAGCACCGCCGCGTACCGCGAAGCGGGGTTCGCGGAGGACCGGCGCTTTCGTGCGCGAATGACGGTTGCCGCGTTGCTTGGCCCAAGGGGCACGCGCGTTGCAAAAGACAAAGCATGATTTCGATCGACCCCGACCAGAGCTCGCAGGAACAACAGCGCCGGCGCGCGAAGGTGAAGACGCTGGCGGACGCTCCCGAGCAAACGAAGGAGCCGGCGCCGCGCGTCGACACGGACTGCGACGACGATCGCTACGACAACATCCCCTGCACCGACTGAGCGCTACCCAGCGCCGAGCTGCTCGAACGCGCGCACCACTTCTGGCGGCGCCTGCACGAGCTCGATGAGGACGCCCTCTCCTGAGCGAGGCGAGGACGCGTCCGCGCGTGGATGAATGAAGCAGACGTCGTGGCCGGCCGCGCCGCGGCGAATGCCTCCGGGGGTGAAGCGCATCCCGCGCTCGGACAGCCACGCGACGGCGGCCTTCAGGTCGTCGATCCAAAGGCCGATGTGATTGAGCGGGGGCTCGTGGACTCGAGGCTTCTTCTCCGGGTCGATCGGCTGCATCAGATCGATCTCGACCGTGGCCGCGCCGACCCCCACCGTGACGATGTCCTCGTCGACGTTCTCCTTCTCGCTCTTGAAGTTGCCGTGAGGCGCTAGGCCGAGCAGATCGACCCAGAGCGCGCGCAGGCTCTCTTTGTCGGCGGCGCCGATCGCGATCTGCTGGACGCCGAGGACGCGGAAGGGGCGCGCTTCGTCTCTCATGGGGCGGGAAGATAGCCTCGCGATGCGTCGCTGTCAGCGCCGCGGAACGTCGTCGGCGGGGATCTCCGAGGGCTCCATCGAGCCTCCCTCGCAGAGACAGGCCGGCCGCGGCCGGCTCTCCTTCTTCTCGCGGGCGGCCCCGATCCTCCCGCGGGGGTGCCCGAGCGATCGACAGTAGTCGTCGCAGCGCACGGCGCGGGCGCGGTCGCTCCGTGCGACCCCGAAGAACGTCAGGCCGGCGCCGAGGGGAAACGCGACGAGCCCGGCCAGGAAGAGCGCGCGCCTCGTCGCCCCGTGCTTGCCCGAGAGGAGCTCGCGGGCGACCCCGAGCTGAGCAGACTTCGACAGCCCGCCGCTCGAGAAGACGGTCCCCGCGACGAGCACGAACGACGTCGCAAACAGGGCGAGGCCGATCAGGTGGAATGGATTCATCGCGTCGACACTCGAAGAGGACCGGGAGTACCCCTGCCACTTTAAGCCGAGCACCGGCGAGCTGTGCAATGATCCCTCCTCTATGACGGCGAGCGACCCCAACACCGACTATGCGTTCGAGACCCTGTGGGCGACCCCGCCGCGCGCGGTCCAGCTCCTCTGCGCGATCGGGACGAGCCTCTCCATCCGCACCATCCTCGCCCGGCACGGTTACGGACGCGCCGATCAAGAAGAGGGCTGGCGCCTCGTACGCGCATGCGCGGGCGACGACGACATGGCGTGGCCCGCCACCGTCGACGAGAAGGCCCAGGACGCGCTCATCGAGGTCGACGCGTGGGACGAGCGAGGCTTCGCGATCGTGAGCGCCACCTTGTGGCACCGCTACCCGCAGCAGGCTCATTTCCTCCTCTCCGGGATCGGCCCTTCCCAAGGCGCGAAGGCAGTCGTGGGCGTCCGCGAGCTCCTCGATCGACTCGACGCCCTCGAGGCAGGAGCGACGGGGGCGAAGGAGGACGATCGCCGAGCGATCGAGGCGATCGGGAAGCGAGGCCTGGGCAAGCGCGAGCGCGCGCGCCTCCGAAAGCTCGTCGAGCTGGCCGACCCGCTCCTCGTCGAGACGGCGGCGCCCGCGAGCATCCGCTTCGCCGCGAACCCGACCCAAGAGCGGCTCGTCGAGCTGCGAGCTTGGTACGACGAGTGGACTCAGATCGCGCGCGCCACCATCTCCCGCGAGGATCACCTGGTACGGATGGGCCTCGCGTCGCCTCGCCGCCGCGACGAGAAGCGTGAACCGGCGAAGTGACTCGAAGACGCGGCCTTGACCACCGCGAGGCCGCGACGCATAAGAAGCGAGCTCGCGCTCAGGTGCGAGCGACCATGACCACCCGCTCCTGACTCCCCGATGCGGCCGCGAGCGCGCCTCTCCGACGAGCCGTCGGAGCGAGGCGCCGCTCCGAGCCTCCCGCGTCCGAGCCCGGAAGGAGCGTGTCATGCCTCGTTTGGTCATTCGATTGGAGGACGTTTGTCTGGAGACGCCGGCCGGGCGCCCGCTCTTGCGCGAGGTGACGCTGGACCTCACCCGCGGCTGGACCGCGATCGCGGGAGCGAACGGCGCCGGCAAGTCATCGCTGCTCCGGCTGATCGCAGGCGAGCGAGAGCCCTCGGCCGGGTTGGTCCGCCTGCTCCCGCCCGAAGCTCGGATCGCGTTCGTTCGGCAGGAGCAGGCGGAGCCGACCGACGCCGAGCTCGCGTTCGTTCACGACGCGCGCGGGGAGGCGCGCGGGCTCCGCGCCGAGCTCGGGGTAGGGGACTCCCTCTCGATGGAAGCGCTCGCCCGCCTCTCGCCCGGTGAACGTCGCCGGATTCAGATCGGCGCCGCGATCTGGCAAGGCGCGGACATCCTTTTGTGTGACGAGCCGGACGCGCATCTCGACGCCACCGCTCGGAAGAAGCTCGTCCGCGCGATGCGAGCGTTCCGAGGGATCGGCGCGGTCGTGTCTCATCATCGGGAGCTCATCGACGAGGTCGCGATGTGGACCGTTCTCCTCGAGGGCCAGCGCGCGCGCATCTTCGAGGGCGGCTACAGCGCCGCCCGCGCCGCCCGCGAGATCGAGATCGCGACGATAGAGGGTGAGCGGACGCGGGCCGCGAGGGCGCTCGGCCGCGCGCGCGTGGCCCACGACCAGACGCGGCGACGGCACGAGGCCGCCGATCGCGAGCAGTCCGCGTCGCGTCGGATGAAGAGCGTTCGCGACCACGACGGCTCGAGCTCGGCGAGGAAGTTCCGCGCCGAGCAGGCGACGAAGACGCTCGGGCGGATCGAAGGGGTGCGGGCGGCGAAGGTCGCGCGGGCAGAAGAGGCCCTCGCGTCGATCCACCTCGAGCCTTCCTTCGGAGCGGAGGTTCGGTTTCGGGCGAGGCCGGCGCCGAGCGGACGCGTGGCGACGCTCGTCCAAGACGAGCTGAGGGCCGGTCACGAGGGACCGTTGATCCTGCGTCGCCCGAGCATCGTCGTCTCGTCTCGTTCGCGGATCCGCGTGACCGGCGACAACGGCGCGGGCAAGACGACGTTGCTCGTGGCGCTCGCCGCGCACGCAGCCCCCGACGTCCTCTACGTACCTCAAGTGCTCGACGCGCGAGCTCGCACCGCCATCGCGGAGGAGCTCTCCGCGTCCAGCCGTGACGAGCGCGGCCGTTGGCTCTCGTTGTTTGCGTCGCTGGGAGCGGACCCTTCGCCGATCCTCTCGACGCCGTGCCCTTCACCGGGCGAGGCGCGCAAGCTCGCGATCGCGAAGGGCCTCGCGCGCGAGGTCTCCGGGCTGATCCTCGACGAGCCCACGAACGATCTCGACCTACCGTCCATCGAGCGCCTCGAGCGCGCCCTCGCCGCCTACGAGGGAGCGCTCGTCTTCGCGTCTCATGACGAGTCGTTCGCCCGCGCGACCGAGACCGAGCGCTGGCTCTTGGGAGGAGGTGCGCTGATGGTCGCGTAGACGTGCGGTCCGCTGGATCCAGATTGGGTGGATCAGCGGCAGACCACGCAGAGGCCACCCGCAAAAAACTTCCGGCAAATACCGGCCCCCGGTGTATGGCATGCCCGATGCTCGAAGGGGGACCGATGAGGAAGCTGCTCGTGGCCGCGCTCGGCGTTTGCTTCTGCGCGTGCAGTGCGACGGGCCCGGCGGTGCAGCCGCAGGTCGATGGCGCGCCACGGATCGAGAAGGTCGATCGGGGCGCGACCCACGTCGAAGGAGAGCTCGGCGGCATGAACGAAGAGGCGGTCGCCTCGAAGTTCGAGTCGCTGAAGGACCCGATCTTCGCCTGCGTCACCGACGGCGCCGCCCGCGTGAAGGAGCTCGGTGGTCACTTCGCCATCTCGCTCCGGATCGATCGCGAGGGAGGCGTGAAGACCGCGTACCTCGCCGAGTCCACCCTCGGCGACCGCGCGACGGAGCGGTGCGTCCTCGACGTCGTCCGGAAGGCGACCTGGCCCAAGCCCCTCGGAGGCGAAGGGATCGCCAAGCGAAGCTTCGACGTCGACGCTGGCGTCGAGCCCTTCGCCGCCAAGGCCGATCGCATCAAGCCTGCGATCGCCAAGCTCGCTCAGAAGATCAACGCCTGCAAATCCGGAGGCCGAGGCCACTTCGTCGCGACCGCCTACGTGAAGCCCAACGGCAAGGTGAAGAGCGCCGGCGTCGCCCCCCCCAACGCCGACGCCGAGCAGGCCTCGGACTGCGTCGTCGAAGCCATCCAGAGCCTCCGCCTAGGCCCCATCGCCGTAGGCCGCCGCGCCGCCAAGGTCACCTTCGAGATCTGACCGCTACGAAAAAGAAAGCCGCACCCCTCCCGCGTGGCGCGCAGCGCCACGCA